>CAVQPC010000077.1:0-68877 GCA_963714585.1 uncultured Methylomirabilota bacterium
TCCAGGCCGAGCAGCTTCAGCTTTTTCCAGAGAGTCTTCCGGCTGATTCCCAGGATCTCTGCCGCCCGCTTGCGCTGTCCGTTGACACTCCGGAGCACCTCATCGAGGTAGCGCCGCTCGGTCTCCCGGATGGCATCGGCGAGAAGCTGGCCGGGCGGGCTGACGTGATTGGATGGCGTGAAGATGTCCTCCAGGGAAATATCGTCTGCCGTAACCATCGTGTTCTTGGTCAAGGTGACTGCCCGCTGGATACTGGCCTCCAGTTCCCGGACGTTGCCGGGCCAATGGTAGGCCAGGAGGTGGCGGCACGCCTCCGGGGTTATCCCCCGGATCTCCTTCCCCAACGGTCGGGCGTACTTCTGCAGGAAATGCTCGGTCAGGGGGAGGATGTCTTCCTTCCGCTCGCGGAGCGGCGGCAGCATGATTGGGATCACCTTGAGCCGGTAGAACAGATCCTCCCGGAATCGTCCAGCCAGGACTTCATCCTCCAGCCGCTTCCGGGTCGCCGAGATCACACGGACGTCCACCTTGATCGTGTTGCTCCCGCCGACCCGTTCGAACGCCTTCTCCTGAAGAACCCGGAGGAGCTTGGACTGGACGGCTGGCCCCAAGTCGGCGATTTCGTCCAGGAAGAGGGTTCCCCGATGGGCCAGCTCGAACCGCCCCTTCCGCTCGCGGATGGCGCCGGTGAAGGCCCCCTTCTCATGGCCGAACAGCTCGGTCTCCAGGAGGGTCTCAGGGATGGCCGCGCAGGCCACAGAGATGAGGGGGCGTGTCTCCCGCCCGCTCTGCAGATGGATGGCCCGTGCCACCAGTTCTTTCCCCGTCCCCGTCTCCCCGTGGATCAATATGGTGGCGTCGCTGCGCGCCACGCCGGCGATCAGGTCACAGATGCGTGCCATTTTCTCGCTGACGTAGATGAGGTCGCCAAATCGCATGGGCCCGGCCGGTCTCTCCATCTTCTTCTTCCGTTGTTCCCGCTGGGCCAGAAGTCCGCGCAGAAGCGCGAGGAGGTCCTCCTGAGGGAATGGCTTCAAGAGGTAGTCGGTGGCGCCCGCCTTCATGGCGGCCACGGCCGACTGGACGGTGCCAAACCCGGTCATCATGATGGCGACGCCATCGGGACTCACAGCCTTATAGTGCTGAAGGAGGGTCAGCCCGTCCACCTTGGGGAGCTTCAGATCCAACAGGGCGACGTCGAAGCTCTGCGCCTGGATGAGCCGAAGCCCCTCTCCCCCGTCTGAGGCACGAACGACCTCGTACCCCTCTTCGGCCAGGTCATTCGCGAGCGTCACCCGGAGGATCGGTTCGTCCTCCACCAGCAGGATCCGAGGGCACATCGCTCTCTCCTTCACCCCTGATTGGGAGGGTAATGACGAAGGTGCTGCCTTTCCCAACCTCACTCTTGGCCTCGATGGATCCCCCGTGACCCCGCACGATCCCGTAGCTCACCGAGAGCCCCAGGCCCGTTCCCTTCCCGACGTCCTTGGTGGTGAAGAAGGGATCAAAGATGCGGGAGAGATGCTCGGGGGGAATCCCGACGCCCGTGTCGGTGATTTGGATCTCGACGAAAGGCCGCGCCGCCCCATCCCGTTGATTGATCGAGACCATGATTTTCCCGCCGTCAGGCATGGCATCCATTGCGTTCATCAGCAGGTTCAGAAAGACCTGCTCGAGCTGATGGGGATCCGCCAGAAATGTGGGGACTCGGTGCCCGGTGGTGGCCACGACGGAAATCCCCCGGGCTGCGAGCTCGTGCTCCAAAAGGGTCAGGCACCGACGGAGGAGCGACGAGAGATCGGTCAGGTCGAGTTGAGGCTCGGTCTCCCGGGCGAAGTCCAGGAGTCGCCCTACGGTCCGGCCGATCCGGTCCAACCCCTCCCGAAGCATCGCGAGGTATTCTACCCGCTGCGCCTCGTCCCGCGTCCTCTTCAAGAGGGTCCGGACGCAGTTCTGCATGCCGGCCAAGGGGTTGTTGATCTCGTGGGCGATCCCGGCTGCCATCTTCCCGAGCGCGGCCAGATGTTCTGCCCGCCGGATCTCCCCCAGGTGGCGATCCTCGAGTTGTCGCCGGGCGTCCGCGAGGCGCACCACCATTGTGTTGAAGCTCTTCGCCAGGCTTCCGATTTCGTCGGAACCCTCCTCCTGGACCCGGGCCGTGAGATCGCCCGCCTCCACCCGACTCATGGTCTGGGAGAGTGTGTCGAGTCGCCGGCCGATAACGAATGTGAACAGGACGGCGATCATTGCGCCGGCGGCGACGAGGACGAAGACGGTCGTGAGGACCATGAACGTCCAATGTTGGGCGACACCTGAACCAACCGGCGGGAAAGAGGAGACGACGTTCAGGAATCCAAGAATCGGTCGCTCGCCCGTATGACACTTGGCGCATTCGGGAGTTCTCACGATGGGACGGAAGACGCTGACGGTCCGTTCCTGGAAGTTCCAGACTGGCTCAGGCGCCTTTCCCCCCGCAGACCACTCCATCGGCCCCAGGATCTGCCCCCGTTCCCGGGGGTTGCTCGATCTCAAGACTTCCCCCCGGGGACCCACGATGCGGATTCTGCTCAGGACCGGATGCTCTCCGATGCGTGCGAGGATTGCCTGGACGACTTCGGTCTCCCCCCGTTCCATAGCCCGAGTGAGCGCCCGGTCTGCCGTCCCCGCGATCAGGTCCGCCTCGTGTCTGGCCAGATGCTGCAGGTACTTGGTTTGAATCCGCATGGCAAGGAAGGCGTACGCCACGACCGCCATGAGCAGGATCGTGCCGATTCCCAGGATCATCTTGAGCCGCAGCGACATCGGTACCTCTCCCTAGGCGTTCCCGGCCTCCGCCAGGGGTCTGGGATCCAGGCGCGGGGAAGAATCGGGTGAGTTCTGATCCGTACCTCCGCCCATGGAAGTTCGTCGTCCGAATGCGGGGAGGCTCTGCCGTCTGTTCGTGAACCTGCTCCGTACCGGGAGGGTGGTTCCGTCAGGCGATGGCCGTGCCTGACCTCAAAGCATACCATATTCCACGCGCTTTTGAGAGCCTCGTTGCGGTCCTTGCCTCAGGTCAGCCGGAAAAGGGATGTGGACCAGACCTGTGCGGAGAACAATTCGGTTTATCGAGGGGATGACAACGAGGAGATCGAGGAGTGTTCACCTGGATGCCGGTCGGCGAAGGTCGATCTGCTGGCGGAGCATTCACCCGCGCAGGGGAGGATCGAGACGCTGCGTGGGGCCGAAAGGATCCCCCAGGCCCGCACCCCGAAGCGAAGCGCAGGCCTGGGGAACGTGTCGCTCAGTAACTCTTCTTGGCCGCCTCGGTCTTCGCGGCAGCAGGAGTTGCCTTCGCGTTCTTCGGAGCAGCGGGCATCGCCTTCGCCGCCGTCTCGCTCTTTTCAGCCGTCGCGGACACCTTGCTGCTGGTCCCGAGGATGCGGATCTGATCCGCCACCAAGCGGTTGGTTGTCCGATCCCACTTCATCCAGATCTGGTCCCCCTGCTTGATGTCGGCGAGGGTCTTCGTGGCCCTGCCCTCTGTGATCATGGTAGACGGCAGCACATCCACCCCGACCGTCAGGACCTGGTGCCCCAGCATCGTATTCATGACGAGCGTATTCGGATGGGCCGTGGTGTCGACGTGCGTGACCTGGCCGCGGGAGGCCCGATCCATGGTTCGCTCTTTCTCGGCCTTCTCCATGCTGGCCGCCCTGGCCTCGCTTCGCTGCTGCGCCGTGGACTCCTTGGCCCCCACCGACTTCGGAGCCATGGCCTTCTCCTTCGATGCCTTCGCCAATGCGGGCTTCTCCGGCATGGTCGTCGCCGAGGACGCTGCAGTCGCCGATGGCGTCGCGCTCGTCGAAGTCGAAGACGGTGTGGTGGTGGATTGCTGCGCGAAGGCGTATCCGCTCCCGAGGACCAGAGCGCCTGCCGCCAGCAGCGCAATCAACAGCTTTACTCTTCGCATCGTTCACCTCCCCAAGCAGTTGCCGTTACGCGGGATTAAGGTGGGCCGTCACCGTTA
Organism: uncultured Methylomirabilota bacterium; assembly: GCA_963714585.1. Taxonomy (GTDB): domain Bacteria; phylum Methylomirabilota; class Methylomirabilia; order Methylomirabilales; family 2-02-FULL-66-22; genus 2-02-FULL-66-22. The sequence goes on from CAVQPC010000077.1 coordinate 4,010, forward strand.
CGCGGATGGCTCGTAGAAGCCGCTGCGGCCTCCTCCACGGATCGGAGGAACCGATCCAGTGGTCCGCCCTTCACCAGCACCCGGAAAGCCCCCGCCTTCCGGAGCATCACCTCCAACCCACGGTTCAACAGGGTCGTCTGGATCACCACGGGCGGCGGATTCTCCGTGCGGCGAACGCGTTTCAAGAGCGCTAAGCCATCCATGCTTGGCATCTGCAGATCCGTGACAATCACTGCGAACTCGCTGTCCTGCAGACAGCGCCATGCTTGGAGGCCGTCGGCGGCCCCCTGCGCGTCCCAGCCGTGTCTCCCAAGGGCGTACAGGAACATCTCGCGAACCCCCGGATCATCCTCCACGACGAGGACCCGTCCGCTGCCCGGCTTTGCCGCCACTCTTTCCGGTTTCTCCGGAGGCATAACTCGCCCCTCCGACCCATTATGTCGTATCCAATACCAGGCAACCCTCATGCCGATCACCCGGACGACAGGCGCGGCCTCCTAATATATGGGAAAACTTGGACTTGGGAATCAGCGGGCCTCGGGGCATTCGGAAGAAGACGGAAGACTCCAGGCCAAGAGTGGCACGGGCCTTTCGCAGGATTCTTCAAACCCCCTGCGAATGCAGGAGATGGAGTTTGTGGCTACTTTTGGCAGCGGGTCGAATCAGCCCGACACACTCCGCGGCGATCCGGGGCGGGCGCGGGCCGGTCAGTCCGGCACGCGGGAGAGGTCGATCCCGTAGCGGTGGGCCATGCGGTAGAGCGTGCGCCGCGTGATCCCCAGCCACTCGGCCGCCCGCTTGCGATTGCCCCGGGCGCGCTCCAGGGCGAAGAGCAGGTGCCGGCGCTCCATCTCCCGGAGGGGGAGGACCGGGGCGTCCGGGCCGGGGCCGGGGGCGCCGCGGCGCTGCACCTCCGGCGGCAGGTCCGGGGGCAGCAGCGTGGGGTTCTGGGTGAGGATCACCGCCCGCTCGATGGCGTGCTCCAGCTCCCGGACGTTGCCCGGCCAGGGGTAGGCGGTGAGCAGGGCCAGGGCGTCGGGGCTGATCCGCTCCACCGCCTTGCCGGTCTCCTGGGCGACCTTGCGCAGGAAGAAGTCGGCGAGCAGCGGGATGTCGGCCCCCCGCTCGCGCAGCGGGGGGATCACGAGCGTCACCACGCTCAGCCGGAAGAACAGGTCCTCCCGGAAGCGGTGGGCCTGGACCAGGGGCTCCAGGGGCTGGTTGGTGGCGGCGATGACCCGCACGTCCACCCGCAGGGGCTCCGTGCCCCCCACCCGCTTGACCTCGTGCTCCTGCAGGACCCGCAGGAGCCGGGCCTGCACCGCCGGCGAGACGTCCCCGATCTCGTCCAGGAAGCAGGTCCCGCCCTGGGCCGCCTCGAAGAGGCCCCGCGTGGTGGCGGTGGCCCCGGTGAAGGCGCCCTTCTCGTGGCCGAAGAGCTCGCTCTCCAGGAGCGTCTCGGGCAGGGCGCCGCAGTCCACGGTCACGAAGGGCTTCTCGGCGCGGGTGCTGTTGTAGTGGAGCGTGCGGGCGATGAGCTCCTTGCCCGTGCCGCTCTCGCCCTCGAGGAGCACCGTGGTGCGGGTGGGGGCCACCCGGGCCACCGTCTTGAAGAGCTCCAGCATGGGCCCGCTGGCCCCCACCACGTTCTCCAGGCGGTACTTGCCGCGCAGCGCCTGCCGGAACTGCTGGTTCTCGGCGCGCAGGTGCTTGCGCTCCAGGGCCCGCTGGACGGCGAGGCGCACCTCGTCCAGCTTGAAGGGCTTCGGCACGTAGTCGTAGGCCCCCGCCTTGATGGCCTGGATGGCCATCTCCACCGTCCCGAAGGCGGTCATCACGATGACCGCGGTCTCCGGGCGCGCCGCCTGGACGGCCTGGAGCACGGCGAGCCCGTCCATGTCCGGGAGCCGGACGTCCAGCAGGAGCACATCCACGGGCTCCGCCTTCCCGGCCGCGATGGCGGCGGCCCCGGTGCGCACGGCCGCCACCTGGTGCCCCGCCTTCTCGAGCAGCTCGGTGAGCAGGGCCACGATCGCGGGATCATCATCGACGACCAGGACCTTCGCGGTGTCCATGGGGCCTCACCCCGTGCTTGCAGGAAGCTCCACGACCGCGCGCGTCCCCTCGCCCGGCGCGCTTTCCAGGTGGATGGAGCCCCCGTGATCTCGGGCCAGTCGGCGGCAGATGGCCAGGCCCAAGCCGGTCCCTCCCGAGGCGCCTCGGGTGGTGAAGAAAGGCTCGAAGGCATGCGCCAGGACGTCGGCATCCATTCCCGGCCCGGTGTCGCTCACCGTCACGCGCACCGTTGGCATCCCGCCGTCCTCCCGCGTGGCCTCGGTGGTGAGGGTGAGCCTCCCGCCCCGTTCCATGGCCTCCAGGGCGTTGGTGATCAGGTTCAGGAGTAGCTCCTGCATCTGCGCAGGATCGGCCATGACTGGGGGCACATCCTCGCCCAGGTGTTGGGCGACCGCAATCCCCTTCCGCCGGACTTCGGATGTAGTCAGGACCTGGAGATCCACGAGGAGCGCATTCACGTCCACGGGCACCCGCACGGCCTCCGGCCTGGCCGCATCCAGGAAGCGCCGGGCTCCCGCGACCACCCGATCCACGTGTCCCTGGATGAGGCGCAAGCGCTCCTTGAGTCCGGCGTCGGAGACGTCCTCTTCCAGGAGTTGGAGGTGGCCGGACACGGCGGTGAGAGGGGTCCCCACGTCGTGGGCCATGGCCGCCGCCATCTCGCCAGCCGCCGCCAGCCGCTCGTTGCGAGCCACCTGCTGCTGTGCCCGGTAGAGTCGCTCATTGACGGTGCGCAGCTCGGCGGTCGCCTCGGAGACTTGGCGCGTCAGCTCCGTCTGGAAGGACCCCACCCGCTCCAGCATCCGGTTCAGGCCCCGCGAGAGCCGCCCCAGCTCGTCCCGCCGATCCTCGGGAGCCCGCACGTTCAGGTCCCCGGCCTCCGCCCGCTGCATGACCCCCGCCAAGTGGCGGACCGGCGACGTGAAGGCCCGGTTCATGAGGACCGACAGGCTGGTTATGAGGAGGATCCCCGTGACCACACCGAGCCCGATGGCCTGTCGCTCCGCGTGGCGCGCCAAGGCATCCGTGCGCCCCAGGGGGAGGGACAAGGCGACTGCCCCCACGCTGCGCCGGTCCTCCCAGATGGGGACCGCCACCCGCCAAGATCGCATCTCCCCTTGGGTTTTCAGGGTGGTGATCTCCTGCCCTTCCCGCGCCGCGATCTCTACTTCCGGCCAGGGAGGATGTGAGGGGCCCGCCGAGGCCCACTCGACGAGCCCACGGGACGTCACGGCGTAGATGGCTGCATCCCGGACCACACTGCCCCGGCCCAGCAGGCTGGTCAACTCCTGCTGCAGGGTCCCCGCCTCGACGGGCCCGTGGCTGGAGACGACGGAGGCAGCCAATTCCCGCGCCAGCGCCAACCCGCTGGTGCGCAGATCGTCCTCGGTGGCCCCCCGGGACATCCGGATGGTGAGGAACGTGGTGAGCGCCAGCACCGAGAGGACCACCGCCATCGTCACGACCACGATCTTGGTCCGGAGACTCCATACCCTCCGCATGCATCGTTCTCCGCCGCTCTCGGCGGCCGCATCGCTCGGGGAGCGCTTGACGCCGTTAATCATAAGCTCCCTACCCTAGTCCGGCAAGATGACGGGCCCGCACAGCCCTAGCGGAATACGCCTTGTGGCTTCCTGCTGTTGCGCTACCATGCTCTGCGGGAAGGATCCTACGATGTGTGGGGGATGTCGGGGAGTGGATGCACGCTCGCCTGGAGGGTCTCGTCATGGAAATCGATCGGCTGACTTCCCTGCGCCAGGTTCCCATGTTCTCGATGCTTGAACCGGCGCACCTCGCCGTGCTCGCGCGGATGACCCACCGTCAGCATTACCGTAAGGGACAGATTATCTACTACCGGGGCGATTCCGGCAATGCCATTTACCTACTGATAAGGAGACGGGAGTGGAGAACGTGTTGCATGCCGTCGATGGTTCCGTTCGCCCTGGCGAGGCGGCGGCATTGGCGCACCGCCTGCTTCCCCGGGATGCCGAGACGCTGGTCCTCCAGGTGGTGCCCCAACTGCCTTATGCCTGGTCTGCCTAGCGCCGGACCCACGAGCTGTCCGGCAAGGCTCAAGCAGCGGCAGCCTGCCGCTTGGAAAAACAACCGCCGCGGGAAGGGTGAGACCTCCCCGCGGCGGTCATATGCGTAATCGGGACGCCTCGGCTTAGTCGATGGCCGCCGGCTCTTCGATCTCCTTCCCTGCCTCGTGGAGCAGAAGCACATGCGCGGCGACCTCTTCTAGCCGCGCCTGGCCCAAACGATCTTCCGCCAGGCTGAAGCCCACCTCCTCCTCCAGGAACATGTGGTGGACGAATTCCTTGACCAAGGCGAGGCCCTTCTCGCGAACGAGCGGGGCCATTGCCTCGCCGATCGGGCAGGAGGTGAGCGCCTTGAATTCCGCGAGGCGGGTTTCCAGGTCCCGATGTTCCTGCGCCATCTCGGCGACCACGCCTGCGGCGTCCGGACCGGTCTCGGCCAGCGGACGGAACACCCACCGTTCCTCCGAGCCCCAGTACTCGCGCAACTGCATGTCAAGGTAGTTCGCGAGGTTCCTGGCCACCGTGGCCCAATGGGACGACTGCGTCAGGAGCGCTCGGTCCAGGGACACCAGGGCCTTCCGGATGGTCCGATGATTCTTTCGGAATAGATCGGTCGCGATCATGCTCCCTCACCCCACCAGCCCGAGCTTCCCCTCGTAGATGTAGGCCCGGGCGTTCTCGGCGACCACCTCGGGATCGATCTTCAGGCGTGCCACCCCGGTCTCCATGGCGGCGGTGGCCACGGCCTTGGCGACGGCCACCGGCACCCGGAAGTCCAGCATGGTGGGGAGGATGTACTCCCGCTTCAGCTCCTTGTCGCTCACCAGGGCCGCGATGGCCTCCGCGGCGGCGATCTTCATGGCGTCATTGATCTCGCGGGCGCGCACATCCAGAGCGCCCCGGAAGATCCCGGGGAAGCCCAGGGAGTTGTTCACCTGGTTCTCGAAATCCGAGCGGCCGGTGGCCACGACCGCGGCCCCGCCCGACTTGGCCTCGTCGGGGAAGATCTCGGGGACCGGGTTCGCCATGGCGAAGACGATGGCGTCTTTCGCCATGGTCCGCACCATTTCCGGTGTGACGGCCTTGGCCACCGAGAGGCCGATGAAGGCGTCGGCCCCCACCAGGGCGTCGGCCAGCGTCCCGGTGCGCCGCGCCTTGTTCGTGCAGTGGGCCATCTCGACCTTCACCGGGTTCATCCCCTCCGTCCGCCCCTCGTAGACGATGCCCTTGGTGTCACAGAGGAGGAGGTCCTTCACGCCGACTTTCAGGAAGAGGCGGGCGACCGCGATGGCCGAGGCCCCGGCCCCGTTCAGGACCACCGTGGCCTCCGCCAGGGTCCGCCCCGTCACCTTCAGGGCGTTCAGCATGGCCGCCAGCACGATCACGGCCGTCCCGTGCTGGTCGTCGTGCATGACGGGGATGTCCAGCTCCTTCTTCAGCCGGTCCTCGACCGCGAAGCAGCGGGGGGCCGCGATGTCCTCCAGGTTGATCCCGCCGAAGACCGGGGCGATGGCCTTCACCACCGCCACGATCTCGTCGACGTCCTGGGTGGCGATGCAGATGGGGAAGGCCTCGACCCCGCCGAAGGTCTTGAAGAGCACGGCCTTGCCCTCCATGACGGGCATGGCGGCCCGGGCGCCGATGTTGCCCAACCCCAGGACGGCGCTGCCATCCGAGACCACGGCCACCAGGTTGCCCTTGGCGGTGAGCTCGTACACCTTGGCCGGGTCCTGCCGGATGGCTTCGACCGGGAGGGTCGCCCCCGGCGGGAGGTAGAGCAGGTTCAGGATGTGGGCGTCCTTGATGGGCACCTTGCTCAGGATCCGGAGCTTGCCGCGGAAGCGGCGGTGCAGCTCCATGGCCTCTTCCTTCTGGCTGAGGGGCTTGCCCGGGGCCCGGGGCTCGATCGGGACGCTGCCCTCGTAGATGAAATGGAGGGTCCGCTCCGCGATGGTCGCGGGGTCCATCTTGGATTCCCCGCTCTGCATGGCGGCCTTGGCCACCGCGGCGGCGATGGTGGGGGCCACGTGGAAGTCGAAGAGCGGGGGGACGATGTGCTCGGGGGTCAAGTCGGCCGCGGGCACCAGCCCGGCCAGGGCCTGGGCGGCCGCGAGCAGGATGGGGGTCGTGACATTGCGGGCCTGGATGTCCAGGAGGCCCCGCAGGACCCCGGGGAAGACCAGGGCGATGTCGAGCTGGTTCGGGAAGTCCGACCGGCCGGTGGCGACGATCGCGGCGCCGGCCGCCTTGGCCTCGGCCGGCAGGATCTCGGGCGTGGGGACGGCCAGGGCGAAGACGATGGCCTGGGCGGCCATGCGCGCGACCATCTCGGGGCTCACCACGCCCCCCTTCGAGAGGCCCACGAATACATCCGCGCCTTGGAGGGCCTCGGCCAGGGACCCGGCGAAGTTCTCGGGGTTGGTTTGCCGAGCGACCTCGGCCTTCACCCAGTTCATGTTGACCGGGCGATACTTGTGGAGGGCGCCGGCGCTATCGCAGACGATGAGCCGCTGCGCCCCGGCCGCGACGAGCAGGCGCGCCACCCCCACCCCTGCCGGGCCCGCCCCGCCGATGACGATGCGCGCATCCTCCAGGCGCTTGCCCACCAGGGTCAAGGCATTCAGCAGGCCCGCCAGCACCAGGACGCCCGCCCCATGGGCATGGTTGTGGAAGATGGGCACGTTCACCGCTCGCTGCAGGTGGTCCTCCAGGGAGAAACAGCGCGGGGAACTGATATCCTCCAGGCAGAAGGCCCCGAAGGTCGGGGCGAGCATGGCCACGGTCTGGATCATCTCGTAGAGCGTGTCCACGCGCAGGCACATGGGGAAGGCGTCGACCCCCGCGAAGGTCTGGAAGAGGACCGACTTCGCTTCCATGATGGGCAGGGCAGCCTCGGGACCCACCGCGCCCATGCCGAAGAGGGCGGAGCCGTCCGTGATGAGGGCGATGGTGTTCCCCCGGCAGGTGTACTCGAAGGACTTCCGGGGATCCTTATGGATGGCGAGGCACGGTTCGGCCACGCCCGGGGTGTACACCAGGCTGAGGGTGGCCCGGTCCTTCACGGGCATCTTGCTCTCCACCCCGATCAGGCCGCGGTGGCGGCGGCGGTAGTCCAGGGCATCGTCCTCGTGGATCATCATGGGCTCCTTTACGGAGGACAATTCCCCCGGGGCTGTCCTCCCACTGTTCGGTTTGGCCACTTCGGTTTCGGATGGGTCCTGGGGGTGGGTCCCACCCTCATCCTCACAATGTGTGCGGAAGACGCAGATCGCTCCGGCCGACGGTCCGTCGCTACACGGACACCAGCATCGGAACGACGCAACGTCTGGGCGACGATATGAAACAGATTGCCACCTGTCTCTCGGCAATTCCGATACCAATTTCCACCCTGCCTCGGTTTCCAGACATGCTCCGTGGCAATCGGTCAGAACATGAGGCATCCCTGCGAAATGCCGATGACTTGCGGCCCAGGGGCGACGGGACACGAAAGCCGATATCGATGGGACGCGTTGGCGAAGCTATGCTCCCTGAGGCAAATTAGCCAAGATCTGAGCCACAACGTCCCGCTGCCCCGGAACACAGATTGCCGAGCCTGGTGCGGTGGAAAATTGAGATGCGGCTGGCCCTCTTTACCATTCCTCCGCCTTGTGAATCAGGCGAGCACGAAATGCCTGCATGAGAGGCGCAGGGACGCCAGGACCGGCCCTGACTAGCAAGAGGTTCGCGCGGTCGTGGCGGATGTTCCCTTCGTCCGTCGGGCAGACGTCAAATCCAGCGGCTCGGAAGAGTCGCAAGAGCAAGTGGCGGTATTCCGCTTTCCTGAGTCCGGTTTCTCGCAGGTCCCAGCACCAGGTGAGAGCCTGAGCATAGACGATGACCGCATCGAGGTCCGGGGAGGAGAACGCTTGGTCCAGGAGCCGGCGAGCCAGCCCGCATCTGCGCTGGCCGCGAGCCACCTCGATCCCGCCCAACTCCAGGATGTGGCCGGCGGGCAGGTCGGCCCAGCGACTCGAGGGATCCGGCGCGTGAAGCGTGAGGTATCCGACCAGTCGTCCGTCCTTCACGGCCGCCAGAACCCGGCCGTGGGGCACGCCGGGGACCCGGAGGAGAGAGGCGAGTTGCCGCTCCGGAGATTCCGGCGCGTAACGCGAAAGGGCGCCCAGGCCTTTGTCTGGCGTGAGGCTGGAGAGAAAATCGGACGTGCATCGATCACGGATGTCCGGCGATACCGCTCGCCCCGGCTCCGGTGTCTTCGGGGGCCGGAGGATGCCAGCCACGCTCAATCTCCCTGGGCGAGGTCCGGCGTGAGGGACCGCGATCCTCTCCCCTGCCATGGGTAATGTCGCTCATGTGTTAACGAACCAGACCCACGGGAAAGAGGAAGCAAGCGGCATACCAGCAGTGGGAGAGGGAGCCGTCAGGGGAACGGGATTTCCCTTGGAGTCTGGGCGTCCGTGGGGGGTGTCGCGTCTTGCCGCTACTCCTCGGTGAGCCGGATGCCGTAGCGGCGAATCTTGCGATACAGAGTCCGCCGGTCGATCCCCAGAATGCTCGCAGCGCGGATCTGGTGCCCCTTCGTGCGGCGGAGGATGAGGCCGATGTATTCCCGCTCCAGATCCTCCAGGGTGGCTTCTTTGAGCAGCGCGCGCTCCAGCGGATCCGTCCCCCCGACCAGGTGGGGCGGCAGGTCCCCCGGCTGGATGGCCGGCCCCCGGCCCAGCGTCACGGCCCGCTCGATCACGTTCTCCAGCTCGCGGACGTTGCCGGGCCAGGAGTAGCTCAGCAGGACCGTCATGGCCTCCTTCGAGATCTCGCGGACATTGGGATTGGACTCTTGGGAGAACTTCTGCACGAAGTGGTTCGCGAGAAGCGGGATGTCCTCCTGGCGATCCTTGAGGTCGGGCAGCGTGACGGGCACCACGTTCAGGCGGTAGTAGAGGTCCTCGCGGAAGGTCCCCTCGTCGACGGCCTTCTTCAGCTCCCGGTTGGTGGCGGCGATGACCCGGACGTCGATCTTGATGGTCCGGGTCCCGCCCACCCGCTCGACCTCCCGCTCCTGGAGGGCCCGCAGGATCTTCGCCTGGAGGTCGAGGCGCATGCTCCCCACCTCGTCCAGGAAGAGGGTCCCGCCCGTGGCCAGCTCGAACTTCCCCACCTTGGTGGCGATGGCCCCCGTGAAGGAGCCCTTCTCGTGGCCGAAGAGCTCCGACTCCAAGAGCTCGGAGGGGATGGCGGCGCAGTTGACGGCGACGAAGGCCTTGGTGGCTCGCGGGCTGTTGTAGTGGATGGCCTTGGCGGCGAGCTCCTTCCCTGTCCCGCTCTTGCCGTACACCATCACCGTGCTGCGGCTGTTCGCCACCTGCTCGATGAGGCTGAAGACATCTTGCATCGCCCGGCTCTTGCCGATCAGATTGTCGAACCGGTAGCGGGTGCGCAGCTCCTGCCGGAGGGTGCTCACCTCGCGGCGCAGGCGGCGCTCCTCCAGGGCCTTCTCGATGGTGAGGAGCATCTCGTCAATCTTGAACGGCTTGTTGATGTAATCGTAGGCGCCCTCTTTCACCGCCTGGACCGCCTGGTCGATGGAGCCGAAGGCGGTCATGATGATGACGACGATCTCGGGGTTCAGCTCCTTGATCGCGCGTAGCGCCTCCATGCCTCCGAGGCCTGGCATGCGAACGTCCGTCACCACGAGATCCATCGGCTCCCTCTCCAGGAGGGCCAGGGCCTCGGTTCCCTCTCCGCAGACGGAGACGTGGTAGCCATTCTTGCTCAAGACCTTGGTCAGCAGCTCCCGCATCTGCTCTTCGTCATCCACAACCAGAATCCGCTCTTGCGCTGTCATGCCGCTCCACTCCCTCCGGGCAGCCAGATGGTAAAGCGGGTCCCCTTCCCCAGCTCACTGGCCACCTCGATGCTCCCATGATGGTCCATCACGATCCGGCGGCTGATGGCGAGGCCCAAGCCTGTCCCCTTGCCCACGCCCTTGGTACTGAAAAAGGGATCGAAGATCCGCGGGAGGTTCTCGGGGGAAATTCCCGTGCCGGTATCCTCAATGCTGGCCTCTGCGCCGAGCGAGGCGGGGCGGCCGCTGCGCCGAGCGCGATCGGGGGTGGGCGTGGCCCGGGTCCGGAGCGTGAGCGTCCCCCCGTCCGGCATGGCGTGCCAGGCGTTGATCACGATGTTGAGGAAGGCCTGCTCCAACTGGTTCGCATCGCCCGTGATGGAGAGGGAGATCCTCCTGGAAATCCGTCTGAACGGTGATCTGTCCCCTGACGATCGGATGCTCTGTGAGGCCCAGCACCTCCCGGAGCAGCGCATTGAGCTTCAAGGGCTCCAGCTCCATCCGGGTGGGCCGGGCAAAGTTCAAGAGCTGCTGGATGAGCTTGGTGATCCGGTCGGTCTGGGCGACGATGATCTCCAGTTCATGCGGCCGCTGTCCCTCGGCGCCCCATTCCATCATGAGGTACTCGGCGGACCCGGAGATCACGTTGAGCGGGGTCCCGATCTGGTGGGCGATCCCCGCGGCGAGCTGGCCGATCACGGCCAGCTTCTCGGCTTGCTGCACCTCCTGGGCGAGGGCGACGCGATCGCTCACGTCCTCGATGGCCAGGACCGCTCCGGCGATCTCGCTCGTCTGGTCCTGCAGGGCACTGCCCCGGATGTTGAGGACCACCCGGCCGCGGCGGATCGTCTCGTGCTCGAAGTGGCGCAGCGTGAAATCCCGGCGTTGCCCCCGGAAGAGGCTGTCCAGTTCCTTCTTCAGCCCTTCCCGATCCAGAGCGGGGAACGCCTCGAACAGGTCGCGGCCCAAGACCTCCGCTTCGGGGATCCCGTACCGGTCGGCCATCGCCCGATTCCACGTCCGGATGCGTCCGGCGGCATCCAAGCCGATGATGCCGTCGGTGATGCTCTGGACCACGTTCTGCGCGTACTCGCTTTCCCGCACGAGATGCTGGCGGGCCTCCTCCAGGTTGCGAGCCAGGGCGTTGAACTCCTGCGCCAGGCGGGCCACCTCGTCCCGCCCCGATACGATCACGTCCTCGGGGATCTGCCCGCGGCCCAGAACCGCCGCGCGCTCCATGAGCCCTGCCAGCGGCACGGTCACCGTTCGCCGGATCGTGATGGAGATCAGGACCGCCAGGACGATGGAGACCATGGCCAGCATGCTGAGGAAGTAGTTGCGCTCGTGAGCCAGCACCGCCTGAACGTCCTCCAGGCTTTCGGAGACCTTGAGGCCGCCGAGCAGTTCCCCGCCCGCCGTCAAGGCTATGAGGTGACTGCCCAGCGGAATCCCGCTTGCCTGCTCCACACTCCCCACGCCGCGCGGGAGGCTGGTCAGGGCCATCAGTTCCTGCCGGCTCACGCCTCCGGCCCAGGCGTCCAGCCCCCAGGTGAGGATCGGGTGACCCTCCTGGTCGTAGACGACGAGGCCGAAGCGCTTCTTGTCGAGAGCCGAGCGCTCCACGATGTTGGAGATCTCAGCGGGTCTCTTGCGCCACAGGGCATCCGTCACCGAGATCGCCAGGGTGTTGGCGAGGCGCTCCACGGATTCCCGCACTTCGCCCTGATGGAGTTGTTGTTCTCGGTGCAGAGTTATGGCTGCGTAGCCGATCAAGAGCAGGAGGATCGGGAGCAGGACCCACAGGGTCAATTTCCCTCCCAGGCTCATCTTGCCCTCCCGGAGGCACGCTGAAGGACTGAAGGCGCGGCGAAGCGATCGGTGGCTGTTGAGCAACTGCACGCCGTTCGATTGCCGGGATCGTTATTCGAAGCGTTGCGACGGGGATCCGCGAAGATATGGGGCATCAATCCCCTCCGCGACCTACTCTAACCGGGATGGGTCACCGCCGCAATTGGTTGAGCATGAATGTCTCAAGTTGGACACAATGTCCCGTTCTCCGGTCGTCACAGCCTGAGACGGGCATGGGGGCGCGCAGAGCCAAATTCCCCCAAGCTGAATGACAGGTCCACAGGGGGATGCCGGCAGGGGCATTGAGCGGTCCGAACTGCGAAGGTGAGGTCGCAGCGATTCGGTTCGCCTGCTATACTTGGGCCGCCGGATGACTGGAAAGGAGAGGACGCAACCGTGGCGAGCCGCTGGCTGCTCGAGACCGAGCCGGGAGAATACTCGTTCGGCGATCTGGTGCGCGACAGACAGACTGCATGGGACGGCGTCATGAATGCGGCGGATCCCAGATTCCGAAGGTTCGATCTCGTCCGACTGCCTCGGCTCTCCGTCATGCCCGTTCCGGAGCCACTGTGGCGGGCCATCCTGCTCAAGACCAAGGCGGTGGATCTGTTCGACGCGACGGTGGCGGAGCCGCCACTCAGGGATCGCGTCGAGCAGATTCAGGCCATAGGTCTGTCTCACGTCCCTGAAGATTCCTGGCCCACAAGGCGTCTCTCGGCATGTAGGGCTGCAGCCTCGACGACCCGTGGTCGGAGGGGCGGAGAGGAGGCTGCCATGAAGCCCGAAGTTGCACGCATCCTGCGCGAGGCGGATGTCGACCCGCTGGAAGCCGGTTGAGGTGGAGTACGGGCCGACGACTTTTCAGGTGGCCGTTCCGCCGGATTGCCGGGTCCTGGAGATGCAGGAGGTCCCGCCCCCGACGAATCCGGGCGAGCGGATTCGAGCATCCCTTTCCCATCCCATCGGCACGAAGCCCCTGCCGGAGATCCTCCGGGCAAAGGGGAAGTCCCTCGGGGATCTCACCGTCTGCATCACCACCTCCGATATTACCCGCCCCGTTCCCTACAAGGGCGAGAAAGGGATCCTGCCGCCCTTCCTGGCGCTGCTCCAGCAGGTCGGCGTCGCGCGGGAGCACATCACCCTCTTGGTGGGGACGGGGACCCATCGGCCGAGCACCGAAGAGGAGAAGGTGGCCATGTTCGGCGAGGATGTGGCCGCGCAATATCGCATCGTGGATCATGACTGCGACAACGATGCGGGGCTGGTAGACATCGGGAAAACCAGGACCGGCAACGAAATCTTGATCAACCGCCGTTTCTACGAGGCGGACGTCAAGATCGCCACCGCCCTGGTGGAGAGCCACTTCATGGCAGGCGCCTCCGGCGGCAGGAAGGCGGTCTGTCCCGCCCTGGTCAGCCGCCGAACCATCGCGAGGTTCCACAGCGCAGAGGTCCTGGACTCTCCGCTGGCGACGAACCTCGTCCTGGAGGGGAACCCCTGCCACGAGGAGGCCCTGGAGATCGCGCAAAAAGCCGGGGTCGATTTCATCATCAACACCGTCTTGAACCGGCGCCTGGAGCTGATCGATGTGTTTTCCGGGGATCTGATCCACGCGCACGCCAAGGCTGTCCAGCTCCTGCGGAGCATCGTGGCCATTCCCGTGGATCGGGAATACGACATCGTGCTGACCCACGGCGGGTACGTGGGCATCAACCACTACCAGAACGCGAAGGCGGCCGTGAACGCCCTGCCGGTCGTGACGGAGGGGGGCATCATCATCCTGGCGGCTTGCGAGCGCGACCTGGATCCCATCGGGCCGCTCACTTACAAGACCCTCCTCCACCTCCTCAAGCTTCAGGGATCGGCCGCATATCTCTCCACCCTCATGCATCCGGGCTGGCGGTTCACCAAGGATCAGTGGGAGCCGCAGATGTGGGGCAAGGTCCTGGACAAGGTGGGTGAGGAGGGACTGATCTACTGCTCGGCGCGTCTTTCGGAGGAGCAGCACCAGCTCGTCCCCGGCGGAATGGGCTGGGACTACCTGCCGGACGGGAAGTATGCAGACGACGCGGAGCAGGCCCGGACCATGGTGCAGAATGCCGTGATCGCGGCGGTGCAGCATCCGAGGTGGGGCGGCCGATCTCCCAGCGTCGCCTTCATCAAGGAAGGCCCGTACGCCGTGCCGGTCCGCAGCGAGGCAGCCGCCAGCTAGGGACGCGCGGGTCTCTGCGGGGAGGGGGGCAGCGCTTTGGCGTGCACCTGTTCCCGAGAGGCCACGACCGGCCGCGCTTCCGCCTTTGGTTTTCCCGGCGCGCGTGGTAGTCTCTCCCGCCGAATTTCTCTTCCGATCGAATCTCATTCAGGAGGATTCCGCATGAGTGCCATCTCCCTGTCGGAGATCGTGAACGACCTGCGAGCCCTGGGCCTCTCGTCCGGGTTCGATCCCCATCTGCCGGAGGGCGCGCAGCCGCCCGTCGACGTCCTCGACCGGTGGGCCCGAGCGGCGGCTCTGGCAGAGCCGGACGCCCGCCAGGCGGCCATCTGGGCCATCCGGGAGGCCGCGCGCGCCTCGGGGGTCGTGCCGGCCTCGATCCAGGGGCTGTACGCGGCGCGGGGCCAGGGCCGCTGGGGCGGGCGGACGGTGCCGGCCATGAACCTGCGCGGCTGGACCTACCAGACCAGCCGGGCGGCGTTTCGCGCCGCGCAGAAGATGGGGGCCTCTCTCCTGATCTTCGAGCAGGCCCTGGCGGAGGCGCTCTACGCCCGGCAGTCGCCGGCGGAGTACACCGCCGGGGTCCTGGCCGCCGCCATGCGCGAGGGGTATCGCGGACCGCTCTTCCTCCAGGCCGACCATGACCAGGTGAACGCAGGCAGCTTTGCCAGGGATTCCGCCGCGGAGATCCAGCGCCTGTCGGAGGTGATCCGGGAGCAGGTGGCCGCCAGCTTCTTCAATATCGACATCGATGCCTCCACGGTGGTGGACCTGTCCCTCCCCACGCTCCGGTCGAGCAGCAGCGGCTGAACGCCGAGCTCACCGCCCGGTTCACCCGGCTGGTGCGGGAACTGGAGCCGCCGGGGGTGACGATCTCTGTCGGGGCGGAGATCGGCGAGGTGGGCGCGCACAACACGACGCCGGACGAGCTGCGGGCGTTCATGGCCACCTACCCGAAGGCCCTGGCCGCCGCCGGAGGCGGGGCCGGCATCAGCAAGGTCAGCGTGAACTCCGGCACCACGCACGGCGGGAAGGTCCTGCCCGACGGGAGCCTGGCCACGGTGACGGTGGCCTTCGACACCCTGGCCGAGATCTCCCGCGTGGGCCGCCAGGAGTTCGGCCTCGCCGGCGCAGTGCAGCATGGAGCCTCCACCTTGCCCATGTCGTATTTCAGCCGCTTCCCGGAGAGCGAGACGGTGGAGATCCATCTGGCCCTCGGCTTCAACAACCTCATCTTCGACCACCCCAAGCTGCCGCAGGCTGTGAAGGACGAGATCCGCTCGTACGTCTTCACCCAGCACGCCACCGAGCGGAAGCCGGACCAGACCGAGGCCCAGTTCATCTACACGACGCGCAAAAAGGCCTGGGCCGGCATGAAGCCGCGGTTCTGGGACCTGCCGGGAGACATCCAGGAGGCCCTCATGGCCTCACTGGAAGAGATGTTTCGCGACATGTTCGAGCGGATGAACGCCGGAGGGACTGGCGAGCTTGTGGCGAAGTTCACCCGGGCACCTGCCGTCCCGGTGCCCGTCCCGTCGGTCCTGGCGGGACCGTTGGCGCGGTCCTGACGCCGGAACGTGGCCACGGCGGCCTGACCGGGATGATCGGCCGCTCGGAGAATCGGGCCGCCCATTCGGCGCCCCGGGCGCGTCCCTGCATCCCCGCACGCTACGGCGTGTGAGAGAGGAGAGCGGCTATGTCGCGGGCTGAACGGGTGCTTCAGGTGTTGGCCGTCGCCCTGGCCGCCATCCTGACGCTGGCCCCCCTCGCAACCCAGGCCGCACAGAAGGCCGAGGTCCGCTGGCTCCAGTGGAAGACGGCGGAGGTGGGCGAGAAGCTCATGAGCGAGATCAAGGCCGCCTTCGAGAGGGACAACCCCGGTATCACCCTGACCCTGGTGGACTCACCGTTCACCGGCTTCCACGACAAAGCCATCACCCTGTTTCAAGCGCAGAAGTCGGCCGACGTCCTCATGATCCAGGTGGACTGGGTGGCGGAGTACGCCGAGCTGGGGATGCTGGAACCCCTGGACGCCTGGATCGCCAAGGAGCCGACGGCGTTCACCGACAACATCTTTCCGGCCTTCCACCAGAAGTGGCAGGGGAAGCAGTACTACCTCCCGCTCCATTTCGGCTGCGTGGTCCTGTACTGGAACACCGACATCTTCCGGGACGCAGGGATCCCGGGGCCGCCCAAGACCTGGGATGAGTACGTGAAGGTGGCCAAGAAAGTGACCAGCCCGGAGAAGAAGATCTACGCCACGACCGCCACGCTGCAGGCTGAGCCACCGACCGACCTCACCTCCGGTATCTACCCGCTGATCTACCAGGCGGGCGGCGATGTGATCGACGAAAAGACCAACAAGGCGGTCTTCAACAGCCCGGCCGGGGTGAAGGCGATGCAGTGGTACATCGACCTGATCAACGCGTACAAGGTGACTGTCCCCGATGTCCCGTCCAACGGCGAGAAGGAGCAGCGCGCGAACTTCGCCGCCGGCAACGTGGCCATGATGTTCGAAGGCCCCTGGGCGATTCCCATCCAGAAAAACCTCAATCCCAACCTCAAGCTCGCGACCGCCCTGCTGCCAAAAGGGGTGACGACGGGGACCGTGGTCCGAGGGACGCTGGATGCGATCACGACGCAGGCCCAGAACAAGGAGGCAGCTTGGAAGTTCCTCCGCTGGATCTCCGGTCCTGTGGGGAGCGAGATCTGGGCGCGCGGGTCCGGCGACCTCCCGGCGCGGAAGGACGTGGCGGACAGGCCGTACTTCAGAGAGAACAAGCTGCTGCAGCCCTTCATCCAGCAGATGAGCCTGCCGAACGCCAAGTCCCCGAACCTGGGGATGCCCAACGCGGTGCAGTTGAACAGGGCGTTGACCATCGAGATCCTGCAGGCGGTGCAGGGCAAGGAGAGCGTGAGGCAGGCCCTGGACGCCGCCGCCGCGGAGTGGAACAAGGCCCTGGCGAAGTATCAGAAGTAGCCGATTCTTCCGTTGACACCCCATGGACCTGCCCCACCTTTCGCGAGGCGGGGCGGGTGGCCCTCTGCCGAAGGCCGGGCCTGCTCCCGGCCCCGCCGTCCTGGCAGGGTCCGTGGCAGAACGGAGGGCTGCGATGCGTCCTCGTCGCTGGGTGATTCTTGACAGGTGTCAAACGACTGTGCGATGGTATCGCCGCTCGGGCGCGCGAGGCGGGAGCGACCTGCGCGGCGTGACCGGCGATGCCGGCCACCCGAAGCGCCCGCCACCGGGCGCGGGGCCTCCCGAGGCTGCTCCCCGCTGAGACGACTGGGCCTCCGGCCGGAGGCATCGGAAAGGAGGGACAGGCATCATGCGTGGCAAGGTTGGAGTGGGCACGGTGGCAGTCTGGGTGGCGGCGCTCGTCCTTCTCCTCGGCGTGGCCTTTCCACCCGGGACGGCTCTGGCGCAATCGCCCACGGTGGTCCGGTACTGGCTGTGGTTGGACGATCCGACCGACCCCATGTTCGACCAGCTCGTCAAGGAGTTCAACGCGACCCACCCCGGCATCAAGGTCGAGTACCAGCTCGTGCCCCTCAGCGAGTACCACGACAAGCTGGTGACGGCGCTGGCGGCGGGGGCCGGGCCAGACGCCGGGCGCTTCAAGGACTGGTGGCTGGGGGAATTCGTGAAGCTCGACGCCCTGGAACCCCTGGCGAACGACATCGCGAAGTGGCCGGATCGGGGTGATGTCATCGAGAACCTCTGGAGCACGGGGCGGATCACGGCGACGGGGCCCGTGTATATGCTGCCCCACCAGTTCATCACGTTTTACCTTTACTATCGCAAGGACTGGTTCGCTCAGGCCGGCCTCAAGCCCCCGGCCACCTTCGACGATTTCCTGGCGGCCGCCAGGAAGCTGACCGATCCTGCCAAGACCCAGTACGGCTTCGGCCTGCGGGGCGGGGCCGGCGGGCAGGATCAGTGGCTGGCCTTCATGGTGGCGGGTGGCGCCAGGATGGTGGATTCGCAGGGGAAGGTGGTTATCAACGACCCCACCGGGGTAAAGGTCAACCAGTGGTACATCGACCTGTTCCGCGTGGACAGAGTGGCGCCCCCCAGCGCGCCGACCGACGCCTATGCTCAGGTCCTGGGGGCCTTCGAGGCGGACCACACGGCCATGTTCGCCCACCACGTGGGCAGCTCCGTGCTGGTCACCCAGAAGCTGGGCGCGGGGAGCGTGGGCGTCGTCCCCATCCCGGCCGCCGATCCGAAGAAGCCGGCGACGATGGCCACCATGTCGGGCAATGTGGTCTTCGGGGGCAGCAAGCAGAAGCAGGCTGCCTTCACCTTCATCTCGTGGCTGAGCGAGACCAAGGCCATGGACAAGTGGAGCGGCTCTCGCCAGGGCCAGTTGCCCGTTCTGCAATCGGTGGCGAAGCTCCCGCGCTACACGGACAACATCTTCTTCAAGGTGTCCCTGGAAGAGGCCAATTACGCCATTACCTGGCCGCCCCTCCCCGGTGTGGGATACGTGGCGGCGCAGGCCTGGCAGGCCAACATGCAGCGGGCGCTGCTGGGCCAGATCAGCAGCAAGGACATGCTGGATGAGATCGCCAAGGCCCTGCAGCGCTAGCCTGCCCGGGCACAGACACGGGAGGGGCGGGACCTGGGTCCTGCCCCTCTTTCTGCTTTCGCCGGCGCTCGTGCTCCTGGGCGGGATCGTCGCCTATCCGATCGGGCGGGCCGTCTGGCTCAGCGTCCACCACCTGGAGATCCTGCGCCCCGACCAGACGCAGTTCGTTGGCCTCCGGAACTACCGGGAGCTCTGGCAGGACCCGGTCCTGCGCATCGCGCTCGGCAATTCCGTGGTGTGGGTGGTGGGGGTGGTGCTCTTTCAGCTCCTGGGCGGACTGGCAGGGGCCATCGTCCTGAACCGGCGATTCTCCGGCCGGGCCGTGGTTCGCGGGCTGGCGCTGATCCCCTGGGCGACCCCCAGCGTCCTGGTGGCGCTGATGTGGACCTGGATGCTGGACGGCAACTACGGACTCATCAACGACCTGCTGGTGAAGGTCGGCCTGCTCTCCCGGTTCCAGCCCTGGCTGGCGCAGCCCTGGTCCGCCCTGCCGGCCGTGATGCTGGCGGATATCTGGCAGGGCATCCCCTTCTTCGCGGTGATGCTCCTGGCGGCTCTCCAGGCCATTCCCGAGGAGCTGTTCGAGGCGGCGCGCATCGACGGGGCCTCCGCCTGGCGCGTCTTCCGGCATGTCACCTTCCCGCTGCTGCTCCCCACGGTGCTCATCACCAGCATGCTGCGGATGATCTGGACCGCCAACTACATGGACCTGATCATGATCATGACGGGAGGCGGCCCCGGCTACAGCAGCTTGACCGTGCCGCTGCACGCCTACTACATCGCGTACAAGCGACTCGACTTCGGCTACGGCTCCACCATCGCCATCGTCCAGGTGGCCGTCCTGGCCCTGGCGATCGTGGCCTACCTGCGCCAGCTCCGCAAGACCGAGGTGATGATCCAATGAGTGGCCGCGGCCTGCGTCGCGCCTGGGGTGCGGTCAGGCTCTGGCTGCCGCTGGCGGCCTGGCTGGGATTCGTCCTCGCCCCCTACGCCTGGATGTTCATCACGTCCATCAAGCCTCCGGACGAGCTGTACACCAAGGTCGTGGATTACTGGCCCCGCCGTCCCACGTTCGAGGGATATCGCCTGCTGCTGGAGACCACTCCCTTCCTGATCTACATGCGCAACAGCGGGATCGTGGCGCTCTCGACGTGCGCGGTCGCGCTGGTGGTGGCCGTGTCAGCAGCCTACTGTTTCTCCCGTCTCCACTTTCGCGGGAAGGGGATTCTCCTCTTCGGCTTCCTGGTGACCCAGCTATTTCCCTCCGTGCTCCTGGTCCTCCCCCTGTTCCTCATCATGCGGTCCCTGGGAATCCTGAATACGCCGCCCGCGCTGATCCTGGCCCACAGCACCTTCGCGGTGCCGTTCTCCACCTGGCTGCTGACCGGATTTTTCAACGCCATTCCGCGCGAGCTGGACGAGGCGGCCACCATCGACGGCTGCAGTCGCCTGCAGGCCTTCCGCTTCGTCCTGCTGCCGCTGTCCGCGCCGGGCCTGGCCGCGGCGCTCACCTACATCTTCATCTATTCCTGGAACGAGTTCATCTACGCCCTGACCTTCACCGCGGATCTGCGGGCGCGGACGATCCCGGTGGGGCTGCAGACCTTCATGGGGGAGTTCATCATCCGCTGGGACCTCCTCACGGCCGGGGGAGTGATCACGGCCCTGCCGATCGTCTTCTTCTTCATGCTGGTCCAGCGACACCTGATCGCCGGCCTGACGGCGGGGGCGGTCAAGGGCTAGCTTCCCACCTGCCCGTCCTGATTCCTTGCATTGTCCTGAACTCTTGGGCACACGTTCCAGGACGGTGGTCTCGCCCTCGGCAGCCAGCCTTTGCCAGGCTGGTCTCCTCGTCCGGGGATGGGGGCCGTGGGCTTTTCGCCGGACCGGAGGCTACTCCGCCGGGTCGGCCAGCGTCGTGGGGAGGAGCCAGCTCCGCCCGTCCCGGGCGATGAGGGCCTCGGCCGCCTCGGGACCCCAGGTTCCCGCCGCGTAGTTGGGGAAGTCGGAGGCAGGCGTCGTTCCCCACACCTGCAGCACCGGCATCAGGATGGACCAGGCGGCCTCGACCTGGTCGGCGCGCATGAAGAGGGTGGCGTCGCCCCTCATCACGTCCCAGAGGAGGGTCTCGTAGGCGTCGGGGGACGGGGTCTTGAAGGCCTCCCGGTAACAGAAGCGCATGTCCACGGGACGCAGGCGCATCTGGGGTCCCGGCTGCTTGGCCTGGAACTTGAGGACGATGCCCTCGTTGGGCTGGATGCAGATCACCAGCCTGGCCGGCTGCCAATCCAACGCCGCCTCGGTGGGAAAGGATTGATGGGGCACGGCGCGGAAGCGGATCGACACCTCGGAGACGTGGGCGGCCAGGCGCTTGCCCGTGCGGAGGTAGAAGGGCACGTCCTGCCAGCGCCAGTTGTCCACGAAGAGCTTCAGGGCTGCAAAGGTCTCGGTGTTGGAATCCCGCGCCACGGCGGGCTCCTCCCGGTAGACCGGGACGTGCTGTCCCCGGACCCAGCCGCTCCCGTACTGGCCCCGTGCCGCCACGGCGTGCACGGCCTCGGGGGCGATGGGTCGGATGGCATGCAGGACGTCGACCTTCTTGTTCCGGATCTCGTCGGCGTGGTAGGCGACCGGCGGCTCCATGGCCACCAGGCACAGCAGTTGGAGCAGATGGTTCTGCAGCATGTCGCGGAGGGCGCCGGCGTGCTCATAGTACCCGCCGCGGTGCTCCACGCCCACCTCCTCGGCCACGGTGATGGTGACGTGGTCCACGTAGCGGCGGTCCCAGATGGGCTCGAAGAGGGGGTTGGCGAAGCGGAAGGCCAGGATGTTCTGCACCGTCTCCTTCCCGAGGTAGTGATCGATCCGGAAGATCTGCGATTCCCGGACGGTATCGGTGAGGAGGCGGTTCAGTCGCACGGCCGACTCCAGGTCGGAGCCGAAGGGCTTCTCCACCACGATGCGCGCGCGCTGGCGCTCTCGCACCAACCCGGCGGCCCCCAGCCCCGTGGCGATGGCGCCGATGAGCTGGGGGGGGATGGCCAGATAGAAGATCTGAGTGGCCTTCGCCCGCCACTCCTGCTCCAGGGCCGTGATCCGCTTCGCGAGCGCCGTGTAGGCGGCCTGGCCCGTGAAATCGGCCTGCAGGTACCCGACCTGCGCGGCAAAAGCCTTCCAGTCTTCGTCGGGAATGGAGGCGCCGGAGGTCGCCTGGGCCAGTTGCTTTCGGAGGTGCCGGCGGTACGCCTCGTCAGTCTGCTCCACCCGGTCCACCCCCAGCACTGCAAAGGGCTTGGGCAGGGTCTCCTTGAGCGACAGGCGGAAGAGGGCGGGGACGATCTTGCGCCAGGTGAGATCGCCCGCGGCACCGAAGATCACCAGGATGGTGGGCTGGAGTTGAGGCACGGAGTTTTGCATTAGCCGTTTCCTTTGTGTCACGGACGTCCATTCATGCCGGGCTCGATCACTCGGGACAACCATCCGGTGCAGCCCCACTACAGGCTGGCCCCGTGTCTGTCGCTCTTGGCATCCCAGTCGGCAGCGAAGGAGCGTCGTGCGTCTCGTCGGCCTCTTCCCCCGCCGACCCTCCCCTCGCCATGAGGAGCCCCAGGCCGATGCCCATCACGGCCACCAGCGGAACTCCCCGGTACCCCCACGGGCCTGCCACCCAGCCTCCCAGCGCCGCCCCCAGTACCCCCGCGAGGGCCGTCACGGCGTTGAACAGTCCCATGCCGGGCCCTTCCCCGATCGGAGAGAGCTGGGCGGCCAGGGCGGTGCCGCTCACGCTCTGCAGGGACCAGCCGCAGATGAGGACCGCCAGGGCGAGCAGGGCCAGCCCGCCTTGGCCGGGCGGCCGCAGGATCCCCAGGAGGAAGAGGGCAAGGAACGCCGCCAGGCGCAGGATCAGGGCGGCGCGCAGTACCCGGACAGGGCCGAACCGGTCGCACCAGCGGCCCCCCGGAGAGTACAGGGTCAACCCCAGCGCGGCCGCCACGGCGAACCCCGCCGACGAGACGGTCGGGGAGAGCCCATGCACCCGGCTCATCAAGAGGGGGTACAGGGCGAAGAAGGCTGGCAGCGCCCCCGAAGCTGGCCAGCCAGCTCCCGAGGAAGAGGGTGAAGGGAGAGCGCCAGCGGGATCCCGCCCCGCGTCTCGGGATCCCGCGCAGATGGTGGAAGAGGCGCTGGGGCGAGATGACCGCCCCCTCGGCATGACGGCACGGGTACAAAAGGACGGGCCTCGGTGCTACTGGTCCTGGAGGGGTCGTCGTGAGAGCCCATCCGCAGACCGCCGCGACGGCAGGCAGGGCGGCTGCGACCTCCAGTCCGGCGCTCATGCGGATCTGGCTCAGGGCGCCGGCGAGGAGGAGGCCGCCGACCTGGCCTCCGCCATAGAACGTCTGCAGCCAACCGATGCGTGCGTCCCACTCGGCGCGAGGGTGCGCCTCCACCACGAACAGGTTGGCCACGGTGGCCGCCCCGGCCGCCCCGGCACTCAGCACCACGGCGAGGGCGACCCGCGCCGCCAGGGCCGTGGAGGCGGGGAAGGCCGCCAGCCCGATTGCGGTGACCAGGAGTCCCCCGACCAGCAGGCCTCGGTGCAGGCGGTAGCGATCCGCCAGGCCGCCCCAGAGGGGCGCGGTCAGGCCGCCCAGATTCACGGCCGCCATCACCCAGCCCACGGCCGCCGGTCCCCCGGTCTGGCTCACCATCAGGGGCAGCAGGATGGGGATGAGGCCGGCCACGGCGGCGCCCTGCAGCGCATAGGCGAGATACCACGGCTCGATCGCCCGGCCCCACGGGTGGGAGGCCTTGACGGTTTTTGCGCCCACAGCGGACGGCGTCGGCATCTGCTGCCTCGCTACTCTCGCATAGCCGGGCTTCTCCTCACGCCTCTCGCAGGAAGGGCGCGCGTCGGTCCGGAGACGGCCTCGGGGGCCGCGACCGAGCGAGCGGCGCGGGGCAGCGACTCGTACAGCTCCAGATAGCGCCGCAACGTCTTCCGGCAGTCGTGGTGCAGCGCGAGAGCCCGGCTGGCCGCACCCATCCGGGCCCACGTCTCCCGGTGGTCAGCCAGTTCCGCGATCCCTCGGGCGGCGGACTCGGGGTCCCCGGGTCGAAAGAGGATCCCGTTGACCCCGGGCCGCACCAGTTCGGGCAGGGCCCGGGCGTCCGCCGCCAGGATCGGCCGGCCCGTGGCCATGGCCTCCAGCGTGGCGATGCTCAGGAGTTCGGCGTCGCTCGGCATGGCGAAGAGGTCGGCGCTGTTGAGGAGTGCCGGGAGATCCGCGGTGGGCACATACCCGGGAAAGACCGCCCGCCGGCCCAAGTGGAGCGCCTGTGCGAGCGCGGCAAGGGCCCTCCGATGTCTCCCCTGGCCGACCATCACCAGTTGCAGATCGTGCCGGTCCAGCCGGGCCAGCGCCTGGAGCAAGACCTCCAGGCACTTTTCCCGGTCCAGCCTGCCCACGTAGAGAAACAGCGTGGCCTCGGCCTCCAGCCCGTACCGCAGCCGCACCGCCCGCCGGTCCACGTCCTGATCCGGTGTGAAGTGCTCCACATCGACGCCACAGGAGACGGCCCGGACCTCGACCTGGAGGCCGCAGTCGCGCAAGATCTGCGCGGCCGTCCGGCTCGGGGCCGTGACCAGATCCGCCCGATCCAGCACCCCCAGCGCCGTCCGCCAGAGGAGGCGCGTGAGCAGGCGGGGTGCGCGGCGCAGCAGGGGGACGTAGGGGATCATGTTCTCCGGCACGAAGTGGTTGGTGGCCAGCACCGGTATCCCCCGCCGCCGGGCCGCGCGGAGCACGCCGCGAGAGAGGGGGTAATGGTCCTGCAGGTGGACGATGTCGGGTTGGAATTCCTCCAGGAGGCGAGCCCACCCACGGGCCCGGCGTGAAGCTCACCCGAATGTCGGCGTAGGGGGGGAACAGCGGCACGGCGGGGATGCCTTCGACGCGCACGCCATTCCGCACCGGCCCATGGCCCGCAGGCGGGGGACGGCGTGAGGACCATAACCTGGTGGCCCTGGCGCCCGAGGCCCTCTGCCAGTTGGATGCTGAACACCCCCGGTCCGTTGATGGGGGGATCGTAGGTCTGGCCGGCCATGACGATGCGCATGTTCACCGCTCCTTCGTCAGGGCGTCCCGCATCCAGGGGACGGGATGCCCGGCGTCCGGTCGGCCGTCCTTGAAGGGGATTTCGCCCACAGCGAGCGGCACCGCCTGCGGTCCCAGGGTGGTGCAGTGCCCGCCCTTCCCGAAGGAGCGCGTGCTCCGCAGGAAGAGGAAGCCAATGACGAGGGGCAGCCAGAAGTTCAGACCACGGAAGGCCAGGGTGATCAGGACGGCCTTGGCCTCCGGCATGCCGAGGGAGGCGAAGACCAGGGCCATGACGCCCTCGACGGCTGCCACCCCCTGGGGGAGGATGGTGACCACGCCGGAGATCACGCCGAGACCAAAGCCGGCCATGAGGACGCCCAGGTCTACCGGCTGGTGGAAGGCCAGGAACAGCAGGTAGAGGCCTGCCAGGTTCACGGCGTGCAGGACAAATCCTACGAGGGCAGCGACTAGAAGCCAGCGGCGGCCCCGAAGGTACCCCTGCGCGTGCGGTGCCACTCACAGCCCCTGCGGCGCCGGATGCGGCTGCGGCTCGGCCAGGCCGGGCTGGACCCGTGACGGGGACGTCCGCGGGACCTTGCGGCCGGCCTCGGACGGTACCTGCTCCGCCTCGTAGCGGCGGAGGAGCGTCTCGCGCGTGATCCAGAGTTGGTCGCGCCGGAGCTCCCACACCCGCCTCCCGCGAAGACTCGCAGGGTTGTAGGCCCAGGTCAGGCACTTGGCGTGCAGGTTCTCCCAGAAATCGGCAAACCGTCGCCTCCACCCGGCGGCGCCATCCCGGGGGACCAGCTCAAACCCCCAGCGCTCGGCCATCTTGGCCAGGTGCACGGGCGTGTAGCGGCTGCCGAATGCCCCCTCGCCCCGGAAAGCCCGGACCCGCGCGAGGCGCGGGTCGGTCTGGATGTAGACGCTGAGATCCCTGAGCGACTGGACCAGTTGCCGCCGGAAAGCGAGAGCCCAGGCCAGGTCCGATCGCCGGTCCCCTAGGGGCGGGATGTGCTCGTTCCACAGGTGGAGCTCGCCCACCAGGTCCCCGCGGCGAACCTGCGTGCCGTCGGATAGGGCCAGATCCTGCCGGCTTTCCCCGAGGGCCAGCCGGAACAGGCAGCCCCGTCCGTGGCTGAACTCGAAGATGTGGCACGTCCGCCGGAGGCAGGCGTCCAGGCCGCGCACCAGCGGTCGCAAGGCCGGGGTCGCCCCCGCGGTAGCCGGCTCTTCAGATGGGAGCGGCACGAGGCGGCCGTCGTGCGACAGGGCAAAGGTTTCACCCCGCCAGACGACCTGCCGGCCTCCGGCGCCCATGCACCAGATCAGGGCGGTCAGCAGGTCCCGCAGCGGGAGCCAGACCATCCAGCGGCGGGCCGTCCGATCCCGCGTCTCACCGGTGATGAGCCACACCACGGTCCAGCGCAGCAGGAGGGACGCGACCAGAGCCAGAAGCGCCTGCGGGCTGCCGTCGGTCCAGAGCACCAGGACGACGGCCAGCGGGGTGCTGAAGGTGAGAAGGAGGCCGGGGTACTCCCGGGGGCGGCTCACCCGGTGGCAGTGGGTCCAGCGCACCTCTCGATCCCACTGCGCGCGGAAGGTGGTGGCGCCGAGGACGTTCTCGACGATATAGTCGGACAGGTACACCTTCAGGCCCAGATCGGCGATCCGCGCCCCCAGTTGGTAGTCATCCACCAGGTAATCCGCCACGGCGGCGAATCCGCCCAGCCGCAGCAGGTCGTCACGCCGCAAGGCGAGGGTGGAGCCCAGGGCGAAGCGCATCCGGAGCACCCGGCGGGCGACGACCACCAGCGGCAGGTACGTGGCCCCCCAGTAGAGCGCTTCGAGCCTGGCGGTGAAGGTGACGGCTTCCATCCCCCGGAAGAGGCACGTGACCAGGCCGACGGACCGGTCGGCGAGGGGCGCCACCACGCGCCGCAGGTAGTCCGGCCCGACCCGCATGTCGCTGTCGCTCACCACCAGGATCGCGTGCCGGGCGTGGGCGGCCATGGCGTGCAGCAGGCCGGCCTTGCGGTTGGTCCGGTTCGTGGGGGCGACGACGAGCCGGATGCTCCGCGTGGGGCAGTCTCGCTGCAGGCGCTTGACGACGGCCACGGCCGGATCCGCCGCGTCGGCCACACCGAACAGCAGCTCGAAGTCCGGGTAGTCCTGCCGGCAGAAGCTCAGGAAGTTCCGGTACGCGTCCGCATCCAGCCCCCGCACAGGCTTGAGGATGGAGACGGGCGGCTGGAAGGCGGAATCGGGTGCGGACCGCCGCCGCAGAAAGGCCCGCACCCACCACCAGGCCAGCAGCCAGAAAAGCCAGCTCGCGACGAGGAGCACCTCGAGAATCGTGGTGAGCATCGCGTTCCCCTCATTCCACGCCCAGGGCGCCCCGCACGGTCTCCCGGAGGATGGCGAGCCCCCCCGCGGGGTCGCCGCCCAGGTCGGCGGAGCGAGGTGCCTCCCGCCGCCCGAGCCTCGGCCCCCGCCAGGAAGGCTTCGACCACCTCCCGGTAGCGGGGGAGCCCGAAGAGGAGGGTCACGTTGACATTGATCCCCTCGCTGAGAAGCGCCCGGATGGCCGGAACGCCTTCCCGCGTGCCCGGGACCTTGATCATGAGGTTGGGCCGATCCGCCGCCGCCCAGAGCCGCCGGGCCTCCTCGATGGTCCCGGCCGTGTCGTGGGCGAGGTGTGGAGAGACCTCCAGGCTCACGAAGCCGTCAGCCCCGTCCAGGCGGTCGTAGATCGGGCGGAACAGGTCCGCGGTCTGCTGGATGTCCTCGACGGGATTCTCCTTCATGGTCATGCCTCCCGGCCTGCGGGCGAAATGTCTCGCGCCGTCATGTCGACGCCCCGCTATTAGTATAGGGTCCTAGTCACGGAATGGTAACCGGTTGCCCCGTTGGGAGAGGGGTCGTGGGAGGTCTCGATCTGGAGGGCGCCGGTCCCGTCCGTGGCGCGGACGCGGAACGTGTGCCGGCCGCCCTGTCGCGGCCAGTCGTAGACCCACTGGACCCAGGTGCGCGAGCTCAAGGGTGGGGTCCGGAGGACGGCCTCGGCCCACGGGCCGGCGTCCACCTGGACCTCGACCTTTTGGATGCCCCGATCGCCGGCCCAGGCGATCCCCCCGACGGGGACCTTCCCGTCCTGGACGCGGTCCGTCGCCACGCTGTCGATGATGGACAGGATCTGGGGCCGGGCCTGGCGGCTCCAGTCGCGGTCCCCCATTACTCCTGTCGAGTGGCTAGGGGACCCCACCAAGATTATTCCGCCAAGGAGCGTGCGGCCTACGACGAGCGGGTCCTGGCCATTCGCACCGTGCTGGAGCTGGTCGAACAGCGACAGAGGCGCCGCCTCTCCCAGCGGACGCTCGCCGAGCGCATGGGGGTCAGCCAGCCGGTGATCGCCCGGCTGGAGAAACCGCTCGAGCCGGCGTGGCGGCAGCCGTCCCTGAGCATGCTCTCGCGATATGCCGCCGCCCTCGGTCTGGTCCTTGAGGTGCGTCTCCGCCCCGCGGCCTGATCCGATCGCTCGGCGCCTGACGTTGCTCGCGATGACGTCCATCCCTCAGGCGGTCAGTCCACTCAGCGAACAACGCATTCTGCCCGGTCCGACGAGGGGGACTCGGCTCGGAGCAAGCATCAGGATACATGAAAAGCAACGACCCGGATTGCCAGGATCGATGGGGCGAAGCCGCTGCTCTGCAGGATTCCGAGCACTTCCTTTTGTCCCGCTCCCGGTTTCCCGGACACCAACCCAGACAGATTCTGCGGCCCCCGCACCACGAGGGCTCTTCGGTAACACTGCCGAAGCGGCCGGGCCCGTCGCTCCGATGTCCCGGTCAACGGAAATGACTTCCGCAAGTGCGCTACGTAACAAGTTGCTCCAGAAGCAATGTACCCCGATATTAAGGTACTGGTCAGTACCTCGTTGTACCCTTTCCCCTTGACAGCCGCCCGGCTGTCTGAGTAGTGTGTGGGTGGCTCAAGGCCACGGCTGCCCTCATTGAGGTCCCCAGCTAGAGCCAAGAAATACCTCAGCTTCTGGTTATTTCATGCCGATGGTCAGTGAGGACGGACTGCCCGACGCTACCGACCCTCACTCTTTACTCCAGGAAATTCTTCCCATCTTGGGATAGCGCCAAAATAGTCGTGCACGTGGTGCCCTCTCCTCCAATCAGCAGTGGTTCCGTCGGAACCCATCACCTGACCTGGAGGTGGTCCTCATGCCGTCCGCCCACACCATTGCCCGGCCCGCGAGAGAAGTCCAAGTGATGTCCTCAAAGAAGACTGTTGCCCCTATTAGGATCAAGACCGCCACCGAGTATGATCCGGAGAAGGCTGTCCACACTCTCGCATATGTCGCGAAGAAGTTGGGCGGGGCAGCCGACATGTACAAGCTCCTCAAGATTATTTATTTTGCGGATAAGCGTCATCTGGAGCGGTATGGACGCTTCATCTTCGGCGACACCTACATCGCCATGAACCACGGTCCCGTTCCGAGTGGGGCATACGATGCCATCAAGGACGTACGCGGCGTGGCGGTATGGTGCAGACGACATCCTCTGGCGAAGAAGGCGCTTCGGGTCCAGGGCACGGAGATAATCCCCAGGGTCGAACCAGATCTAGACTTGTTCAGTGAGTCAGACCTGGAGTGCCTGGACGAGACAATCAGGGAGTGTCGGGACCTGAGCTTCCAAGAGCTGAAGAAGAGGAGCCATGGTGACCCCGCCTTTCGGAAGGCAGATGCCAATGGCGAGATGACGATCGAGAGTATCGCCGCAACCCTGCCCAACGCCGGGGCTGTGCTGGAGTACCTTCATGGATCTTCGGAGTAATCGCCGGGATGGCCATCGGCGACTCCTTTCCCCTCGAGAAGCGAAAGGCCTACGTTGAGCGCAACCTCAAGGCGTGGTCGGTCATCTACCTCTACTGCGAGTCCATCTCCCCGCCGCACGACAAGTTCCTTCTGATCGTCAGCGCGTCTCCATACGTGCTTTACTTCTTCATCAACACTGAGCCATACGAACTCGCCAAGTCGAACCCAAAGATGAAAGAGACGCAGGTCTCCATCGACGTGAAGGAGCATCCTTTTCTCTCCTACGATTCCTTCATCGACTGCTCGCGGCTGCTCTCCCTCCCGGCCTACGAGGTTGAGCGGCAACTCGTCGCCGACGTCGGGAGAGTCAAAGGTGTGATATCGGATGCCATTCAGGCGAAGGTTCTTGAGGCGGTGAGGAAAAACGGGGTCATGAGCCCACGCAAGAAGAAAATGATCTTGGAACAACTGTTGAGCAAGACGCCTCGGCGGGGAGGCAGGGCCTGATTAACTCTCACCAAGGACGATGGCGGGGTCCTTCCGTCACGCCCCTTATTCCTTCTGTACCGCACCCGGTTTCCTGGACAGCAACTCGGACAGATTCTGCGGCCTTCCGCACCGACGAGGAGGGGTCTTCCGTGACGCTGGCGAACCGGCCGGGCTCGTCGCTCCGACGTCCCGGTCGACGGAAATAGCTCTCCTAAGTGGGCTGCTTAACAAATTCCTTCAGAACCAACGGGTCCCCCATTACACCCGTTTGACCCGGATCACTTCCAGATCCCCTGCCTCAGCTTGGCCACGACGGCGGCGTGATCCGCCTCCGTGGGAGGCGGGGTGACGACGTGGAAAGCCACAAGCTTCGTTTCAGCCTTCAGCCCCCGGGCCTCTCCTGCGGGGATGAAGGCGACGGAGCCGGCGCCCACCGGCTCGTCCCGGTCGCCGGCCACGAGCCGGCCCTCTCCCTCCAGGATGGCGAGGGTGAGATCCACGCCCGGCTGGTGGACCGGGATGAACTGCCCGGGCTCCAGGCAGACCAGGAGCACCTTCACCCGCTCGTTTCCCGCCAGGGCCACCGGATTGAACCGATCCTTGGCGAAGGCCACGCGATCCCGATAGGCGGACACGAGGACGCTCATGAGTCCCTCCAGTGCGGATGGCCCTGTTGCCTGGCCTGGCCTCCGCCGCTTCCTGCATCATTGCACCTCCAGGACTCCAGGACGCCGACCGAACCGAGGAGGACGTTCCGGATGTCGTGGTCCACGAAGGTATATTTGCCAGGCTGGGGGATGACCAGGTCGAACACCACCCCCTCTCCCAGAATTGCTGCCGGCGCCCCGCACGGCTACTCGCCCGAAGTCCCGTCGGGGAAAGCGCGGCCCCACGTATTCCCACGCTTCAGGCACTGCCACTTGGGCGATGTGGCCTCGACTACACAGCCACCGAGGATGATTCTTCGGTCAGGATACTCGGCTTTTACGTCCGAGGTCACCGTGCCGTATATGACCTGCGCGATCTCCCGCGACCCGCAGCGTTGGCAATAGGGGTCTTCCCACGGTTTCATCCTGCAGCCCCCTGCACCGCGAGGCCGGTTCTTCCGTGACGCTGGCGAGACGGCCGGACCCGTCGCTCCGACGTCCCGATCAACGGGAATAGTTTTCGTACGTGCGCTACGTCCCCCTCGCCCACGCGTCCGCCGGAAACGGCATCAATGGGGGGGAGCGCCGTGCGCTGCAGCGTTGCGAGACCTTCCCTCACATTGGTCGGGGACCGCACGGCACGCAGCCCCTGGGGCTCACACCAGGGGCCAGCAGGGAGAATGTAGTAATCTCAAGGCCGTCCCCCATTTTCCCTTCGTCCCTCGCCTCGAGAGTCCACTCAGTCAACAACGCATTACGGGTCCCGCATTACGCGTTATGACGCGAGGTGGGCCGGCTCGTCAAATAGGGGTATGCGATGGGGCCGCTCGCGTCTCCCCGCTGCGGGGGCGGCAGCCGATCCTCACCAGTGTCGGGCACCTGGCGGTGTTCGAGATGACCCCAGACCCCCCGGGCTCTCCCTCACCCGCTCCCACAGTCCGGCCGCGTTCCTCGCCGCCCAGCCCCACCCCGGGATCCCATGGTCGGTGGCGGTCGCCCAAATTCGCCGAGTGCCCCTCCCGAACCCCTGAGCCAATGCGGCCCCGGCGAAGCGCTCTCCGCACCCTTTGGGCTTGACATCGGTCCCCCGCCTGTGGGAAGCTTAAACGGGTTGGGCCCGTGCCCTGGCATGCCTCGGCCTCGCGGGCGTCGGGGCCCGACACCGCCCAAGAGAATATTCGGAGTACGTCACCATCACCAGTTCCAGGCCATAGGGTCCGCGAACTCTACATCGAGAAGAGTGGCGGTCCTGTGCGGTGCAGGCTTGCTGGGTTCGCCGGCCGCGGCCAGGATGTGGATGTGACTCTCCTGCCTATCCACCTCGTTGCCGGTGCTCCACTGGGAGTCAGCCGCGTCGTCGCACCCCCGCACTGCCCGCTCCGATCCGCGCCAGCCCCTTCCAACAGGGCCGGCGAGCCTCCCGGAAAGCAGCTTCGCCTAGTCGCCCCCGGCACCCCGGCGGCGGCACAGTCCCCCGGAGACTGCCTTGGTCCCCGCCGGGATCCCCGCGTCGCACTTGACTCCACCTTCGACCGCGCGGTATCGGGGATCCAGGCCGAACGTCACGGGCCCGCTTCCCAGCAGGGACGCATACCGCGGCCCAGATCACCGTGTCCGAGAAGGGGCGTCATGTTTCCCACGCTCTGCGCCACGTGAGCCCCATGCTGTGGACTGGCTGAGAGCGTCTCCTATGCGGCGTCTGTTCCAGGCTGCGACCCTCGGGCTGGTGACGGGAACGCTCGGACTGCTCCTGAGCCTGCTCCCGCTCTGGCTTGATGTGGAGGAGCAGGTCGGCCTCGGAGTGCTGTTCTCCCTCCGCGGGAGCCGCCCGCCGCCCGAGGACGTGGTGATTGTGAGCATCGACCGGTCCTCGGCCGAGACGCTGGACCTGCCGGCCGACCCCGCGAAGTGGCCCCGGTCACTCCACGCGCGACTCACTGACAGCCTGGTGCGGGCGGGAGCCAAGGTCATTGCCTTCGACATCTTCTTCGAGCAGCCGCGCGCCGCCGAAGAAGACGCGCGCTTCGCCGCCTCGATTGCCCGCGCGCGAAACGTGGTGCTCTCGGAATACCTTGCCCAGGACACGGTGGCCCTGGACAGTCAGACTGGCGGAGCGGGCCGGCTCAACATCGAGCGTCTCGTGTCCCCGATCCCGATCCTCGCCGAGGCCGCCGTCGCCTCCGCGGCCTTTCCGTTACCCAAGCTGCCCGTCCGCCTGAATCAGTACTGGAAGTTCAAGAGCGAGGCAGGCGCGGGGCCTACCCTCCCCGTCGTCGCCCTCCAGGTGTTCGCCGTCGAGGAGTACGACGACCTCATCCGCCTGCTGGCGGGACTGCGACCCGGGCGGGCAGCGATGCTGCCCCCGGACGGGCGGACTCTTCTGGCCGCGGGCCACGTGGAAGCGGTCATCCTGAAGCTCAAGGCCGTGTTCGAGTCGGAGCCCGGGCTGGCGAACGCGATGCTCGAGGCCGCCCGGACAGGACTGGGCGGTCCCCCCGAACGTCTCCTGCGCCTCCAGGCCCTGATCAGGATGTACCAGGGGCCGGACAGCGCGTATCTGAACTTCTACGGGCCGCCCCGCACGCTGCGGACGGTTCCCTATCATCGGGTTCTTTCTGCGGAGACCACTGCGGATCTCGAAAGGCTCGGGCTGCAGGGCAAGGCGGTGTTCGTCGGCCTCTCCGACTATCTCCGGCCCGAGCAGAAGGATGGCTTCTACACCGTCTTCTCGCAGGGGGGGATCGACATCAGCGGGGCCGAGGTGGCAGCCACCGCCTTTGCCAATCTGCTCACCGATCGACACGTACGGCCGCTCGGACTCCTCGGACACATCGCCGTCGTCTTCTCAGGCGGCATCCTGGTCGGCGGCATCTGTGCTGTCTTCACCCCCGTCCGGGCGGCAGCCGCCGCCCTCGGGCTGGCGGTGGCATATCTGGCCCTGGCCGCTTCTCGGTTCGCGGTTGCCGATGCCTGGTATCCCATCACGGCGCCACTCCTCTTCGAGATCCCCGCTGCGTTCGTGGGCGCCATCCTGTGGCGATACACCGACACCAACCGCGAGCGGCAGGAGATGCGCAAGGTGTTCTCGTACTACCTGCCCCATACCGTGATCGATGAATTGCTCCGCAACACGGCCGGCATGGCCTCGAGCGGGCGGATGGTCTACGGCATCTGCCTCGCCACCGACGCCGAGCGGTACACGAGCCTGGCCGAATCCATGGAGCCTGACGAGCTGGCGCGCTTCGTCAACCGGTACTACGCAGTTGTCTTCGATCCGATTCGCCGCTACGGAGGGACGATCTCCGATGTGGTGGGTGATGCGGCGCTGGCCATCTGGGCGGCGGCCGCCCCCGACGCGGCGCTCCGGAGCCGGGCCTGCCACGCCGCCTGCGAGCTCTCGGCGGCGGTGGACCGCTTCAATCGGGAGCCGGCGAGCGTCCACCTGCCCACCCGCATCGGCCTCCATTCGGGGCGGATGGTGCTCGGGCACGTCGGAGCCATGGACCATTACGAGTACAGGGCGATTGGCGACATCGTGAACACCGCCACCCGTATCCAGGAACTCAACAAGCGGTTCCGAACCCGCATTCTCGCCTCCGACGACGTCCTCGTCGGGCTCGACGACTTCCTTACCCGGCGGCTCGGCGCCTTCATCCTGGCCGGCAAGTCGAAGCCGCTCGTGATCCACGAGCTGATCTGCCGCCGGGACGAGGCCGGTGAGCGGCAGCGCCGGATGGCAGTGCTTTTCACCGAGGGCGTGGCTGCCTACGAGGAGCAGTGCTGGCTCAAAGCGAGCGAGGCGTTCGGCGCCTGCCTGGGGGAGGGCGGGGGCGACGAGGCCGCGCGCTTCTATCTGAACGCCTGCGCCGAGCATCGAGCCCGCCGCCCCGCCGAGCCGTGGGAGGCGGTGTTCCGGATGGAGACGAAGTGAGACGGGTCTGGGCGGCCCTGGTACTGGCGGCCTGGCTGTGCCCGGGGCTCGCGGCGGCGGCCGTCTGCGAGGAGTGGGTGGCCAGCATGGTGTCGGCGCAGGGGACGATCCAGGCCCGCCGGGGCGGGGAGAGCGAGTGGCTGCACACGGGAGTCGGCGATCGCTTCTGCCCCGGTGACTCGATCCGGGCCCTGGACCAAAGTCGGGCGGCGGTCCTGCTCCGCAATGAGGCGGTCCTCCGTCTCGACCAGAACACGACGATCACGCTGACCGTCGTCAAGGACGCCCCCGCGACCTGGGTGGACCTCCTGCGGGGCATCGTGCACTTTCTCAGCCGTCTGCCACGCGGGCTCAAGGTGCTGACGCCGTTCGTGAACGGCACCGTGGAGGGGACGGAGTTCGTGTTCGAGGTGGCGCCCGACCGGGCCGTCCTGACGGTCCTCGAGGGACGCGTGGCCGCCGAGAACGCGATGGGACGGCTGACCGTGGCGACCGGACAGGCGGTCGTCGCCAGGCCGGGACAGCCGCCCATGCCGCTGGCCGTCGTTCGCCCGCGGGATGCCGTGCAGTGGGCGCTCTATTATCCGTCGATCCTCGACTATCGGGCCACCGACTTTCCCGACATCGCGGGTGAGGACTGGCCGGCGTGGGTGCGCCGGTCAATCGAGGCCTACCGGAAGGGAGACCTCGCCGGAGCCTTCGCCAGCCTGGAAGGCGTGGGGGCGGGCATCCCGGACCCGCGGTTCTTCACGTACCGGGCCGTCCTCCTGCTGTCGGTCGGCCGTGTGGAGGAGGCGAGATCGGACATCCGGAGGGCGCTCGCCCTGGATCCGAAGGACGGTCAGGCGCTCGCCCTCCTGTCGCTCATCGCGGTCGTCCAGAACGAGAAGGATGAGGCGCTACGGCTCGCGCGGTCGGCGGTCGAGTCCAGCCCGGCCTCGGCGGGAGCCTGGATCGCGCTCTCGTATGCCCAGCAGGCGAGCTTCAACCTCGAGGGCGCCCGGCGGAGCCTCGAGGAGGCCGTGAAGCTCGACCCGCAGAGCCCGACTGCACACGCCCGCCTGGCGGAGATCTGGCTATCGTTCGGGAAGGTGGGGGAAGCCCTGGCGGAAGCGAACGAGGCCGCGCGCCTGAGCCCGGATTACGCGCGCACGCGGACCGTCCAGGGCTTCGCCTACCTGGCCGAGGTGAAGATCAAAGCGGCGCAGGAGGCGTTCCAGCGGGCAATCGCCCTCGATCCCGCGGATCCGCTTCCACGCCTGGGGCTCGGGCTGGCCCGGATCCGGACGGGCGACCTCGATTCCGGTCGGCGCGAGATCGAGATCGCGGCCGCGCTCGACCCTGACAACTCGCTGATCCGGAGCTACCTCGGGAAGGCCTACTACGAGGAGAAGCGGGACGCCATCGCGGTGGAGGAATTCCGGCGGGCCAAGACGCTGGACCCGAACGATCCGACGCCCTGGTTCTACGACGCCATCGAGAAGCAGAGCGTGAACCAGCCGGTGGAGGCGTTGCACGACCTGCAGCGGGCGATCGCCCTGAACGATAATCGGGCCGTCTACCGCTCGCGCCTGCTGCTCGACGAGGACCTCGCCGCCCGGAGTGCCAGCCTGGCTCGGATCTACGACGACCTCGGCTTCCAGCAGCTCGCCTTGGCCGAAGGCTGGAAGTCCGTCTCCGCCGACCCCGCCAACTACTCCGCACACCGGTTCCTCGCCGACTCCTATTCTGTGCTGCCCCATCATGAGGTCGCGCGGGTGAGCGAGCTTCTCCAGTCCCAGCTCCTCCAGCCCATCAACCTCGTCCCGGTCGAGCCCCAACGGGCGGCCAGCCGGCTGTTCATCCTGTCGGGGACGGGCCCGACGCAGCCGGGCTTCAACGAATTCAATGCCCTCTTCGAACGAAACCGCCTCTCCGCCTATGGCAGCGGGGTTGTAGGCGGGAACAGCACCTACGGTGACGCGCTCGCCCTCGCAGGTCTCTGGAATCAGCTCGCCTTCAGTCTCGGCCAGTTCCACTACGAGACGAACGGCTTTCGGCAGAACAACGATCTCACCCAGGATATCTATAATGTCTTCCTGCAGGGGAGCCTGTCCTACCAGACGAGCCTCTTTGGGGAGTTCCGGGACACCCGGCTTGAAAAGGGCGATCTTCCGCTGCGGTTCGATCCCGACAGCTTCAATCCTACCCTGCGGCAACATGAGGACACAGATTCCGCCCGCCTGGGCTTCCGTCACGCTTTCACCCCCGGTTCCCAACTCATCGCATCTGCCGCATATGGAAAAGTGGACGCGACTGCGGATGTTGCGCCAGACATTGGCCTCAAATCGAAGGACGAAGGCTACACGGGAGAAATCCAGCACCTCTTTCGCTGGAGATCATTCGATCTGACCAGTGGGGCCGGGTACTTCCGAGGGGATCGAAAGGATAGGTCCAGTGTCTTCGGGTTCGAGTCGGCCGAAGATCGCACCATCCAGCACACCAATTTCTATCTCTACTCGTCCATCAACTACCCGAAACAGCTCGTGACTACACTGGGAGGCAGCGTAGACCTCTTCGACGGAATCGTGGAGCGAAATCAGGCCAACCCGAAGGTCGGCCTGGCCTGGACACCCCTACCCGGCACCACGCTGCGCGGCGCTGTCTTCAGAGTCGTGAAGAGAACGCTGGTGTCGAATCAGACCATCGAACCGACGCAGGTGGCCGGCTTCAACCAGTTCTTCGACGACCCGGAGGGGACCACGGCCTGGCGCTACGGCATCGCGGTGGATCAGACCTTCTCCCGCGACCTGCACGCCGGTGCGGAAGCTCTCAAGACGGGACCTCCGCGTCCCGTTCACTGATCTCTCCGGGCCGGCACCACAGATCCTGGAGGTTGATTGGCGCGAGGAAGTGGGCCGCGCATACGGGTACTGGACCCCGCATCCCTGGTGGGGGCTCAGCCTGGAGTATTACTTCGAACGCCTCCGCCGGGATCCTGGCTTTGTCGGGGAGGAGGAGATTCGCCGGGTCCGCACCCACCGCGTCCCGGTGGGGATCAACTTCTTCCATCCCTCCGGCGTGAGCGTACGTCTGCAAGCTACCTACGTGAACCAGCACGGCGAGTTTGGGGACCCGGCCTCGGGAACCGTGTCCGGGGGGGACCAATTTATTGTTGTGGACGCGTCCGTGGCGTACCGCTTGCCCAGACGGTGGGGTCTGCTCTCGCTGGAAGTCAAGAATCTCTTCAACCGACGCTTCCGGTTTCAGGAGAGCGATCCGGCGAGTCCGATCGTCTCCCCCGAGCTCTTGATTCTGGGCAAACTCACCCTGGCCTACTGACCAGCCATGAATCACGCCAGGCATCGGAACGAGGCACCACGGCGGGGAGGCCGTTCTCCCCCGTGCACCTCCAGCGGACAAGATGGCGCGTGTGTCAAGACCGAGCAGTCACACCCGGCACACAGGAGGGAGGCCCATGAAGTTCGATCCAATCAGCCCACATCACAAATTCATGCTCAAGCATGACGAGAACGGAGTGGTCGATGGTGTGTCGGAAGAGGACGCTACTCCGTGGGAGGACCTCGGACCCGTTCCTCCAGATTATAACCCGCCAGGCACGATTCTCTTTGACAAAACCTTTCCAGGCAAACCCATTCGGTTGGTCAAGGAGCAACACAACCCGACTTGCTGGTACGTCATCGTGGGGGGCAGGGCCTATAGGATCTGCCAGTAGTGAACCGCCGTAGGTTCTGATATCGAAGACCGGCCGTCAAGGGGGATTTCTCAGCGGGAATACGGGACGGAATCCGGGACGTTGCCACTTTTGTCAACTCTATGATACCTTCATGCCCCTCATGCCTCGACAACCGCGCCTCGATGCGCCGGGGGTCCTGCACCATGTAATGGTGCGGGGCCTCGAGCGGCAGCCCATCTTCCGGGATGATGCCGACCGGGCCGACTTCGTCACGCGACTCGCGGCACTGGCCGAGAGCGGCGCGCTGTGTGTCCTCGCATGGGCTCTCCTCCCGAATCACGCCCACCTCCTCGTCCGCACCGGCACGCGTGCCCTTCCCCGCAGCATGCGAAGCCTTCTCACGGGCTACGCTGGAGCCTTCAACCGGCGGCACCGGCGGGTCGGGCACCTCTTCCAAAACCGGTACAAGTCCATCGTGGTGGAGGAGGAGCCCTACCTCCTGGAGTTGGTCCGCTACCTCCACCTGAACCCGCTCCGAGCGAAGGTCGTCTCGGATCTCCGTGCCCTCGCCCGCTATCCCTGGACTGGCCACAGCGCCCTGCTGGGGACCGTCTCCCGCCCCTGGCAGGCCACGGCGCAGGTCCTGGAGCAGTTTGGCCGCCCGCGTGCCCGGGCCCGGCAGGCCTACCGAGCCTTCGTGGCGGAAGGGGCCTCCCAGGGTCGGCGGCCGGAACTCCAAGGGGGCGGCCTTTTGCGGAGCACCGGAGGCTGGGCTGCCGTCGCCGCATTGCGTCGTGGTCGGGAGGCGTACCTGGGGGATGAACGGATCCTCGGGAGTCCGGAGTTCGTGGAAGAGATCCGGAGGGAAGTGGACAAGGTTTCGTCACCACCTACACTACGGCTCACGGGCGAGGACGTCGTGGCCCGGGTCTGCCGCCACGTCGGCATTGCGCCGGAGAGGCTCCAGGGCGGCGGCCGGTCCCCCCAGATCACGCGTGCCCGAACTGGGATCGCTTACCTCTGGCTCGAGGTCCTGGGTCGCGCCGGTCGGTCCCTCGCGCCGGCCCTCGGAGTTCGGCCCCAGTCGGTGTACCGGGCCGCGGTGCGGGGCCGCGAGGAGAGCGGTGAGTGGAGGCAGTTGCTTACAAAGCGATGAAAGTGGCAACGTCCCCCATGTCGGCACGGGGCCGCGGGAGAGCGGTGAGTGGAGGCAGTTGGTTACAAAGCGATGAAAGCGGCAACGTGGTGCGGGCCGCGGTCCAGGCCTTCATCGAGCGCTACAACCAGGCCTGGCTCGTCGAGAAGAACGGCTTCCGGAGCCCGGCGCAGGCCCGGGCGGCTTGGCTCGCG
Source organism: uncultured Methylomirabilota bacterium (assembly GCA_963714585.1). Lineage (GTDB taxonomy): Bacteria > Methylomirabilota > Methylomirabilia > Methylomirabilales > 2-02-FULL-66-22 > 2-02-FULL-66-22. Next base: position 43,641 of record CAVQPC010000077.1, read on the forward strand.
GCCGCCCTGCCGGTGGCCGCGTGATCAACAACCTTGTGTCCAGGGAACCGGGCGCGCTACACCGGCACCAAGAAGCTTTTGAGGTTCCGCTCGTCCCGCAACCCTCTCTGGGCGCCCGCATCCGCTAACCTGGCGCCGATACCCAGTGCGAACCGCTCCGGGCAGCGGATCCTGGCTTCGCGAAAGACCGGGATTCGACGGCATCATCCATGAGGGTTCGACACCCCTTCCGCAAACAGACCCCGGGGGCCGCTTTGCGGAACGGCGGTGGGGGTGATCAACCCTTCCGGCTTGCAGTGGGTCTGGCTGGGGAGAGGCTGGGCCCTGCTTGCGTCGCACATCTGCAGAAAATACCGCTTGACAATATCATGCACACGGTAAATTATACCATCTATAGAAAGAGATGGGCCGCGCTCCATTCCTCCGAGGGGCGACATCACAGTCACCGAGCGATTGCTCGAGGCGGACGTCGCGTCGAGCGCGGGCGGAGGAGACTGTGCCGACGAAATCGGATCCAGTCCAGCAATTCAAGGCCATCTGCCGGGCCCAGGGCCTGCCGGTCACCGTGCAGCGCCGCCGGATCTTCGAAGCCCTCCTGGGCCGGACGGACCACCCCACGCCCGATCAGGTCTACGCCGCCGTCAAGGACACGCTCCCCGGCGTGTCGCACACCACGGTCTACCGCGTGCTGGAGACGCTCGTGGCCCTCGGCGTGCTCGCGAAGGCGTGCACCCCCGGCGCCGCCACCCGGGTCGATCCGCGGACCGTTCGGCATCACCACCTCGTCTGCCAGCGCTGCGACCGGCTGTTCGATGTTGAGGATACGGCCGTCGACCACCGCATCCGCCCGCCCGACGTCAGGCGCCAGGGGTTCACCATCCAGGCGTACTCCATCTATTTCACCGGCCTGTGCGCCGCCTGCCAGCAAGCGGAGGGGGCATCCCGTCGTGCGACGCTCCCGGCCAGCAGGCCAGCCCGGCAGGCAGCCATCTCCAAACGCAAGGCGCCGCGCTCCTGAGGCCAGCCAGCCGCGGCGTGACACCCCGCAACACCACACCCCAGGGAACGCGAAGGATTATGAACGACGAGAAGAAGCTGACGAACAACGCCGGGCCCCCCATCCGGTACCGGCTCGGCGTGAATCACCACCTGATCCCGGTCAATGCCGCCCGCTGCCCATTCCACAGTTACCACCGTGATGGGGCCATGCGGGTCGACGGAAACTATTTACTACCGCCAGCCCGGTTTGCCTTTCCGACTGATGAGCCCGCACCAGCAGACGGTTCTCTTTGCCAACACCGCGCGCGCTATCGGCCGAGCGCCGAAGGAAATTCAGCTCCGCCACATTGGCAACTGCCTGAAGGCCGATCCGGCTTATGGCCAGGGGGTAGCCGCCGAACTGGGCATTCCCCTCAGCGAACTGCCCAAAGAGGCATAAACCAATCAGCGAACAATCGCATGGAGCCCTACGGGGACCGCGCCGCGCGGGCAGTGAAGGTGCGGCGGTAACCCCACTCACCGGAGTCGACATCGACTCCCAGACACAGGAGGAACTCATGCAACTCTCCAAAGCCATGCAGGACGCCGTGAACGCGCAGATCCAGAAGGAGTATTATTCATCGTATTTGTATCTGGCCATGTCGGCCTCCTTGGAAGCGAACAACCTCCCGGGCGCGGCGAAGTGGACCCGGATCCAGAGCCAGGAGGAGCTGACCCACGCCCTCAAGCTGTTCGACCACGTGGTCGACCGGGGCGGCCGCGTGACTCTGGCCGCCATCCAGCAGCCGCCGACAGAGTATGGTTCGGCCCTCCACCTGTTCGAGCAGGTGCTGGAGCACGAGCAGCGCGTGACGGCCTCCATCCATGCGCTCTACGCGCTGGCTGTGAAAGAGCAGGACTACGCGGCCCAGGTCATGCTGCAATGGTTCGTCGCGGAACAGGTGGAAGAAGAGAAGAATGCCACGCAGGTCGTGGAGCAGTTGAAGGCCGTCGGCGAGAGCAAGACCTCGTTGATGTTGCTGGACCGGCACCTGGGGAAGCGGGGCGAATAGGGAGGCATTCATGAAAGTTCCTGGGAACCGCCGGCCGGGCCGAGTGCCCGGCCCCGGTTCTCACCGAAACCTACTCAAAGGAGGAACGCTGATGGCCAAGCCACTCAAGGGCACCAAGACGCACGAGAACCTCAAGGCCGCCTTCGCCGGCGAGAGCCAGGCGAACCGTCGCTACCTCTACTTCGCGAAGGTCGCGGACATCGAGGGGTACCCCGAAATCGCGAGCAACTTCCGCGAGACCGCCGAGGGCGAGACGGGCCACGCCCACGGCCACCTGGACTACCTGAAGGCGGTGGGTGACCCGGCCACCGGTCTGCCCATGGGGGACACGGCGCTCAACCTCCAGGCGGCGGTCAGCGGCGAGACCCACGAGTACACTGACATGTACCCGGGCATGGCGAAGGCCGCCCGCGAGGAAGGCTTCGCCGAAATCGCGGACTGGTTCGAGACCCTCGCCAAGGCGGAGAAGTCCCACGCCGGCCGCTTTGGCGCCCTCCTGAAGTCGATCCAGTAGGCGGGTGTGGCGGGGGCCGCGGCGGCCCGGGAGAGCCGCGGCCCCCGCCGTTCTCGCGAGGAGACCGAGCATGAGCACCGAGGCGCCGATCTCGTACCAGCCGACAGACGGGCTGACCTACGATCCCGAGGTCGCGAAGTACTGGGAGCCCGAGGCGCTGGCCAAAGAGGTCCGCCGTGCGTTCGCGATCTGCCACGGCTGCCGGATGTGCTTCAAGTACTGCGACGCGTTCCCGACACTGTTTGCGCTCCTCGACCGGGAGAGAGACGGCAAGGTCGACCGGATCACCACGGATGAGACGGACCGGATCATGCAGGCTTGCTTCCAGTGCAAGCTGTGCGAGGTCCAGTGCCCCTACACGCCCCGGGAGAAGCACGCGTTCCAGCTCGACTTCCCCAAGCTCGTCCATCGCCACCAGGCGGTCCGGGCCAAACGGGAGGGCATTCCCCTGCGCGACCGCGTTCTCGGGAATCCCGACCTCGCCGCCGCGGTTGCGCGCGCGAGCTTCGGACTCGCCAACGTGATGAACCACGTGCCCGCACACCGGTGGCTCATGGAGAAGGGCCTCGGCATCCACCGGGAGAAAGTGCTCCCCGACTTCGCGCGGGTGACGTTCGAGCGGTGGGCCGGGGGGACCGGCCGGACCGTGGAGCGGCCAGCCGGTCCGGGCGATCCCGAGGTCGTCCTCTTCCAGACCTGTTACGTCCAACACAACGAGCCCCAGATCGGCCGGGACACGCTCGAGGTGCTCGACCGCAACCAAGTCCGCGCGGGCTGCCTCGCGGGGCTCCAGTGCTGCGGCATGCCCGCGTGGGAGCACGGGGACCTCGCCGCCCTGCGTCGCCAGGCGGCCCACAACCTCGAGATCCTCCAGCCCTTCGTCGCGGCCGGCGCCAGAGTCCTGGCGATCAATCCGACCTGCGCCATGATGATGCGCCGCGAGTACCCGGAGCTGCTGCCCCGCGGGCAGCGCGAGGCCGCCCAGGCACTCGCCGCGGCGATCATGGATCCCTCCGAGTACCTCTGGTCCATCCGCGACCAGGCGCGCTTCAACACCGACTTCAAGAGCACCCCCGGCGCCACGGTCGCCTATCACGCCCCCTGCCATCTCCGGGCCCAGGCCGTGGGATTCAAGGGGCGCGACCTGCTCCGCAAGATCCCCGGCGTCGTGCCGCGCGCGGTCATGGAGTGCTGCGGCCACAACGGCACCTACGCCATGAAGGCCGAAGGGTTCGCCGCCAGTCAGCGAATCGGCCAGAAGGCCTTCGACGGGATGCGGGAGGTGGGCGCCGAGGTGTGGGTCAGCGACTGCCCGCTGGCCGCCCTGCAATTCCAGCAACACGCGGGCACCAAGCCCCTGCACCCCATGTCCCTCCTCGCTCGCGCCTACCGCCCGGACGGCTTTCCAGCCCCCGTCCGCCCAACCCGGGAGTGACGCCTGTGAGGCCGGTCACCCGCGAGGAGCTCCTCGACTCATCCCAGAATTTTCACCGCCAAGGCCGCAAAGATCGCAAAGAATCGCCAGCATTCATCGGGTCAGAGGAGCTGTCGAATCGAAATCTTCCACACCGCAACTCCGAGTTTCCCCGGGTCAGCGCTTTGAATCCAAGAAGGTTCATTCCCCGCGGCTTGCCGCGAGTTCGTCATACCGGCCCCGGTTTTCACCGGGGAACCCAGCCGGTATCCAGAAAGCCCGACTGGATTCCGTGTCACGCACGGAATGACGGACTAGAACAGAGGCCGATACCCCGCGGCTTGCCGCGGGGTAGTTCATTTACGGGGACTTCCTTTGCGCCCTTCGCGTGCTCTGCGGATAAAGCGGACGTTCTCACCTTCCTTTTCTAACGAGGGTGCTTCTGTGGAACGCGTCACAGAAGCTGGGCCACCGTCTGCGATCGGTCGTCTAGGATCGGCGAAGATTCTTGGGGATAGGGACTGAACCGTCGGGAGGAGAAAAATTTCCGAAACCGTCAACTCAGGCCTCCAAGAGGAGGCCTGCGGGATCCTCGATCAGTTCCTTTACCCGGACGAGGAACTGGACCGCTTCCCGACCGTCCACGATCCGGTGGTCGTAGCTCAAGGCCACGTACATCATGGGTGCGACGACCACGGCGCCCTGGCGGGCAATGGGCCGCTCTTCGATCTTGTGCAGGCCCAGGATGCCCACCTGCGGCGGATTGAGGATGGGAGTGCTGAGGAGGGAGCCGAAGACGCCGCCGTTGGTGATGGTGAACGTTCCACCGCGAAGATCGTCCAGAGAGAGCGTGCCCTCTTCTGCCTTCCGGCCGAACTCCTTGATGGTCGTCTCGATGGCGGCAAAGGACAGACGGTCGGCGTCCCGCAGGACCGGGACCACCAACCCTTCCGAGGCCCCCACGGCAATGCCGATGTCGAAGTAGTGCTTGAGCACCATCTCGTCGCCCTGGATCTCGGCGTTGAGCCGCGGGAAGGCCTTCAGGGCGCCGATGCTGGCCTTGACGAAGAACGAGGTGATCCCCAGGCCCACCCCGTAGCGGTTCGTGAAGCTCTCCTTGTGCCGGGCGCGGAGGGCCAGCACGGCGCTCATATCGACCTCGTTGAAGGTCGAGAGCATGGCCGCCGTGTGCTGTGCCTCCACGAGCCGGCGGGCGATGGTCTGCCTCCGGCGGGACATGCGGACGCGCTCCTCGCGCTCGGGACGCGCGGCGGCCACCGGCCCCGCATACCCACCTGGCTCGGGCAGGGGGGCGACCTCCCGCCTGGGAGCCTCCTGGACGGGGGCGCCACCCGGCGCGGGGGCTTCCAGGACCTGAGCCGAGACGCCCGCCGATGCCGGAGCGGACGGATGGATCTCTGCGGGAGCTTCCTTCCCGTCGCCGGAGTCCGCACTGCGGGGGAGGGCCGCGGCCGGACGGGCTGGGACCTCGGCACGTGTGCGGGGCGGCTCCTGGGCCTGCACAGCGCCCTCCTCGATCTCACCCAGGGTCTCACCCACCTTCACCTCGTCCCCTTCGTGTCGATCGATGCGGGTCAGGACCCCCGCCTTCTCCGCGCCCACCTCGAGGTCCACCTTCTCGGTCTCGAGTTCGACGACCGTCTCGCCGGCATTCACGCGGTCGCCCTCTCGCTTCAGCCAGCGGGCTATCGTGGCACCCACAACCGACTCGCCCATCTCGGGCACGACGATCTTGGTCGTCATCGCCGCTCTCGCCTCCCGGAGCAATTACCAATGACCAATTCCCGAATGACCAATGCGTTCCGAGGTCATTGGGATTTGGGAATTGGTCATTGGTCATTCCTTGTATGTAGAGATGGCCCCGTCCTCCGAGGCCCGCGACGCGAGGTTGTAGGCGCACTCCACCAAGGCCTTCTGATTCGCGGCATGCCACGCAGCGGATCCCTCGGCGGGGCTGGAGTTGGGGGGCCGGCCAATGTAGCGCAGCGGCCAGCGCCCCTTGACCAGCTCGCCGACTCGCGGGTGCATGTAGCTGCAGGCGCCCATATTCATCGGCTCCTCCTGGAGCCAGACCACTTCTTCCAGATGCGGATACCCGGCCAGCACGGGCGCGAGATCCTCGCCGGGGAAGGGGTAGAGTTGCTCCACCCGCACGATGGCGACGCTCCTGCTCTGCTCCCGCTGCGGGTGGCTCACCAGATCCACATATACCTTCCCGCAGCACAGGATGAGGCGCCGGACCTGGTCGGGCGCCTGCCGGGCATGCGGGTCGTCAATCACCGGCTGCCAGTGGCCTTGGGCCAGCTCCTGCAGGGCGGAATAGGTGAGAGGATGGCGCAGCAGGCTCTTCGGTGTCAGGATCACCAGGGGCAACGGGTCGGTCTCGAGCAATGCGGCCTGCCGTCGCAACAGGTGGAAGTACTGGGCCGCGGTGGTGGCGCTGGCGATGCGCATGTTCATTTCCGCCGCCAGTTCCAGGAACCGCTCCGCCCGGGCGCTGCTGTGGTCGGGGCCTTGCCCCTCGAGGCCGTGAGGGAGCAGGAGCACCAGGGAGGGGGGCTGGCCCCACTTGGCCCGAGCCGAGACGATGAACTCGTCGATCACGACCTGGGCGCCATTGACGAAATCCCCGTACTGGGCCTCCCAGATCACGAGTCGGTCCGGCGCCTGGACGTTGCAGCCGTACTCGAAGCCCAGCGTTGCGTTCTCCGTGAGCGGGCTGTTGAACACGGCGAAGGCGGCCCGCGCCTGCGGCAAGGCCTGCAGCGGGACGAAGGTGCGCTCCGTCTTCACGTCGTGGAACACGGCGTGGCGCTGGCCGAAGGTCCCCCGCTCCACGTCCTCGCCCGTGAGGCGGATGGGGATGCCGTCGGCCAGGATAGTGGCGAAGGCCAGCTCCTCGGCCGTGGCCCAATCGATGGTGGCCCCGTCGGGACTGTCCAGGGCCACGCGCCGGCGCCGCATGGCGCGCTCCAATTTCGGGTTGAGCGTGAACCCGTCGGGCACCTCCAGCAGGCCGGCATGCAGCTCGCGGAGCCTGTCGGCCGGCACGCCCGTCTTCACCCGGCTGGCGGCGCCCTTGGGCGGCGACGCGGGCAGAGGCTCCACCAGGTCGCGCTCCGGATGCAGCGACTCCAGGACGCCCTGCAGCTCGCTCATGCAGGCCTCGACCAGCTCCTTGGGCCGTGCCGGATCGATGAGCCTGCGCTGCACGAGCAGCTCGGCCCACTGGTCCCGGACCGTGGGGTGCCCCGCGATCTTCTCGTACATGAGCGGCTGCGTGAAGCTGGGCTCGTCGCCCTCGTTGTGGCCGTAGCGGCGGTAGCCCACCAGATCGATCAGGAAGTCCTTGTGGAACGTCTGGCGATAGTTCGATGCCAGGTGCGCCGCCTCGATGCAGGCCTCGGGATCGTCGGCATTCACGTGGACGATGGGGATCTCGAAGCCCTTGGCGAGATCGCTGGCGTAAAGCGTGCTGCGGCCCTCCTCGGGCGTGACCGTGTAGCCGAGTTGATTGTCAGTGATGATGTGGATCGTTCCGCCGGTCTGATACCCCGCGAGGCGTGACAGGTTCAGGGTCTCGGCCACGACGCCCTGGCCCGGGAAGGCGGCGTCACCGTGGATGAGGACCGGGAGCGAGATCGTGGGATCGAAGCGCGGCGGGCCCGGCTGATCCACGCGCGTCCCCGCCGCACACGCCATCCCCTCCACCACGGGATTGATGTACTCCAGGTGGCTGGAGTTGGGCGGCATCGTCACGACGAGATCGAGCGGCTCCCCGTCCTTCAGGGCCCGATGCGCCCCCATGTGATACTTGACGTCCCCCGTCCAGCTCAGATCCTCGCGAAATGTGAACCGGCGGCCGCGCGCCGGATCCCGAAACTCCGCCAGGATCTGGGCGTAGGGGAGCTTGAGGATATGGGCCAGAACATTCAGGCGGCCGCGGTGGGCCATCCCGATGAGGATGTTCCGGATCCCGGCCTCCGCCGCCTCGCCGACGACCTCATCCAGCATCGGGACCAACATGTCCAGGCCTTCCAGGGAGAAGCGGGTCTTCCCCGGAAAGACACGATGGAGGAAGCGCTCGAACGCCTCCACGCGGGTCAGACGCTCCAGGAGTGCGATGGGGTCGAGCGGGTCGCGGGGCGGGCGGAAGATTCCCGATTCCGCGGCGTGGCGCAGCCAGGCGCGTTCCTCGGGGTTGTGGATATGGGCGTAGCCGTAGCCGGTGGTAGAGGCGTAGACACGCCGGAGAGCCTGGATGGCCTCGAGGGCATTCGCTGCCCCCTCGGCCGCGGGGCCGCCGATCAGGCTGGCGGGCAGTTGGCGGAGGTCGTCCTCGGTGATTCCGTGTGTGGCCGGATCCAGCGAGGGGTCGCCGCGGGGCGGAGTGCCCAGCGGGTCGAGACGGGCGGCGAGATGGCCGTACCCGCGGATGGCCTGCGCCAGACTCACGGCGCCCACGACCTTGTCGATCGCGGGCAGCTCCCCGGGAGGGCGACCGTCCGCAGGGGGCGTCCAGTGCGCGAAGTAGGCCCGCGTCGCGCCGTCCACGGACTGCGGGTCGCGCCGGTACCGCTCGTAGAGCGCGACCACGTAGCCGGCGTTCACGCCTTGAAACTCGCCCCAGGGATCCATGGCGCCCATGATAAGCCTCTAACCTGTCCGGTCAAGGGCCGAATGGCGCAGACATCGAGCGCAGGCAGGGGGGCTCGGCCTGCGACGCATGGATCGGAGAACAGTACATAAGGTGCGGGCGCGGTTGCAATTCGGGACGTGAAGGTGTATCTCGTGTGGGCGTAAAATTCTCCGGCGCATGCGGCTGGCGTCCGGCTCGCTCACACCACAACGGAGGGCGGAATGTCTCGAGCGGTGGCCTTCTACCAAAGCCTCGTTGGCCAGAAGCTCATCATGGCCGTGACGGGCATCTTGCTGTACCTCTTCCTCCTCGAACATGTGGCGGGCAACCTGTTGACCTTCGGCGGACCGGGGCCGCTGAACCGGTACGCCGCCCTCCTGAAGAACCCGGACCTCCTTCCAGTGCTCTGGGTCGCGCGCGTGGGCCTCATCATTGCCCTCATCCTTCATCTCATCGCCGCGGTGCGGGTGACGGTGGCTAACTGGCAGGCCCGTCCGGTCTCCTACTTCCTGCGCAAAGATGTCGAGACGAATTATGCGGCCCGCACCATGATCGTGAGCGGACCGCTCATCTTCCTCTACCTCATCTATCACCTCATGATGTTCACCTTTCTCACCACCGGCCCCGGCTATAGCGAGACGGATGTCTACCGGAACGTGGTCCTGGCCTTCCAGGTGCCGGCCATTTCCGCGGTGTACATCGTGACCATGATCATCCTCGGGTATCACCTCTGGCACGCCGGCTGGAGCATGGTCCAGACCCTGGGGATCACGTGGCCCACACGCCCCGGCCTGCGAGGGTGGCTGTTTCCGGCGATCGGCGTCCTGATCGCGGTCGGCTTCATCAGCGTTCCGGTCGCCGTTCTGACCGGCATCGTCCGATAGGCGGGGAGGTCGCTGGCATGGAATTGCAAAGCAAGGTCCCCTCGGGTCCCATCGAGCAGCAGTGGAACCGGCACCGCGACGAGATGCGGGTCGTGAGCCCGAACAACAAGCGGAAGTACAAGGTCATCGTGGTGGGAACGGGACTGGCGGGCGCCTCGGCGGCGGCCACGCTGGGCCAGCTCGGCTACGAGGTGAGCTGCTTCTGCTTCCAGGACAGTGCCCGCCGCGCCCACTCCATCGCCGCGCAGGGCGGCATCAACGCCTCCAAGAATTACCAGAACGACGGAGACAGCGTCTTCCGCCTCTTCTACGACACGGTCAAGGGGGGCGATTTCCGCTCGCGGGAGGCCAATGTCTACCGGCTGGCGGAGCTGTCCATGGCCATCATCGATCAGTGTGTGGCCCTGGGCGTGCCCTTCGCGCGCGAGTACAGCGGATACCTCGCCAACCGCTCCTTCGGCGGGGTCCAGGTCTCCCGGACCTTCTACGCCCGGGGGCAGACGGGGCAGCAGCTCCTGCTGGGTGCCTACTCGGCCCTCACGCGGCAGGTGGCGCTGGGCCAGGTGAAGCTCTTCCCCCGGCACGAGATGCTTGACGTGGTTGTGGTGGATGGCCACGCCAAGGGAATCATTGTCCGGGACCTGGTGAGCGGGGCTATCAGCCGCCACGCCGCCGATGCCGTGGCCCTGGCCACGGGTGGCTACGGCAACGCCTACTACCTCTCCACCAATGCCAAGGGGTGCAACGTCACGGCCATCTGGCGCGCCCATAAGCACGGCGCCTTGTTCGCCAACCCCTGCTTCACCCAGATCCACCCCACCTGCATCCCCGTGACGGGTGAGCACCAGTCCAAGCTTACCCTCATGAGCGAGTCCCTCCGGAACGACGGGCGCATCTGGGTGCCCAAGCAGCCTGGCGACAAACGGCGCCCCCAGGACATCCCCGAGGCGGAGCGGGACTACTACCTGGAACGCAAGTACCCGAGCTACGGGAACCTGGTCCCGCGGGACGTGGCCTCCCGCAATGCCAAGGGGGTGTGCGACGAGGGCCGGGGCGTGGGGCCGGGGGGGCGGGGCGTCTACCTGGACCTTTTCGATGCCATGCGCCGGCTGGGCGAGCCGGTGATCCGGCAACGCTACGATAACCTCTTCGAAATGTACGAGCGGATCACGGGCGAGGATCCCTACCAGCAGCCCATGCGGATCTACCCCGCCATCCACTATGTGATGGGTGGCCTGTGGGTGGACTACAACCTCATGAGTAACGTGGATGGCCTGCACGTCCTGGGCGAGGCCAACTTCTCGGACCACGGGGCCAACCGCCTGGGAGCCAGCGCACTCATGCAGGGCCTGGCGGACGGGTACTTCATCATCCCCTATACGATCGGCGACTACCTGGCGCGGGTCTCGCCCAAGGATCGCCCCTCCACGGATCACCCGGCCTTTCAGCAGGCGGAGCGGGAGGTGGTGGAGCGCATCCAGAGGCTCCTGTCGGTGAACGGCGCGCGCACGGTGGACTCTTTCCACCGGGAGCTGGGGCACCTGCTGTGGGAGCACTGCGGCATGGCCCGGAACGAGAAGGGGCTGAAGCTGCTGCTGGAGCGGATCCCGGCGCTCCGCGAAGAGTTCTGGCAGAACGTGCGGGTGCCGGGCGAGGAGCAGGACTTCAACCAAGCGCTGGAGCACGCCGGGCGCGTGGCGGACTTCCTGGAGTTCGCCGAGTTGATAGCCTACGACGCCCTCATGCGGGATGAGTCCAGCGGCTGCCATTTCCGCGAGGAGCACCAGACGCCAGAGGGCGAGGCCCTGCGGGACGACGCGCGCTTCTCGTATGTGGCGGCCTGGGAATACACGGGCGTGGGCAAGACGCCCAATTTGCATCAGGAACCCCTCGCCTTCGAAACCATCCACCTGACCCAGCGGAGCTACAAATGAGACTGACGCTGAAGATCTGGCGGCAACCCGGTCCCAAGGTCAAGGGGAAGCTGGTGACCTACCCCATGGACGGCGTGGAGCCCGACATGTCCTTCCTGGAGATGCTGGATGTCCTCAATGATCGGCTCATCCTCAACGGGGAGGAGCCCATCGCCTTCGACCACGACTGCCGTGAGGGGATCTGCGGGAGCTGTGGTCTCATGATCGGCGGAGTGGCCCACGGCCCCCAGAAGCTCACCACCACCTGTCAGCTCTTCATGCGGCACTTCACGGACGGCGACACTATCATCGTCGAGCCGTTTCGGTCCCGAGCGTTTCCCGTGATCAAGGACCTGGCGGTGGACCGGAGCGCGCTGGACAAGATCATGCAGGCGGGGGGCTTCATTTCCGCCCGCACGGGGAGCGCCCCCGAGGCCAACAGCATCCTCGTCTCGAAGGAGGCGGCCGACCGCGCCATGGACGCGGCCGCCTGCATCGGTTGCGGGGCCTGCGTGGCGGCCTGCCCCAACGGCTCGGCCATGCTCTTCACGGCGGCCAAGATCTCGCATCTGGGGCTGCTGCCCCAGGGACAGCCCGAGCGGAGCCAGCGCGCCCTGCGCATGGTCCAGCGGATGGAGCAGTTGGGCTTCGGGAGCTGCTCCAACCATGGGGAGTGCGAGGCCGCCTGCCCCAAGGGGATCAGCCTCGACTTCATCGCCCGCCTGAACCGGGACTTCCTCAAGGCCGGCCTCCTGGAAGAGGCGATGCCGCTCATGGAGGTGTGACCCCGCTCCTGCGAGTGGTGGCCCCGTCTCCAAGGCCAAGCCATTCGGACCGGCGACTTCAGCCGGGGATCGCGCCCCGGCCCTCTCCCTTCGCGGGGAGAGGGAAGTGGATAGTGTGCGAGGTCCGAGGAACTCATGAGCGCGTTCGATCCGAAGCCGACCATCCTTGAAGGGCGGCACGTCCGGCTGGAGCCGCTCGCCCCCCAGCACGCCGAGGACCTCTATGCGGCAGGACAGGATCCCGCCATCTGGCCGTACATGGCGCGCGGGGAGTTCACGAGCCTGGAGGATGTGCGGGAGTGGATCCGACAGGCGCTCGGTATGCAGGAGACCGGGACGCAGATCCCCTTTGCCATGCTGCTGCGCCGAAGCGGAGAAGCGATCGGCTCCACCCGCTACCTGGACATCCGACGAGAGGACCGGGGCCTGGAGATCGGCTGGACGTGGGTCGCCGCACGGCATCAGCGCAGTGCCGTGAACACGGAGTGCAAGTACCTCCTCCTCCGTCACGCCTTCGAGGACCTCGGGGCCGTCCGGGTGCAACTGAAGACCGATCGACGGAACGAACGCTCGCAGCGCGCCATCGAGCGCCTGGGCGCCGTGCGCGAAGGCGTCCTGCGGAGGCACATGGCGGTTCGGGACGGGTTCATCCGCGACACGGTGTACTACAGCATCCTTGACACCGAGTGGCCCGAGGTGAAGAGCCGCCTGGAAGACTTCCTGCGACGACCGGCCTAAAATTCCACTCCGTTCTCTCCTGATTAAGATAAGGCTTCTGCTTGACAGCCCTACACTAGGCGGCTAGCGTCAAGCGGTCTAAGTGGCTCCTTCTGGACCAAGGGGAGAGAAATGCCGGCCGGCGGAACCATAGCCGTATGGGCAGGCAAGCGCTCCCTCGGCGTCCGACCTTGCGGCCCTTTGGGGTTGACAGCTCCCAAAGGGTCCTTGTGTATTCGGGACCAGGGCATCATCCGTTCCAGGCGGCGAGGCCTGCTTCACCCCTCGCTCTCACACTCCCCAATATTAATGAACGACCCCGCGGCAAGCCGCGGGGTATCGGCTTCTGTTCTCGTCCGTCATTCCGTGCGTGACACGGAATCCAGTCGGGCTTTCTGGATACCGGCTTCCGCCGGTATGACGAACTCGCGGCAAGCCGCGGGGAATGAGCCCTCTTGGATTCAAACTTTACAGTCATAGGAGGTCGTCACAGATGCTGAGCCGTGCAATCATGTCCTGGGCGATGGCGGGTTGCAGCGCAATGCTGCTCTTGAGTGCAGTGCCGGTCGTGGCCGGCGAGCAGCCATGGGTGGCTCCGGCCGCGGATAAGGCAAAGAAGAACCCCGTGCCTCGCGCGACCGGTGTCCCGGAGGGCAAGAAGGTCTTCGAAACGAATTGCAGCATGTGTCATGGGCCGGCAGGGAAGGGCAATGGGCCCGCGGGCGCGGCCTTGAGCCCCAAGCCGGCGGACCTGACCTCCAAGGCGGTTCAGGCCCAGACGGACGGCGAGCTGTTCTGGAAGATCTCCACCGGCCGCGGCGCCATGCCGTCGTGGCAGACGCTCCCGGAGAAGGACCGCTGGAGCGTGGTGGACTTCATCCGCAGCCTTGGCGGGAAAAAGTAGGAGGAGGGCGATCGTGACCTGTCGCGGTAGCCGGTGGAGAGACCTTTGCTTGCAGGGGGAGCGAGCGAGTCTCGGCGACCGGGCACGACCGGGAGCCTGCGGAAAAGGCTGAGGCATCCATATCCGCAATGGCGTCTCCACCAACCGGGTGCATGGAAGAGGGGAGGGAATCCATGAGGGGAATACCGCGTAGACACTTCCTCAAGACAGTTGGGGCATTCGCCGTCGCGGGTGGCGCGCTGGGGCGCGCGGGACGGGCGCTCGCGCAGGAGGATCCGATCCTGGCCGGCCGGCCGCTCGTCCGATACCCAGAAAAGACAGACCTGATCCTTCTCACCTCGCGGCCCCCGCAGCTCGAGACCCCGATGAAGTACTTCGACCGGGCCATCACGCCGAACGAAGCGTTCTTCGTCCGCTACCACGTCTTTCCTGTCCCGACCAGCGTGGATCTGGCCACGTGGCGCCTGAAAGTGATCGGCCATGTGGGCAGCCCGCTGGAACTCTCCATGGACGACCTCAAGACCAAGTTCCCCCGGGCCTCCATCACGGCCGTGACACAGTGCGCGGGCAACAGCCGCGGCCGCTTCGCGCCTCGGGTCTTGGGGGGGCAGTGGGGCGACGGGGCCATGGGGAACGCCCAGTGGGCCGGCGCGCGGCTCCGGGACATCCTCACCGCGGCCGGGGTCCGGCCGGAGGCCGCGGAGGTCTCGCTCAACGGCCTGGACCACACCATATTTCCTACCACGCCTGACCTCGTGAAGAGCCTGATGATCGATCGGATCATGGACGATCCAGATATCTTGGTGGCCTACGAGATGAATGGTCAGCCCCTCCCCATGCTGAATGGATACCCGGCCCGGCTGATCGTCCCCGGATGGTACGCCACCTACTGGGTCAAGAACCTGTTCGAGATCAACGTGTTGGACAAGCCCTTCGAAGGCTTCTGGATGAAGCCCGCCTACCGGATCCCGGATAATCCCTGCGGCTGCATCCCGCCGGGGACGGCGCCGAAGCGCACCGTGCCCATCAACCGGATGACGGTCCGGTCCTTCATCATTGTCCCCGAGGCCGGCGCCAGACTGCCTGCCGGGAGCGGGACGACGCTGAAAGGCATCGCCTTCGACAGCGGCTACGGCATCCGGGAGGTGGAGATCTCCGACGATGGCGGGGCCACGTGGCGGCGCGCCCAGCTCGGCCCCGACCTCGGTCGCTACTCCTTCCGCGAGTGGTCCTCGACCTGGCAGCCGCCGCGCGCCGGAGCCTACCGGCTCATGGTGCGCGCCTTCAACACCATCGGGGAGTCGCAGGACTACGAGCCCTTGTGGAATCCGGCGGGCTACCTGCGCAATGTGATTGAGCACGTGGACGTGCAGGTGGCATAGGGGGGACCAGAGATGAAAATTGCGCGTATGCTCGCACCCTTCGCGGTGCTGGTCCTGGTGCCCCTGGCCGTCTGGGCCGCCGACCAGAAGACGATCACCCTCCCCCCTGATAACGCCATGGCGACGCTGGCGCCGGGGCCGGGGATGGAAGTTGCGCGGGCCAATTGCGGCATCTGCCACTCGACGGACTACATCGTCCGCCAGCCGCGAGGCGACGCCAAGCAGTGGGGCCCCGAGGTCGCGAAGATGATCAAGGTCTTCGGCGCGCCCATCAGCCCGGAGAACGAGAAGATCATCGTCGAGTACCTGGCCACCGCCTACGGCCCCGCGAAGTAGGCCGGAGAAGCGCAGCTATTGCTCTGCGGCTACGCGGCCTGGGCTTGCCCCTGGATATCGGCCCAGGCGCCGCGGCGCTTCCGCGCGGTGTTTGGGAAGAGCCCGCGCCCCTAGCTCTCCGAGGTGCGCCTCCGGCAAGCCGCAGACCTCCTACACACGACCCGCCTCGGCATCCAGCAGACCCTGGGCGACCAGAACCTCGCGGCCTGTGACTCCCCCTGTCCGAGATGCGGTCTCCTCCCGGGCGCCCCTCCCATGCCACGGTTCCGAGGCGACGGCCAAGAATTGAAATCCGGCCCCCGCAGAATCAAGCAGTTGCGGCCCAGATGGTGTCTGGTACATTTTTACCTCGGTCAGTACTGAGGCCGGTTTCTCGTTGACAGGCTGTGGCGCTTTCGATAGCCACTGTGGCCGGTCCTCTTGTATCATTCCACTTCGCGAGAGGACTCGCCCATCCTCAACCGTGTTCAACCGGGCTGCGCTGGCCCGTATGCTCCTTTCCATATCGCAGTGTGCAGTCGCAGGGGTGGTAGCCAACCCCGAGTTCTGGCATTCGTACGTTTGGCTAGCAATTCTGCCCAAGGAGGATTCGGAACGCGGCGATGCATCTGAGCGAGTCGGATACGCGAGCCAAACTCGTCGACCCGGCCATCCATGCCCGTGGCTGGACGGAAGACCTCATCCGCTGCGAAGAGACTGCCGCAACAGTCGACATCATTGACGGGTTCCCCCGGAGGCGTGGTAAAGGCCGGGTGGATTACGTCCTGCGCGTCAAAGTGAGCCCTGATACGCAGCCGGTCGCGGTTGCGCTCATCGAGGCGAAGGCCGAACACCTGCCCCCTGCCCACGGCCTGGAGCAAGCCAAACTCTACGCCACCTGTAAGCGGCTCAACGTACCCTTCGTCTTTTCCAGCAACGGCCATCTTTTCGTCGAGTACGACCGTATCACCGGCATGACCAGCGCTCCCCGCCCGCTGGCCGAAATGCCGACGCCCGCCGAGTTGCGTTCCCGGTACGAGCAGCGCATGGGCTTTACCCTGGACGCGCCCTTGGCCAAGCCCCTGCTCGCGCGCTATACCGGGGGCGAGGCGACGCGCCGCTACTACCAGGATGCCGCGATCCGGGCTGTCCTGGAGAAGCTGGCTCGGGGGGAAAAACGCGCCCTTCTGTTCCTTGCCACCGGGGCGGGGAAGACGTTCATCGCCGTCCACCTGCTCAAGCGGTTCGCCGATGTGGGCCAGCTCCGGCGGGCGCTGTTCGTCTGCGACCGCGACGAACTGCGGAGTCAGGCACTCGGGGCGTACCAGAACCGCATAAGGAGGCGACCCCTGTGGCAAAGAGTGTGAAGATCCCGTGCGTCAATTGTGGGGGCGGCCCGCGAAATCATCTAGTCCTGAAGGAGCACGAAGAGAAGTGGAGAACCGAAGATGACCAAGGGGGAGGCACCTACCAGATCTGTAAGTGTATGGGCTGCGAAGCGGTACGATTTCGAGAGGAAGCGTGGGACACAAGCTGCTGGAACTACGACACGCAGAAGATGGAGCCAGAGGTTACCGTATATCCGGAGACCGTTAAGTCTGAGCGTGAGCCGGTGGACGTTGTGGAGTACCCAGATGCCGTTGCCCGGATCTATCTAGAAACCATTCGAGCTTTCAACGGTGGGGCCATGATTCTCGCTGGTGGGGGGCTCCGTGCGATAGTTGAGGCAATTTGCCTAGGTCGCAAAGTCTCGGGGAGAAATCTCAAGGAGAAAATTGACGCGCTCGTGGCCAGCGGGCTACTTGCCAAACCCCAAGCCGAACTGCTGCATGAAGAACGGTACATTGGCAATTCGGCACTGCACGAGATCCTGCCGCCAACGAAGCGCGACGTCGAGGACGGCCTGGCCATTGTCGAGGGCCTGCTGAATACGATCTACACCCTGCCAGGCCACGCGGAGCGCCTTCGGCGAAAGCGCCAGAACAAGACACAGCTCCCCAAGCCATCGCAACGAAAGCCGTAGCTCCTAACCCCAATCCGAAATTCTTGAACCGCCATGACGCCAAGAACGCCAAGATTCACAGGGCTTAGAAAACAAACACTTCCTCGCGTGCCACTGCACCATGAGGTGTCTTTGAGAATTCGGCCCTGACATCAGCCCCTGTCGGCCTTGGCGGCCCCCGGTGGCGCCTTGGCGGTGAGACGGTTTCTTCGGATCGGGGCTAATCGGGATCAGCAGCAGGGTGCCTAGTGTACCGTTTCCAAAATGGCTTTACAGCGCCCCACCTTTTCCAGGATGGTCTCCGCCGACTTCGTCCAGACCAAAGGCTTCGGGTGGGTGTTGTGCACCTGGATGTACTCCTCGATGGCGGCGATGAGGTCGGGGACGCTCTTGAAGACCCCCCGCCGAATGCGTTTGGTGGTGAGCTCCCGGAACCACCGCTCGACGAGGTTCAACCACGACGAGCTGGTCGGGGTGAAGTGGAGATGAAAACGCGGACGCTTGGCCAGCCACTGCTGCACCTTGGGATGTTTGTGCGTCCCATAGTTGTCCACGATCAGGTGCAGATCCAGCCCGGCCGGCGTCGTGCGATCCAGCTGCTGAAGGAACGCCCGAAACTCTCCGTTCCGATGCCGGGGGTAGCAGGCCCCAAGCACGGTCCCTTCGAGCACGTTCAAGGCCGCAAAGAGGGTCGTGGTGCCGTTCCGCGTGTCGTCGTGGGTCATCGTCCCACAGCGGCCCTGCTTGATCGGGAGGCCCGGTTGGGTGCGGTCCAGGGCCTGGATCTGGCTCTTCTCGTCGACGCAGAGGACCAGGGCCTTGTCGGGCGGAGGCAGGTACAGGCCCACCCCATCGGTGAGCTTCTCGGCGAAACGCTTGTCCCGGGAGACCTTGAAGGGCCGGACCCGATGCGGCTGGAGGCCATGGGCCTGCCAGATGCGGGCCACGGTGGCGTTGCTGACGCCGAACGCCTCCGCCATCGTCCGGGTGCTCCAGTGGGTCGCGCCCTTGGGCGTGGTCTGGGTGGTCGCCCGCACGATGGCCTGCACGGTGTCTGTCGGGATACTCCGCGGGCGGCCACGCCCGGGGGCATCCTGCTGCACCGCGGCCAGGCCCCCCGCCTGAAACCGTTTGCGCCACAGGGCCACGGTGGGGCGCGTCGTGCCGAGGCGCTGGGTGATCTGGCTCGGCGGGACCCCCTGCGCGGTCAAGACAACTGCGCCTGCGACAGATTGCGATCGATGCGGAACCGAATGATCTGTTTCGCAAGCTCGTACTCTTCTTCCAGGTCCTCATATGCCTTTCGAAACTCAGGATTCTTCAGTTGAGTATCAAGATACTTGTCGAAGTCGGTCGTCTTCATATGTTTCCCCTTGTACCTTCGGCGTGCTGCCTCATGAGCAGCGCGGCTCGTTCAAGCTCCCTTCGGTCGAGCTTCATTCCCTTCTTTATGTAGCCTGAAGTCACTACGTACAAATGCTCCTGGTGCCAGAAGTAGAAGAATCGGCATGCGTCATGACCAAGCATGACCCTAAGCTCAAATAGTCCAGGCCAATCGGACACCTTCTTTGAATGGGGCTCCCTAAGGGAGGGGCCGAACTCCTGAAGCAGCCGTATCGAACGAGCCGCTTTGGCCTTCAGGCGGTCATGCAAGCCGTCCAGGAATTGGACCGCCGGCGGCAGAAGCTTGACTTTGTAGCCCATGCAGGAATATACCATGCGTGATATGGCTGTGTCAAGCACGGATTGCCCTCCCCGGAAAGACCGATTCATTTGGCAGTCCGCTGTACGAGAAAGCCGACGTTGGGTCCAAAGATGGGCATAACACGTATAAGGCCTCCCCGAGTCAAGAGGCGTGGCCGAGCGCGACAAACCCGGAGTGGCTGCCAGAAGAGAAGAGACGCCGATAAAACAGCCCGACTTGGTTTCTACGATGGGTGCGGCAATGCAGCCTGCACCAAACACGTATCGAGAGTCGCCCGAGGCGCTCTAGAATCTTATTAGTGCCCGACCGCCGTCCGAATCAAAAAAGGGGGTCACCTCCAGGGTGCCTCAGTTACTTTTGCGGCTCGGCGCGGGGCAGACCGCATATCGGTGTTCTGTTGTCGTGCGGCACCAGAAGATCGGGACCCGGGTGTGCGACCAATCAAATCGAGGGACTTGCCCGAACACAGAGAGCACAGAGGACAGTCCAGTTAAGCGAACAGGTTCCTGCACACCCTGTCCCTTTTTTCATCAGCCGTCTTGATAGAATCGCATCGGGTCGAAAGCCTCCTTGTGCTTGAGCATGAAATAGAGGGTGCGGCCAAGCTTCTGTGCGATGATGGAGAGGGCCTTGGCCTTGCCGTACTTGGAGACCAGCTTGTGGTGAAGGCGTTGGGCGGGCTCGTTGTCGCGCAAGAAGGTGACCGCCGCTTCTGAGAAAGCCCACTTGAGATGGACGTTGCCGATCTTACTGTTGCGCGCTCCACTCTTTTTGCCCGCGGACTCGCGTGCGCACTTGACCAGGCGGCAGTAGGAGATGAAGTTGCCTACTGAGGAGAAGCGTGAAATGTCGTGGACCTCGTAGAGGATCACCAGGGACAGGATCTTGCCGATGCCGGGAACGGTGCAGATGAGTCGCAGGGCCAGAGGATCGTGAGCGCGTGCTTGCTGGAGGACCGTCCGCTCGACGCTCAACAGCACTCGGTGCAAAGCGTCCAGGACGTCGATGTCGGCCTGGATGCTTTTGCTCACCATGGGTTCAGGGAAGTGCTCAGAGAGTTTGGCTCTATTGGTTCGGTAGTTGATGCGTTTCTGGAAGGCGGCCAGGTTGTACTGGGCGTTGGTGTTCTGGATGTGAGCGAGGAGCTCGCTTTGCTGGTGCATGAGGTACATGCGGCGACGAAGCAGATCACGGGTGGAGCGCATGGCCTGAGGGTAGGCGTAGGCCAGGGGCAGCATACCGGCGCGCAGCAGGCCGGCGATCTTCTGGGAGTCAAGTTTGTCGTTCTTGGTCTTGCCGCCGTGGATCGCCTTCATATACAGGGCGTGACCGAGCACGAATGAGATGGCGTGTTGAGCACACACATCGGCGATCCAGTACCAGGTGAAGATGCATTCCACGGCGACCACGATGTCTTCTCGATAGGGGCGTAAAGCTTCTAGAAGATGCTCACCGTCTGTGGGCAGGTTGCGGTGGAGGAGCACGGTACCTGCAGAGTCGAGGATGCACAGGTACATGCTTCTTGCGTGAAGATCGATGCCGCAATAGAATTGATGCTGTCGGGTGTAGAAGTGCAATCTTGGCCTCCTCTCAAAATCGTTTAGTTGAGCGACGGTAGCTTTCCTACCGTACCTCCGAGGGGAGGCCTTAATAAGTATCAAATCGTTGGAGCAGTCGCCTTAAGGGGCCGTCTTGAACCGCGAGTCGCGATCCCGTAAGGAACCTTGGTCTTTGGGCGTGGTCGGCGGCGCTGCTCAACTCTATGTTATGCCGCCGTAACTTGACGGCTGATGTGGCTGAATGGCGCGTGCTGGAGGTGTTCGCCGAAGTGAAGGGTGCCAAGCTACAGCGTGCGCTAGGGCCGATTATGACTTATTTCGAGCAGTGTCCTCGACCGCGGATCTCTCCGAGCCAAGCGGCATCACTGCCATTGCGATCTAAGGCCATCCTCCCCACGCGGCAGCGAGAGGCTTCCCACCGTCGGAGCGTACTGCGCTCAGTTTCGTGGAGTGGCGAAGTATATTGGACATTGAGCGTCGTCGACGGAATGTGCAGTTCTGCTTGTTAGCAGCAGCTAAGTCACCAAATTTTAACTCGTTGATCAAGCAAGGCTATACGGTAGGACCGAAATAGAAACTGCGCAGTCGCTTCAGGTCCGGCATTCTGTAGATCTCTTCGAACCAAGACTTCCATGCGCTGCGAAGGAGCTTTCGACCGACTCACAGACCCAGGACATAAGGAGATCAGACTTTCGTTCAAACGATTAGCGCATAGCTGACGGGTTTCACCGGCCGCTGAAGCATGCACAGGAGCTCGGACGACGCTGGTGAGACTATCGATGTAGGCGTACGAGTATGAACGTTCAGGAGATCGAATATTTCCGGTGGATTCTTCGCCACAATCTTTACCAATCCGATTCGAGGAATGGACACCGCAGTGGTCGCAATTGCCACAGAGATGACGCATGGACTTCCGCCTCACAGGCCACTAGAGTACCGTTATTCGGGACTAAAGATGCTAAATGAGGAAAACGGACTCGCAGGACGCAACGACATCGGGAGCTACTTACGAAGACCTTGCCAGGTACAACCTACATCCGACTGTACGCTCTCATGGTTCGTTTAATGACCCCGATGGACGGATATCAATGCGGGGATGAGAATGATCTCTCCGACAAAGCGAGTGAATTCGAGGTGCTTGTAAGGGTCGCTACAGTGAAAGCTTATTCTGCGACGAGCGCCCCATAACAAATCGTTGGAGTTGTCGCCTTAGGTGGTCTTCTGCTTCGACGGGAATGTCGTCGCCGGGGTTCGCTTCGCGCTGGTGATTCGGCGGCGCAACTCAACTCTATGTTATGTCCAGCTTGGGGCTGACACTCATGGCCTGATTTCGGTTGACGGCTTGATATTGTAGCGATAGGAGAGCGTAGGAAAATGAGGTACGCAATGCTTCTTGTCGACCTCCAGAAATACTTCCAGCACCTCAAGGAAGAGTCATTCCGTTGCCGTATCATTCCTAATACAAAGGACGCCTTGGCTTTCGCTAGAACCAAGAACTTCATCATTGTGCATGCTATTACAGAGTACTCTCAGGACAAGGCTGACTGGCCAGCGGCCTACAGATCAAGAGAAACGATTTGGTGCCTCCAAGGAACCGAAGGCGCCGAATACATTGATGGGGTGGCCCCCGCGCCGGGAGAACATGTTGTCGTCAAGAAACGATTCAGTGCTTTCTATAATACAGGTCTTGAACAAAAGCTGGATTCGTTGTCAGTCGATTCGCTTCTGATTTGCGGCTACGCCGCTGATTGTTGCGTAAGGTTTACTACCGTAGATGCGTACAATATCGGATATCGCCTCTATTGGCTGGGGGACTGTATTGACTCTCAATGGGAAGAACTCGAACAATCCATCAACTACATTGAACGACTTACCCAGCTACGGACTGTCTCAAATCACGAGCTCCTGGAGGTCTTTGGTTGGGAATAGGAGTCCGCATTCATGTTTGCATGAATGAATGTGGGAATCTTGGATTTGTGATCCAAGGATCCAGTCTGCGAAGAGCTGGACATAACAAATCGTTGCAGTTGTCCGCCTGGATGCAGCCTGTTGAGAAGGAATGCAGTCCGTCGAACCGTCGCATGATCGGCTGATTCGGGGCGGCAACTGAACTGATATGAAGTGCCCCCTCGTCAAGTAGCTCTCCTACTTCTTTCCTCCTCTCTGGAGCGGCAGATAGTCGAAGAGACGGAGAAGGGACTTATCGACGATTGACCAGACTGATATACGCGGATTGGCTACCGCAGCCCAATTGAATCGTCGGCAGCTTGCCTCCCTCTCTAGGCTCGGATTTGTCAGTGACCTGACTACCGGTAGTTCAGTTCGAGGATTCTGCGATCGAGGAAACACCGTCTCCGTCTCTCCTTCTATCGGCCGCACCTTGGAGTCCTTGCTCTCAGGCCACCTGACCGGTCATCGCGCCCCAGAGGAAGCCGGCCAGCTCGCGGCTGACCGCCGTAACGGCCACCTGGGAGCGCTTGCCTCGAAGCACCAGGTGCATGTACTTGCGACTGAGGCGGCGCCCGGCGCGGTTGGCGTAGCTGAGAACCTGTGGATCCACCCCTCGGCGCCGTTCTATGAGGACGCGACTGCTGGGGTGATAGCTGCGGTAGTGCCAGGCTGCCTCCACCAACAGTCGTCGCAGATGACTGTTGCCGGCCTTGGTGATTCCACCCTGGCGACGTTTGTTGCCGCTGGAGTGCTCCGAGGGGACCAATCCCAGGAAGGCCATGAACTGCCGCGCGTTGGGGAAGCGGCGGAAGTCGCCGATCTCAGCGACGAAGGACAGGGCGATCAAGGTCTTGATCCCCTTGAAGGCGCACAGCTTCTTGGTCTGCTCGCGGTAGCGCTCCTGGGCAGCGATCTGCTCGACCTCCTCGGCGGCCTCCGAGCACTTGCCTTCCAGCTCCTGCATCGTCGAAAGGTACATGTCCAGGGTTTTCCGATCCCGTGCATCGGCGAACTCCAAGCTGCTGAGCCAGTTCTTGTGTCTGACCGTCCACGGGCCTCCGTTCTCATAGCGAATGCCCCGACGGAGCAAGAAGTGCAACACGCGCTGCTTACAGATGCGCAGATCCCCGCGCAGGTCCTCGTACATGCGCAGATAGTCACGCACCGATTCATCCTGCACCGTCGGGACATGGATGCCGGTCAGCTGACCGGCGCGAAGGGCAAGGGCGATGCTGCGGGCGTCGCGGCGGTCGGTCTTGATGCGATCGGAGGGCTTGCGGGGAATCAGCCCTGGGGCTGCCACGAGCACCGCCACCCCCATCGCGCTCAGCTGCCGATACAGCCCGAAGCCGAAGCAGCCCGCTTCATAGCTGGCGTGCACCTCCGCGCCAGCCAGCAAGAGCGCTGAAGTACTTCTTCACGGCGCTGGGGGTGTTGGCGATGACATGCTCCTGCACCTCCTTCGCGTTGCCTGGCCCCAAGCGCGCGAGGATGATCTTCTCTTTGTCGACATCCATTCCGACGTAGTGTACGCTGTTCATGTTCTGTGCCCCCTTCGTGTTGTATGTGGCGCTCACGCACGCGCCTAACCGCACTGTGCGTGACCGATCCACGATCGTGCAACCCCTGGGGGCACTTCATATTGTCTCTATGTTATGTGGGTTTGACGAGTCGTCGTCTCGGTTTGCAGGCGCCAGAGGGCCTCCCGGTAGCGGGATTGAGCACTCCGGTTTTGCAGCGTAGACTCCCGCTTTAAGAGACCCATCTTGGACAAGACCTTCAGCGATCTGATCGACGCCATCTACGGCGGCGCGACCGTCGTCTTTTCAGTTGGAAAGAACACTACGTTCCAGCGCGACAGTGACGCCCAAATAGTTCGATACCAGTCAAAGAGCGGGCAAGTGATCGAGCACCGCTGAAGACAATCGAGGAACTGGTGGAGGGAAGTGAGCACTTTAGATCGTCAGACGACGACTGGACGGATAAGTACTTGCCCCTGCTGACAGCAATAGAGACCGCGATCGATGGCAGATACATAAAGGACCCGGACTTGAAGGACAAGATGGTGCTGGCGGTTGTAGAGCGGCTGGTTCAAAGACCTGACATGAGAATGGACAGTCCACTTGTCGACGACATCCAAGCCAACCTCAGGCTGATACTGTCGTCAATGGAGTATTCCAGAAAGGAAGTGGTCGGATCGCTGCGGAAGGTTCAGAAATCCATTAAGCGTCACCACACTGCGGACGGACAACGGGATATCTGGATTTCATAAGGAGATCGTTCGCCAAGGCCGTGGAAAGGCAAGAAAAGGATAAACGGGAATAGACGGACTGAGACACAGAGCCTAACCGAAGTGGCACCAATAGGAGTTGACCTGATAGAATGCACAGGCCACGGATGCTCGTAACTGAGACACAACGTCTAAGTGAGGATAGGATACGAACGCGCATTGATGCATTATTGAAACTGAACCCACCTATAC
>CAVQPC010000078.1:0-24279 GCA_963714585.1 uncultured Methylomirabilota bacterium
TGGTTGTAGTGCTTCACCCAGAGCCGGATCCGCTCGCCGGCCGACTCGAAGCTGTCGAACTGCGCGCGCACCAGGAACTCCTCCCAGATGGTTTTCCAGAAGCGTTCGATCTTGCCGAGGGTCATGGGGTGGTGCGGCCGGCTCTTCAAATGGTGGACGTGATCCTTGCGGAGCTCCGCCTCGAAGCGGGTCGTGCCCCGCCAACTGGAGAACTGCCGGCCTTGGTCGGAGAGCATCTCCTTGGGCACGCCGACCTCCGCCACCGCCCGGCGGTAGACCTCCAGGACGTGCTCCGCCGTCTGGCTGCGGAAGACGTCCAGCCCCACCACGTAGCGGGAGTGATCGTCGAGGAAGCCGATGAGGTAGGCGTTCTTGCCACCCAGCCGGAAGGTGAAGATGTCGGTCTGCCACAGCTGGTTCGGCGTGGCGCGCTCGAAGAAGCGCGGCCGGGGGGGATTCCGCTGGGGTTTGGGGCGCGGCGTCTGGAGGAGCTGGTGCTCGTGGAGGGTGCGGCGCACCGTCTCCCGGCTCACGGGCAGGAACAACACCCGCCGCAGGAACTGGCTGATCTTCTGGATCCCCAAGTCGGGATGGCGCTGCTTCAGCTCGAGGGCCTGCCGCTTCACCGCGGCGGCCACCTGGGGCCTCGGGCCCCGCGGCCTCGCCTTCGCCTGCAGGCCCGCTTCCCCCTGGGCGCGATACCTGCGCACCCACGCCCCCAGCGTACTGAAGCCGACGCCTAGCTCACGGGCCACCTGGTCGACGGGGAAGCCTTCCTCGAGACACAACTGCACCGCCTTGCGCCGGAGCTCGTACGGGTAGGCGTGCGTGCGGTGACCTCTTGACCGCCGCCGCGGGGAGCGGGACTGCTTCCTCTTCTTCCCTGGAACCTCGCCGTTCCCTTCCATGGGTCACACTCCTTGGGGGTCCTTCCCGGGACCCCCGGCTTTGGAGTGTCACCCGTTTTCCTCAACTGCTTTCGCTCATGATCTGGTTGTTAGCCCAGAGATCAGAGGGACGTTCCTGTCCATTTGGTCCGCAGGGATCTTTTGCTCAATTGGCGGCCCGGGGAGCGGCACCCATGCTGTGGGAATGGGGGACGCTGTTGGAATGGGGGACGCATCAAGCTGTGTCGCCTTGCCTCTCTTCCGTAGGAGGTGCAAGAAGTTCGGCCCTCGCGGCGCTCACGAGTCGGGGATGGGCGGGCCGCTCTCGTCGGGACTGTCCGCGCGGTCCCAGGCCTTCAGTTTGCGCCAGAGGGTGATGGGGTTGAGGCCGAGGATCCGAGCCGCCTGCTGGCGGTTGCCCTGGCGGCGCTCGAGGACGGACTCGATGTGGTCCCGCTCCACTTCCTGGAGCGTCCGATCGCCGCCGGTCCTCGCGGATTCAGGCGGGCAGGTGCTCCGGGGTGAGACGGACGTTCTCGGACAGGATCGCGGCGCGCTCCAGGACAATCTCCAGTTCCCGGGGGCCCGACCTTCTGGCAGACGTATGCCGCAGGGCCCGTGGGTCCTGAAAACATCCACAGTTGCCGCGATTGGCGGAAAAAGCGCTGAAGGAAGCGAGGAGATGGGCGTCAGGTCTTCTTCGTCAGCCCCAAGGACTTGCGGAGCGTCCCGTCAATCAAGGTCATCTCACCAGCCGGCACCGACCCCAGGCGCCGATGAATCATGGTGGCCTTGATCGTCCGCAGTATGCCGGTCACGACAGAAGGAAAGAGTAATCCGGATTCCTTCCAGGCCGAAAGCACGTGATCTCCGAAGAGCACCCGGGAGACATTGCTTGTGACAGCGGCGACGATGACCTCCTGGCGACTGCGATGATAGGCCGGGGAACTCAGCACCACGGCGGGCCGGTGCTTCCAACCGGACTCGTCGGCAAACAAGAAGCCGACGAGCACCACATCCCCCCGCCTAGAGGCGGTCATATGCCGCATCTCGGTCGTTATCCCACAGGGCCGCCAGGACGGGATCCCCTTTGGCCGTCAGGGCCAGCAGCGATTCCCCGTCGTCCCCCAAGTCTTCTCGCAACCGCTCCTGCAGCGCGTCCATGACGTACTGTCGGATGCTGACGTCCCGCTTCGCAGCCGCCAGGCGAATGCGGCGGCGCACTTCGGGGTCTACGTCCAGGCTGATGCGTGGTCGAGCGGTTGTTCTCTGGTCGGCTCTTGGCATGACCGCTACCCTCCAGGCTAAACGTGCCACAGAGACACAAAGGTGTCAATAGCGTTACTCCTCAAAGGAGGCGGGGTGCTCTCTCTCCGGCACGCAGCCCTGTTCGCTCGGTGCCGCGGCTAAGACGTATCGCACCAGTTCGGCGGAATGCAAACCATACCCTGGAATGCATTGCCTCGCGGCACGGTCCGCGCCGCGCTTCAGTGACAGGCCGGTCCGTCGCCTCAGGCGGGCTCCGGCGTGAAAAGGCCCATCCCCACGTCCGGATCCATCCGGCGGGTCAATTTCACATCCGCCACCTCGGCGATCATGCCATCCAGCGTCGCCAGGATCGGGTTCGCCCCCGTCACCACGTGGCCTGCATAGACCGTCCCGTGCTGATCCGAGAACGTGCCGTGGACGTGGAGCAGCGTCTCGCCTGCCTCGGATTGGAAGATCACACCCTGCAGGCTCAGAATCTCCACGGGCCCCTGAACGACCACGGGATCGGTGTAGCCGGCGCCAAGCTTCGTTTCGGGCTTCGGCGTGAGCACCTGATAGCTCAGTTGCCGGAGGCTCCCGATGCCCATCAGAATTGCACCGTGCTTGATTCCCTGCTGCTCGCACACCCGCTTGAGCCCCTCCATCACGTCCGTGCCCGGCCGCAATCGCACCGGCACTGCTTTCGCAAACCGCCCGCTCGCGTGAAACGCACCAGGATCTGCCATGTTTTCTTGCCCTCCGGGTCGAGGTTGCTCTCTCGCCGCATTGCCCTCCGCGCCAATCACACCACCCTACCACACCCATCCGCATGACCGCCACCCAGCCATCGGGCCGTGACGCCACTCAAACTGCCCCCTCCCCAGATGACCGGCCCCCCATGGATCGGTAGGTCACGTATCCAGTGACGCAAGAGAAAACGAGGGCGAGGACAGTTCCATAGAGCAGTCCGTACCACACGTACAGATACCGCACGGCTATCGTGTAGAGGGCAACATTGACCATGCCGCTCATCATCATGGCCTTGCCCACTGCTCGGGAGAATTCCGCGCCCCCCGCTCGATACGTAATGGCGAGCGTCGAGACAAACATGGCAGGAAACGTCGCAAAGATCCCGCCATATGCGGGTCCCAGGAGCTTCCCCGCCCAGACCGCAACGACGATGACGGCGCCACCAAAGAGGGCCCGCAGACCTCCCTGCGAGAGGGAACACTGAACCCGCAGCTCCCCCCGAGCAGGAATCGACATCCCGCGCTCGACCACCACGTAACAGCTCACGGCACACACTGCCCAACCGCACAGTGAGACCCACAAATGCTGGATGCCGATGGCCGCGATACTGCCGGCGAGAATGACCCAGACGCCCAGCGCGCTCCCCAGGCCCAGCGCCAGCCCTCGCCGCACCAGCAGCAGGTAGGCGATGACGAAGATCCCGTTGATGCCCTGGGTCAAGGGCATGAGCGTGGTGGTTTCAGAGGCGACAAGCGGCGTTTGGGTAAGGCCGATGAACAGCAAACTGACAAAGACCGTAGACGGCAAGCCGCCGATCAGGCCGCCGATTTTGCTGCCATATCTCTCGGCGGCGACGGTACTCAGGGCGACCCAGCCGCTCCCCACGACGAAGCTGAGGCCGAGCTTCCACCAGAAAGCTGAATTCATAGCGGGATGAATTCTCGTGCGCGCCGGATGCCTGTCACTGCCAGTTGTCTGCCCGACAGGTCACTGACCTGTCTCGCCTGCGTCTCACTTCCATGCTAGCTGAAAGCATCCGCCAACGCCAGTCTGCGCAAGAGTCGAATTCTGGTGGCAGTTGACCGATCTTCCAGATTCGAGGACGACCCAGGGAGTCATCCTGGTCCGAACCAGGGCACCATTCGGCGAGTCTCTTGGCCCGTTCGCTGGTCGCCGCCCCCATCGCGATCCCGAGCCGCTCCGACTGCCCCAAAGCGAACTGGACGCCTCCTCCCGGGCCACCCCCACCGCAGGTTACGCCACGAGGGCCGTCTTGAAGCCTCCCCCGCGGCTCGTCACGCCCCATGCCTCCTCGCCCGAGCCTAGCGCGCAGATACTCCCCTCGCGTATCCCCAGTTTCTGGCCCCCCAGGGGTCGGCACACTCCTGCCTCCCTCGGCAGCGGACGGGGAACGGTCGGGAGCAACACCGCAGGATGGGAAGGGGGGGAGCATCTGGCCACCGAAAAACTTGAAGTCCCCGCCTGCGTCTGATAGAAGCTAAGCTAGCCATTGATCGCCGGTCGAGGGGGACCATCGTGGGCGGGGCACCTCGCCGCCCAAGGAGGGGCCGGGCACATCAACTTCCGAGAGGTATTGGAGGCGCTTCGCCTCATTCGGTACCAGGGGTTCATCACGATAGAGGTCAAGCAGGAACCAGACCCGACGACCGCAGCTCGCCGCTCTGCCCAGACCATCAATTGCTCTGTGGCTGAGTCGGCCGCTCCCGAGTCCGCCTTCCCCGTTCACGCCCTCGATCGCCTTCCATGGCCCTCCTCCGACCGTTCCCGCACACCCGTGCCCTCAGCGCGAGTATCCAGCGCATCCATTCAGGGATCCCCCGTCCCGGAATTATGCGTGGTATTCCACGACCGCCACCAAAACCTTAGGCGCCCAGCGCCGGCCGTCAAGGCAACAGAGCCATGCCGGAGGCGGGTGGAACACAATGTACTTGATGATGTCAACAATATATTTGATAATGGCATCTATTCTCAAGTACCCTATGACACCGCAGGAATAGCGGGGGACCAAGATGGCCAGGAGCGATCTCGACCAGCGCGTGGACGCCGTGCGGAGTTTCAATCGGTTCTACACCAAGCAGATCGGCGTGCTGCACGAGGGGCTCCTGGGGAGCCCGTTCTCCCTGACCGAGGTGCGCGTCCTCTACGATCTGGCGCATCGCGAGCAGCCCACGGCGGCGGACCTCGTCAAGGAACTCGGGGTGGATGCGGGCTACCTCAGCCGGATCTTGCGCAGCTTCGAAAGGCGGGGCTTGGTTGCGAAGACGCGCTCCACAGCCGACGGCCGGCAGAGTCTCCTGTCGCTGACGGCCCGCGGGCGAAAGGCGTTCGCCCCGCTCAACGCGCGCTCGCAGGCCGAGGTGGCGGCCATGCTGAGGCCACTGACCGCAATCGAGCAACTCCGCTTGGTCGAGGCGGTGCGCACCATCGAAGCGCTGCTGGGCACCCGCGCCGAACCCAAGGTCCCGTACCTCCTCCGGCCCCCCCAGCCCGGAGACATGGGCTGGATCATCCATCGCCACGGGGTGCTCTATGCGCAGGAATACGGATGGGACGAGACCTTTGAGGCGCTCGTCGCAGAGATTGCAGCGACATTCATCCAGCATTTTGACCCCAAGCGGGAGCGCTGCTGGGTCGCCGAGCGGGAGGGCGAGATCGTCGGCTCCGTGTTTCTCGTCCAACGCTCGAAGACGGTGGCGCAGTTGCGCCTGATGTACGTCGAGCCGAAGGCGCGCGGGCTGGGCATCGGCAGCCGCCTGGTGAGCGAATGCGCACGCTTCGCCCGACAGGTGGGCTACCGCAAGATCGTGCTGTGGACCAACAGCGTCCTGGCGGCCGCCCGACACATCTACAAGAAGGCCGGCTTCCGCCTGGTCCGGGAGGCGCCCCACCATAGCTTCGGTCGGGATCTGGTCGGCGAGACGTGGGAGCTGAAGCTGTGAGCCTGGGCAAGGCGACCGCCTCGTCCGGTGCGGAGGGCGCCCGCCCGCCCGGCATGCCTTGCTGTCCTGGCTCATCCCCGAGAGGGGGCTCGTGACTCCCCCGCTGCCAGCGGCGGCCCCGGCTCGCCCCTTCGTGGCAAGGCTCCTGCCTCCTGCCGCGGCGGCCACCACGGGCATTCTGGTCGGGGCGGCCATGGTGGCCACGCGGTTTGTGATCGACCAGACGGCACCGGCGTCGCTGGCATTCCTGCGCTACCTCATCGGGTGCGCCTGCCTGCTCCCGGCCGTCCTGCTGTCCAAGCGTATGCGGTTCGAGCGGCGCGATCTGATCCCGATCGGGCTGCTCGGCATCACCCAGTTTGGCATCCTGATCGCCCTGCTGAACTACGCGCTGCAATTCATTCCGTCGGCGCGCGCCGCCTTGATCTTCGCCACTCTCCCGCTCCTGACGATGCTGCTCGCCACCGCCCTCGGGTACGAGCGGCTCACCACGGCGAAGACCCTGGGCGTGCTCCTGACCATCGCGGGGGTCGGCCTCGCGCTCGGGGAGAAGGCCGCGCGGGGGGCTGGGGCGGTCCACGGGTGGGGCGGCGAGGTGGCGGCGTTCGGGAGCGCGCTGAGCGGCGCCATCTGCAGCGTCCTCTACCGGCCCTACCTGCGCAAGTACCCGACGCTGCCGGTCAGTGCCTTCGCCATGCTCGCCTCGGTGGGATTCCTCGCCCTGCTCGCCGCCGGGGAGGGGTTCTTCGGCGCCTGGCCCCGCTTCACGGGGGGCGGGTGGCTGGCCGTCCTCTTCATCGGGGTCAACAGCGGGATTGGATACTACCTCTGGCTGTGGGCCCTGAACCACACCACCCCGACCAGGGTCACCGTGTTCCTGGCGCTCAGCCCCGTCACGGCGGCCGGATTGGGCGCGATGCTCCTTGCCGAACGGCTCTCGCCAGGCTCGCTGCTGGGACTCACTTGCGTCGCCCTCGGCCTCTGGCTCGCCCACCGGCACGGCTCCCCGCCGGCGGCCTCCGGGGGAGACGCGCCATGAGGCCCGCGCCGCGTGGTAGGGTTCCCGCGCGATGGCACCCCACCCGCATCTCGAGGCCCTCGGGACCCTCCAGCAGAAGATGGTGCGGGAGGGTCCCCCACACTGTGCGCACTTTTCGCAGCGGGCAACTCTCTTGGCCTGGAGAGCAGAATCCCCCCGCGGTTAGAATGCGTACGCTTCCCGGTCAATGCGGCACTGCCGTAGCGAATCGATCGATTCTGGGTTCGAGTCCCCCTTGGGGACCCAACCGGGACTCGAACTGGGGGGTCCGCCGTGGGATTCGGACGTCGCTCTCCCCGCTCCGCCCGCCGCACGAGACTTTCCGCTCGCCGGGGGCGCGTACCGCAGGGGGGCGCGGCCGTGTGGCGTTGACACCCAGGAGTTTCTTCGATAGGGTCCCATCCGGAACGCTCAGATGGAGCGCAAAGGGTGTCCGCTTCATCACGCGAACGGCACGGCGACCATCCCGCGAAAGGATCACGATGGACATCGCCTCGAATACCGTCCTGATCACCGGAGGGGCCTCGGGCATTGGGTTCGCGCTGGCCGAGCGGTTTCTGCAGGCGGGCAGTGCCGTGATCATTTGCGGACGGCGCCCCGACCGGCTGCGGGCGGCGCAGGACAAGCACCCCCACCTCACGACCCGCGTCTGCGATGTCGCGAAGGCATCTGACCGCCTGGCGTTGTGCCAGTGGGCCGTCAGGGAGTTTCCCGGGCTGAACGTTCTCGTCAACAACGCGGGCATCCAGCGGCGTCTGCAGCTCACGCCACCCGAGGCGTGGGAGGACACGCATCAGGAGATCGCGATCAACCTCGAGGCCCCCGTCCATCTCTGCACCTTGCTCCTTCCCCACCTGCTGCAGCAACCGCGACCGGCGATCGTGAACGTCACCTCCGGCCTGGGCTTTGTGCCGATGGCCCGCGTGCCCGTGTACAGCGCGACCAAGGCGGCGTTGCACTCCTTCACGCTGTCGCTCCGGCAGCAACTCTCGCACACGCCGATCCAGGTCATCGAGGTCATCCCCCCGGCCGTGAACACGGATTTGGGAGGGCCCGGTCTTCACACGTATGGAGTGGCTGTCGACGAGTTGGCAGACGCCGTCATTGCCCGGATGCAAGCCGGGGAACTGGAAATCGCCTACGGCTTTTCGCAAC
This sequence comes from uncultured Methylomirabilota bacterium, assembly GCA_963714585.1. Lineage (GTDB taxonomy): Bacteria > Methylomirabilota > Methylomirabilia > Methylomirabilales > 2-02-FULL-66-22 > 2-02-FULL-66-22. Next base: position 8,040 of record CAVQPC010000078.1, read on the forward strand.
AGGCAAGCCGTGCGTCGCGGGAGCAGCTCGACGCGCTCTTCCACCGGATGAACCAATCCACGTCGTGACCCTTGCGTCTCGGATGCGCTCTCGGTCGGCAGGGCGGGGCCGCGACGCGACCGGAGGTCGAGGAGCGAAAGGAGCAGGACCATGGGTGAGCACTGGACAGCCGAGGAACTGCTGGAAATGGTGCGAGGGTATCACCCGGCCTGCGTCCTGATCGCGGCAGCGGAGCTGGACGTGTTCACCCTCCTGCACGGCCAGCCGATGGACGCGGCGGGCCTGGCAGGCCAGATCCAGGGCGACCCGCGGGCCACGGCCGTCCTGCTGGACGCGCTGGGGGCGATGCGGTTGCTGGCAAAGCGAGATGGCGTGTATCACGTCCCCCCCGATGTCGCGGACCTGCTCACCGAAACCGGCGCCCACTGCCGGCTCGGCATGGTCCGCCACCAGGGCAACTGCCTGCGCCGCTGGGGGCAACTGGCCCAGGTGGTCCAGACCGGCCACCCCGTCGAGGGCGAGGTCAGCGTCCGCGGCGTCGAGGCGGATCTGGCCTCGTTCATCCGGGCGATGCACGAGATCTCCGACCCGGTGGCGGCCACGCTGATCGCGCGCCTGGAGCCGCTCCCCTTCCACCACCTGTTGGACCTGGGCGGGGCGTCGGGCACCTGGACGATCCCGTTCCTGCAGCGGCACCCCAGCGCCACGGCCACGATCTTCGACCTGCCGGCGGTGCTGCCGATGGCCGCGGCCCTGCTGCAGCAGGTCGGCCTGGCAGACCGTGTCCAACTGGTGCCGGGGAGCTTTTACACGGACGCCCTCCCAACCGGGGCCGATCTCGCCTGGGTGAGCGCCATCGTCCATCAGAACTCACGGGAGCAGAACCGGGCGCTGTTCCGGAAGGTCTTTGCGGCCCTGGTGCCGGCCGGCCGCATCCTGATCCGCGACTTCGTGATGGACGCCTCCCGGACGGATCCGCCGATGGGGGCCTTCTTCGCCGTCAACATGCTGGTCGCGACGCCCGGCGGCGGCACGTTCACGTTCCCCGAGCTCCAGGACGACCTGGCGGCTGCAGGATTTGTCGACGCCCACCTTCTCCGCCAAGGCGAGGGGATGGATTCCATCGTCTGCGCGATAAAACCCACGACAGCGTGACCCGCACACGGTACGCCTCTCTCTGGCCGCTACGGAGGACATCGGGGCAACCGGGCTGATCCCCGGACCGATCGGGCACGAAGCCTCGGAGGACACCACGCATGGCGATGGAGCCCTTCTTCTACACTCTTGACGAGCGGCCGCCGCTCTGGCGCAGTCTTCTCTACGGCCTGCAGTGGGCGCTGATCATGTTCCCATCGGTGATGATATTGGCCGCAATCGCCGCCGAGGCCCTCCAGTTGACGGGCGGCGAGCGCGTCGCCTTCTTCCAGCGGATGCTCCTGCTCTCCGGAAGCGCCACGATCCTCCAGACGCTGGTCGGCCACCGGTACCCCGTCCAGGAAGGCCCCTCCACTGCGCTGCTCCTCACCTTCGTGGTGCTGGCCCCGCAGGGTCTGGCCACGATCCAGGGCGGGTTCCTCTGCGGCGGCCTCCTCCTGTTCGCCATCGGGTCCCTCGGCTGGATGGGCCGCCTCGGGCGCTACTTCACCCCCAACGTCGTGGGGGTGATCCTGCTGCTCATTGCGCTCACGCTGATCCCCCAACTGGTCCCACGCCTCCTCGGGGTGTCCCCCGCCCATCCCAGCGGGGAGGGTGCCGTCTTCAGCGCGGCGCTCGTGCTGATCCTGCTGATCGCGATCCTGGCGAGCCGCCTCCGGGGGTTCCTCCGGACGACGGCCATCCTTCTCGGCATCCTGGCGGGCAGCCTGGGCTTTTGGGTCTGGGGTCGGGTGGATCTCGCGCCCGTACGGGCCGCGGCCTGGCTCGCGCTGCCGGAAGGCCTCCGGGCGGGCCTGCCACACTTCTCTCCCTCGGGGGTGCTCGCCAGCCTGCTCGCGTATGTGGCCGTGGCGGTGAACGCGGTGGGCAGCATTCACGGGGTCGCGGGCGTCGTGGGGACGGAGGGTGTGGCCCGGCGGGTGGATCGGGGGCTCGCGGTCACCGGCCTGGCCGGGGTCGCCGCCGCCGGGCTGGGCGTGGTGGGGACCGTAGGGTTCTCGACCAGCCCGGGGATCATCCTGGTGACGCGGGTGGCGAGCCGGTACGCCTTGACCGCGTGCGGCGGGATCCTCATCGCGGCCGGGCTGGTGTCCCGGCTGAGCGCCCTCCTGGCCTCAGTCCCGGCGGCGGTCGTGGGGGCGGCTCTCTGCGTGGCCCTGGCCTCCCAGGTCGGCGCAGCCATCAGCATCATCACCGCCGGCGGCCGGGCGCTGGGCGCCCGGGACTACCTCGTGGTGGGGGTCCCGGTGTTGCTGGGCACCGTGGTGGCGGCGGCCCCGGGCCGCTTCTTCGCGGGCCTGCCCGCGCTGCTCGGGACCATCGTCGGCAACGGGCTGGTCCTCGGCATCCTGCTGGTGCTCCTCTTGGAGCACGTCCTGGTGGGTCCGCCACGGACGAGCCGGGGCACGGGCTGACGCCCCGCCGGCTAGCCGGCTCTGCAGTCTCGGTGAAGAATTGTCACGGCATGCATCCCGCATGTCTCGCAATGTATGGGAGGATATCATGGCCCAGACGACCAATGGCTCGATGCAAGGCGCGTTTCTGCTGAAGCCCGAGACGATCGCCATCCGGGAGCTGCCGCGGCCCCGTCCGGGCGCAGGCGAGGTGCTGATCCGGGTGCGCGCGGTCGGCATCTGCGGCTCCGATATGCACCTCTACGACACGGGGCGGATCGGCCCGGTGGTGCTGCAGGCCCCCCACATTCCCGGCCACGAGATGAGCGGGGAGGTCGCTGCGCTGGGCGATGGGGTCACCAGCCTCGGGGTGGGGCAGCGCGTGGTGGTGGAGCCGGGGCTGGCATGCGGCCACTGCCGCATGTGCCGCAGCGGCCGCTACAACCTGTGTGGGGCGGTGAAGTTCCTCGGGGTACCGCCCTACCACGGCTGCCTGACCGAGTACGTGGTGGCGCCGGCCCAGTGGGTGTACCCGCTCCCGGAGGCGCTCAGCTTCGCCGCCGGGGCGACCGTCGAGCCGCTGGTCGTCGGGCTGCAGGCCGTGGCGCAGGGCGGTGTGGGGCCGGCGAGCCGGGTGGCCATCTTCGGCGCGGGGATGATCGGGCTGGTCACGCTGGAGGCGGCGCTGGCCCGGGGGGCGGCGCACGTCTGGGTCGTGGATGTGGTGGAGCGGCGGCTCACCCTGGCCAAAGCGCTGGGGGCGACGGTGGTGAACGCCCGGCACGAGGACGTCGTGCAGGCGCTCCGGCGGCACACCGGGGGCGGTCCGGACGTGGTCATCGAGGCCACCGGGGCGCCCGCCGCCATCGCGGCGGCGTTTCAGTCGGCGGCCCGCGGGGCCACGGTCGTGGCGGTGGGCTTCACCGAGGAGCCGACCATCGCGCTGGACTACACCGCCATCGTGCGCTCAGGCGTCCGGGTCGAGACGCTCTTCCGGTACGCCAACCAGTTCCCCCTGGCCCTCGACGTGGCCGTCCGACGACGCGAGCGGCTGGCGCAGCTCGTGACGGACTGCCTGCCCTTCGCGCAGACGGCGGAGGCCTTCGCCCTGGCCCACCAACGGCGGGAGGGCACGATCAAGGTGCTGGTGGAGTTCCCCTGAGGATGGTGGGCGGTCGCCCGGACTGGCGCATCGCGCAGAACGAGCGCGTGGTTCTTGGCCTCGGTCAGACACTGCCCACGCTTTCCGTGGGCCGTGGCCACGCTGTAGACGTGTTTTCCTACCGCTGGAAGGCTTGCTCGCGCGCCGGTCCGGCCAGCAATTGCCACCCCGCGGTGCCGGCTCGCCCAGTCCACGCAGCCCACCCTTCGGTCCCGGCCCGCCGAGTCCAGAAGACGACCGGGGACGGGGCGACCTGAAATTCCCCGGCAACCTGCCGGAGGGGCGCCCCGCCAGGAGGGGAAGTCAATCACAAGGCCCCGGACCCACACCCTGGAGGTGCACAGTGCTGCTCCGTGTGGTACAGTTTCAGGACAGGACGCATTATGACACCCACTCCGGAGAGGGCGTGGCGGATCCTCGAGATCTTGGACGCCGGGGTGGAGAAATGGGAACCCTGGGGCAAGGAGTGACGCATGCGACACAATCTCGCCAAGGAGAAGTTGGCTGCGGGGAAACCCATCAGCGTGGTGGCCCCGGGCTATACCTCGGCCGGTCTGGTCGAGCTGCTCGGCCGGATGGGCTTCGACGCGGTGTTCCTCGACTGTGAGCACGGCCCGGCCGGCTGGGAAGAAGTCGAGAACATGGTGCGCGCGGCAGAGCTCACCAATGTCACGCCAATCATCCGCGTGCAGTCGAATGACCCCTCGACGATCACCCGGGCGCTCGACCGTGGGGCCGGCGGCGTGCAGGTACCTCACATCAACACGCGCCAGCAAGCCGAGGCGGCGGTCCGGGCGGCCAAGTTCGCACCGCTCGGCCATCGCGGGTATGCCGGCGGCCGTTCCGCCTTCGGCGCCCAAGGCAACTTTACGGTCCACGCCAATGCCGAGACCATGGTGGTCGCAATGCTCGAGGAGACCGAGGCGCTGACGAATCTGGACGACATCCTGCAGGTCGACCACATCGACGCGATCTTCATCGCCCCGGGGGACCTCTCACAGTCGATGGGATACCCCGGCCAGCCGGATCATCCTGATGTGCAGGGGGCGATTCAGGACGCCGTGCGGCGCACGCGCACGGCTGGTCGCGCGCCCGGCGTGCTGACCACCGACGCCGCAAGCGCCCGGCGCTATCTCGACCTGGGCGCGCTCTTTCTCTACGTCTCGCTGGGGAGCCTGCTCCAACCCGGCGTGCGCGATTTCCTGTCGGAATTCAAGTGAGGCCAGGATGGGGAGGAGGATCCCCCTAGGCCACGCCTGCCCCCCTTACGATTGTCCTGACCTGTTATCATGTCGGCGGGCTGGCCGGACAGGAACGCGGGACATCCGGATGTGCCGGATGGATGTAGGGGAGAGGACAACGCGCGCCATGACTGAACCAGGGACCTGGGCGCTTGGCATCGATCGATGACAGACCGTTTCCGCTCGAAAGCGACGAAGCCCACGTGTGGCGTGTCGCATTCGACGTGGCCGATGCCCGGTTGCCGCACTACCGTCTCTGGCTGTCCGAGGCGGAGCGCCGACAGGCGGACCGTTATCGGCCGCCGGAGCGGCGGCGCCAATACACGGTCATGCGCGCGGCGCTCCGGTCCATTCTCGGCCGGTACCTGAACGTTCAGCCCGCCGCTATCTCCTTCGCCTCCGGCCTGGAGGGAAAGCCCGAGGTGGCGGCGCCTCGCGACCGCGGGATCGAATTCAATGTGTCCCATTCCCACGGTCTGGGCCTCTGCGCGGTCGCCCGGTGCCGCGTGGGTGTCGACCTGGAATATGTCGAGCGGCGAGCCGGGAACATGGAAGAGATCGTGAGGCGGTTTTTCTCGCCGACCGAGTATGCATTGTTCATGGCGCTGCCGGCCGCCGAGCGGCGCGAGGGATTTTACAACTGCTGGACGCGAAAGGAGGCCTTCATCAAGGCGATCGGCAGGGGCCTCTTCGCGGCACTGGACTCATTCGACGTCTCGCTCAGGCCGGCGGAACCCCCGCGCATCCTTGCGGTGCGCGACGCTACGGAGAACGCCGCGCGCTGGTCGCTGTTCTCGCTGAAGCCGGACGCCAAGCACACCGGTGCCCTGGCGGTGGAGGGACGCGCAATCCGGTTGTCGTTCTGGAGTTGGGAAGGGCCGACCGGCTGACCGTGGGCCATTGTCTTCCCCAAAAATTCCTGCCCATTCACGCCGCCACATTCTCCAAGCCATACTCGTGATAGAGCCCGCCGAGGATCGCGGGATTCCCCTCTATCAGTTCCTGGACGCGCGGAAGTTCGGGGTCAACCTGGTGAAGGCCCGTCACGTAAAGCACCTCCGGGGGGAAGATGGATGTCCAGGGCTGCCAGCGGCGCCAGTACCTGCGCTTTCCCGGCTCCTCTGGGATGAGTGGATCTACCCACGAGGCGTCAGCCCGACAGATGGAAGGCTGGTGGCAAGGCGGCGACTTCTTTCTGGCAGAAGCGAGAAGTGCTGCCCTCCAGTGGAAGCAACGCTCTCAATCTGGCGCTTCCAGGCCTATCATCACGAGTGGACAGCGGATGGATTTTTTGCGGAGGACACCGGTTGACTGAGTTGATTAGTCGACGGAGTATACGCTCCAGCTAGCTCTCCCGGTAAAGACTGGAATGCGGGACCCGTTGCATTATGGGTGGAATCGCTTTACTCACATACGGCAAGGGGCCGACGGCCATTGAGCCTCCGGCGTCGCCGGAAATGGCTTGGGCCGCCCAGGTCTCCCACAGCGGCCGGAGGGATTCTCGACGAGGCTGGAACTGTGGACCGCCCGGTGGTGCCCGGTCGGCAGAGCAATCGAACGGCCGCATCGATGCAGCCTGGGGCAACCGTCCTGTCACGTGGAGTACTGGCGGAGAGAGGGCGTCGGCAGGGAATAATACTTGTAGTGCAACGTCCCCTTCACGAGGGACGTCCCCTTCACGAGGGACGACAGCAGATGGCAGGTTTGAGATGCCTTCAGGAATCAGCATCGCAATGAGGAATTTGCCTAGACACCGAAGAAGCGGCCGGGTCCCCCATTATCCCCCATTACAGGCTGGAAGATGACCGAAGTGCGCTCGGCCCCCAAGACGACTTACCGCAGCTTGGAGAAATCGGTGGGCCGGAGCAGCGTGCGGGTCACGCCGGAGAGAAGCGGGCCCGCCGCCTCGCTCTGCTCGCGCGCCGCGATCCACTCGGGGTCCGCCTGAAACGCCGCCGTCGCACGCTCGCGGTGCCCGAGGTCGTCCCACTGCAGCAAGTAGAAAAGATCGTTGGTGTTCTCGCCGATGTCCACGGTCCAGAAGCCGACCGGGCGGATGTCATGCCGCTCCCAGATGTGGATGGTGCTCTTGCGGAAGCGATCCACCAGCGCAGCGAGTTTTCCGGGCATGGCATGGTAGACGCGAAGCTCATAGATCATCGCTTGTCCTCCTCGTGGCAGCCGACCCATTCGAGGTCCCGCAGTATGCCGCGTCTCCGGCTCGTGAAGGTAGTCGCACGGGCGTTGTCGCGTACACCGTATACCGTGCCGACCGGAAAGATGCTGTGAACGAACGGTGGCGGGCCATCGCTCGTGACGACACCAACCGCGCCGGCTTGGCGGGACGTGTGGCCGCCCGCGCCCGGTCCCGAAACGCGGGAGGCCGAAGTTGCGCCAGGAGTGTCCGGAACCAACGGGTCCCCCATGATTAGTATTGAAGGGCGTCCCCCATTACCTTCTTACAAAGTCAGGACGCCCCGAGTACCTTTGAGGCGCGGCGCACGTCCGGCGACCTCACCCAGAGGATCATGCCGAAACGGTCGGCGCCCGCGATGATCGCCTGGGTGGCGGTGACGTTGATCTTCGCCTTCGTCAGCTTTTCCAGCAGTTCGGCCACCACGCCGACTCGGTCATCGCCGTAAATCAGGAAGCCCTTCTTGGGTCCCACGAGCTTCCAGCCAGCCTTCCGCGCGACGGCCCGGAACGTGGGTGTGTTGGCAGGGACGAAGTCCAGTTGAGCGCGGCGACCCTTCGAGAACCCCGAGAAGGTCAGGAGGTAGACCCCTGCCGCGCAGAGCGGTTCGAGGATCTGGAGGGCTGCGCCGGGCTTGTCGGACACCTCCATGGAGTAGTAATCCACCAGTCGAACGGTCTCGGCCATGGGGTCCTCCTTTCACGGGTGGGACGGGGCCTCGCCTCGGCCGAGGGCCGAGCGGGACGAGGGGGCTCTCCGAACGGATCCGCCACCGCGTGGGCGCGCCGCATTCCGGAAGCGAGGACTGGGTGAACAAGGGAGACCCGTCGGTTCGAACTCGCATTCCGATACGTCCCCAACTGCCAGAATCCAGGAGAGCCCCCTTTCGGTGCGGAACCGACAAGTTGTTTCTGCACCTACGTAGTATATCCCCTATTAGGCGAGAGCCTAGCACAAGGAGCGTCAGGACGAAACGTCCCCATTACGCGGCCGGCAATATCCGCTCGGCGATGTTCCGAAGGGCACCCTTCACTCCTGGCCTCCGGGGCAGTAAGGCTGGTGGTGTGCGAGGCTGATTTGAGTCCCAGGGGCTGAAAACTGGAACGGGAGGAAGGTGGCAACATCCTCACCACCTACCACTCTCCGCTGCGCTCCAACTCGTCCGCTCCCCGGCTGCGGTGCCCGCGGCCATCCCCGCCTCCTCACCTTCGCGGCGCGCTCCGGCGTGTAGAAGGCGGAACCGCTGAAAGATATGAAAAAGGAGCGCACTACGCAGAAGTACGCCAGGATTGTGGGCCGTGCCGTCCTGTGCTATACTGCGGACGTAATTCTCCCTCAAGATGGCGTAGGCCCTACCAAGCATCTCCTGAAATCTCCCACTCCTGGGTCCGAGGAAGCGAACCTCTGAAACAGGCGGGAACGTCTTGAGCGGCGGCGACTCTTCGCCCGCGGACGCCCGGAGGGGGGAATCCCTTCACGCTTGCACGCCCCCAGGGAAGTCATCCGGGGCACCCGAGATGCCGAACGGATCATTGGGCGAGGAGGGAGAGGGCTGGCACCCAGCCGCGCCGCAGGAGAATCTGCCCGTGCGCAGGGGCGGGGACTGATCGCTCAATCTCTCCGGAGCACGCACGGGACGCGGGCGACCAGGTCGGCCGCGCTGGCGACTGCCGGGCGCGGCGCCCTTGGAGAACCACAGGTCGCCCGGCCGCTCCATGGGACCCCGGTTCGTTGAAATAGGTGCCGACGATTTCCTGTTGGAAGTCCCGCCGACCCCCGGTGAGGCATAGCCCAGGAAGGGAACGCGAAGTGAGGATCGCACTGCTGAGTTGGGAGTCTCTGCATTCAATTCCTGTGGGCGGGGTAGGAGCTCACGTCACCGAACTGGCTGCTGCCATGGAGCGCAAGGGCCATGAGGTGCACGTCTTCACGCGGATGGGCCGAGGCCAAAGCCCCTTGGAGCGGATTCACGGCGTCTGGTACCACCGCTGCCCATTCGACCTGAACCGCAACTTCGTCGACGAGATCCAGAACATGTGCCATTCCTTCGTGCATCACCTCTTTGCCACCGAAGAGTACATGGGGGCACCCTTTGATGTGGTGCATGCCCACGACTGGTTGGCCGCCAACGCCATGGTGTGGGCCAAGCAGGGTCGGGGGCGAAAGGGCATCCTCACCATCCATTCCACGGAGTACGGACGGTGCGGGAACCACTTCTGGGGCGGACAGTCGGCCCGCATCCGCGACCACGAGCGGCACGGGACCTACTGCGCCGACCGGGTGATTGCGGTCTCCGGGGCCCTCAAGGGCGAGGTGATGTGGATGTACAATCTCCCCGACTGGAAAGTCGAGGCGATCTACAATGGTGTGAATGCGCACACGTATGACGGCTGGATTCCGGACGCGGGCTCTATCCGCCGGGGGTACAGCATTGGCCCCATGGACCCCATGGTGCTCTTCGTCGGGCGGCTGACCGCCCAGAAAGGACCCGACCTGCTCGTGGAGGCCATCTCCATGGTTTTGCACCACCATCCTCGGGCAAAGTTCGTCTTCGCGGGGGATGGGGACCTGCGGGGTCAGTGTGAGCGGCGCGCATGGCAACTGGGGGTGGCCCATGCCTGCCGATTCCTGGGGTACCGGGATGGGGTGGAACTCCAGAACCTCTACAAGATCAGCGACGTGGTGTGTGTCCCCAGCCGGAACGAGCCCTTCGGCATCACCATCCTCGAGGCCTGGAGTGCGGGGAAGCCGGTCGTGGCCTCCAAGAACGGCGGGCCGGACGAATTCGTCTGGCACGAGGTGACCGGGCTGAAGATCTATCCCACTCCCGAGTCTCTCGCCTGGGGCCTCGGGACCCTCTTCACCAACTTCGACTGGGGGCGCTGGATGGGCCACAACGGCCGGGTCGCCGCAGAGGCGGCCTTCTCTTGGGATGCCATAGCAGACCGCACGCTCGGGGTCTACTGCTCCTGATCCGAGGAGAAAACGGGGAATACTGGGAGACGTTGCGTCATAGGTGGAATTGCTTTACTCACCCACGGCAAGGGGCCGACGGCCATTGAGCCTCCGGCGTTGCCGGAAATGGCTTGGGCCGCCGAGGTCTCCCACAGCGGCCGGAGGGATCCTCGACGAGGCTGGAACTGTAGACCGCCCGGTGGTGCCCGGTCGGCAGAGCAATCGAACGGCCGCATCGATGCAGCCTGGGGCAACCGTCCTGCCACGTGGTGTACTGGCCGAGAGAGGGCGTCGGCAGGGAATAATACTCGTAATGCAACGTACCCTTCACACCCTTCACAGCCGCCCCCCCATTCCCCCAGGGCGTTGGACCGAAGAGGGCGCCGGCGTGACCATCGCGCGCGGGGGGCGCCGCCGCCCGGAGCGCGGAGGCGTCCTGGTCACACTGAACGCCCCCAAGCCCACCCTCGCCATCACCGCCTCCCACGTGGAATGCCCCGTCGCGGTCTGCCGCGTCTGAGTCGGCCGCCAGCGGGGCCCGTTCAAGCGCGCGAAGAAGTACCGCTGCCCCCACCACGGCATCTTCCTCTCCCCCTTCGTGGCGTCCTCCCGCACGCGGTGGTGATGAAATCCGTGGCTTAACGGGGATGAACCAGGCTGTAGATCCGAACCCCTTCCAGGACGTTCTTAAAGTCCATCATTCCGCGATCGTAGAAGGGGATCTCGTTCTCGATGCGACGTGCCGTATCGGGGCCAACCAGGATATCGCCCTCCTTGGCGGCGGAGGCGATCCGGGAGGCCAGATTGGTCACGGCCCCACTGGCCGTAAAGGTCATCCGGGTCCCGGCGGTTCCATGGAACTGGGTCATGCCCAGGGAGGCGGTCCCCGAATTGATGCCCATGTTGACCAGAATGGGCATGAAGCGCCCGTCCAGCTCGTGATTGAGTTCTCCCGTTCGGGTCCGGATGGTCAACGCGGCCCGGGCCGCATGCAGGGCATGCTCCGTCTCCGCGCCCTGGAAAATGACCATCAAGCCATCGCCCGCCGTTTCGTTGATATCCCCGCCGTGCGCGTAGATCACGTCCAAGAAGCTGGAGAAATACTTCTCGATGATGAAGTTTACCCGTTCGCGGGTCAGCGTTTGGCTAATCCGCGTGTACCCGGCGACATCCAGGAACAGGATGGAGACGTCCAGGTCCCGCTTCTCGAGATGGGGAGCCTCGGGGTTCTTTTCCACGATGCGCTGCACGGTCTCCGGCACAAACGGGCGCAGGTGGCCCAGGATCCGGTCCAGCGTCCATTTTTCCTGCTCCATCTTCCAGTGCTGGCGGGCGTTGATGAGCACATTGCCGGCCAGCTCGAGGAGGTCCTGCAGGAGGACCAGCTCGAGCGCACTGAACGCCTGGCCCTCCCGGGCCGTCGCGCTCAGGATCGCCAACGGCCCCCGTCTGGCGATCCTGAGCGCGACAGCCGGGAGGGCCCACGTCAGTGCGCTCGAGCTTCGTCCTCCTGCAAGACCTCCTCGAGCTGGCCGGCAATGTGCTCATCAACGCCCGCCAGCACTGGAAGATGGAGCAGAAAATGGACACTAAGGTTCGTCCCTGGCCACCTGCGCCCCGTTTTGCTGCAAGATTCACGTGCGCATCATGAAAACACAGACCCGAGGCTCCCCGGGTGCGCGGGACCTGAAGACATCTCCATCCTGTTCCTGGATGTCGCCGGGTACGCGCGGATTAGCCAAACGCTGACCCGCGAACGGGTAAACCATCATCGAGAAGTATTTCTCCAGCTCTTGGACGTGATCTACGCGCACGGCGGGGATATGAACGAAACGGCGGGCGATGGCTTGATGGTCATTTTCCAGGGGCGGAAACAGAGCATGCCCTGCATGCGGCCCGGCCGCGTTGACCATCCCGGACCCGAACGGGAAACTCGATCACGAGCTGGACAGGCGCTTCATGCCCGTCTGGTCAACATGCGGCACGGATTCGAGTTCCTCCCTGGGCATGACCCAGTTCCCTGGAACCGCCGGGCCCGGATGACCTTTCGGCCAGTGGGGCCGTGACCAATATTCGCCCCTGCGGATCGCCTCGCCGCCGAGGAGGGCGATCTGTAGGGTTGGCCCCGATACGGGGCCACGTCGCAGTCGAGAACGAGATCCCCTTCTACAGATCGCGGAATGATGGACTTTAAGAACGTCCTGGAAGGGGTTCGGATCTAAGCCTGGTCCATCCCGGTCAGCCACGGATTGCGTACGCCACGCCGTGCGGAGGACACCACGGGGGGAGAGGAAGATGCCGGGTGGGGCAGCGGACTCTTCGCACGCTCGAACGGGCCCCGCTGGCAGCCAAGCTCCAACGCGGCAGACCGCGACGGGGCGTTCCACGTGGGAGGCGGTGATGGCGAGGGTGGGCTTGGGGGCGTTCGATGTGACCACGGTGACGCCTCCGCGTCCGGGCGGCGGCGCCCCCGGCGCGATGGTCACGCCGCGCCCTCTCGGTCCAACGCCCTGGGGGAATGGGGGGGCGGCTGTGAAGGGTGTGAAGGGTACGTTGCGTTACGGAGTATTATTCCCTGCCGACGCCCTCTCTCGGCCAGTACACCACGTGGCAGGACGGTTGCCCCGGCTGGTCGGATACGGCCCTTCATTGCTGCTGCCGACCGGGCACCCCGGGCGGTCTACAGTTCCAGCCTCGTCGAGGATCCCTCGGCCAGCTGCGGGACCCGGCCGCCGAGCCATTTCCGGCAGCACCGGAGCTCAATGGCCGTCGGCCCCTTGCCGTGGGTGAGTAAAGCAATTCCACCTAGTGACGCAACGTCTCCGGTCTCCCGTTTCTCCTCGGATCAGGAGCAGTAGACCCCGAGCGTGCGTCTGCTATGGCATCCCAAGAGAAGGCCGCCTCTGCGGCGGACCTCGGCGGTGTCGGCCCCATTTCCGCGCCCCCGGTGGAACGTTGGTGAGGAGGGTCCCGAGGCCCCAGGCGGAGGGACTCGGGAGTGAGATAGTGTCCAGCCCGGTTAGCCCTCGTTGCCAGCACGAATTCGTCCGGCCCCGCCGTTTGGAGGCCACGCCGGCTTCCCGCACTCCAGCCTCGAGGTGGTGCGGATTCGTCCGGCTGCGACACACACCACCGTCGCTGATCTTGTAGAGGTTCTGGAGTTCCACACCCACCGGTTCCGCCGGAATCGGCAGGCATGGGCCACCCCCAGTTGCCATGCGCGCCGCTCACACGACCCCGCAGGTCCATCCCCCGCGAACGACGAGCTTGCCCGAGGATGGTGGTGCTGCGAAACCATGGAGATGGCTCTACAGGCTGGGTCCTTTCTGGGCGGTCAGCCGCCCCGACGAGGCACCATGGGGTCCATGAGGCCGACTTGCTGCTACGGCCGCCCACGTCCCGAAATCCGAGCCGTCATACACGTGTTGCGCGTCTAGCAGCCGTTGTAGGTCGCCTCGACTTTTCCAGTCGGGGAATTGTGCCACATCCCTCACCTCCACCCTTAGGGCCCCGGAGACCGCACAATGGCCCAACCGCACAGACGGTCCCGTGCCGCTCGTGGTCGCGGATGCGGGCCGGTGTCCCCGCCCCCAGAAGTGGTTCCCGCACATCCAGTACTCCGTGGAAAATGGCCATCCCTTCGCCCCCGACCCTGCTTCGCCCACGCCATGGCGTTGGCGGCCAAACCAGTCGTGGGCATGCACCACATCAAAGGGTGCCCCCGTGTACTCTTCGGTGGCAAAGAGGTGATGCACGAAGAGGAATGCACATCGTCAACGAATTTCAGTTAGGTCAAATGGGCGGTGATTGCTCAGACGCCGTGAATCCGCTCCAAGGGGCTTTGGGCCACTCGGCCCATCCGCGTGAAGACGTGCACCTCATGGCCGGGCCCCGCGCTCCATGGCAGCAGCCAGTTGGTGACGTGAGCTCCTACCCCGCCCACAGGAATTGAATGCAGACTCCCAAGGGACTCAGCAGTGCGATCCTCACTTCGCGTTCCTTCCTGGGCTATGCCTCACCGGGGGTCGGCGGGACTTGAACAGGACGGCACCTATTTCAACGAACCGGGGTCCCATGGAGCGGCCGGGCGACCTGTGGGTTCTCCAAGGGCGCCGCGCCCGGCAGTCCGCCAGCGCGGCCGACCTGGTCACCGCGGTCCCGTGCGTGCTCCGGAGAGATTGAGCGATCGTCCGCCCCTGCGCACGGGCCGCCCTCCGGGGCGGGGCTGAGTGGCCTCCCTCCTCGCCCAATAATCCGTTCGGCATCTCGGGTGCCCCGGATGACCTTCCTGGGGGCGTGCAAGCGTGAAGGGGATTCCCCCTCCCGGGCGTCGCGGGCGAGATTCGCCGCCGCTGCGACGTTCCCGGCGGCCGCTTCCTCGGACCCGGAGTGGGAGATTTCAGGAGATCTTGGTAGGGCCTACGCCATCTTGGAGGAAGATTGCGTCCGCATATAGCACAGGCGCGGCCAGCAATCCTGGCGTACTTCTGCGTAGTGCGCTCCTTTTTCATATCTTTCAGCGGTTCCGCCTTCTACACGCCGGAGCGCGCCGCGAAAGGCAGGGGCGGGATGGCCGCGGGCGCCGCAGCCGGGGAGCGGACGAGTTGGAGCGCAGCGGAGTAGGTGGTGAGGATGTTGCCACCTTCCTCCCGTTCAGTTTTCAGCCCCTGGGACTCAAATCAGCCTCGCACACCACCAGCCCTACTGCCGGAGGCCAGGATGAAGGTCCCTTCGGAACATCGCCGAGCGGATCTGCGGCCACGTAATGGGGACGTTTCGTCCTGGTTTGCTAGGCTCTCGCCTAATAGGGGATATACTACGTAGGTGCAGAAACAACTTGTCGGTTCCGCACCGAAAGGGGGCTCTCCTGGATTCTGGCAGTTCGGAGGTAGTATCGGAATGCGAGTTCGAACCGACGGGTCTCCCTTGTTCACCCAGTCCTCACTTCCGGAATGCGGCGCGCCCACGCGGTCGCGGAGAGCCCCTCGTCCCGCTCCGGCCCGAAGAGGCGAGGCCCCGTCCCCACCCGTGAAAGGAGGACCCCATGGCCGAGACCATTCGACTGGTGATTACTACTCCATGGAGGTGTCCGACAAGCCCGGCGCAGCCTCCAGATCCTCGAACCGCTCTGCGCGGCAGGGGTCTACCTATAAACTATCGGGGTTCTCGAAGGGTGCCACACTCAACTGGACTTCGTCCCTGCCAACACACCCACGTTCCGGGCCGTGGCGCGGAAGGCTGGCTGGAAGCTCGTGGGACCCCGAGAAGGGCTTCCTGATTTACGGCGATGACCGAGTCGGCGTGGTGGCCGAACTGCTGGAAAAGCTGACGAAGGCGAAGATCAACGTCACCGCCACCCAGGCGATCGTCGCGGGCGCCGACCGTTTCGGCATGATCTTCTGGGTGGTCGCCGGACGTGCGCCGCGCTTCAAAGGTACTCGGGGCGTCCTGACTTTGTAAGAAGGTAATGGGGGACGCCCTTCAATACTAATTAGTGGGGTTCCGTTGGTTCCGGACACTCCTGGCGCAACATGGGGCTCCTTCGGGGACCACAGGCGGCCACACGTCCCGCCAAGCCGGCGCGGTTCGTGTCGGATCACGAGCGATGGCCCGCCACCGTTCGTTCACAGCATCTTTCCGGTCGGCACGGTATACGGTGTACGCGACAACGCCCGTGCGACTACCTTCACGAGCCGGAGACGCGTGCTCCGGGACCTGGAATAGGTCGGCTGCCACGAGGAGGACAAGCGATGATCTATGAGCTTCGCGTCTACCATGCCATGCCCGGAAAACTCGCTGCGTGCTGGTGGATCGCTTCCGCAAGAGCAGATCCACATCTGGGAGCGGCATGACATCCGCCCGGTCGGCTTCTGGTGGACATCGCGAGACACCAACGATCTTTTCTACTTGCTGCAGGTCGGGACGACCTCGGCACCGCGAGTTGCGACGGCGGGCGTTTCAGGCGGAGCCCGAGTGGATCGCGGCGCGCGAGCAGAGCGAGGCGGCGGGCCCGCTTTCTCTCCGCGTGCCGCCGCGGCGCTGCTCCGCCCACCGATTTCTCCAAGCTGCGGTAAGTCGTCTTGGGGGCCGAGCGCACTTCGGTCATCTTCCAGCCTGTAATGGGGGATAATGGGGGACC
>CAVQPC010000079.1:0-14778 GCA_963714585.1 uncultured Methylomirabilota bacterium
ACTTGGCGACCGCCCCCAGCGGCGTAGCCTTGGGCAAGCCTGGCCGCCGGTGTTCGAGTAGACCTCGGTGTCCAGCACCAGGACGTTTACGCTCCGGCCGGTTGACAAGACATGGTCGAGGCCGCCAAAACCGATGTCGTAGCGCAACAAGGTGCTAAGGACGAACTGCTCGCCGGCGGTTACCCGCCTGATACCCCTGTCATCATCGGTCATCGGGTGAGCTGGCCCGACCAGGTGCTGCTGCGCTGTCGGCTCGACGAGTTGTCGGCGACCATGAAAGACCACAATTCTGGAAGCACACCGTGATCCTGGTCGGCCCGGCGTTAGGTACCGCACCGATGCTGAAACGCTCGCACCTCTACCATCCGGGGTTCCGGCACGAGTTCCGCGCCGCAGACCCGGACGCAGCACTGGCACTGGCCGAGCATGGCGCGGTCGTCGACGAAACCCGAACGGCCACATCATGATTACCGTCTACGGCTACGCCGGCGAACCCAGCGGGCAGCTGCGGGACGCGGTCGCTTCCGCCGCGCTGGTGGTGGGTGGCCAACGCCACCTCGACGCCCTGGCAGTGCCCGCCCACCTGCGCATCGTGCTGGGACGCATCGGTCCGGCGGTGGAAGACCCTCGCCGCGTCGATCCAGCCCTGTCGGCGGTGGTCATCGCGTCGGGTGATCCACTCTTCTACGGGGTGGTGCGGCGCATCCGCACCGCAGGGTTGAAATGCCGCGTCGTCCCGACCGTGACCTCACTGCAACTCGCCTTCGCCGCGGTCGCGCTGCCCTGGGACGACGCCCTGCTGGCTTCCGCGCACGGCAACGACCCGGCACCGGCGCTGGCGGCCTGCCGCGTCCACCCCAAGGTCGGATTGCTCACCGACCCTACGTCCCGTTCCTGTTCCCGTTGGCCTGGATGTTCCTCTCCTCGTTCAAGACCCAGGTGCAGAACACGGCCTACCCGCCCGTCTGGATCTTCCGGCCCACCTTGAACAACTATCGCGAGGTCTTCATCCGAAACCCATTCTTCACCTTCACCTGGAACAGCCTGGTGGTGGCCGCCGGCTCCACCGGCCTCGCGCTGCTCCTGGGCCTTCCCGGCGCCTACGCCGTGGCGCGCTTCAAGCAGACCGGAATCGCCCTGGCCATCCTCACCGCCCGCATGGCGCCGGGCATCGGCTACCTGATCCCCTGGTTCATCCTCTTCACCAAGCTGAAGATGATCGACACCTACACCGCCCTGATCCTGACGCACCTGATCGTCTGCCTGCCCCTGGTCCTGTGGGTGATGATCGGCTTCTTCGAGGACGTCCCCGCGGAGCTGATCGAGGCGGCGCGGATCGACGGCTGCTCCAACTTCTCCGCCTTCCTGCGGGTGGCCCTGCCCCTGGTGAAGCCCGGCATCGTGGCCACCGCCATCCTGGGGTTCATCTTCTCCTGGAACAACTTCCTGTTCTCGCTGATCATCGCCGGCTTCAAGACGCGGACCTTGCCCATCGCCGTCTACAACTTCCTGTCGTACGAGGAGATCAACTGGGGCGGCCTCACGGCGGCGGCCACCATCATCACGCTGCCCGTCCTCATCCTGTCCCTCTTCATCCAGAAACATATCGTCCGGGGCCTCACCCTCGGTGCCATGAAGGGATAACCTACAGCTACCAGCCATCAGCGATCAGCCAAGAACATGTTCTGAGCTGACCGCTGACGGCTGATAGCTGATGGCTGGGTAAAGGAGCCTGTCATGCGATTCGCCGGAAAATCCGCCATCGTCACCGGCGCCGGCCGAGGCATCGGCAAGGCCACCGCCCTCAAGTTTGCCCGCGAGGGCGCGGACGTCCTGGTGCCCGATCTGGATCTCGCCACGAGCGAGCAGACCGCTGCCGAGATCCGGGCACTGGGGCGCAAGGGCGTCTCCATGCGGATGGACGCCACCCGGCTCACGGACATTCAGCGGATGGTGGAGATTGCCCTCCGGGAATTCGGGAAGATCGACATCCTGGTGAACAACGCGGGGCGCACCATCGTGCGACGGCTGCTCGAGATCACGGAGGCGGAGTGGGATCAGACCCAGGCCTTGAATGCCAAGGCCACCTTCTTCTGCCTCCAGGCGGTGGCGCGCGAGATGGTAAAGCGCCGCAGCGGCGTGATCCTGAATGCCGCGTCCATCTCGGGCCGGTCCGGCAAGCCCACGCTGGTGGATTACTGCGCCTCGAAGTTCGCCGTGATCGGCATCACCCAGAGTGCCGCCCTGGCCCTGGCCCCCTACGGCATCCGGGTGAACGCCGTGGCGCCCGGCATCGTGGACACCGACATGTGGGTGAGCATCGACCAGGAGTGGTCCGCCCTGGAAGGGAAGCCCGCCGGGTCGGTGAAGGCGTCCCGCGTGGCGGCCATCCCCCTGGGCCGCATCGAGGCGCCCGAGGACGTGGCCAACCTGTACACATTCCTCGCCTCGGATGAGGCGAGCTACATCACCGGGCAGACGTACAACGTCTGCGGCGGCCTGCAGCTGAACTGAGCGTTCGGCGGTTCGACTGTTCGATCGATCCAGAACAGTCGAACCGCCGAACTGTCGAACAGCCGAACGCCTTTCGGTGAGGCGGCGAATGCGCATTGACCTCCTCGTCCCCCAGGACAAACCCTTCGACGTGGTCGGCGTCGGGATCAACGTCGTGGACTACCTGTTCCGGATCCCCCGCTTCCCGGAGCCTGACACGAAGTCGGATGCCCTGGCGGTGACACGGCAGGGCGGGGGCCTCACCGCCACGGCCATGGTGGCCTGCGCGCGTCTCGGCCTGCGCACGCGGTACATCGGGAAGTTCGGAAGCGACGAGATCGGCGGCCTGGCCCGCGAGATGCTCCTACCCGAGGGGCTGGACCTCGAGGCCTCCATCCGGGCCGCCGATGTGCCCCATCGCCTCTGCGTCGTCCTGGTGGAAGAGGGGACGGGCCACCGCACCATCATCCGCCACCGGGACCGGCGCATCTGGCTCAGGCCCGAGGAGCTGTCGCGCGAGGCGGTCTGCTCCGGGCGCGTGTTGCACCTGGACGGCTACGAGGGAGAGGCGGCGCTCCAGGCCGCGCGCTGGGCGCGCGAGGCGGGGATCCCGGTCTCCGTGGACGCAGAGGACTCCACCGAGCGGCGTGAGGAGCTGTTCCGGCTCACCGACATCCTCATCGTGGGCCAGCGCTTCGGCCGGGAGCTGACCGGGGCGTCGGAGGTGGCCGGGATCCTGGACGGCCTGGCGAGGCTCGGCCCCTCCTGTGTAGGCGTGACGCGGGGCGAGGCGGGATCGGTGCTCCGCCACCGTGGCCACACGATCGAGGCCCCCGGTTTTCCCGTGGACGTTGTGGACACGACGGGCGCGGGCGACGTTTTCCACGGGGCATTCCTCTACGGGCTGTTGCAGGGCTGGGAGGCGCGGGATATACTGCGCTTCGCGAACGCCGTGTCGGCGCTGAAGTGCACCCGCCTGGGCGGTCGCGCCGGCATCCCCCGACTGCAGGAAGTTCAGGCCTTTCTCCAGGCGCGCGGCGCGGGGGAATTCATCGCCGCATCCCGAAAGGAGCGCACAGCATGAAGGCAGCGGTCTGGAAGGGCATCGAGCAACTGGACATTGATGACGTCCCGATTCCGACGCCGAGCGACCCCTTCGACGTGCAGGTGAAGGTGGTGGCCTGCGGCGTCTGCGCCACCGACGTGCATATCCTGGAAGGGAAGTTCCCCATGTTCAAACCTCCCCGGGTCATCGGCCACGAGTTCACCGGGGTTGTCAGCGCGGTCGGGAAGGGGGTCACCAAGGTCAAGGTGGGCGATCGCGTGGCGGTGGAGACCGGCTTGCCCTGCGACCGCTGTTACTTCTGCCGGGACGGGCGGGAACACCAGTGCCTGCACCGCTACGCCCACCCGGGCGGCTTTGCCGAGTACGCCCTGTTCCCCGACCGGCTGGTCCACAAGCTGCCGGACAGCCTCTCCTTCGAGGTCGCCGCTCTGGCCGAGCCGCTGGCCTGCGCGCTGCACGCCATCGATCTGGCCAAGGTCCGCTCGGGGGACGTGGCCCTGGTCCTGGCGGGCGGGACGATCGGCTGCATCATGACGCAGCTTCTGCTCCACAGCGGGGCCAGCAAGGTGCTGATCTCGGAGCCCCGCGCCCACCGGCGGGAGATCTGCAAGGCCGTCGGCGGCATTCCCGTCGATCCGAAGAATCAAGACCTGGCCGCCATCGTGAAGGAGCAGACAGACGGCCTGGGGCCGGAGATCGTCTTTGACTGCCTCGGCCATCCCGCCCTCCTGGAGCAGGGCATCGATCTCGTCCAGAAGGGCGGGACCGTCTTCGTCATGGGCGTCGCCGATCCGGAAGCGATTGCCAAGGTCCGGCCCTTCCAGCTCTTCGACAAGGAGATCCAGATCAAGGCTGCCTTCCTGCGCCCGCATGCCTTCCATCGGGCCGTGCGCTGGCTCCCGCACCTCACGCTGCAGCCGCTCCTCGGCGTGGAGTATCCGCTGGCGCAGACGAAGGAGGCCATCCACGCCCTCCGGGAGGGCAAGGGCCTCAAGATCATGGTGAAACCGTAACGAGACGAGACTTCGGGCAACCACAGATTTCGCAGATTACGCAGATGCCTCCTGGGAATGATCCCGGAAAGATCTGTGTAATCTGTGTAATCTGCGGTTAAAGGTGTTCAGGTCCTTCCTGGCGACAGCATGCCCACCGAAA
This sequence comes from uncultured Methylomirabilota bacterium, assembly GCA_963714585.1. Classification (GTDB taxonomy): domain Bacteria; phylum Methylomirabilota; class Methylomirabilia; order Methylomirabilales; family 2-02-FULL-66-22; genus 2-02-FULL-66-22. The sequence continues at coordinate 4,715 of CAVQPC010000079.1, forward strand.
GCATCCTCACCTTCGACCTCGGCACCAGCTCCTGCAAGGTGTGCCTGTGGAACCTGCAGGGGAACCTCCTCGCCTCTGCCGATGAGGGCTATCCCATCCATCACCCCCAGCCCGACTGGGCGGAACAGGACCCCTCGGACTGGTGGCGCGCCGCCGTGGCCGCCGGCCGGCACTGCCTGGCCGGGCAGGATCCCTCGCGCGTGGCCGCCATCGGCCTCTCCTCGCAGCGCGAGGGCGTGGTGCCTCTGGGTCGGGACGGGGCGCCGCTCGGCCGGTGCATCATCTGGATGGACCGTCGCTGCCGCGATCAGGCCGTGCGTCTGGGGGAGGAGTTCGGTGTCTCGTACCTTCATCACCTCACGGGGGTGGCGCCCGACCCCAATTACACGGCGTGCAAGCTCCTCTGGCTCCGCGAGCACCAGCCCGAGATCCTGGAGCGGGCCGCGATGTTCCTGCAGCCCCGGGACTTCCTGTATTATCGCCTGACCGGCGCCCCGGTCACCGACTACACCCTGGCCTCGCGGACCATGATGCTGGACCTTCGCCGGGAGCGCTGGTGGCTGGACATCTTCACGCGCATCGGCGTCCGGGAAGAGCAGTTCCCGCCGCTCTACCGATCCGTGGAGGCACCCTACCGGCTCGCCGCCGAGGCCGCGGCCGCTCTGGGACTTCCCGCAGGCATCCCCGTCTCACTCGGAGGCGGCGACCGCCCCTGCGAGGCCGTGGGCGCCGGGCTCGCCGGAGGGCGGGCGTCGGATTCCACCGGGACCGCCACCCAGGTCTCCATGGTCACCGACCGCCTGCCCGAGAATCTGGGTCGCGTTCCCTGTGGGATACACGCCATCCCGGGCCGATTCCTGTTCGAGCTGGGGGTCACGACCACAGCCTCGGCGATGCGCTGGCTCCGAGAGCTCGTCGGCCTCGCGCCGGAGGAGATGCCGCTCTTGGAGCGCGAGGCGGCCGCCAGTCCATGGGGGGCCCGGGGCCTCCTCATGTTTCCCTTCCTCATGGGCGCGCGGTCCGTGCGCTGGAACCCCGATGCCCGCGGCCTGCTCCTGGGTCTGAGCCTCGGCCATACCCGCGGAGACATCGCCCGCGCCCTCATGGAGGGGGTGGGCTACGAGGTGGGCGTCTGCCTGGAGGGGCTCCGCAGGATGGGCCTCGATCCGACAGAGCTGGTGGCGGTCGGCGGCGGGGCGCGCTCCGACCTCTGGGTGCGGATCAAGGCCGATATCCTGGGCATCCCTCTCCTGCGCCCGCGCCACACTGAGGCGGCCTCGCTCGGCGCCGCCCTCCTCGCCGCCCGCGCCGTCGGTCTGATTGACAACCCCGATCTGTCTGCGCGAGAATGGAACCCAATCTGCGAAGCGGTGGTGCCCGACCCCGATGCCGTCCGCTTCCACGAGGGCCGCCGCATCCTTTTCGAGGATGTGTATCAGGCCCTGGTACCCTTGTTTCCGCGCCTTCACATCCCCTGACGCTTGGCCCCTGGAAGGAGTCGCAACATGCCTGCCCGCAAGGTCGCGCCGAAACCCTTCGACCCCATGGCCTTCCTGCCGCCTGAGTTGTTCGCGGCCATCACGGACGCGCGCGTCGAACGGCCCATCGTCGTGCAGGAAGAGGCGGAACGGCGCAAGCGCCGTTCGGTGCCCGCGCCAAAGGGGACATTGGTCCTGCTGGCTGCCGACCACCCGGCGCGCAACGTCCTGAACGTGCTGGACGACCCCCTGGGGATGGCGGACCGGCGCGCCTACCTGGCCCGCATCCTCCGCGTCCTCACCCACTCGGGCGTGGACGGCGTCATGGGCACGCCGGACATCATCGAGGATCTCTTCATCCTCACGCGGCTTATCAAGGAGCGGGGCGGCCCGAGCCTGCTGGACGAGCGTCTGCTGGTTGGCTGCATGAACCGGGGCGGGCTCAAGGGGACCTGCTTCGAGATGGAGGATGCCTTCACCGCCTTCACCACCGAGCGCCTGCAGGCCCTGCGCATGGACGGGGCGAAGTTCATGTTTCGCCTCGATGCGCGGGACCCCGCCTCGGGTCGGACCCTGGTGGCCTGCGCCGATGCCGTGAGCCAGTGCGTCCGCGCCGACCTCGCCGCGTTCCTCGAGCCGCTTCCGGTGAAAAGGGTGGGGAAGAAGTACGTGGTGCAGCGCACGGTCGCGGACCTCGCCGGGATGGTGAGCGTCGCCTCCGCCCTCGGGGCCTCCTCCCTCAACACGTGGCTCAAGATCCCCTCGTGCCTGGGTCTGGATCGCGTGGCGCGAGCCACGACCCTCCCTATCCTCATCCTGGGCGGCGAGGTGACTGGAAACCCCCTGCCGGTCCTGGAGGATCTCCACACCGCCATGCAGGCGGGGCCCACCGTTCGCGGAGCCCTCATCGGCCGCAACGTGATCTTCCCCGGGCCCGACGATCCGCGGGCCATGGCCGCCGCCGTGGCCGCCCTGGTCCACGACCGGTCCGATGTGCGCGGCGCCCAGGGGGTAATGGTAGCGGAGCGCGGGAAGGAGCCGCGGCTGCTGCCGTAGAACAGCCGTCAGCCGTCAGCGATCACGTGTTCGCCAAGTACGAGAGCGGCCCGCAGGGGCCGCTCTTTCGCGTTGAGCTGATGCCATCGGATGGGCTACTCGGCGGGCTGTCTTCACTGCCGCTGGTTCGCAGCCCGCAAGTTAGGCTATCATGGCGTAGGCCAAGAGGAGACCGAACACAAGGGCAAACCCCGCCCAGACACGCATGAAGGCAGGCCCCCGCGTAGACCACCAATCCAGGAGTCTGCGGGAGCGCTCGACCCCGAACAGGGGCGTAATGACACCTGCCACGAGGATGATGATGCCGAGGATGCGGACGACCCCGGGGGCGCGCGAGGTAGGCGCGGCGAAAACGAGCGCCACACCCAGGACGACGCGGAGAGCTGCCGCCGCGCAGAGCCCGGCCGGGCTTTGGAAATGCCGGGCGACGCCCAGAAGCCTCATCGGTGAGACCATCCCCACCGCGCCCAAGGCGGCAACAAAGAGGCTGAGGCCAAGAGCTATGAGCGCCATGTCGGGTTCCCGGGGTGCTGCCGAAATGGCTGGGCATCACCGGGCGCGCGGGGTAGCTGCTGGAGTATCCGAGGCTGCCTTCGCGCGCTCCGGTGCATGCCGTGGTCAGGCCGACCGGCCTTCACCTGGTTTGGTCCCTACGTTTCGCAGATACGCATCCTCGCCCTTGATCCAATCCTCCCGAGGCGGCGTGAAGATATCGTAGGCTACCAGATCCTCTATAGCCTCTGCCGAATGGACTGTATCGGGCGGAATGTACACCATCTCATTCGGCCCGACGAACAACTCCTTCCCTCCGATCTCAAACCGCCACCGCCCACGAGTCACAAATGTAAGCTGTTCGTTCGTATGCGAGTGGGGCGGGACGAGACATCCCTGCTTGCATTCCATCCAGGCAATCATCAGCCCCCCATCCCAGGCAAGCTTCCGCACGAACTTCTCGTTGACCTTCTCGGCAGCGATCTCATCCCACCTGAAATGCTTCATCAGCTCCTCCATTCACAGAACGAACATCACAGCCATCGAATAGCAGACCATCCCCGATTGCAGGGCCTCCGCCCATGCGGGAAGCTGGAGGCGAACGGTTTTTCCTTTGCGGATGCGCGCCTTGGAGCCAGAGCCTTCAATGCGATCGGTGCGATTGGGGACGTTGTTGACTCAGTGGACATATCGCCGCTCGGCTCGGGCGACCGCCTTCGCAATCCCCGACGTGGACACGCCGAGCTGCCGTCGCCGTGTCGGCGAGGGAGAGCCCGAGCCGGGTCACGAGGTGAACCGCCAGCTCCGCCCGCACGGCCGCGATGCGGCGGCGCCGGCTCCCCATCCGGAGCTCCTCCAGCCCGACCTGGGCCTGCCGGCACTGGCGCCGGATGACCGCCTGGGCCTCCCGGAGCCGTTGTCCCTGAGCCCGCTGCGTCTGCTGCCGCGCATCGCCCGCGGCCAGCATCCGCTCGACGAACCGCCCGCTGCCCAGGATGCGCTCGTCGGCCAGACTCCGCGCCCCCCGCTGGCGGATGGCGCGGACCGCGGCCCAGCCGCCCAGGGAGCGGACCAGCCCTCCGCCCACCAGTTCGGGGCGGCGGCCCTGCGGGATGCCCTCGCGCATGAAGGCTCGATAGGCGCGGATCGCGGCGCGCTCGGTTCGCCCGAACCAGGACAGCACGTAGGCCCGATCCTGCCCCGGGCGGCCTGCGCGGCCCAGGATCCCCGCATGGCCACACCAGGGATACCCGTCCAGGCGCGCCAGATCCGGCACGAGGCGCGCCCGCAGGGGATTGAGGTGGATGTAGCGCACCAGCTCGCAGAAGTAGGGGTCCTCCTCCACGACGATGGATTTGTACCGGTTCTGGAAGAGATGGCCGATCCGTTTGTGGCGCCGATTGAAGGTAATGGCGTAGCCCGTGAGGAGCCGGCGCATGAACTGCGGGAGGCCCTGGGACCCACTCCGGAGCAGCAGGTGGGCGTGGTTCGGGAGAAGGGCCCAGGCGTAGAGCGTCGTCCCGGTGGCCGCGGCGACCTCGTCGAGCCGCGTGAGGAAGGCCGCGCGGTCTTCGCGATCCGCCACGATCTGCCCGCGTTCCAGCCCCCGCAGGATGACGTGGTGCACCGTGCCGGGAGCATCCAGCCGCGCCTGTCGGGGCATCGTCGGTCTCCGCCTCCTGCTTGGAGAGAGTGGAGCCTATCAGGAATAGTCCACTGAGTCAACAACGTCCCGCATTCCACGCATTCTCACACGTCATACCTCAACGGCGCGCGCTCGCGTCCGTTGCAGGTGTCTGTCGGGCAAGTATGTGCTCGAAACTGCCGACGAGTTCTTTGAAATAGGCGGGCGCCCTTGCTTCGAACGTGAGCTCCTCGCCGCTGACGGGGTGCCTGAAGGAAAGGGATCTGGCATGCAGCGCCAGACGTCGGTGCGCTTTATTCGCTCTGCCATACTTCCTATCGCCCACCACCGGGTGTCCCCGATCCGCCAGATGGACGCGGATCTGGTGCTTCCTGCCCGTCAGCAGTTCAACGTCCAGCAAGGCAAAGTCCTTCGTCTCCTTGAGCACGGTATACGCCGTATGCGACAATTTGCCCTTCTTGGTATCGGCTGTGGAGTACACGCCGTGAGCGCTGTTCTCCGCCAGATAGGTCGTAATGGTCTCCGAGCGCTTCTCACACTTGCCATGCACGACGGCGAGATACCTCTTCTTCGTCTCGTCCCACCGGCGCTGCAGGCCGTACTTTGCCTCTGCGTTCTTCGCGAACACGAGGACCCCCGAGGTCTCCCGGTCCAGTCGATGGACGATGAAAATACGGTTCCTGGACTTGGCGGCCCCCTTGCGGACATAATCGGTCAGGGCAAAGTAGGCGGTTCGCGCTTTCTCTCTCTCCGTCCCCACCGTCAAGAGACCGGCGGGCTTGTCCACCACCAGAATATCCCGGTCCTCATACAGAATCGCGAGTCCTCGCGCCAGGACTCTGCTGGTCGGTCTGGACGGTCTCTGCATCGTACCTTCCCTGTCAGTCATGTTCCGCAGCCCAACGGGCCGCGACTTCCACCCCTGCATGTCATCGCGGATTTGGTGGCCACCGGCACCCGTGACGGAGGCGACCGGGTACCGACAGCCTGGGGACGAGTGGATTGGTCGATGGGGACGTTGCTCGGGACCTCGCTTCCGATGGGTTGCCGGCCCTGTTGCCGACTGGACGCGGCCCCGGCAGCGGTCCCCCCCCATAGGACTTGCGTGACGTCTCTGCCTTCGAGCGCTCGCTCCTCTTCAGGTGTGCGGCGTGCTGTGCCCGGCCTAATTTCGTCCTGTGGCGTCGTGAGACATGCCGACCTGACTCGAGGCTCGGGATCGAAGCCTGGCGCTCACTCACGATGGCCCTCTCTGGCTGCACATACAGCCGCGAGAACAATACCTCCCAACAGAATGACGCGTATCACGCGCCTCGTGGTCGCCCCGGTCCTGTCTGCCCAACGCCGGCGCTCAGCCGCGTCGCGTAGCGGCGGCGCCTGGAGCGCCTGGTTATGTTGCCACTGAAGGCACAAGTTCGTGAATGCGATCATACAAATGCACGAAGATCGGTGTACAGATCAGCAGGTAATGCAAGAGTTTCGCTTCGTCGTCTCGCATCATAGCAGAGTGACGCATGACGAATTCACTTTGAGCCTTGTTGAGTTCGAATGCCACCGAGTTTGAGTGAAAATTTGGGTGACAAAACTCGCACAAGAAGGTGTAGCAATCAGACAAGATGTCGTATTGCTTTGCGGTGCACGCCGAGCACGTCCGTGCTGACGGCTCTTGCCGCGTACTTCAGTAGTGACAGGATCTGCTTGGCCTCGGGAGCCCCGATCGCACCGCCGTCTCGACGGCCTAGAAGCGTTGTGCAGATGTCTTCGTTGCCGCCTCTCGCGCGGGAGGTTGACCTTCGTAAGCGAGTTCAACCTGGCGTGCAGACAATCCAGAGCCTGTCGTCGTTTCAGAAGTGCCCTCGGATTGATCGGACCATTCAATACACTGGTTTTTCGCGAAAAGCAATCGTACACCTTCGAAGGTGCTATCGCCGCGGTGAAGCCAACACCTGTCGGAGCACCAACGCGTACTGTCGGATTTATGGGGATCACCACACTCCCCACCGGGTGTCGCGCGGCAGATCCCTTCCCTCCGATCGAGGAGCTGTTGATATGCTACTTCGAGCTGCACGACTTCGTCAGGGTAATGCGACCGGTCAATGTCGTCTTCAGCGCGACTTGGTCCAAATCTCTTTCCATTTGCGCGAAGTACTAAAGGACAACATAACGGAGCGGCGGCTCGGCCGCACCCCGCCGCGGGCGGCGGGGTGAAGCCCCGGAGCGCAGCGCAGGAGTGCTGCCGCGCGGCCCCCGCTCCACTATTCCCGCCCGCGGTTGCGGGCCGGACCCCCCGATCCACATGCGGGCCGCGCCCGCTCAACGTTGCGCTGACCTGCGGCACAGCTTACCACCGCAGCCCCATGCCCCAGCTCCCTCGCTGCCGCCAGGTCAAGCGCTGCGTTGGGCAGCTCCTTGGTCTAGCATCACTCCCTCAGGGTAATCTTGTAGCTCTCCGTCTCCTGCATGAAATCGAGAAACTTCTGCTGTAAGTCAGGCGATTGCCGCAGATCGGCAAGATACCCACCAGCGCCGAGAACGCCCGCCTTTAGATCCTGAACAAGCGTGAGCGGGTTGACCTGGAACCCGAACTCCCCTGGCGCGCTGAGTGGAACGAGTTCCATATGACTCTTTCCGGCCAGATTGATCTCCCATTTGTAGACCTCGTTGGTTACGGCGTTCCTTAAGACGCGGCTCGCCCGTATGCATCAGCTTGTGGCGCCAGAGACTGACGGCTATCTGACATTCCCTCTTGCCGTACCGGCAGTACTTCTCTAGAAAGGTTACCATTCGCATCGTCTGGTTCTTGGAGCGGTCGCCCTTTGAATCATTCCAGCCCGCCCAACGACTCGACAAATAGTCAATCGTCGCATACGCGTAAAGGACCGCCGGGAAGAACGCTGGCCCCGGACCATCATCTATCTTCCAGAAGCACCTCAGTGTGTCGTTCTCCAGGCTCTCGATGCGCTCTCGGAGTTTCGCTTCAGCGATGGCCGGATCGAGGGTGCCCATGGCAATTGCCCCCTCTTGTGGGTGTTGACCCCGCCCAACGATATGCGTTTCAGCCGCGGCGGCTCATTAACGCCAGTCGCCGTCGGCTGGAAACGCGGGTTAGCCTGCGGTACCGGCTCCTGCGAACGATCGGTAGACGGCGATCGGGTGAACTGTGACGTTGGGGTATCGCGAATAGCGCACGAACGCCTCGAGCCCCTGAACAGCCCCAAACACCGCTCGAAAAGCTTTCTCGAAAACCACTCGTTCTGGTAACGGAACACTCGTTTCAAACTCTTTCATGGGATCGAAGGTTGACTCGCCCTCGGCAGGCAATGAGGTGATGACCCCAAAAACAGCCAAGGGAACATTGGGCCGATTGCCGTATCCGTAGAGAAGATGCTCAAGGTCTGAATCGACGAAGCATTCGCGTTTGAGATTGCATAAGACCTGAAAGGCCAGGCAGTTGGCGAATGGATAGATGCGAAAATTGATCCGACTCGGCATGAACGTGTTGATCCACAGCCGCATGCCCTCCAGGATCCACTGATCGGCCTTCTCGAGTTTAGGCTTGGCCAGTTCTTCAAGCTGCCGCTGCACCGACTTGACCTTCTCCCGCTGAACAGCCTTTTGATTGGGATCAGGCACCTTGCCAGCGGCTTCTCTTGCAGTTGCGAGCATCTGCTCAAGTTGCTTGAATTCCGGGGATTGCTTAACGGCCTGCTGGGCGGATTTGGCAACGAATTCGACCAAATCGTTGAATTTCTCACTTATCGCCAGGATGCGACGGTAGTCTTCCAGCACGCTGGCGCCTTCAGCCCTCAGGTACGGTCAACCCGTGATGGCGTTTCTGATTTTCTCAGGCGACGACTCGTCTGAGCTCACCGCGTCCGCCAAGTCCGTCACGAGACCCACCTCGGTTAGGCGACGTTCGACACGATTCAGAACGTCATGGTGTAGTGTCTTCGACTGCAATGTCAACCGCTTGTCGAGATAATCCGCTCTTAGGTTGGCGCCAGCCAATCCCAGGTATGCAAACTTGGTTCCGGCTGCTCTAGCTGTGCCGGTGTCCTCAGTTACGGAAAGTCGCTCAGGCAAGCCTTCCTCGAACTGACTCCAAATCGAAGCCGCCTTGTCAAAATCCAAATAGAGCAGGTCGCGCAACGATTTGGCTGTTGTCATGTTTTCACCAGGCTAACGCCAGCGCTCACGTGCGGCCGGCGCAGCCGGCCGGCGGGTGTAGCGGTTTGTTAGACCCGCCGTCGCGGCCGGCTGAACGCTTCGCTCCGGCTCGCGCGAGGGCAGCTGCGATCTCATGAGTTGGGTTGCTGCAGACCGCGCTGAAGTCACCGAGGCAATCATTGAAGATCATCGCGTCGCCCTCTATTCCGAACGTGCCGGATCACTCGATGGCGAAGCACTCCGGCGTCTTCTTCTCAACGACTGAAGTTTGTTTTCACGAACTGGACTATCTCTTCGGCGATGGCGTCGTGCGTCTCGTCGATGCCGCCACCGAAGACGCCGCCCTTGATCTCTCCCTCGAAATTCGACTCTGCCAGCACTGCCCCGGAGTTCTTGTCGATGAACTTGACGTTCACGATCACACTGCCCTTTCCAACGCCCCGACATGGGTCCGGTGAGCCACCGCATGCCTTGGCTGCCTGGGTTGTACTGGACTACCTGTCCCTTCAGAAGGAGCGTGCCCGCCGCGTCGTCAGAGGCCGGTACGACCTTTGCGAACAGCTTCTCCTTGTTGAGGCTCTCGATGACTTTCGCGGGGATGTCGCGTTTCACCTCCTCGGGGACGTTGCCGCTTCCTTCAAGGTTCGGCATTTCTACGGTGCTGAAGTTCGCCGGCTTTCCCTGGGGGGCGCTGAGGACCGTTGTCCTGCCGATCGCGCACCCGCTCACGATAGCAGCGACCGCCAGCAGCAGGAAGCACATTGCTCCGGATCTTGTCGTGATCATCTCTGGCCTCCTTTGGCCTCAGCCGGTCTAACGCCGGGTCTAACTACGGCTATACTGGTTTCTCGCTACCTACCTATCTCTTACAGAGCGTCCGTATATACACCCGGGGCCATGACGATCGATTGGCCCTGAAGATCCGAGCGGTTACGGACAGAGGACCGATCCGCTCGGGATTATAGACGGAATCCGCATAACACCCCCGGCGCACCGCGTGACTACAAGGCGTCCACCGGGCTCCGCACCCCTTTGCCGCCGCGATTCAAGACGTGGGTGTAGATCATCGTCGTCTTCACGTCCTTGTGCCCAAGCAACTCCTGAATGGTCCGGATGTCGTAGCCGTCCTCGAGCAGGTGCGTCGCAAACGAGTGGCGCAGGGTGTGACAGGTGGCATGCTTGGCGATTCCCGTCTTGGCGGCCGCCGCTTTGACGACGCGCTGGAG
>CAVQPC010000080.1:0-59560 GCA_963714585.1 uncultured Methylomirabilota bacterium
CTTGGCAACGTCCCCAAACATGGACTCGCCTTGCGAAGACGCTTGTGGCCTACGCGTTCACGACCAGAGGATACTCGAACACCTCTGCCGTCGGCGTGAGGGGCGGTAGGCCTTCCCGTTCCGTTCGTCCCTCGATCAGCTTCTTGGCGACGTCGCGGGCGATCTCCAGGGTCTCCTGGATCGTTCGCCCCTGCGCGACGAGGCCCTGGATGTCCGTCGAGGTGGCCAGATACACGCCCTCGGGAAGTTTCTCGATATGAAGATTGACGATCCGTTCCATCGTCACCCCCCCTTTCCTGCACGGCTCGTATAGACCCTACCATCGGGCATGAGGCAAGTCAAGAACGGTGCCCAGGAACCGCATGACTCATCGCGAACTTCGTAATCCGTCCGCTGCACTCACCCGCCTGGGCGGCCACCGCGAGCGGCACCGCCGTGGGCCGCGGGGGCCAGGTCCGCCCTGCGCGGCCCCGGTTCCTCTCGCCTTTCCCCTTGACATGCCGGCCAGCCTCGCCGGATACTCCGCCCCGACCTGGGGCCGCGATCCGGGACCGCGCTTGACGCTGTCGCGCGGCGGTCGCCCCGGGTCCCGGCGACGCGTTTTGACGCCCCGCCCGCACTCTCGGCGCAGCAGGTTATCCTTTCTGTCCTGCATGGGATGGCCCGTCAAGTTGTGCCGGTTCAACAACCCGGACGGTTGCGTACGCTCCGCTGAGGTGGCGTGTGGACAGGAAGCCCTTCCACTGGCCTTTCTACTACGGATGGATGATCGTCATCATCGCCTTCCTGTCCATGGGGATCTGGCTGGCGATGCGGACGACCTTCTCCGTTTTTCTCGTTGCCCTTCTCGACGAATTCCACTGGAGCCGAGCAGCAGCAGCGGGGGTCCAGTCCGTCTCGTTCATTGTCTACGCCTTCTCGGCCCCGTTGGTCGGCACAATGATCGACCGATTCGGGCCAAGAAGGGTGGTCCCCCCTGGAATCGTGGTGCTCTGTGCCGGCCTCTTCCTCTCCGCTTTTGTGCGGACGCTTTCGCAGCTCTACCTGTTTTATGGCGTCATCGCGGCGTTCGGCGTGACCTTCGTGAGCATCATCGTTTACTCGACTGTCCTCTCCCACTGGTTTCAGAGCAGGCGCGGCTTGGCGAGCGGTATTGCCGTCTCCGGCATGGGCATCGGCACTTTTGTGCTCGTTCCGTTCACTCAGTACGTAATCGGGGTGGCTGGATGGCGGTCTGCCTTTATGGTATTGGCGGCCCTTGTCTTTCTCCTCCTGTTTCCCCTCAGCGTTGCATTCCTCCGCCATAAGCCAGCCGAAATGGGCCTTCAGGCCGATGGAGTGCAGGGCACTCCGTCGCAAGAAAAGAGGGCTCTTGAGGTCGTCGACCCCAGGTGGGCACAAACGGAGTGGACCCTGAAACGTGCCGTCAGGGAGGGAAGGTTTTGGTCGCTTCTCATCTTCTGCTTTCTGGTGATCATCCCTGTTTACCTGATCGTCGTCCACGGAGTAAAGCTCTTGACCGACAGGGGCTTCGACGCGATGCACGCGGCTTTCATCATCGCAGGCCTGGGCATCTTCACGTCCCCCTCCCAGGTCTTTTGGGGGTGGCTGTCCGACCGTATCGGACGGGAGATCGCCTTTACCATGGGAACAATGCTCATGGCGCTAGGCGCCTTCTTTCTCCTCCTCGTAGACAGCGGTGCGCGGCCGGAATTTGCGTATCTCTTCATCCCGGTTTTCGGCTGCGGCTGGGGTGTGACGGCACCGACCTTCATGTCGGTAGCCGCAGACCTGTTCCAAGGAAAGTCATTCGGTCTGCTATACGGGATCAATGAGGCGGTCGTGGGGATTGGATGTGCCGTGGGTCCGTGGCTGGGCGGCTCTGTCTTCGATGCGACGGGCAGTTACCGTGTGGCTCTTCTCATCGCCATTGCGGCCACCTTGGGATCGTGTCCTTTTGCCTGGGCGGCGGCACCCAGAAAGGTGCGCCGCGTGCAGAAATATCGATGAGGGTGAGGCGTATGAGAAGCGTCCTTTATCGAACCTACCTCGCTATCACCCCGGCACTCAAGAACCCGCCGTCCACGTAGAGCACCTGGCCCGTCACGTACCCCATGTCGGGCGAGGCCAGGTGGGCTACGGCGGCGGCGCAGTCCTCCGGGCTGGCGAGCTTGCCCGCTGGGATCCGGTCCAGCCGCTTCTGGATCTGTTCGGGCGTCAGGTTCTCGCGGACGTAGCGGGACTCGACCACGCCCGGGGCTACGACGTTCACCGTGATCCCGTGGGGGGCGAGGTCCACGGCCATGGCGGTGGCCAGCCCGTGGACGGCGGCCTTGGCCGACGTGTACGCCGTGAAGGGGACCATCATGACGCTGGCGGCGATTGAGCCGATATGGATGATCCGGCCCCACTTCCGCGGTACCATCCGACGGGCCGCCGCCAGACTACAGAGGAAGTAGCTGTCCACACACCCGGCGAAGGTTTTGCGCCAGTCCGCGTACGTGGTCTCCAGGAACGACTGGCGGGCGCGCCAGGCCGTCCCGTTCACCAGGATGTCGGTGGGACCGAGCCGCTCGTCCACCCGCGCGAAGAACTGCTCGACGGTCTCCGGCACGGTGAGGTCAAGGGCCTCGGCGAGATGCCGCGCCTTGGCGGACGTGAGGGCCCGAGCCACCTGCTCCAGTTTGGCCGGGGTGTGGCCCGTCACGGCGACCGCCGCCCCCTCGGCAGCCAGCCGCAAGGCGATCGCCTGCCCGATGGGGCTGGTGACACCCGTGACGACAGCAACCTTTCCCGAAAGCCTCATGGATGCTCCTCCTGAGTCCATCTTGGCGCCCGACGAGCGGGACCGCGTCAGCACGACAAGTGACAAGCCGGGATGTCTGTCGGAACCAAATGGCCAATGCCGGTTGAATATCAGGATGTGAGAGAGAAGTCAATTCGGCGGATGTGAGGGGGGACATGAAGGCACCTTCGAGCGCATCACTCCAACCTATTCATCCCTTGACCTCTGCAGTCGTGGCGCTGATCTGTCGCGTACCCCGCTCAGAGGTCAGATGGAGGAATGGGCCTACAGTGGATGAGGGGACCAAACCCAGGCTCACCGGCCTCGAAAATCGCATTCAGATTCCGTTCACATTTTCGACCATAGACTCTGGCGAAAACGAAAAGAGGACAGAGGGCGGTTATCGCGGATACCCGAACCACCGAGGTGATCAGGCGACGGGTGGGGGGCGCGGGCTGGGCCGGCGGGAATCCCCGCGGGCGCCTGAAAGGCAAATTCCTGTCAGCTCCAGTGCGGCTTACCACACAACCCGCACCAAGCCGGAGTCCGCGATAGTGGAATCGGCCGTGATGAGTGGAAGACCCATGGACAGGGCTGAGGCGACGATGAGACGGTCGGAAGGGTCGGCGAGGATCCTCAATCCGTAGGCCGCCTTCACCACATCGAGATCCAGCGGCAGGACGCTGTAGTTCGGCATGCCGGCCAGCCGGTCCCACCACTGGGTGAAGGAAGGTTGGAGCGTGATGATGCCGTCTTCCACCAGCAACGCAGTTTCCCAGGCGACAACCACCGGGACCACGATCGCCGCACGACCCGCTTCGCATTGCTGGAAGATACGGCGGACATGCTGAGGCAGGCGCCCCCGTCCCGCGCCGGCGTAACGAAGTAGTGCGTGGGTGTCAGTCACGTAATGGCGCATGGGTCGGTGAAATTACCGCCAGAGCCGCGCCCGGACCCTCCGCAAGCCTCGCTCGAAATCTCCGCGGATCTCTACGCTTCCACGTACGGTCTGCCTGGTGTTTGGGGGCCGTCCACCGACGAGGGTCTGGCCACGAGACACCGCCCGCGGGCCCACCAACAGCAGGCCTATCGTCTGGCCTCGCTTGGTGATCTCGACGGCTTCGGCGGCCGCGCGGCCCCTCAGCAGCGTGCAGAGCTGGTCCCGGACCTGAGTGATAGACATCCGATCGGCTCTCGTGGTCACGGAGTTCTCTCCTGTACAGAAATTCTGCACAAAGTATAGCGCTGGTCGAGGCCGTCGGCAAACCCGCCGGTCGGCCACCATATATGACCCTCTCAGCTACCCTTTCACCGCGCCGGTCATGGCGCTCACGAACTGCTCCACAAAGAAGGAATAGAAGAAGGCCACGGGGACGGAGCCCAGGAGGGCGCCCGCGATGAGAGGGCCCCAGAAGAAAGTATCCCCCCCGGACCAGCTCGCTCATCTCACCCACCTCACTTCACCAGACTTCTAACGTGAACTCGCGATACGCACGGATGAGCTCGAAATCGGATCCATTGCTGGTAATCAAGCGGGCCCCGTGCGCCCGTGCCGTCAGGGCGATCAGGACGTCAAAATGCAGGTCGCGAAGCCGCTGTGGTGTAAGACCTCGATCTGCCCGCATTCTTCCCAGGACTTCTCCGGATTCCAACCAATGCCTTTCCGTTGGCGTCAGGATGGGGTGATTTTTCTCCAGCGCCCTCAGGAAGGCGCGCTCCGCCGGCCTGGTGGCACCACGCCACAATTCAGCCAGCACCACCGAAGACGTTCGGATCAGCCCGCTGACGGTCTCGATCCGCTGCCGGTGTCGATTCGTCCGCAGGTGGTCGATGAAGATCGAGGTGTCGAAGATGACGAGGTTACTCACCATGTGCCTCGAACCGCATCTTCCCTCCATGCCGAGCCATGAGGGCCTTGAACTTCTTCAGTGCCACGATCTCTCGAAGCGCGGCGTGCACCGCCTCGGTCCTGGTCCTGACGCCAAGCACGCGGGCCGCTTCGTCGGCCAGCCGGGTATCCAGCCTGAGCGAGGTCATTGTCACCGGCATCGTCCCACCTCCTTCCGTGTATATACAGTATAGGCAAACGGTATATATCCGTCAATCCGCCACCCACGGCGCGGAGGCGGAACGCCCTGCTCGGGCGTGCGAGGCCGTGGATGGTCTCTTTCAGGGGATGCTCGTCTCAAGAGGACGTACGAAGGCGGGAACTGCCATCGCAATCGATGGAGAATTGCCTCGGAACCACCACTCTCCCCATCGTCGTCGGGCGCGCGGGCCCACCAGCCCGAAGGCCTTATGCTGCTAGCCTCTATGCCGGACCGGCGCCGACACTTTCGGACCGCATCGCCCGCCCTCTACCCCTTCACCGCCCCGGTCATGGCGCTCACGTAGTTCTCCACGAAGAAGGAGTAGATGAAGGCGACCGGGATGGAGCCGAGCAGGGCCCCGGCCATGAGCGGGCCCCAGAAGAAGGTATCCCCCCGGACGAGCTCGCTCACCACGCCCACGGGGATCGTCTTGTTCGTCGCGCTGGAAAGGAAGACCAGGGCGTAGATGAACTCGTTCCAAGCGTGGGTGAAGGCAAAAATCCCGGCGGACAGGATTCCGGGCATGGCCACCGGGAAGACGATCCGCACCATGGCCTGCACGCGGGTGGCCCCGTCGATCTGGGCGCACTCTTCCAGCTCCTTGGGGATGGTCCGAAAGTAGCCCATCATCAACCAAGTGCAGAAGGGGATGAGGAACGTGGGATAGGTGAGGATCAGCGCCCAGAGCGAATCGCTGAGGCGGAAGCTGCGGATCACCTCCCCCAGGGGAATGAAGAGGAGCGTCTGCGGCACAAGGTAGGTCACGAAGATGCTGGTGCCGAGCGTCCCCCCAAAGGGAAAGCGCAGCCGAGCCAGGGCATACGCCGCCAGCAGGCCGCAGAAGAGGGCGATGCCCGTGGACAGGATGGAGATGATCAGCGTGTTGAGCATCCAGCGGGCGAACAGCGTCTCTCGGAAGAGGAGGGCAAAATGCTCCAGGGTGGGCTGCAAGGTCCAGAACGGGGAGAAATTCGGCCGGTTCCAGGGGATGTACATCTCCCGGTCCGGCCGGATGCTGGTCACCGCCATGTAGTAGAAAGGGAAGAGGGTGACGACGACGAAGGCCCCCAGCGGCAGGTACAGGAACGCCCACCGCCTCCACCGCCCCCCCACGACCATGGCCATCAGGCACCTCGCTTCGCGCTGCTGCTTTCCGTGCGGCGGATGTACCAGAGCTGGAAGAGCACGATCAGGAAGAGGAATGGGAACATGGCCAGGGACGCGGCCGCCCCTTCACCCAGCTTGCCCGTCGCCACGCCGATCTGGTAGGCATAGGTGGCGAAGAGGTGAGTGCTGTTGGCCGGGCCGCCGCCGGTGAGGATGTACACGAGCTGAAAGTCGGCGAACGTCTGGATCACCGAGAACAGCATGACGACCATGGTCACCGGCATGAGGAGGGGCCAGGTGACCGTCCAGAACCGCTGCCAGGCGTTGGCCCCGTCGATGGAGGCGGCCTCGTACACCTCGGGGCTGATGGTCTGGAGCCCGGCCAGCAGCGTGATGGCGAAAAACGGCGTGCCGCGCCAGACGTTGACCAGGATGACGGACCAGAGCGCCATCACCGGGCCTCCCAGCCAGTCCACCCGGAACCGGATGAGCCCCAACTGGAAGAGCACCCAGTTCACGATGCTGAAGGTCGGATCGAGCATCCACTTCCAGGCCAGGGTCGAGAGCACCGTGGGCACGATCCAGGGAAGCAGCATGGAGGCCCGCAGGATGCGCTTGAAGCCCAGCAGGTTGTTCAGCATCAGCGCCACGATCATGCCCAGGCTGAGCTTCAGCAGCGTGGCCGCCGCCGTGTAGAGGAAAGTGTTCTGGGCCGCCCGCCGGAAGATGCTGTCGTCCCAGAGCTTGGCGAAGTTGCCGAGCCCGACGAAGGCCCCCTCGCGGCCGACCACGGTGTCCGTCAGGCTGAGCCAGATGCCGCGGACGAACGGGTAGGCCACGAAGGTGCCGATCATCAGGATGGCGGGCAGGAGGAGGACGAGGGCGAACCGCCACTCCCGCCGCTCCGTCGCCGTGGCGTGCCGCAGACGGCGGAGACCGGCGGCGAGGCTGCGGCCCCGGGGGGAAACGGCCGGCAAGCTGGTGCTCCCTTCGATTGCAGCCACAGGCGCGATCTCCCAGGCCGGGGTGAAGGGGGGCCGACCCGGGGGTCTCGCACCAGCCCCCCGGATCGGCGGGGATTTCCGCTCAGGCGCCGTAGATCTTCTTCAGCTCACCTGTGGCCCAGGCGAGCGATTCTTCCGGCGAGGTGCCCTGGATCGCCTTGGCGAACATGTCCACCATGATGTACTTGGCCAACGCCTCGGAGGCCTTGGCGCCCGGAGGCCCGGCGTAGCCGAGGTGGCGTGCATCCTTGATCGTGTCCCGGAAGGGTGTCAGCTTGGGGTCCTTGGTCCAGGCCGGGTGGTCGAACCATACCTTGGTCGGAGGGATCATGTAGCTGGACATGGCCAGGAACCAGGGCTCGTACTGCTTCTTGTCCATGTACCAGCGGATGAACTCCTTGGCCAGCTTCTGGTTCTTGGAATACTTCATCACCGCGCTGCTGTGGGTCGCCAGGTGATAGAAGCGGCCGGCCGGTCCCCGGGGATTCGGGGCGTGGTTCATGACCTTGGCGATGTCCGGGAACTTGTCCTTCCCCACGAAGTAGATGCTGGCCCCGTTGTTGGTGATGGAGATGCTGCCCGCCAGGAAGGCCCGGTTGTTGCTGGAGTCGTCCCAGGAGAGGCCGCCCTCATCGAACATGTCCTTCCACATGGCGGTGTTGAGCTTGAGGGCCTCCAGGGTCCCCTTCTTGTCCAGGGCAACCTTCTTGCCGTCCTTCTCCACCTCGTAGCCCCCGTAGGCCCACACGAAGGGATAGCACCAGGAGTTGGGGTCGTTCACGCTGTGGCCGAAGCACTGCCCCGCCGGGTGGCCCATGGCCTTGAGCTTCTTCCCCACCTCCCGCAATTCCTCGTAGGTGTCCGGGAACTTGCTGAACCCGGCCTCCTTCAGCCAGTCCTCCCGATAGTTCATGCAGTTGGAGAGAGCGCCGTAGGGAACAGCCAGCCATTGCTTCCCGACATAGGCGTTCGCCCGGGAGAGGTCCCAATACCCCCCCTGCTCCTTCCCGACGGCCTCGGCGAGGTCGCTCACGTCTGCCAGGCCGTTGGCCAGCAGGTGGGGGAAGTTGTTCTGGAAGCATGATGATGTCGGGGCCCGACTTGGCCACAATGGACGCCGTCGATCGGGTGGTGACGTCGTTCTCTCCGATCCGCTCGATCTGGACCTCCACGCCCATCTGCTTGCCGAACTCTTCGGCCTGGGCGATGAAGAGCGTGTCCCCGGCGGGAATGAAGTTGATTCGGGTGAGGAGGTGCAGCTTCGTCCCCTTGGGGTAGGCCGGGGCCTGTCCGGCCGCGACGATGCCCGGGATCCCCCCGAGGCTCGCCGCGCCAGCCACCGCCGCCGCCCCCTTCAGGAACGTCCGTCGGGGAATCGTACCCATGCTCTTCCTGGTGCCGTCACTCCGATCCGCGCTCATGATGCCTTCCTCCTGTTGACCAGTGTGGGGGAGCTCGTGGTTCCCTCACTGTGTTTCCACAGTTGCCTGTACTCTCCGGAGTCATTTCTTTGGCGCAAAAACCTTTTCCATCTCACGCCGGAAGGCCACCGTGGGATCCTTGAGATCGACCTCGACGTCCGCCCAGGAGACGAGCTGGCCCTTCGCGACCGGGCGAGTGAGCTTCATGTGCGCCAGGCCCAGAGGGAGGCCGTTCTTGGCCAGGGACGTCGCGGCGGGCATGATCTTTCCCCACACCATGTAGCCGCCCTCTCCGTCGAGGACCTCGCCGGCCTTGAGGTCGCGCTTGGCCGTGGCGACGACATCCGCCTGCCAGCCGGTTGGACTGCCCGTCGGCTCGCCCCGGAGCATGATGGAGGCCACGCTCACACCCAGCTCCAGGCCGATGAGGTGGAGCGGCCGGTACAGGCCGGCGTACTGCCCCGTCTCGTCAGGGAGGAGCCAGTACTCCTTGAAGGAACGCTGGGTGTACTCGGTTGGCGCCTCGAAGGTGACATAGACGCCCTGCTGGAGGTGGTGGGGCACCGGGGTCTTGTCCCGGTTCAAACTGGAAATGACCTCCACCGTCCCCTTGTAGGCCAGGGTGCCTCCGTCCCCCTTGGGCTTCAGGAACTTGGCAATCTCGGCCGCGGGCACAGGCGGAAACCCGAGGCCATCAGGCGGCGGGACGAGGCCGGTGGCGTTGCAGACCGCCGTCATCTCGATCCCCGACTTGGTGCCGTCGATGAACGAGTTGAACATCTTGGGGTTGGCGCCGGACTTGGCCACCGTCTCCTTGCTCCAGCCGAAGTTGTCCCAGACCGTCTCGGGAGTGGACTCGTGGAAAGACGGATGGTAGCGAGTCCCCTTCCCGGCGCAGACGACGGGGAAGCCGCAGGTCCGGGCCCAGTCCACCAGTTCGCAGATGATGGCTGGCTGGTCGCCGTAGGCCAGGGAGTACACGACGCCGGCCTCCTGGGCCTTCTTGGCGAGGAGCGGCCCCGTCAGGACGTCGGCCTCGACGCAGACCATGATGATGTGGCGCGTGTGGGCAATGGCGGCCAGTGCGTGCTTGGTGCCCGCCTGGGGGATGCCCGTCGCCTCGATCACCACATCCAGTCCCTCTGCCGCAATGAGGGCCATGGCGTCGTCGGTGAGATACGTGCCACCGCTCTTGAGCGCCGCGGCGAAGGAGGGAGCTGCGAACTGCTCGGCGGGCCAGCCAGTGCACCGGCAAGCCTCGCGCGCCCGCTGCACGTTCAGGTCGGCGATCCCCAGGATGTGGAACCCCGGCGTGAGCCGGGCCTGGGCCAAGAACATGGTGCCGAACTTGCCCGCCCCGATCAGACCGATCCGGATGGGGCCCTTCGTGGCGGCGCGCTGTTGCAGCAGGCGGTACAGGTTCATGGATACCCTCCGTGGTTAAGTCGATCCTGGCGCTCGCGCCGTCGGGGAGCCGGGCATCAGTGCGGCGGCCGGCGATCCATCCCCAGACATCTTCGGTGCCGATGCAGATTCCACTCGATTGGGTGGGGCCCGCCGACCGGCCGGTGGGAACCTTCTTGTACCAAAGACTTGTACCAGAGAGAGGGACGGAGTGTCAATCCACGTGAACGGTAGGTGCAGCACGCCAGGCCAATCACCCGGCCTGGGAGCCCCCCGGCGATGTGTCGGGAGGGCCCCCGGGCACAGGAAGACAGCGTATCAGGCACCGTAGATCTTCTGCAGCTCCCCCACCGCCCACTTGAGCGACTCTTCCGGCGGGGCGCCCTGGATCGCCTTCACGAACATGTCCAGGATGATGTACTTGGTCAGTGCCTCGGAGGCCTTCCGGCTCGGAGGCCCTGCATAGCCGGGAGCCCGGGCTTCCTTGATCGGATCCCGGAACGGGGTCAGCTTGGGGTCCCGGGTCCAGACAGGAGAGTCGTACCACATCTTGGTCGGCCCCTGCCCGTAGCCTCCCATCACGTCGAACCACTTGCTGTACTGCTCCTTGTCCATGTAATAGCGGATGAACTCCTTGGCCAGCTTCTGATTCTTGGAGTACTTCATGACGGAGCTGCTATGGACGGCCAGGTAATAGATCCGGCCGGCCGGCCCCCTGGGGAAGAGGGCGTGGTTCATCGCCTTGGCAATGTCCGGGAACTTGTCCCGGGCCTGGAAATAGATACTGGCGCCGTTTCCGGTGATGGAGATGCTCCCCGCCAGGAACGCCCGGTTGTTGCTGGAATCGTCCCAGGAGAGACCGCCCTCGTCGAGGGCATCCTTCCATAGGGCCGTGTTGAACTTGATGGCCTCCAGCGTCCCCTTGCTGTCCAGGACGACGGTTTTGCCGCCCTCGTCCAGTTCCATGCCGCCATAGCTCCACAGCAGCGAATAGCAGTGGGTGTTCGGATCGTTCTCGCTGTGGCCGAAGGCCTGGCCGACCGGATGGCCCATGGACTTGAGCTTTTTCCCGACTTCTCGAAGCTCCTCCCAGGTGTCCGGGAACTTGGTATAGCCCGCATCCTTCAGCCAATCCTCCCGGTAGTTCATGGCCGTGGAGAGGCAGACATGGGGCACGCCGAGCCATTGCTTTCCAACATAGGCATTCGCGCGGAACAGATCGAAGTAGCCCCCTTGCTGTCTGCCGATCTCCTCGGCGACGTCGCTCACATCGGCCAGGCCGTCGGCGAAGAGATGGGGAAAGTTGTTGTGGATAATGATGATGTCCGCACCCGACTGCGCCACGATCGCGGCGGTCGTCCGGGTGATGATATCGTTCTGGCCGATGCGTTCGACCTCGACCTCGACCCCCATCTGCTTTGCGAAGTCCTGGGCCTGGGCCATGAAGATCTTGTCGGCCGTGGGAAAGAAATTCAGCCGGGTCAGCAGGTGGAGCTTCGTCCCTTTGGGATACGTGGGGGCCTGTCCCGCCCGCAGGATGCTCGGGAGGCCGCCCAGCGTGGCCGCGCCTGCGGCGACGGCCGCACCCTTGAGGAACGTCCGTCGTGGGACAGCCTTCCGAACCTTTCCGCTGTCTCGATCCTTGTTCATCGTCCCCTCCTCGATGCTTCCCGATCGGCTGGAACCTTATCGCGACGCGATCTCGATGTCGCTTTCACTCCCCCCGCTTTTTCTCACCACCTTCCCGCCGGCTGACACCTCACCCGTGCGCCCCGCGGTGAGTCGAGAGCGGGTCGCCGGAGAGGCGCAGATTCGGCCTCAGAGTCGAAAGATGTTCGCCTCGACATACTTCCAGGTCTTCAGGAAGTCGCCACCACGGATGAGGGCGCGGAACTCGCGACGGTCCAGGCCATTCAACCGATCCCAGATCTTCTGCGTCATGCGCGCGTTCGCCTCGAAGGTGCCGCAGATATCCCACCGGGTCGGCGACGTGTCCGAAGTCAGGAAGTCGCTGTAGCCGTATTCCTGCAAGTAGAAAACGAACTCCACGTACTCCAGGAAATTGTGGGAGGCCACCATGTAATCCCAGTCCCAGCGGCCGTTGTTGTCGTTGATGTGGATGTAGTAGGGATACCGACTGTTGGCCAGCAGGGCCACCACTTCCGCCGGATTCTCCTGGCCGTACTTCGAATGACCGTAGTCCACGGTGACCCCGACTCCCCCGATCCCAATGTCATGCAGCAGGCACAGCGTCTTGGTGGCCGTGTCCAAGAAGCAGCGGCCGCGAGTCTCGCTGGGCTTGTACTCGAGGAAGAGCGGGATCTCCGGCCTGTACCCCCCCGCCTCGCGGAAGGTCTCCACGAGGAACTTCCACATCTGGGCGTAGTCGCACTGGAAGGCGAACTCATACCCGTCGCCCAGCGGACAGCAGGTGACCTTATCCGCCCCCACGGCCCGGGCGAAGTCCTTGGCGTCTTTGATGAACTGGACAGCCTTCCGGCGAATGGCGGGGTCGATGGAGGTCAGGCCGCCGTTGCGGAATTCCGGCTCGGCCTTCACGTTCACGTTGATGGCCGCGATCCCCAGGTTGTATTCCTTCAGCAGGGACTTCAGGACCTCGGCGTCCCTGGCCTCGTACGGGTAGACGACCTCGACGCCGCTCATCCCCTCCATCTTCGAAACCATCTCCAGGCGTTGCGCCAGCGACTTCTCGGCGTTGTATTCGTGGAATCGGTCTTTGGTCTTGCTCACGAATCCCGTGATCAGGGCGCATTTGACGGGATGGCTCATGCGCGCGCTCCCTTCGGAAGGATCCTTCGAGACTTGAAAAGAATAGGTCGGCCCAGGCCCCGCCTCCCGGGGGCCTGGGCCGGGGATTGCGCGACGTCAGGCATAGGTCTTCTTCAGTTCTTCCGTTCCCCACTTGAGGGCCTCTTCCGGCGAGGTCCCCTGGATGGCCTTGGCGAACATGTCCACGATGATGTACTTGGCCATGGCCTCGGAGGCCTTCCGGCCCGGAGGACCCGCGTACCCGGCCCACCGGGAATCCTTGATCACGTCGCGGAACAGGGTGAGCTTGGGGTCCTTGGTCCAGACCGGATCGTTGTACCACGCGTTGGTGGGCGGGACGGAGAAGGTGTCCATCACCTCGAACCACTTCCCGAACTGCTTCTTGTCCATGTACCAGCGGATGAACTCCTTGGCGAGCTTCTGGTTCTTGGAGTACTTCAACACCACGCTGCTGTATGTGGGCAACTGGTAGAATTGCCCCCCTGGTCCCTTGGGCATGGGGGCGTGGTTCATGTCCTTGTAGACGTCCGGGAACTTGTCCCGGGCCACGAAATAGATGCTGGGGGAGTTGCCGGTCACGGAGATACTCCCCGCCAGGAACGCCCGGTTGTTGCTGGCATCGTCCCAGGACAGGCCGCCTTCGTCCATGCACTCCTTCCACATGGCGGTGTTGAGCTTCAGCGCCTCCAGCGTGCCCTTCTTGTCCAGGACCACGGTCTTGCCGTCCTTCTCCACCTCGTAGCCGCCGAAGCACCAGATCAGGGCATAGCAGTAATTGTTCGGGTCGTTCGTGCTGTGGCCGAAGGCCTGGCCGACCGGATGGCCCTTGTCCTTCAGCTTCTTCCCCATGTCGCGGAAGCCCTCCCAGGTGTCCGGGAACTTGTCGTACCCGACCTCGCGCAGCCAGCTCTCGCGGTAGTTCATGGCCCACGCGTACTCGTCGTGGGGGACGCCCAGCCAGCGCCCATTGGCGAAGGCGTTGGCCCGCGCCACGCCGTAGTACCCTCCCTGGGCCTTGCCCATCGGCTCGGCGACATCGCTCACATCCGCGAGCCCGTCGGCGATGAGGTGAGGATAGTTGTTCTGGATCAAGATGATGTCGGGCCCGGACTTCATCGTGACGGCCGACATCGCACGGGTCGGAACATCGTTCTGCCCGATCCGTTCTACCGTGACCTCGACCCCCATCTGTTTGCTGAACTCCGCCGCCTGCGCGATGAAGACCTCATCCCCTGCCGGGACGAAGTCGATCTGCTTCAGCATGTGGAGCTTGGTCCCCTTGGGATACGCCGGAGCCTGTCCCGCCAACAGGATGCCCGGGATTCCGCCGACCGCTGCTGCGCCGGTCGCGACCACCGTTCCCTTCAGGAAGGTGCGTCGGTCAATGGATGTCGGTCCCGCCCAGACTCGCTTCGCCATGACGATTCCTCCCTTCCCCCTTCATTGCGTTCAGGTGCGCCCAGACCCCGTCCTGCGCCTTCCCTGCCTACTCGCCCCCCTTTCTTCCGTGCACGGCCATGACCTTCCCTCTCTCCTCCGTCTCCGCCTCCTGCTCCAGCCGCTCGGCCGACCGCCGGAGATGCAGGCGCATGGCGGCCTCACTGGCATCCGGATCCCGCCGGCGCAATGCCTCCAGGATGGCCAGATGCTCCGGGATCGCTTCCGTCGGCGGTCGTACCAGGCCGTCCTGATAGGCGAAGAACATCATGTTGACCGACTCCATGGCGGCCGCGAGCTGTTCGTTCCCCGCGATCTCCACCAGCCTCCAGTGAAAGTGACGGTCCCGCTCGACGTAGCGGCGGACGGCCGCCGGCGTGTCGGTCACATCCAGCTCCCGGAACATGCGGGTCAGCCGATCCACCTCCTCCCGGCTCACGCGCGGCGCCGCCAGGCGCGCCGAGAGTCCCTCCAGGGCCTCCCGGACCTGGAACAGCCTGGCCATCTCGCGCTTCGTGAAGCGCCTGACGTAGATGCCCCGGCGCGGCACCCACTGGACCAGGCGTTCCTGGGCCAACCGCTTCAGGGCATTCACGAGCGGGGTGCGGCTCACGCCCATCTCGCGGGCGAGCTGATCCTGGAGAATGCGCTGGCCGGGAAGCAGGCGGCGCTCCACGATCAGACTGCGCAGGCGGGCGTGGATCTTGTCGTCCAGGTTCTCGTGCTCGATCCGAAGGGAGGCGGAGGGCGCCGGACGGGACAGGCGGGACTTCAGGACGGTGTGTCGCATGCTGAGCCTCGCTCCAGGAGGCAGGAGCGACAGGAGACGTCCCCACTGTGGATGTTGAATTCTGAATTCAATACGCGAACCAGCAGGCCTTGTCAAGGGGAAAACGCCCGCCGGCGAACGGAAAACGCACTTCATCCCCGCGGCCACCTTGCCGCGCCGGCCGGTGGCGGCGAAGAGCTCCACCCCGAGAGGATCGAGGGCAACCCAACCGGATGCGACGACAGGCTTTGTGTGCCATAATGGAGGGTGTCACGGCCGGGCCGCAGTTCCCAGAAGGCCGCAGGGGGAGTGCCGATGCGTTGCCTGCTGAAGCCGCAGTTGTGGTACGCCGGGATGACAGTCCTCTTCCTCGCCGCCTGCTCAACGACGGGAGCCGTCCAGGTTCCAGCCTCGGGCCCCGGGAGTTACCCGCCTGCCGTATACACTCACCGGGTCGCCACCACGGACGTGCTGGTCTATTGGAACTGCACCCAGCCCGAGCCGGGCGTCGTGGAGGTGGACGGCGTCGTTCAGGATATCGGCAGCCCGCAGGTACGGTACCTGGAGCTGAATCTGGTCGGGGCCGATTCCCGCAACTCTTCCGTCTCCCAGGCGAGCGCTTCCTTGTCAGACGCCATGCTCACCACCAACCAGATCGCGCCGTTCCACCTGCAACTGCGACCGGCGGGGAGCGAGCGGCGCCTCGACCTCTACTACCAGTACTATCTGGACTCCCGGTTGGATTTCCCCATCCGCAACTACGCCCGGGATGTCTGTTCACCGACGCAGCACCTGGCTCGGTAGCCGGATCGTCTGCCTCCCGGCGATTGTTGCGGCTTCTCCTCTGACGACCGGATTTCCTCAGGGCCGGTGGTTTCAGCCCAGAGGCGGAGGGCCACTTGATGGCTATGCCGGTACTGCTCTCCTGGAGCAGCGGGAAAGACAGCGCGTGGGCGCTGCATGTACTGGATGGTCACGACGTCGAGGTGGTGGGGCTGCTGACCACGCTCAACCGCGCCTTCGACCGGGTGGCCATGCACGCCGTGCGCCGGGACCTTCTGGAGGCGCAAGCCAGCGCCATCGGCATTCCCCTGTGGCCCGTCCCGCTGCCCTGGCCGTGCTCCAACCTGGCGTACGAGGACATCATGGGGGACGTGTGCCGGCAGGCCCGGGCGGCGGGCATCGAGGCCATGATCTTCGGCGACCTGTACCTCGCCGATGTGCGCGCCTACCGCGAGCGGCAGCTCCAGGGGACGGGCCTGACGCCCCTGTTTCCCTTGTGGGGCATCCCGACCGATGCGCTGGCCCGCGACATGGTCGCGCACGGGCTCCGGGCCAGGATCACCTGCGTGGACCCGAAAGTCCTGCCCGCCACGTTCGCCGGGCGCGAGTACGACGCGACATTCCTGGCTGACCTGCCGGCCGGCGCGGACCCCTGCGGCGAGAAGGGAGAGTTTCACTCCTTCGCCTACGCCGGGCCCATGTTCCGAATTCCGATCCCGATTGCGTCGGGCGAGGTCGCGGAGCGCGACGGTTTCATCTTTGCGGACCTGCTGCTGGGGTCGATGCCGGCCGACGACTCTGCCTGACCAACCGGGCGCCCGGCCCCAGTTCTGCCGGCCCAATCTTCTTACGTGGTTCGGCGATCAGCGGAGGGTGCGCAGGAGGTGAGAGGCGCGGCGCTTCCAGGGGCGATCCTCGGCGCGCCGGTACCAGGGGGCCGTGCGGTAGGAGGCAATGGCTTCTTCCAGGGCGGCCCGCGCCTCGTCTCGCCGGCCAAGCCGTCCGAGCGCATCTCCCAGCTTGTACCACCCCTCCACGGTGGAACTGTGGATGCCCGTGGCCTGCCGGTAGCGCCGTGCCGCCCGCTCCCACTCGCCCTGCTCGGCCCGGAAGTCGCCCAGCCGGAGGTACGGCTCCCCGTAGCCGAACTTCGGATTGAGGGCGAGGGCCCGCTCCACCAGCCCCCGGCCCCGCTCCACCTCGCCATCATGCAGCAGGCACAGGCCGAGGGCGTAGTTCGCCTCGGGGAGATCGTCCACCCGCGGCATGGCCTGCTCGAGCTCGGCCCGGGCCTCGCGGAATCGCCCCTGCTGCACTCGCGCCACGCCGAGCTGCGTGCGGGCCGAGGCATCATGGGGATTCACGCGGAGAACCCGTCTGAGTCGCCCGGCCTCCCCCCATGCCCGCACCTTCCGGTGGAAGCGCCAGGCCCAGCGGGAGCCGGCCCACCAACCAGGGAGGGAGAGGGCAATCAGCACCAGGATCGCCAGAATCGGATTGCCCGTGATCCACGTGAGCAGGGCAAAGAGGAAGAAGCGGCTCATCGCATACCCAGGGCCAAATCACACCGTGCCGCGAGCCATCGCGGTTGGCGCCGTTTCCACTCGTCGAGTCTCCCGCCGGAAAAGAAAACGGGAGGCGAAGTCGTCGCCCCCCGTTGGAAGCAGGGCAGCGGTCCTGCCGGGCTCACACGAGCTGCTTCAGCCGCTCCCTGGATTGCTCCAGGACCGCCGCGTGCAGGCTGTTGCCGTGGGAATCCATCGTCACCACGGTGGGAAACTCCTTCACCCGAAACGCCCAGATGGCTTCGGGGCTCCCGAACTCTTCCAGAGAGACTCCCAGGACCTCGGTCACGCACTCGGCCAGGACCTGGGCGGCCCCGCCCACGGCGTGGAGGTAGACGCAGCCGCACTTCGCGCAGGCCTCCAGCGTCTTCGGCCCCATCCCGCCCTTCCCGATCACCGCGCGGAGGCCGAACTTCTCGATGAGGTGGCCCTGGTACGGCTCTTCCCGGATGGAGGTCGTGGGCCCGGCCGCCTTCACCACCCACTTCCCCTTCACTTTGATCACCACGGGGCCGCAGTGGTAGAGGATCTGGTCCCGGAAGTTGACCGGCGGCACGCCCCCATCGTGCAGGTACTTGTGCACGGCGTCGCGGCCCGTGTAGAGCATGCCGCTCACGTGGACCATGTCCCCGACCTTGAGTGCCCGGATCTTGTCTTCAGTGTACGGCTCGATGAGCTGAATCATGGTCACCCCCTGATGCCGAATGACCAATTCCCAAGTCCCAATGACCAATGAAAACGGAACTAACCTTCATTTGGTAATTGGAAATGGTCATTGGTCATTGCTAGTAGATCCACTTCAGGACCTTGCCGGAATCGTCCAGGAGGAAGCCCTGCCGGCGGTAGGCCCAGCACATGTAGGAGACGGACACGAAGAAGCTCGCCGGCAAGCGGTTTAGGGCGCCGATCTTACAGCCCAGGAGAGTCGTCGCGCCACCGAAGCCCATGGGACCGATGCCAAGCTTGTTCGCGCTGGCCACAATATCCTGCTCCAGGGCCGCCAGCGTCGGATCGGGATTCCCGTCATCCAGCAAGCGGAGGAGCTGCTCCTTTGAGTGCAGGTAGCCGGTCGCCCGATCCCCGCCGATGCAGACGCCCAGGATCCCTGGGCTGCAGCCCTTCCCCTGCGCCTGGAGCACCGCGTCCAGGATGGCCTTGCGGACGCCGTCCAGGTCCCGGTTGGCGCTGAGGCGGGTGTCCGGGAGGGAGTACTGCGCGCCCACGTTCTCGCAGCCCCCGCCTTTCAGGATCAGGCGGACATCCAGCCGCCTCCCGCGATGCTGGTGGAAGTGGAGGCTGGGGCTCCCCGGTCCCAGGTTGTTCCCGGTGTTTTTCCCGGTAATAGAGTCCACCGAGTTCTGCCGGAGGTATCCCTTGGCTGTGGCCTCGGCCACGGCCGCGCTGGCCGCCTTCTCGAAGGCGAGCTGGTCGAAGCCCATGGGGCTCTTCACGAAAAACAGGATGCTCCCCGTGTCCTGGCAGAGCGGCGCGGACTTCAGCCGGGCTAGGTCAATGTTCTTCACGATGATGTTCATGGCGTAGCTGCCGGAGCTCCCCTGCTGCTCCTTCCCGGTTCCACGCCGGACAGCCCGGACCACATCATCCGTCAGCTCGGCAGACGTGCGGCGAATCAACTCCAACAGGTTGGCTTTGAGACTTCGCATGGGACGGCTCCCTCCTTTACATAGGGGATCGTCACGCGGGGGATATCAGCGGTCGGATTCTAGGCCTCAGGCCGGAACGCTGTCAATGGTCGGAAGGCCGCCGGGTCACATTGGCAGCCAATAATCTCCCGTGCTAGAATTGCACTGGTGTGAGGAACGTTCACGGGCGACCATGCAGGGTCGCCCGTACGCCCCTAGCCTTGAGCCGGCCGCGGGAGCGGCCTGTCGAAAGGCTAGACGAGGAAGGGGTTCGTCCGGCGCTCCCGACCGATCGTCGTCTTGGGGCCGTGGCCGGGCCAGACCTCCGTGTCGTCATTCAGGGCGAGCAGGCGCTCCTTGATGGACTTCAGGAGCTGGTCGAAATCACCTCCGGGCAGGTCGGTACGGCCGATGCTGCCCTGGAAGAGGGTGTCGCCGGCAAACAGCTTGTCCAGGTTGCTCCCCGGGACCAGCAGGCCGAGGCTCCCGGGCGTGTGTCCGGGGGTATGGATAATCTGGGCGGCGATCTTTCCGACCTGGATGCCGTCTCCGTCCTTCACGGGCTGGTCCACGGGTGTCAGGTGGATCGGCTTCACCCCGTACATGGCGAAGAGGGCCGCCTGTCGCGGGGCCATTTCGTAGATGGGGAGGTCGGCCTTGTGGAGCCAGATCTCGGCCCCCGTGGCCTCTTTCAGCTCACGGCAGTTGCCCACGTGATCGAAGTGGGCGTGGGTGTTGATGAGATACTTCGCGGTGAGACGGTGCTTCTTCAGGACAGCCAGAATGCGTTCAATCTCATCGCCCGGATCGATGACGATCGCCTCTCGGGTCTCTTCGTCACCCAGGATCGAGCAATTGCACTGCAGTGGACCGACGACGACGACTTCGTGAATCATCCAACCTCCGGATGGGGAGATGAGATCCCCGATGTAGGCGCAAGGTGGGCGGGCCAACGTCGAACACTCGCGGACGGGGCCTGCCTCGCCCCGTGCTGCGGTATTCAGCGTAACACAGGAATTCTCAGAAAGGAACCGTTGCGGTTATGGCCATTCTAAAAATCGCGGTCCTCGGGAACCCCGTCCTGCGCATCCCGGCCGAGCCGGTGAAGAACACCCAGGCGCCGGACATCCAGCGCCTCATTGACGATATGATCGAGACCATGCGCGAGCATCGCGGTGTAGGTCTGGCCGCGCCCCAGGTCCACCGTTCCTTGCAGATCGTCACGATCGAGGCGGACCGGGACGGGCGTTCGGCCAAGCTCGGCGCGCCCACCGTCCTGATCAACCCCCGGATCACGACGGTCAGCGATCAGATGGAGGAGGACTGGGAGGGGTGTCTCAGCACCCCCAACCTGCGCGGGAAGGTGCCCCGCTACAAGGAGATCGAGGTGCAGGCCCAGGACCGGCGCGGAAAGACGCTGCACCTTCCGGCGCGCGACTTCTTCGCCCGGGTCGTCCAGCACGAGTGCGACCATCTCAACGCCACCGTGTTCCTGGATCGGATGAAGAGCTTCGAAACGCT
Source organism: uncultured Methylomirabilota bacterium (assembly GCA_963714585.1). Lineage (GTDB taxonomy): Bacteria > Methylomirabilota > Methylomirabilia > Methylomirabilales > 2-02-FULL-66-22 > 2-02-FULL-66-22. The sequence continues at coordinate 20,320 of CAVQPC010000080.1, forward strand.
GACCTTCCTCGAGGAGTACGCCCGCTACTGGGCTCCCCATGAGGAAGACGGCGAATGAGTGAGGCGCCGCCCCACCGATTCTGCCCCCAGTGCGGCGGGGCGCTCGCCCTCCGGACCCTCAGGCGTGGAGAGCCGCCCCGCCTGGTCTGCCAGACCTGCCAGTTCATCTTCTTCCTGGACCCCAAGGTGGCCACGGGGGCGATCTTTTTCCTGGACGGCGGCATCGTCCTCGTCCGACGGGCCATTGAGCCCCGTTATGGCAAATGGGTCTTCCCCGGAGGCTATGTGGATCGCGGCGAATCCCTGGAGGCCGCTGCGATCCGCGAAGTCAAGGAGGAATCTGGCCTGGATGTCCGCCTCACCCGCCTTGTCGGAGTCTATTCCTACCCTGGCAACACGGTGATCGTCATCGTGTATGCGGGAGAGGTGACGGGAGGCTCCCTCCAGGCCGACGAGGAGAACCTGGACATCCGGATCTTCCCCCCGTCCGAGATCCCGTGGGACGAGCTCGCCTTCCCCAGCTCCACCCAGGCCCTCCGGGATTTCCTGGCACAACAACCGCGCGGCTGATGGCTGTCCGGCGCTGACTCCAGCCACCCCGCCGCCGCAGGGTCTCTGTCATTTCATTGTCAGCTCCCACCATTCGATGATATGGTTCAATCTATTATGACCAAGCTGGCATCCGGCTCTCCCGTGCAGATCCTGTCGCGATGGTTTCTTCCCGGCCTACTCGTCGCGCTGCTCTTCGCCGGCTGTACGCCCGTCGCGCAGGACCGCCAGCCAGAAGGCCAAGTCGTCTTCCATGCGGGAACTCAGCGCGCAGACGCCGGGGCTAGCCCGGTGACCCCCGGCCCCCCTATCCGCCGGGTGGCAATACTCATCCCAGCCTACGAGCCGGCCCGGACGGCGGACTGGGCCCAACTGGACCGGAAAACGCCCGGAGGGGGTGGAGCTGTTGTTGGCCTTGGCGTCGGCATGATGATCCTGCAGTCGATTCCCCTGTTCCTCCTCACATGGCCCGCCGCGGTTGGGGTAGTGGCGGGCACGAGCATCCTGGGCGCCGTCGGGGAGTTTGCGGGCAACACGCCATTCGCCGCAATCGACGCTGCAGATCAGGCGAGCCTGTCGGAGGTGGCGAACAGCCTGCGACCCGAGCCCTGGCTCCGCCAGGATGTCGGAGAGGCGCTCGCCCGCCGCATGGGGGATCCTCCGGTCGGTCTGCGGTGGTATGCATCCCTCGGGCCCGACACCTTGGGAACGGATCCCTTGGCCGACGCACACGAGCAGGGGATTGATGGGCTCCTCAACCTCGTCGTGGAGTCTTTCGGCCTGGCGGTGGGGGAGGATGAGGGATCGTTCGGTACGTATGTTCGGATCCGGTCCCAGTGGATCGAGACCTCCACGGGCCGCGTCCGCTACCAGCGGATTCTCGAGTGCGGGCCCGGCCGTGCCATGCCCGGCCTCCCACGACCAGCCGACCATGCGCTTGGGCTGCTGGCGCTGGATGGGGGCCTGGTCTTCCGGCAGGAGGTGCGCGAGGCCATCGCGGGGCTCGCGCGGATTCTCGCGGAGGACCCCGCCCTTCCCATCGCACGGAAGAACTGAACCACCAAGACACCAAGGCACCACCGAATCAATGGAATGACGAAGACGGAGAAGGACAAGCGCACGGGACCCACTGGAATCTTTCCTGGGTTCGTTCCCTTCGGGCCGTCTATTTCATCTTGGTGTCTTGGTGCCTTGGTGGTGATTCCCCGCGAAGGCGGACGACGGTGGCGCCCCAGCCGCCCCGCTCCGGCGGGGCATCCGCATACTCCAGGACGAGGGGATGCTCGGCCAGGACGGATCGGACGATAGCGCGCTGGGTCCCCGTCCCGCGGCCATGAATCAGGCGGATTTCGCGGAGGCCCTGCCGAATGCACGCCGTCAGGTACTCGCAGACGACGTCGGGGATGTCCCGGGGGGCGAAGGGGTGAAGATCGAGCCAATCTTCGATCGGCAACACGACGGGAGCGTCCTCGCGCTCCGCGCGCTGGGGGCCCGTCTCGGGCTCGCCGGTGTCAGCCTCGGGCCAAGCCATGCGGGCCTCGGCCTTCACACCGCCAGGGGCGGCCGGCGCTCCCGCAGGGGGCTCACCGCCTCGTAGGCTGCGCCGATCCGAAAGAGCATGCCCTCGTCGAAGTGGCGCCCCACGAGCTGGAGGCCGATGGGCAGTCCACCCGTGGTGAGGCCACAGGGCACAGAGAGTGCCGGGTGCCCCGTCAGGTTGATCGGCCGCGTGCAGCGGGTGAGCCACGCCCGCGGATCCTCGCTGACTCCGTCCACCGTTACCGTCCGATCCTCGATCCGGGGGGCGGGGATCGGTGTGGTGGGGAACAAGAGGGCGTCCACTCGCGTGAGGGCGGCATCCACCTCGGCGCGAATGACCTGTCGGGCGCGTTGCGCCTTGAGGTACTGGCTCGCCAGGAGGAACTGGCCGGTCAGGAGCCGGGCACGGACGTCCGCCCCGTACTCGGCAGCGCGCGTCTTGAGGTAGGGCTCGTGATACGCCATGGCCTCGCTCGAGATGATGGCAAAGACGGCGGGCCCGGCATGGGGCATCTTCGGCAGCGGGATCTCCTCCACGACGGCGCCGAGGCCCTCCAGCGTCTGTGCCGCCGCCAGGACCGCAGCCCGCACCTCGGCATCCAGCGTGTCGAAGAATACCGTCTTCGGTATCCCTAGGCGCAGGCCCCGCACCTCCCCAGAGAGCGCGGCCCGGTAGTCGGGCACCGGGACATCCGCCGTGGAGGGGTCGGCCGGGTCGCGCCCGGCCAGCACCTGGAGGAGCAGGGCCGCATCCGTCACCGTGCGCGTCATGGGCCCGATGTGATCTAGCGACCAGGCCAGTGGGATCACCCCCGCACGGCTCACCCGGCCGTAGGTCGGCTTGAGCCCCACGATCCCGCACAGGGAGGCCGGAATGCGCACGGATCCTCCGGTGTCGGTGCCGAGCGCGCCCGCGCACAGGTGTGCCCCCACCGCCACGCCGGAGCCGCTGCTCGAGCCGCCGGGCATCCGATCGCCGCCCCAGGGATTCCGGGGCGTGCCGTAATGCGGGTTCACTCCCGTGGGGCCGTAGGCGAACTCGTGCATGTTGAGCTTGCCCAGGAGGATCGCCCCGGCCTCCATCAGCCGGTGATAGACTGTCCCATCCGTTTCTGGGACCCAGTCCTTGAGAATCTGGGAGCCGCAGGTGGTCCGGATCCCGCGGGTCATGATCAGGTCCTTGAGGGCGATGGGGATGCCGTGCAGGGGCCCGCGGTACTCCCCGCGGTTGATAGCTTGCTCCGCCGTCGCGGCGGCAGCCAGCGCCTCCGCCGGCAGGGGGGTGATATACGCGTGGAAATCGCGGTCCAACCGCTCGATCCGATCCAGGTAGGCCCGCGTGAGTTCCACGGGCGAGAGCTGTCTGCCGCGAATGCGCTGGGCGGCGTCGGCGATGCTGAGACGCGTCAAGTCATCCATGAGTGCGCTGCTCCTGGGAAGGGGGAGGCACGACGGTCGCCGGCTCGACGTTGAGGAGATCCAGTTCGTCCAGGCGAGCCAGCCCGTCCACTTGAGGGGCGAGTTGCGCCGCGGCGATGGCCAGATCCTCCGGCGGTGCAGGGACTCCTGAGATGTGACGGCTGATCTGTTGCAGGAGATGGGATGAGATGCGGGCCATGATCACCTCCGGGATGGTGGCGTGTCCCACATACTCTAACAAGGCAGCCGTCGGGCTGTCCAGCCGAAAGGCCGGGGGGCCCGGGACACCCGGCAGGACGGATCGGATGACCACGAACCGGCCCCAGCGTGCCGGACGCACAGCCCTCTGGCACTTCGCCTGGCTAGGTCTCGGCCTCGGCCTGTTTGCGTTCCTCCTGTACGCGGCGGGTGTGGGCGCCATCCTGCAGGCCTTCCATCGCCTGGGCTGGCTCACCCCGCTCATCGTGGTGCCGTATCTCGCCGTCTATTTCGTGGATAGCCTCGGCTGGTGGTGGGTCCTCTCCCGCTGTCTGACCCGCTCAGGGAGCGATCGCCCGCCCATGCCGCGGCCAGGGACCCTCTTTGCGATTCGCGCGGGGGGTGAGGCGGTCAACGCCATCACGCCAACGGCGTACTTGGGAGGCGAGCCCGTCAAGGCCTGGCTCCTGCGCAAGGATGGCATCCCCCTCGCCCCGGGGTTTGCCTCGGTCCTCGTCTCCAAGACGGCCCTGATGCTCACCCAGGGGCTCTTCGTCCTGGTCGGGCTGCTGGTAGCCCTGCACCACTGGCGCCCTGCGATCTCGCTGCCGCTCTTCGCCTTCGTCGGCCTGCTGCTGGGCGGCATCCTCGCCGCCCTCCTGATCGGCGCACAGCGCCGCAGTCTCTTCGGCCTGCTCCTGCATCTCTCGCGCCGCTGGAGCGGACGAGAGGCGCTCCTCGCCAGTTGGGAAGCCGACATCCGCTCTCTGGATCAGACGCTCCGGGAATTCTACGACCGGAACAGCCGGGACTTCCTGTTCTGCTGCGGCCTGCACTTCCTCGGGTGGATGCTGGGCTGCTTCGAGGTGTACGGGGCCCTCTGGATGCTGGGAAGCCCGGTGGCTTTTCCGGTTGCCCTCTCCATCGAGGCCCTCGCCGGCGTGGCCAAACTGGCGGCGGCCATCGTCCCGGGGAGCCTCGGCGTCCAGGAGGGCGGTCAGGTCATGATCTTCGTCGCCTTCGCCTTGGGGGCGCCGCTGGCCATGACGTTCAGTCTCTTGCGCCGGGGACGCGAAGTGCTCTGGATCGCCTTTGGCCTCGCGGTGCTCGTGCGGCATCGGGGATGGGCGTGGATCCGACAGGAGAAAAGTGCGGCGGAAGCGTGAGCGGGCAAAGAAAAGGGCCTCGAAGTTTTCACGGCAGCCTGGCCGCCCCGGTGGACAAGGCCGGAGTCTTCGAGGCCCGGCGATTGCGGGGATTCCGTAGACGAAACCCCGGGCGTTCGCCATGGCGGGGAAACGCCTACGTTACAATCACCTCACCTGTCCAGTTTTGTATGCCCACTGGATCACCTCCTTTCTGGTGTAGGTAAAACGTACAGTCAAGCCATCGCGGACGCAAGAAAAAAATGCGGCTTGCGCGAAAAAAATTTGCCGGGTCGCCGAGCACAAGAGTTAGACGAAGGAGGGGAGTGCGGTCCGCGACACCGGCGCGAGGCGGGCCTGGACCGCGTGGATCGCAGGTCGGGCGAAGGGCCTCAGCCACCCTCGGGCGTGCGGGCGTGCCGTCCGGGCTCGGGCGGGATGTTGAGGATCTCCCGCGGAAAGTGCTCGACCACGTAATCCACGATGTCCATGATGGACAGGATGTCCAGGGGGTGCCGGTCGGCATCCACCAGGGGGACGTGGCGGAACCCGCCCACACTCATGAGCTGGAGGGCGAAGGCGATGGGATCCTCGGGAGAGAGGGTCTCGGGATTCCGGGTCATGACGCCGTCCACCTGAACGCGCGCCGGATCGTACCCGGTCCCCACGAGCTTGGTCAGGATGTCCCGCTCCGTGAAGATTCCGACGAGCTTCCCCTGCTCTTCCACCAGGACGCAGCCGATGCGGCGCTCCTTCATGACGCGGGCCGCTTCGCCGACGCTGGTGCCCAGAGGGACCGCCACATGGCCCGCGCGACGACGCAGGATCTTGATGGGCTCCCGGAAGAGCCGCTCGTCCAGGACCTTGTAGGGACCCGCCTCGTCCCCGTACCCGAGGTCCCCCTCGTAGGTCGTCTCTCCCGCTTCCATGACCCACCCTCCCGCAGGCTATCTTCGGCCTGCCCTCCCCTTCGTCACAGCCCGGCATCCCTCGGCGATCGCGCCAAGAGGCGCAGTCGATGATAGGCTGGCGGGCAAAGCGGCGTCAACGGAAAAGGTCGGGCCTTGTCACCAGCGGGGTCAGGGCTGCTCAACTTTTGCGGGAGGTCTTGGCGAAGAACGAACCCATTAAGATCTCAAGGTCGCTCCCGCCACAGGTCGGACAGGTCGGCTTCTTCTCCTCTCGCTCCCGGATCGTCATTGTCACGGAAAATTCCTTTTGACACTTTGTGCAGAGGAATTCGTACGTCGGCATGGCCAGTCCTCCTTCCGTTGGTCGACCGACGACGGCCGCAACTCCCCCCTCGCACAGATAGTCTAGTCCCTCCCCGCGACTATTTCCAGTCCCCGTGTGTGGGGAATGCGGGTCCAAAGGCCGAGAACCACCATGACCAGCCAGCCTGAGGGCTCTGTGTCTTTGGCGGTTGACAACTGGATTAGAGGCAGGACTTCAACGAAACGGGCTTTCGCACGAGGTAGAGCGAGTACAGACCGCCGAAGGCCAGGGGGTTCTCTTGCAGAAGCTCCAAGGACGTTTCGGCCAGGATCGCATGGAAGTTCCGATCCAGAGAGGTAACGGTGCCGCCCAAGAGCCTGGTGAGCCCTCGGAGCAGGAGAGGCGCCCGACCCGGCCGGTTCCAGAATTTATCCAGGACCACGAGGAGTCCGCCGGGTGTCGTCACCCGCTCCGCCTCGCGGAGCGCCCGGACCGGGTCCGGCACTACCGCCAGGATCAGGTGGAGGGCCGTCTTGTCAAAGCTGCCGTCAGGAAACCGGAGATGCATGGCGTCCATCTCCTGCAGCCGGATGCGCCGATCGCCGATCTTGGTCGCGGCCCGGCGGAGCATGGCTGGCGTGAGGTCCACCGCGGTGACCTGTGTCTCGTTGGGCAGGAAGTCAAAGTCCTCCCCCGTGCCACAGCCAACGATGAGGAGGGAATCCCAGGGACGGAGGTCGAGGAGGGCCAGCGACTTACGCCGGCTCGGGCGTAGCAGCCAGACCAGGGGATCGTATATCCACGCCCACATCGTATAGGCGCGGCGGAGGCTCAGGTTCGTCGCCATATGTGCGTTGAGAACTCGAGTGAGGAGGGAGGCATCCGACCATAGAAAGACAGCGCCCAAGCGTCAAGTCAAAAGTCCACCGACGGCCGGGTACCCGCAGCAAAGCGGGTGGGGCGCGGCAAATGGCTTGACTTCGCGGGGTGCCCGCCTAGAATCGAGCCCTACGTGCCCCTTCCTCTTTACGCAGGCCACGCATACCGCGGAGGAACACATGGCGGGAGATTCACTGGCAGGACTGCTGCAAGGCCGCAAAGTTTTTGACTTGGGTATGGAGCTGTACCACGGCATGCCCCACGTTCCGATCCACTCGCCCTTCCTCTACGAAATGGTGCGGGAGCATGGGGACCTGATGTACGGCGAGGGCGTGTCGGCCGCCGTGGACATCTTCGGGATGAGCTGCCACACCGGGACCCATCTGGACGGGCTCGGCCATTTCGCCAAGAACCTGTGCCTCCGCGGGGGGCAGCCCGCGGCGGAGGGTCAGAGCAAGACGGAAGGGATCAAACGACACGGGATCCAGACAGTGTCGCCGATGCTCCGCCGGGGCGTTCTCCTGGATGTGGCCACCACTCAGGGTGTGGAGACCCTCGCGCCGGACCAGGCCATCGGACCCAAGGACCTGGAGGCGGCGGCCAGGGCGGCCAAGCTCCAGGTCCAGCCCGGCGACGTCGTTCTGGTGCGGACCGGCTGGATTCGCCACTGGCCCGATCAGCGGAAGTACTACAGCGTCCAGACCGGACAGCCCGGGCTGAATCTCGAGGCCGCGCGCTGGGCCACAGACCAGGGCGCCGTGTGCATCGGCAGCGACAACTTTGCGATCGAAGTCACACCCACGCCCAACCACGCCCACCCGGTTCACGTTCACTGCCTGGTGGAGAAAGGCGTCCACCTGCTGGAGGTGGCGAACCTGGAGGAACTCAGTCGAGCCAAGACCTGCGAGTTCCTGCTGGTCTTGGTGCCCATGAAGATCCGCGGGGGCACGGCCAGCCCGGTGCGGCCGCTGGCCGTGGTGTAGCACAGGTGAGGCTCGAGTCGAGGCATTGGCGAGCCAAAGGGCTCTCCGATGGAGCCGCTTCCAGTCTCGCGGTCCGGACAGAGGAGTAACGGATGCCGGAAGAAGTCTTTCCTGACATCTATCGCATCGAAATCCCTCTCCCCGGGAACCCCCTGAGGGCCATCAACTCCTATGTGATCCGGGGCCGCGATCGGTGTCTCATGATCGACACCGGTATGAACCGGCCTGAATGTCTCGACGCCATGCGGGCGTCTTTGGCGGCGCTTTGCGTTGACCTCGGCCGGACGGACGTCTTCGTCACGCACTTCCACTCGGATCACATCGGTCTCGTGTCAGAGCTCAAGACCGAGAGATCCCAAGTCTTCCTGAGCCCAACTGACGCTGCCCACATCCTCGATCCGGCTCTCTGGGCCGAAATGGCCGTGGCGGCGCGCACGCACGGCTTCCCGGACCCCGAGGCGGGCGTCGACAGGCATCCGGGGCGGCGGTACCTCTTCAGCGGACGCCCCCAGTTCACCCATCTCCGGGAGGGGGATGCCCTTCCCATCGGGCGGTACACCTTTCGCTGCGTCGCGACCCCGGGACACACCCCAGGCCACCTGTGCCTGTACGAGGCAGAGGCCAGGATCTTGTTCTCAGGGGACCACATTCTCGACACCATCACCCCCAACATTTCTGGGTGGGGCCGTGAGGGCGACCCTCTCGGCGAGTTTCTGGAGAGCCTGGACAAGGTCGCCGCGTACGATATCCGGCTGATTCTCCCGGGACACCGGAATCTCATTGTGGATCATCGTCGGAGAATCGAGGAGCTCAAGGAGCACCATCGGTGCCGGACAGAGGAAATCGTCGGCATTCTCGGAAGAGGAGGGCAGACCGCCTATCAGGTGGCGTCGCAGATGACCTGGAACATCGCCTGCGCCCGCTGGGAGGATTTCCCCGTCCCACAGAAGTGGTTTGCCACCGGCGAGGCCCTTGCGCATCTCCTTCACCTGGAGCGCGCAGGAAGGGTGACGAGAAGCTGGCGGGACGGCACGGCCTATTTCTCGCCGTAGCCGCACTTTCCTGGTCGCGGAGGCTCCCCGCGCCTTGCGCTGGAGGGCTGTCAGCCCTGGGTCCGATCCAGGTAGGCGAGGTACTCCACCTCCGACGCTTTCCGCGGCAGCAGGCCGTCCAGCACGGCCTGCTCCAGTTTCGACTTCAGCTCGCCGACTCGCGGTCCCGGCGGCAAACCGAAGTGGGCCATGATGGCCTGCCCGATGCCCTTGGGCAGGAGCGGCGCCTCTCCATCTTTCCGCGCGATGTCCGTCGCCCGCACTTCGAGCCCGGCCAGGCGGTCCAGGACAGCCTCGCGCACGCCAGGGCGGTGCGATGTGACGTCCGCCCGGCTGAGGTCCAGGAGATCCTGAAAGACATCCCCGGCGTCCCGCATCAGGCGCCGGACGGCGCCCTCCGTCCACTGGTGATCGTACAGGGCCGGCCGCTGGTGCAGGAGAACCAGGGTCCGCACCCGATCATGCAGCGCCTGGCTGAACCGAAACCGGCGGGCCACGTCGTCTACCAGGGACGCGCCGACCGCCTCGTGGCCGAAGAAGTGCACCTCGCCCCCGGCGTCCACCGAGCGCGTTGTGACCTTGCCGGCGTCATGCAGTAGGGCCGCCCAGCGCACCTCCACCCGCGGCGGCGCCTGGCTCACCACGGCCGTCGTGTGGGGCCAGAGCGCCTTGTGATGATGCCGCCCCTGCCCCGCCTTGAACTCCACCATGGCCTGGACCTCGGGCAGCAGATGCTGGAGCAGCCCGGTCTCGGCCAGGAATCCGAGGGCCGTCTCCACCGTGGAACCCACGAGGAGCTTGTTCATCTCCAGCAGCCAGCGCTCGCGGCTGACCGTGAGGATCGCATCCGCCAGCTCCCGCACGGCCTCGATCAACTCCGGCTCCGGTCGCATGCCGAGGCTGGCGATGAAGCGGGCGGCGCGGAGCGTGCGCAGAGGGTCTTCCCGGAAGATGATCCCCGGCTCACCGACGGTCCGCAGGATGCGATACTCCAGATCCTTCTCGCCCCCGAAGGGATCCACCAGCCGGCGGTCGGCTGTCATGGCCATGGCGTTGATGGAGAAGTCGCGCCGTTCCAGGTCGGCCTCCAGCGTCTTCCCGAAGGTCACCCGAGGCCTCCGGGTGCCATCCACATAGATCTCCCCCCGGTACGTGGTCACCTGTACCTCGCGCCGGACGGCGCCATCTTCCAGGACCGTGCCCACCGTGCCGAACCGACTGCCCATGGTGAAGACGGGGAAGCCTGCCCCCCGCAGGATCCTGGCGCTCTCGGCCGGAAGGGCGCTGGTGGCGAAGTCCAGATCCGGCAGCTCCTCCAACGGCGTCCCGTGGAGGTGGTCGCGGACCGCGCCACCCACCAGGTACAGTTCGTGACTCGCCTGCACGAACAGCTCGAACAGTCGGGAGATCAGGGAATCAGCCTGGAGCTTCATCCGCCGCGCTCGCGCGTGCTGTCCGGCACGCTCACACCGTCAAAAAAAGCCCTAAGACCGTTGGGCCTTAGGGCTGTGAAGCCTTCACACAAGAGATTCACGGGCGCCTAAGGAACCCTCCCTGGCCGGGAAATCCAATGGGCCGCCTGGGCGTACCGCCCGCGGACCTTGCCGCCCTGTGGGCGGCATTCTCGCCGGCCGTGTATCGTTCCGCACCCGCGTACATGTTCCATTCAGTCCCCTCGCCATCGCTTGGCGAATTGACTATCGGCCAGCGATCCCATCTTGTCAAGGAGAAATGCCCGCGGCGGGCGGGCCCCGTGGAGCAGGGCCCGCCCTCGCATTGCGCCACTGGTGGAGAAGGCTACAGCCCGCCAAGCTGGTCCGTCACACCTCGATGAGCAGACCGTTCTTCTTCGCGAACTGGCTCCCCACGAAGCACGCCTTCGGAATCATGGCGTGAATCCCGAGGGTGTAGTCCACGAGCTGCGTGACATGCAGATCCACGGCCATGCTGCAGAAGGCGTAGGCCTCCTCCGGAGAAAGGCCGTATTGCTTGTTCAGGAATTGTATGGCCTTCCGGACCGCCATCTTGCAGGATTCCAGGAGATTCGTGTGGAATCCCATGGTGATCCAGTGGGACGGGGAAGAGGCCATGGGCCAGTCGACCAACCCCTTCAGATCCTTCCGCACCGTCACGCGGAGCGTGATGTTCCGGAAGGCCCCCTCCAGACCGTTCAGGTCCACCTCACCGTGGCCCTGGGCCAGGTGCGAGTCCCCGGTCTTGAGTCCGGCGCCCTTCACGTGCACCGGGAGATAGAGGGCCGTCCCGGCCACCAGGTCCTTGTTGTCCAGGTTGCCACCGTGCTTGCCGGGCGGCACGTTGCTCCACGACCCTGCATCCGGCAGCTCGACGCCGATCGTGCCCGGGAAGGGACGAATGGGAACTTCGATGCCGGGCGAAAACTCGAACTTCATGCTCTTGAGATCCGCACGGTACCAGCGGACCTGCCCATGTGGATAGTCTTCCGCCAGGAGGCCCAGCTTTTGGAAGGATGTCTCTGGAAATAAGTTGAACCCGTAGGCGTTGGGGACGATGTCCAGGATCTCGATCTGGAGGAGATCGCCCGGCTCGGCATCGTTGACATAGATCGGGCCGGTCAGGTGATGATGGCCCGGGCCCCGCTTGTTCTTCGTGGCGCCGGTCACGGGATCGGGATAGGTGTATACCTCCGGCTTCTTGTCGATGATCTCCTTGTACCAGGCCATCCAGTCGTTGATGTCCGCCCCCGGCACCATCCGGCCCATCAGGTGGGTCCCTGTCTCAATGTCCACCACGTCGCCGGAGTTGATGCGCATGACGGGAGGCGTGGCATTGTCCCAGAACCCGTCGGTGGAGGTCATGGGGTTGCAGCCGAGCACCAGGTTCTTGCCGGCGGCATCCTTGCGCTCGAGATCCACCGCGTCAGCTACCTGGAAGGTGACGCCGCTCAGAGCCGCCGCCCCGCCCAGCGCACTGCCGTACTTCAGGAAATCCCGCCGGCTCACACTGTCTGAGCCGGCCCCTTCCCCGTACCGGTGCTTTCCGTCTTCCATGGCGAGCCTCCTTTGGGAGAAGAGAGGTAAGGAATTCTCCGCCTCCGGGACAAACCCGCGAGGCCCCCCTCCCTACCACATCCGGGGATCCCCCGGCCCTTCGGAAGCGCTCTCCAGACGGGTCACAGGTGCATGGCCTACTTCAGGACCTGCGGGTTGATGATGCCCTCGGGGCGTCGGCCCTCCAAGACGTCCACGATGGCTTGGGCCGAGTGCACGGCCATCCGTTCCACGCACTCCGCGGTAAGGGCGGCCGAGTGGGGCGTAAGGATCACGTTCGGAAGACCGAACAGCGGATTGACGGCCTTGGGGGGCTCCGGATCGAACACGTCCAGACCGGCGCCGGCGATCCAGCGCTCCTGGAGCGCCCGGACCAAGGCTGCCTCGTCCACGACGGGTCCCCGCGCACAGTTGATGAGGAAAGCCGAGCGCTTCATCATCCGGAGCTGGGTTTCGCCGATCAGCCCCTTCGTTTCCGGCGTCGAGGGCGCGTGGACCGTCACCACGTCCGCCGCCTTGAGCAGGGACGGAACATCCTTGACGACCGTGGCCCCCGCCTGCTCCATGGCCGCGGCCGGCACCAGAGGATCGTAAGCCAGGACCTCCATATCCAAACCCATCTTCGCCTTCTTGCACACGAGCGATCCGATGCGCCCCATGCCGAGGACGCCCAGGGCCTTGCCGCTCAGGTCCACGGCACCGTAGCTGTTCCGGACCTCCCACTCGTTCTTGCGGGTCGCCACATCGTATTCTACGAGACGCTTCGCCAGGGCCAGCATCATGGCCAGGACGTGCTCCGCTACGGAGAGAGCGTTGGCCCGTGGGGTGATGGCCACGATGACCCCACGCCGCGTGGCCGCGGCCATGTCGATGTTGTCATAGCCCACCCCGTGCCGCGCGATCACCCGGAGTCCCGGGGCCGCCTCGATCACCGACGCCGGAATCGGGGCCGTGCGCACCAGGAGGCCGAAACAATCGCGGACCTCCCGGACCAGCGTGGCCTCTGAGAAGTCGGGCGCGACCCGGGCCTCGCACTTCTCCCTCAGGACGCGCATGCCGGATTCGTGGATGGGTTGCGGGATCAGAACCTTCGGCTTGTTGGAAGAGGCCATGAGTCCCCCTGTCGTGATGTGGACGGAATCTTCCACTGCAACGATCCCGCCGCGTTGTTGGGATTCGAAGGATTCGACGACGCAGGAACCGAACGCTCGATGACGCGGGGGCTATTCTCTGGACTTCGGCCAGCGGGGTCAAGGCCCAATATTGTCGGGGCCCTTAAGACGTGCAGGTTCCCGAACATATGGCATGGGGGACGAGGAGCGGGAGGAGACCTTTCGGCCCCCTCCCGGACGGAGAGGAACCTGTGAGCGTTCCAAGGAAACACACGAGGGACGGGTACAAAAGCAGTCGTCGCGCCCGAAGCGTCGAAGAGAGGCCACCGGCCTCACCGGATCAGTTTCACCCGAATCCGAACGATCCGGTCCCGCAGCCCCCGCCCCCGCTATTCGGGGCGGCAAACGGGGACCAGAGCCGCTCCACGTGTTTCTGCCCGCACTCAGGACAGGGCGGCGCCGTCGCGGGCGTCACCTTCTGGAGCATCACCTCGAAGACGTGACCGCAATCCTGACACTCGAATTCAAAGAGTGGCACTGCCATTCCCTCCTGGCAAACAAGGATGAGCCGAGATAATCCACGGCTCTATTTCCTCTGATCCAGGATTCCAGGGAAGGATTCAGTTCAAACGACCGAGCCGAGCGTCATGTTGTGCCGTCTCTCTGGCAGGGCCCTCCGGCGTGACTCACAGGAGGGTATTGTCTTGAGGGCGAAACACCGCCGGGCCCCGACTGGCAGGCCTACAGGTTAAACGCGTGTCTCAGGCGTTGGTCCAGCTCTCGCAGGAGGCTGGCAGAGAGCTGGCCCAGCTCGCCCAGGATGACCTCGCGCTGGACAGTGGCGAGCTTGTCACACTTTACAATGGAGGGGACCTTCAGGCCGGTCGCGCGGAAATCCGGGTGGGAGGGGTCCACGACCAGATCCGTCGGCAGGGGTCGTGGGGGCACCACGGAGGAGACGAACGCGAGAATCACATCGCTGCCCGGCCGGTCATCCCGAGAGACCACAACCGCCGGACGAACCTTGGCTCCCGAAAAATCCGAGAACGGGAAGGGGGTCAGGACGACCGTTCCCCTTCTCACGTATACCGGACCTTCAAATCGTTGAGGGTGTACACATCCTCCCGCGGATCTGCCAGAAAGCTGAAACTCCCACCGCCCTGCACAAGCCGCATCAGGCCTTCCGCCGGGAGATCGTCCTGGACTTCGATCAGCTCAACCTCTTCCACCTGCCGGGCCACGGCGATCAGCCGCTCTAGCTCTGCACGGTCCACGAGAGCCCTCTCGGAGTCCACCTGCTGGGCGTGCACCTTGACCATACTGCCTCCTCCTCGCTCACCAGCGTGCATGGTAGCAACTTTCTCTTGGGAGGACAAGGCGTTTTACCTCGTTTCCGTGGAGTCTTAGAGATTCTTGTTGCATCCCACTGGCGTTATTTGGCATCTTTGGCGCAACCTCGATGCGCCCAGGCGCGTGACGAGAGCGAGGCGCGCTGGCAGGCCCGCATTGAGGCGCCCTTTCAGAACGCAGTTACCCGCCTTTCCTTACGGCCCTTCCAACGGAGGTAAGAGATGACCGCGTTGACTGACCGCAAGCGACGAAAGCAGCAGCTCGACGCCAGGATCTTGCGAGCGCCGGGGCGCGTCCTTCGCGGCTACCGCGAGCTTGGACCGCAGGTGTTTGCGGACGGTGCCCTGAGCAAGAAGCACAAGGAGCTGATGGCACTCGCCGTCGCCATCTCACAGAATTGTTTCGACTGAATCGAGCACCGCGTCGAGGAGGTCCTCGACCTGGGTGGGACCGAGGCGGAGCTGGCGGAAGCCATGGACGTGGGGTTGCTGATGGGCGGGACGCTCGCGGTCAAGGCGGTGCGACATGCCTACGAGGTCCTGGACGAGTTGCGCGGGGGAGGCGGGCCAGGCGTGGACAGAGATGGATAGGCCGCGGGAGGGGAGCGGGCGCCGGACGCGCTGAAAGGAGGAGGAGCACGCCCGTCCGAGCACATGCGGGTGTCGCGGATGATGCGGGGTCGGGTAGAGCAATGGCGCGGACCGGGCTTCGAATGATGCCGACGTTTCCATCGCCCCCCCTAAAATTCCGTACGGTGAGTTTTCCCCAGTACGGCTTCAAGGCCAGCCTATCAGCGAATGCCTGCCCGAACGGCGGCCGGGTTAAGCGGGCTCCCCACATACCCCGGCCGGCGTTCGGTTTGCATCCGCCTTCGCGCACCCCCCCGACTACCGGATCCACCGTACTCCGGTACCTAGCCCCAAGGGGCAATCCGGAGGGATCTTCACCGCGGGACACGCCGCTGACCCCAGGGGTCCTTGGCTCCGATCTGAGTTATGCTGTCTCAGATCCTCCTCGCTTACTCCGACCCCATCCGCCAGTCTCGCAGGCACCGCGCGACTTCACCGGGTCACGGCTTATACGCGCGGCCTTCGCTGTGCGGGAGCGCCGAGGCGACCCGCGAGACCTTCCCGACTTTCCCTGGCGTGCTGTCCGCACGTGCCGCCGACCTTACCCCGGTGGGTCCGCTGGCCCCTCCCGTTCGTCCTGGGCACAGCGATACCAGGCTCCCTCGAATTACGAGCGAGTCGCCCCCCACGTCCCCGTCTCTGCCAGCAATGCCTGACGGGGGTCCCTTTCGAGGCTGCATCGTTCGCGTCATGCTGCGGCCCGTGCGTTTGCCCGGCCCTCCTGGCTGGCTACGACGGGGCGCCCCGCTCCCGCCTGCTGAGGTACCGTGTCACTCCCGCTTTTGGCACCGGCCGTCGCCGGGCAGTGCTGGGAGTCAGGCTAGATGGGCGAACGGGAAATCTCCCATCGTCGGGACTTGCACCCGACTAGTCACGACAGGTAGTGCGGCTGCACCGTAATGGGGGACGTCCCCCATTACGCACTCCGGCTTGGAGCCTAACGTGACGAAAGTGGCAACGCCCCCCACTATCCCCACTACGAGGAACAGTCCACCGAAGTGCGTCAGGCCGGTGGCAGTGAAGACAACGCGGAGTTTCCTCGGTCCTCGGGCCACTTCCGGGAAACCTCATTTTTGATGAGGGTTAAACGGAGGCCAGCATTCCTCTTCTTTGTACCGCTCATCGTGGCTCTCGGCAAGGGGATAAACAGCACCCGTCCCTTCGCTGGCAACGTCATCACGCAGGATTCAGGTTAACAGTCTCTGAGTTTTGTCTCGAAGCTGCAAAATGAAGGACAACGATACCGGAGTCTCTCGAGGCTTAGCTGAGCTGCAATCTCTCGGCGAACTGCAGGATCATGAGGCAAGCGGGCGCTTGACAAAAGGCCAATAAACCTATCCTTAGGGTTTTCAATTTCCTCCAACTCGCCATGCACATCGGACACGGGCCGGCCGTCTTTTGATGCAGCCGTGGCACTTATGGCCGCCGCGTCGGCTAATAGCCACGTTTCTACTGATCGTCGAACGGCATGAAACTGTATGCCTCGCGGAAAAGAAAACATACGCCCTTGAGCCCTTTGAGCGAGTTGCCTCTCCACTTCTGAAGAATCCTTGCCATTCGAATCACGGACCACAATCACCTTATCCACCGGCTGGCCTTGGACTGCATGTTCGAGGTCAAACAACAGAGCGCGGAGGTTCGAGGCGAGCTTCGTCTTTCCACCAACTGGGCGGGGCACAACTGTCGAGATAGTTGGAACAGCCCTGCGTATCAATTCATCGTAGACAGGAACATCGTACAGGCCCTCGACGATTAGACCGTAAATGGCGTTAGGCACTTCTCAGGGCCCCGGAGTAATAGAGGTCTCCAAGCCCTACTTCCTCTCGTGCCAACAATTCCCGCAGATGTTTCTTGTCGCTTGGACGAGTGCAGATGGTGGCGCCGTCACGTCTCTCTGTTACGATCAACTCATCGAGGCCAACCTTATCGACTAAATGCGGGGAGTGCGTCGTGACGATGACCTGAGCAGACTGTGTGGGTCCCAGTTCTCCTTGGACCTGCCGGAGCAGTTCTACCAATGTTTCTAGCAATTGCGGGTGCAGATGGTTCTCAGGCTCCTCCACGCAATACAGGGGGCCTCCTAGTTCGATAGGGCAATAGATCAACGACAGCAACGCGATGAAGGCAAGTTCTCCATCGGACATCTCCCAAAGGTGAATGGGGCGCCGTAAGTGTTTCTCTTTGGATTGAACGAATACCGTTGCCTGCTGAGTGGGCCACGTCAAGAGATCCTCGAGGTCGGGGAACACGTCCCTTGAGGCGTTCCGGATCCTATCGAAAGATTCCCGGTGGCGAGTCTGTAGCATCATTAACCATGTCGAGAAATTCTCGCCTAACTCCGTGAGGAAATTCGTCGCTGTCACGGGATTGACTTGTTTCATCAATTGTGGAATCAAACGGTAGAATCGCCAAGACCCAATGAGCCTTCGAATTATGTTCCCTGCCAGCCGGGGATCTCATATTCAAGACCAGACCTATGGCGGTCAAGATCACGCGAGATGACGGCTCCGTCGGGATTCTTGAGTATTCTTTGCCCATTCGCTTGATCAATCAATCTGTAGCTACCGTTTGGCCCGGAGACCTCTAGAAGCTCACCATGGACGGTGATCCATCCACGGCTGTCGCCGAGGACTGATATTTCGTATTTCCAGGCTGCACTCTTCTGGCCCTCAGAATCTAGAGGAAAGTCACCTTCGAGAGAGATTGAAATGATGTTCGAGTCATCGCCCTTCCACGTAGTTTCGGAAAATCCGCCAGAGGCGTCGAACGCCTTTGCCAGCACATGTACACCAGAGCCCGGAGAAGTGACGACTATACGAGTCAACAGACGGAACACCTCAATCAAGTTGCTCTTTCCCGACATGTTCGGGCCAACTAAGACATTCCGCAGGCCTAGGCTTAATGAGACATCTTTCAGGGACTTGAAATTCTTAACGTGCATGCGATTGATCATTTTTGACTCCGCATAACCCCATGACCCTGTGGAGAGCCGCGTTCATCGCCTCAGCACCAAGGAGCCAATGACGAGCTCAAGGTATGGTGCGTTTTGAGGACCGAGGTCCTCTCTATGGCCCTTCCATGCCGTGTTTACCATTGAACCCCAAGTCGGGCAAGGGTTTTCTTGAAACCCGTCAGTAGAGCATCCATGACCAGGATGATGCCGCCCCGTTGGAATGCCACAGAAAGCCGAAAACAGTCCTAGCGAGTGCAACCGATCCCACCTCGGCGCTTCAAGTCCGCGGCCTGCATGTGCCCTGCGAGTCTGGGGGAGGACGGGCGGACTGCAATCCTTCCGGCATCGCACCAGCATCGCTAGCCTCGAGGTGGGCTCACGCAGGAGGCGAAAGTCGCCGAGAGATCGCGGGTGTATCAAGGCCCTCCTTTGATCATGGCATACAGAATACATGGCTCTGGGGGAGCCTCGACCTGATAGCGCGTGTGTGGAAGGGGGCCTATCTCTACCAAGCCGATTCTCTCCAAAGCCCGTCGGTCTGCCATGAAAGAAGTACCGGACACCATTTGGACGCTAATGCCTTGAGTCGCCTCATGCGCGATTTCAACTGTTGGCAATCGGTGCTCCAGGTGGAGATGCCGCGAAGCCGCATCCCCTGGTTGATGACACCGCCGGCCAGTCTCAGCGGCTGCCGCTCCCTTCCGCGCGAAGATCCACGCCCGCTGCGCGAAGGCCATCAGGGTGAAGGATCTTGTGCCCCTGGTCATGGGGGACGTAGGTTCTAAAACAACTTCCCTATTCTCAGCCAATCCGGGGATTGACCCAGAGTATCCCCGCGCAGGGTCCGCCTCCATCAAAACAAGAGGCCGTTTCTCGATCGAGAATCGGCGTTCCGCCGTCCTTACTATCCGCACTACTGGCCGTACCGCTGCTGGTAGTACTCCTGGATCTTCTGGAGCTGCTCCTTCGTCATCCCTTCCTTGAGCCACTTGTGGCCCGGCTGGGAGAAGACGTACTTCTCCAGGAGCTGCGTGGCCAGCGGCTCGCCCGCGACCTGCCGCACCTCCGGGATGAAGTGCACGTAGAACGTCTTGGCCACGTCGTAGATGCCATGCCACCAGGCGTAGTCCGGTCCCGACATGGATGCCCCATGGCGCGCCCGCCGGCCCTCGTGGTGCCACATCTCGTAGTAGGTCCACTCCAAGGGCTCGTCCATGGGGGCGGGGGTGAGCTTCCCCGCCTTGTACAACTCGCCCATGATCTGCGTGGCGGGGCGGGCGAACTTGTCGTTGTACAGCACCACCAAGTCGTCAAACTGCTTGTAGAAGCCCGCAACCTGTCCGCCTGCATGGCACTGACTGCAGACATCTTGCATCCGGGTCCGCCTATCTGTCCACATCAGGATCTCCTTGACCTTGCGCAGCACCCCGTCCTTGGCCTTGACGCTGTCACCGACCTTGGGCAGCGGCGCACCATCCGGCAGGTCCTCTTTCCAGAGGTCCTCGAAGACAACCATGTTGATTTTGGTAGAGATGGCGGGCCGGAGCGTCCAGCTAATCCGGTCGCCAACGTCGTGCGTCACCTCCTGGGTGGGGGTGGCGCTCATGTGGCACGTGGAGCAGGTCGGTGCGGCGGTGTAATCCACACCCACGATCCACTTCTTGCGGTCGATGTTCAGCCGGGTTTCAAAGGCCCGGTACAGGATGCCATGCTTGGATTCCTGATAGACTTCGGTCTGGGGATGATCCGGCCCCAGGTGGCACTTCCCGCAGGCCTCGGGCTTCCGCGCCTGGGCCACGGAGAAGGCGTGCCGCGTGTGGCAGGCGGTGCAGCTCCCCCAGCTCCCGTCGGGGTTGACGCGCCCGATCCCCGTGTTGGGCCAGGTGGCCGGATCGTACTTCCCGCCAGGAAGGACCCGGATGGTGGAGCCGTGGCACTGCATGCACCCCGTGGCAACGGCAGGCGGCCCGCCCACCACTTCGCCCAGGTAGTTATCCAGGGATGCCAGGATCTGCCCTGCCTTGGCATGGTGGCTGCCCTTTTGCTCGTTCACTTCCTTCTGATGGCAGCGGGCGCAGTCCTTCGGGGGTCACGATCACGTGGATCTGAAAGCCGTTGTGCTCGAAGGCATCAGGCGTTCCCGGCTCCGCCCGATGACAGTCGTAGCAGTTCACCCCTTGCTGCCCGTGGGCACCCAGACGCCACTCCAGCACCAGGGCCGGGGCCTGTCGGCTGTGACAGCCGAGACACATGATCCCCTGCCTGGCCCCCCATGTCGCCCGCTGCCCCTGCGCCCAGGCTTGCCTATCTCCCCCGCCCGGCAAGTTCGACATCCCCAGCAGAAGGACCAACCCCGCTCCCAGAAGACACCAGCGTCGCATGGCTCACCTCCGGTGCTTGCGAGTTCCTTCCTTCCCCGATATCTCCCCCCCTTCCATCACGATCTCCATACCCTACGCCTCCGCGGAAGTCAAGGCCTAGCTGCCCTGGGTAGTGCCCTGATTTCGTTTCTTGCAATCCCAACCGGTAAGACGCAAAGGAAGATCTTTCCGCCAAGCGTCGCGCCAGCCCGGAAGCCGAAACAGCAGAGCGCCATAGCGTTTTTGAGGAGGATTTGCTATCCTTTGTTCCTGAGGTTTGGGCGCACGGGAACCATGCCCATCGGTCCTTGTCCCACCCTCTGCGCCCCTGCCTCCGTCGCGATCTCGATCGGTCATTCTGTCCGGGGATTTTGGCAGCCACCACGCCTTCCCTCGGGCGCTGATTCACAGGGTGCACAATCCTATCTTTAGAGCCCGTCGTCTGGACCTGGCAGATCCTCAGTGGACTCCACATAGCAGAACGGGCGAAAGAGAATCCGGAGGTGCTGGAATGGCTGGTCAGGAGAAGCGTGATCGGGCTATGAGAAAAAGCGCTCAACCGGAAATGGCCACGAGGTACGTCGGAGGGGCCCTACTGAAGGTCCTGCACGAAACCAGTGGCGATTTTATCTTTCGGCAGCGCCTCATACACCGCATCGAGCATGAACGCAGGCGTCGGCTTGTTACCTATGTTTCGAATGTAGAACATCCCGCCGTGCAAATCGACCTTAACGACGCCCACAACCTTGAAACGTGCTTCCGGGCGCCTTCGCATTCAAGCCCATCGATCTTCTGATCCACAGTCCAGGGGGGCAGGCAGATGCTGCCGAGCGCATCATAAACATGGCCCGAAGCTACTCAGATAATGATTTCCGCGTAATCGTTCCCTCCTATGCAAAAAGCGCCGCCACGATCATCGCACTTGGGGCCGACGCTGTTGTAATGAGCGATGGGTCCGAACTCGGACCAATCGATCCGCAATTCATCTTGACCACCCCTCAAGGGAACACGCGAAGAGCAGCGGCCTCGTTCGTGGAACACCGCAACGAGTTGCTTGAGAAGATCAGGGACGGCATTCAGAGGCAGGAACCGATCCAGGGATACATGCAGATGCTGTCGCAGGTCGATGGGCCCTTCGTTAAGGAATGCGAACGCGCGATGAACCTTTCTAAGGAGATGGCAAAGAAGTGGCTCAAGGCTCACATGATGAGGGGAAAGAGCGAGAGCGAAATCCAGAAGGCGGTCGACGAGTTTTCCGACCCTACTCGAACCTTATCGCATGGCCGGATGATCGACTACAAGCAAGCAAAGTCGGTGAGTGTTGAGATAGAGTACATTCCCAAGGAGTCGGAACTCTGGGAGGCGGTCTTGGAACTCCTGTTTCGCTCGACCAACTTCCTCAATATGGAGGCCAGTCGGATCAAGCTGTACGAGTCCGCAACGGTGAGCCTTAAGACTGATGCTGTGCTTCGGGCAGTGCCGGTCCGCCAGCAGACCTAGGCCGAGGTCACGGAGGTGCGGGTGGGCTGATATGCTTGGATTGTCGGATTGGCCTGAGGAACTGCTGGGCCAGACTCCAAGAGTTTCCTGATGTCTCGAGCCAGGAAGAGGTCCACATCAGCAATCCCAGAGAGAATGGCCTCAGATGTCTCCACCCCCGGTGATAGCTTGGCAGCCGATCGCTTCAGCGCACGCGCTTTCATGTTTCCAACCTCATCCTGCTGATAATGTAGCCCGCCACCGCAATGAGGTCAACGTCCGAAAGTCGCCCATTTCGGGAGTCATTTTTATACTGACGATCCCTCCTTCCTGTCAAGGGAATTCGCGCCTCGCCGTGTGCGCGCCCCGCGGCCTCCCCGCGCAGGCAACGCCATCCCCGGCAACGGCCTGATCGCATTCGGGGGCGCGTCGACCTCTTCAGCGTGGACAGCCTGATTGATCTGCTCGCCAAGCTGGGAATCCGCGTCAGGCTGGTCGTCGTCCCTCACAAGAAGCCCATAAGAGTCGCCTGACCGCACCAGTAAAGCCGCCCCCGGGCGGAGTAGCTTGGTGTCGTCGCCCAGCGTCCCGAGCCTGTCGAGGGGGTCAGCCGAGCGGCCAGCCTCCGCTCCCTCGGGACCGACCAGAATCCGCTTGACCCGCCATTCCGCCGGTGGCAGCGTCCCTGCCGACGATGGGTTCCCCCTGGTTGTTTCTGGCTCGGCCCTCTGGCGTCCACCATGCCCCCGGTTTCCCCGCCGCTCTCAGCCGCGCTCCGTTTCCAACTTCCGATCCGGCTCCAGTGCCTCGCTCTTCCTCTTGGACACCCTCGCGCGCTGTTGCCGTTGCACGACGGCCTTCCAGAAGTCCTTGTGCTTGAGCCCCTTGCCCGAGCGGATGCTCCGCCGCGACTTCTCCAGCAATGCTTGGAACCGCGGCGACCGGGCCAGCAGCAACCCTTCCAGGTCTTCCTCATCCACAGGGGCAAGGAGTACGGCTACAGGTCTGCCGTTGCGCGTGATGACGACGGGACCCTCCTTTTCACATTCATTTAAAAAGGCACTCAACCGTGCTTTGACCTCCGCCAACGGAGCAATCCTCATCCTCCATACTCCTCTCTGCCTATCAGCAGCCGATCCCTTTCCTTTATTCCGATCGCCAGGATTTCGACCGTCTGCCCTTCTACGTTGACCTCGTAAAAGATCCGGAGGCGATTTTCCGGCCCGAATCGCAGCTCCCAAGTTGCGCCAAAAGGGCCAGGCTCTTCAAGCGGCTTACGGTTTCGGGTAGCTTGCTCCGGAGTATAGCCCAGTTGCTGGTCAATGGTCCTTTTGATCAACCGATGATATTTCCGCTCGATAGCATGGAGGTGATCGAGCGTCTCGGCCGCATAGACCAGCCCGAACCGTCGCTTAGGTGCCATCGATCAGAATTATAGTCAGGATTCTGGTACTGTCAACCGGCAGGCGGAAA
This sequence comes from uncultured Methylomirabilota bacterium, assembly GCA_963714585.1. GTDB lineage: Bacteria > Methylomirabilota > Methylomirabilia > Methylomirabilales > 2-02-FULL-66-22 > 2-02-FULL-66-22. Next base: position 43,684 of record CAVQPC010000080.1, read on the forward strand.
GAGTGGCGAGACGACGGGCGACGAACGGGGACGGGATGGACCGTGCACACCGAATGTCACGGCCGCGTCGCTTGCTCCAGCAGGTAGAGGTACGACCGGTAGATCTGGCCGGTGGCGCGGGTCATGCCGATCTCGCAGGTGCGGCTGCTGGAGAAGTATCCATCGGTGTGTCCCGTGCGCACCTCGGCAGCCTCGCGCGCTGTGGCGGAGGCCGTGAGTTCCGGGAAGAGGAATCCGCGGTCGCCGGCAAAGCCGCAGCAGCCGGCGGTAAGGGGCACCGTGACCTGCTCGCTGCAGGCTCGCGCGATGCCCTCCAGCTTGGGGGAGAGGTTCAGCTTGATCACCGAGCAGACGGGGTGGAGGACAACCGATCGGACCTTCCGCCGGATGGTGAGGAGGGGCAGGAGCTGGTCGTGAACGAAGGCCGTGCTGTCCAGGATGCGCAGGCCATCGAACCGCTGCCGGTTCTCGGGCGTGAGGGAGGCCCGGCTGCTCAGGAGACCGTAGGTGCAGGGGCTGGTGTCCACCACGACCGGTAGCCGACCACCCTCCGACCAGGCCCAGAAGCGCTCGATCGCCCGGTTCATCGCCACATCGTGCGCCGAATCGTATCCTTTCGAGGAGAAGGGGACGCCGCAGCAGGTCCCCTCGACATTCTGTGGGATGACGACCGGGACTCCCGCTCGCCCCGCGACCGCGACGAAGGCCTCCATCAGGCTCATCTCGTCCGGCTCTCCCGGGATGTGCCCCATGACGCGCGAGATGCAGCTCGGGAAATAGACGGCCTGAGCGTCCGCCCGCTCCGTGGCAGGCCGTCGCCGGGCGGGGCGCGGCATCTCCGCGCTCCACAGCGGGAAGGGTCGGCGGACGATCGTCCGCATCATTCGAGTGAGGCCGGTCATGGCTCCGGCGCCGAAGAACGACTGGACCAGGTGGCCCATCCGCAGGCCGAAACGCGCTATGGGCTCCAGGAGGGCGAAGTTGCCCGCGAGCCAGCGGGCCAGGCTGTGTGCCCAGGGGGGGTGCCGCAGCCGGCGGAACCGCTTGGTGAGCTGGCCAGTGTCGATGGATACGGGACAGGCCGTGGCGCAGAGCCCGTCCGCCGCGCAGGTGTCCAGGGCCATGTAGGGGAACTCGGCGTCCAGAGCGGCCCGCAGGGTGGCGTCGCCCCGCTCCTTACATCGCTCCATCTCCCGCCGCACCACGATCCGCTGCCGCGGGGAGAGAGTCAGGTCCAGACTTGGGCACTTCGATTCGCAGTAGCCGCACTCGATGCACTTGTCGACCTCGTCCTCCACCACGGGCATGGGCTTGAGGTTGGCGAGGTGCGCTTTCGGATCCGGGTTCAGGATGACGCCCGGGTTGAGGAGCCCCTCCGGATCGATCAGGGCCTTCAGGCGCGTCATGATGGCGAAGGCCTCGGGGCCCCACTCGGTCTCCACGAAGGGGGCGATGTTGCGGCCGGTTCCGTGCTCGCCCTTGAGGGCGCCGTCGTACCGCTTCACCACCAGGGTCACCATGTCGTCCATGAACCGGGCGTACTGATCCACCGCGGCCGGCGTGTTGAATGACTGGGTGATGGTGAGGTGCAGGTTCCCGTCCTTGGCGTGGCCGAAGACGATCGCCTCTTCGTAGCCGTGGTGTCCCGCCGTCCGGATCAGCTCCACTGTGGCATCCGCCAGGCTCTCGATGGGGAAGAGAACATCCTCGATGATCACCGTGGTCCCGCGCTTCCGCACGGCCCCCACGGATGGGAACAACCCCTGGCGGATCTTCCAGAGGAGCGCCTGCTCCGCGGCGTCGTGGGTGAAGCGGCCGGGCTCGAGGAGGCGCAGGCCGCCCACCGCCTGGCGGGCGAGTCGTTCCAGGGTGGACCGATCCTTCTCGTCCGCCGCCTGGAACTCGGCCAGGAGCCCCGCGGCATCCGGGGGCAGGCCTTTGATGGTCGGCGGGATCCCGGGCTGATCCTCCACCGACCGGAGCGAGGCCCGGTCCATCAGCTCGAGCGCCTTGGCGTCCGCGTCGCGGAGCGGTGCGATGGCCGCGCACGCCGCGTGGACGTCGGGGAACAAGAGGAGCCCTGTGTACTTCACCGGCAGGTCGGGCACGGTGTTGAGGACGGCCTCGGCGATGAAGCCGAGCGTCCCCTCCGAGCCGATGAGCAGGTTCCGCATGATCTCCACTGGCCGCTCGTAGTCCAGAAAGGCGTTGAGCGAGTAGCCAGTGGTGTTCTTCAGTTTGTACTTGGCCCGGATCCGGTCCGCCAGCCGCGGGTTCCCCAGGATCTCCTGGCGGAGGTCGAGGAGGCCCTGGGCCAGGCGGGGCTCCTGCTGCCGGAAGCGCTGGTCGGCGTCGGGGAGCGCGGTATCGATCACCGTCCCCGAGGGCAGCACGAAGGTCAGCGAGTGAAGAGTGTGGTAGGCGTTCTGCAGCGACGCCGCAGCACATCCCACTGCTGTTGTTGGCCAGGATCCCGCCCATCATGCAGGCGTTGATGGAGGCCGGGTCCGGGCCCATCTTGGCGCGGTAGGCCTTGAGGGCCAGATTCACATGGCCGCCGATCACGCCGGGCTGGACGCGGACCCGCTTCCCGCCCTCCTCCACCTGCACCTTTCGCCAGTGCCGGGCCACCTCCACCAGGATCCCGTCGGTGATCGCCTGCCCCGACAGGCTTGTCCCGGCCGCCCGGAAGGTGAGGGGGATGCGGTGCGCGTGGCTGAAGCCGAAGAGGGACCGGACCTCGTCGACGTCCTTGGCCAGCACCACGGCCTGCGGGATGAGCCGGTAAAAGCTCGCATCCGCGGCGTAGGCGATGCGGTCGATCGGCCGGGTGAGGACCCGCTCCCGCTCGACGATCCGGGCGAGGCCTTCCACGAGGCCCGGCGGGGCGAGGGAGACCGGGGACGCCGTGGTGGCAGTGGACATACATGAACCTCCCGGGGAATTAGCAGCGGGGAATCGGGGGACGGCTCATGCCTCGTCGAGGAGCCAGGCGTAGAGCGACTTGGGGCCGTGCACCCCGAGAGTGAGCGTCAGTTCGATGTCGCTGGTGCGGCTGGGGCCGGTCACGAGTACGCAGTAAACCGCGTCCTTGTTTTCCGCAAATGCTTGGTGCAGGTCGGACCGCAATACCGCCGGCGTGAAGATCGCCAGGTGCACCCGCGGCAGGAGCGAGACCACCCGTGGTCGATCTGGCGCACTGCGCAAGCAGCAGCGTCCCGGTCTCCGGCAGGGCTGCGTCCGCGCCCGTCACCCCCAGTTCACACTCCGCCACCAGATGTTTGTCCGCCTGTGGGGAGACGATCTCGACGCCAAGCGCCTTGAGGGTGCCGGCCACGCCCCAGGCCGCCAGGTCCGGGGTGGTCCAGAGGGTGGCTTTCTTCACGGCTTCCGCCTTGACCAGATCGGCCAGGGCGGACTTCAGCGCATCGCTGTTCGCGAGTCGCCGCGTCTGCCCGTTCAGCTTCTCGATCTCAGCAAAGAGTTGGGCGATTTCGGCCTCCAGGGGAGCGGGGGTCCGCGGCCCCACGCGGGCCGTTGCGGGCACCGGCTGGACCGGCGAATTTGGCCGGCGCTGCAGCGCCGCCCGCACCTTCCCCAGGATCTCCTCCCGTGCCGCGTTCGCGCTCATGTTCTGCCTCCCCCGTGCCAGGCAGGGGCACGATGCATCGTGCTCCTACGGCCGTTGCGCCCTATGCGGCCGCGTACGCCACCAGCGCCGGAATCCCGGCGCAAACGCCGGGAAGGGCCGCGCCATGGTCCAGCGACGGAGCGGCGGCGGCAGGTTCGGGAGCCACTCGCCATGCTTGAAGGGCGCCTGGAGCCACGCCAGCATCCTGGCCCCCAGCCGGTACAGCCACGGCGTCCGGAGGGCGACCGATCCGGCTTGCGCGCCCAGGCGCAGGACAGCCGGCGCCACCGGCCCTTCGATGGCGTCGCCCTCGACCATCGCGATGGCGCAGGTGCAGCAGGATGTCTGTGATGGGGATCTTCACCGGGCAGATGTCGTTGCAGGCACCGCACAGCGTCGAGGCGAAGGCCAGTCCCCCGGCAGCTTTCGCCCCCAGGATCTGGCTCGCGAACAATGCCCCCGTGGGCCCGGAAATCGGATAGCCGTAGGCGTACCCCCCCACACTGTTGAAGACGGGGCAGATGTTCAGACAGGCCCCGCACCGGATGCAGAGGAGCGTCTCGCGACACTCGGGGGTCTGGAGGATCCGCGAGCGGCCGTTGTCCAGGAGGACGAGATGGAATTCCTTCGGGCCGGCCTCGGCCTCCGCGCGCGGCGGGCCGCTGATGCACGAGGTATAGCACGTCATCTTCTGGCCGGTGGCGCTCCGCGCCAGGAGCTTCAAGAGGACGGTGAGGCTCTCCCAGTCCGGCACGACCTTGTCGATGCCGACGATCGCCACGTGCACGGGGGGGACGGTCGTGCACATCCGGCCGTTCCCCTCGTTGGTCACCATGACGACGGTTCCGGTCTCTGCGACCAGGAAGTTCCCGCCGGAGATGCCCAGGTCGGCGGCCAGGAACTCCTCGCGGAGCTTCATGCGCGCGATCTGGGTGAGCCCTTCCGCCTCGGAGGGCGCCTCGACCCCCAGCTTCTGGTGGAACAGGGCGGCGATCTCTTCCTTGGAGAGGTGAAAGGCGGGGACGACGATGTGCGCCGGGCCGACGCCCAGGAGCTGGACGATGTACTCGCCCAGGTCGGTCTCCAGGACCCGGATGCCAGCGGCCTCCAGGGCATGGTTCAGGCCGATCTCCTCGGTGGCCATGCTCTTCGACTTCACGACGTTCTTCACCTGGTGCTGGCGCGCGATCTCGAGGACGATGCTTCCGGGCCTCCTCCGCGTCCCGCGCCCAGTGCACGTGGCCCCCCGCCTTCAGTCACCGCCTCCTCGGCCTGCGTGAGGTAGGCGTCGAGGTGCATGAGGGCATGGACGCGGAGATCGTGGCCGGCCTGGCGCAGCTTTTGCCACAGGTCTTGGCCCAACTGGTCCACGAGCGCCGCCCGATTGCCCAGGAACTTCCCGGTCGCCTTCTGCACCGCGGCCGGCATCGTGGCGGGGACGCGCTGGCTGTTCGCCCGAAAATCGATGGAGGCAGGCGCCTGACTCATCGCGCACCTCCTTCCGCCGCCAAGATGTCAATGATGTGCAGGGCCTGGATCGGCGAGTTTGCCTTGCGCAGCCCGCCCGCAATGTTCATCAGGCATCCGGCATCGCAGGCGACGACGACCTCGGCGCCGCTCTCCTGGATGGAGCGGACCTTGGCCTCCATCATGGCCTTGCTCACTTCGGGGTAGACGACGCTGAAGACGCCCCCGAACCCGCAGCAGGTCTCCTCGGTGGACAGCGGGACCAGTTCCAGTCCGCGCACCTTCCGCAGGAGCGCCTTGGGCTCTTCGCGCGCGCCCAGGCCCCGCAGCAGATGGCAGGAGGCATGGTAGGTCACCTTGCGGGGAAAGGTCGCACCGACATCCGTAACCTTGAGCACGTTGACCAGGAACTGCGTGAACTCGAAGGTCCGTGCCGCCACCTCTTCGGCCTGCCGGTGCTCCGGGGTGCCGGGCGGGAACAGCTCGGGAAAGTGGTGGCGGACCATGTCCACGCAGGAGCCGGAGGGCGAGACGATGTAGCCGTCGGTTCCGCCGAAGATCCGCAGCCACTGGCGGGCCAGGTCCCGCGCCTGCTCCCGGAAGCCGCTGTTGAAGAAGGGCTGCCCGCAGCAGGTCTGCTCCTCGGGGAAGGCCACCTGGACCCCCAGCCGCTCCAGGAGCCCCACCATCCGCGTCAGGACGCCCGGGAAGAACTGGTCGGCCAGGCAGGTGATGAAGAGCTGCGCCTTGATCGCCATGCCGATCCCTTCCGTCCAGTGACGATGTCCTCTCCGGCTCTACCACAGTTGCGGAGTATACCAGAAACAGACGGGGGGCGGCGACCCGCCCCCCGTCCCGAACCGCGCACGCAGTCACTTGATGGGTGGGATCGGAATCATGCCCGGGGAAGACATAGGCCTGCAGGAAGACGATCAGGCCGATCACCGCCGCACCGGCGACCGAATGCCAGAAGACCGTGCGGAAGATCGGCCCGAGGGCATGGGTCCGCTCGTAGGGATCGTCGTAGCAGGCGGCGCAGGCCACCATGATGGACTGGGGGTCGATCATCTTGCCCATGACGCCGCCGGTGGAGTTGGTCGCGGTGATCAGGATCTCGTTCAGGTGAAGCTGCTGCGCGGTGATCCGCTGCAGGCTGCCGAACAGGGCGTTCGAGGCCGTGTCGGAGCCGGTGAGGAACACCCCCAGCCAGCCCAAGGTAGGCCGCGAAGAAGGGGTACAGGGGTCCCGCCGCGGTGAATGCCAGGCCGAGGACCGCATCGGTGCCGGAGTAGCGGGTGAGGAACCCGAGCCCGAGCACCTGCGCGATGACCAGGATGGGGATCACCAAGCGGCGTGCGGTGCGGCGGACGGCCTCGCCCCACTGGGCGGGGCTCAACTCCAAGAACCAGGCCGGATCAGGAGCGCCGCGACGAACACGCCCGTGCCGGCCGCGGAGAGCCAGTTGATGGCGAACACGGCCGCCTCGGGCTTGGCGTTGACCGGAGCCACCGGCGGCATGCGCTGGACCAGGTTATGGAGCGCCGGCATCTGCCACGCCGGCAGGGAGAGGCGTGCCGGCAAACTGGGAGCCGAGGAGCGTGGTCTTGAACGTGATCGCCGGAGAAGAGGTTGTTCAGGTACGCCTTCCACTGGGGCATGCCCCAGACGGCGCAGCAGACGATGAGGATACCCCACGGCACCCAGGCATAGGCGGTCTCGCCGACGGTGTACGGATACTTCCACTCATGAGCTGTCAGTGGTCGCCGTCGCCGTCTTCTTCCCGGCCTTCGCCAGCGCCTCGCGCTCCGACCTCAGCAGGAACCGCGTCTTGGGGTGCCAGACGAAGCGCAGGAAGAGCGCCGTGCAGATGACCGAGAAGACGCCCGAGACCACGTCCGTCATCAGGTGGAACTCGTTCGTCTGAGGAGGCGAACCACTGCATGACGGCGAAGGACAGGCCCGAGCACAGCGTCCCCGGCCACACCTCCCAGGCCTCTTTCCAGGTGCCCCCCTCCATCAGGACGAAGGCGGTGACCAACCAGAAGGGAACCAGGACGGAGACGAAGGGGAGCTGGCGGCCAGCCATGGGGGACAGGGTGAGCTGGTCGAGGCCGGTCACGGCTGCGAGCGTCACGATGGGGGTGCCGATGGCCCCCTACGCGACGGGGGCGGTGTTGGCCAGCAGGTTCAGCACGGCCGACTGGAAGGGGGAGAAACCCAGGCCCACCATGACGGCCCCGGCGATGGCCACCGGCGTCCCGAAGCCCGAGGTCCCCTCGATGATGGCCCCGAAGGAGAAGGCGATCAGGAGGACCTGGAGGCGCCGGTCGAAGGAGATGTGGATGATGGACTCCTTCACGATCTCGAACTTTCCGGCAATCAGGGTCATATTGTAGAGGAATATGGCCCCGATGATGATCCAGATGATCGCCAGGAAGCCCGACAGGGAGCCGAGGGCGAAGGCCGAAAACGCCGAGGGGAACGGCATCCCGAAGGCCACGCAGGAGACCAGGAACGCCGCCAGGACGCCGTAGAACGCCGCATACGGGGCGCTGATGCCGAGATGCTTGGCACCCTGCTTGTCCCGGTGCGGATGGAGCGCGATGAAGTACAGCAGAGTGAGGATGGGAATGGCCGCCACAATGGTCGAGAGGAACGCGTTGCCCATCGGATTGTAATGCTGATGATACATCGTGTCTCCTCCTCGATGACAACTGACGGATCTGCCGCTCGATCGATGTCTCCGCCGGAGCGCACCCAGAGAGGGCGAGCCGAACTCCGCATGAGGGCTGTGGCGCCAAACGGGGCGAGCGTCAAGCGAACAGGCGTCCCGCCGACCAGGGAAGCGAATGACCTCTAGGCAGGATCTTCGGACGCAGGGTGTGCGGAGCTGACGGCGGTGCGCACCCGGGGATGCCGACGGACTCTGTCAAACCGAGCGGTGGTTGGTGTCGGCCGTAACCTCCCGGGAATTTTGGAGGAGCTATCGATAACCCGGAGGATCTGCGAGGGGATGTCGAGGCTGATCGGGCTGAGGCGCGAGGGGTCCTGGACGGGGAGACATTCCGTGTCGACGGCGGATCGTGCGGCTCGTCACCCCCCTGGCCAGCAACCGGCTTTGCATCTGTGAGCCGTCCAGGTCCAGGAGATCGAACGTCACGAACAGGCCCATCGCCAGGAAGGCCAAATAGGACACGACCCGCCAGGCGAGCGATCCCCTCCGCCACATCCCCCGGAGCATCATGCCTCACCTACCGGCCAGCCGCGACGTGTGCGGGCGGATGCTACGTCAGGGTCCTTCGGAATGTCAAATGGTATCTTGGCGGGGTATCACGAAGGCGGCACCGGCCCCTGGATGCTTCCGCCTTGAACGTCAACCCGCTCCCGGCCGGCAGCCGTGAGGGCATACGTCCCCTCTCGCTCCACAACCAGGCCGGCCTGCGCGAGCTCGCGGAGCCCGCTGCGGATCCGGTACAGCGGAAGGCTCACCTGCCGCGCCACCTCCTCGTGGGAGCCCGGGGTCCGAAGCACCAGAAGGATGGCTCGGGCCACGGGCTCCATCGTGCCGTCGGGGTTGATGCAAGGCATGCTGGCTCCCTACTTCGGCAACTCCCGCTTGCAAAGGTACCAGTCGGTGCACTCGAAGCCTGCCTTGACCCGTTCCTCGGCCGCCTCGACGGTCTTGGGCGGCGGGACGATGACTTTGTCGCCCGGCCGCCAGTTGGCCGGCGTGGCCACACCGTGCTTGTCAGTGGTCTGCAGAGCATCCACCAGGCGCAGGAGCTCCTGCATGTTCCGCCCCGTCGTCAAGGGGTAATAGATCATGGCCCGCAGGGTACCGTTCGGGTCGATCACGAAGACGCACCGACTGGTCTCCGTCTTGCTTTCCCCGGGCATGATCATGCCGTAGAGCCCGGCCACCTCTTTATTGAGGTCGGCGATGATGGGGAACGGGATCTTCACCTTGAAATGCTGCTCGATGTTGCGGACCCAGGCGATGTGGGAGTAGGTGCTATCGATGCTGAGGCCCAGCAGTTCAACGTTCCGCTTCTTCAGCTCGGGATAGATCTCGGCGAACGCCACGAATTCCGTGGTGCAAACCGGGGTGAAGTCCGCCGGATGGGAGAACAAGATCAGCCAGCTACCCTTGAAGTCCTCCAGCCGAATCGTCCCGTGCGTGGTCTCGGCCTGGAAGGGAGGGGCCGGCATGCCGAGACGGGGGAGAGAGGGGGCGGGGCTGCTCTGGGTAGGGGCCTCCATGGGATTCCTCCTTTCGGCGTGCGAGTTCAGCAGGCGTTGCGCCGATCAGTCGGACAACAGGTCGCCGCAGAAACGGGGACCCCCAGGTGGCGCGGAGTCTCCACCAGGGCGTGCTCCGATTTCGGTATATTTTAGGGCGCTACCGCGCACATGTCACTGGCGAAAACGAAAGCGGCTACGAAGTTGTCAGAGGAGCCTCACCGAGTCTCGACTTCGGAAACACAGACCGCGGTCTGCTCCGTCACCTCGGCCGTCGCAAGTAGAGGTATTTTGGTGTCATCTGCCTATTTGGCCTTCACCGCGCTCGCCCGAAATACACATCCGCGATCTGCCGGGCGCAGGCGTCCGGATCTTTCAGGATCGTTCGACCCCAGTACGCCAGGACCACCCACCCGTGGGCTTGGAGCAAATTCCGTTTCCCCGCGTCCAATTCAAGCGTCTCGCGGTTTCCATGTACGGCATACCCGTCGCAATACACCGCGATCTTCCGGTCCTCCCAGGTGAAGTCCGGGACGGTGACGAGTCGCCCCCCATCGTGGATCTCGAAGTCGCGGACACCCGCCGGCAATCCCGGCACTCGCGCCAGGGCCTCCTTCAACGGCTCCTCGATGGCCCCCTTCCGATACCGACCCGTCTGTGGATCGATCACGCCCCCCGAGCCCGCCTCGTCTCGCCTTGCCGCCAGCATCTCCCCCAGGAGGCGAGCCCCCTCGCCGACAGGCCTATCGAGGAAGGCGACGGGGTCGAGCCTGCCGATGGTCAACAAGAGGTCCCGCACCCGGTCCTTGTCGAAGAAGGGGTGCCAGCGTTGGTTCCGATAGTGCTTGAGGCAGAGATAGCACGCTTTCGCGCAGGCGTGGCCGTACAGGCGTCGCGATGCGGCAGCGGCCACCTCGGGAAGTCGCCTGGCCATCTCTTCCAGATAGCCTGCGCCGCCGGGGGTTGTTTCGTAGAAGACGATCTGCTCGTCGGCGCCTCCAGGCGGCGCGGGCCGCACAAAGGCGCTCAGCTCGTATGGCTCAAGCTCCAGAAGCGTCCCCGCGCCCGCCAGAAGCGCCTCGGCCAGCGTCACCAGCATCGGCGAGAACCGCCAACGTCCGATAGGTGCGGTATCTTCGCGGCTAGGTACGTTGAGGACGAGGCAGTCAGTTTGGAAGCGGTAGGCCAGGACGAGCGATGCGGGCTCTCCACTACAGTACTTGGCATGACCCTCGCGCCATCCAGCGACGACCTTCGCTTGGTCCGGATCGAGCGGATCATATGGCAAGTGCCGGCCGCAGTCCGGGCACAGCCAGAACCGAAACCCTTCGCCCGTCTTGGAGTCGGCCCGCCCCCAATTGGTCACCAAGATATCGGCGAGCTTTCGGTACTCTACGGGGGACAACGGATACGCGTAGAGACGGCACGTCCCGTCCGGCGAAGCGAGGAGGCTTTCGCGTCGGACATGGTACTGACGCTGCCGGGCCTCCTCGTCCGCGCCGATCCGAAGACTCTCCTCCGCCTCGAAGGCATCCACGAACACCGCTTCGACCGCGGCCGGGAGGTCTGCCCCGCACCTGGGGCAGGTGTTTCGGGTCTCCTCGACGACCTCCTCGCAGCGGTCGCAGAAATGAAATGCCTGGAGGCGGCCGGAGGTCTCGGCATCCGTCCTCCCCGGACGACTCTCGGCCCCACCTGGCCCGCCCGCAAAGAGCACCCGGATCGACCGGAGCTTGTGCCCGTTCGCGTAGACGAAGTTACCGGGGGCGAACTCCTCGATGGCGATGGCCGACGGGCGGTAAAGCGTGGGCGTATCCGCCACCCCGGGATCCAGGCTGAAGGTGTCCACCGGGAACTGGTAGGCCGGCAGCAATCCCTGCATCGAGAGGTAATTCAGCGTGTACGCTCGCTCGGGATCCTGGGTGATCTCGAAATAGGCGCGCTTGCGGGCTGCGGCTTTCCTCTCGTCCTGCCGCGGCGAGCCCACCGTCGAATACTCCCGGAACTCCCGGTCAAGCTGGGCCACCCGCTGCCACCATTTCTCCAGCGCGCCGCCAAGATCCCGCCGGAAGTCGGCGATCACCCACTGGGCCTCGGTCCGGTCGTATCGATCCGTCTGCCCGGCTGCCCGATCCGCGGCGAAGAGGGCCGCCACCCGCTCGGCAAGATCGTCGCTCCGCCCTTCGATCTCGGCGACGACCGCCTCCATGCGGGCGCGGTCCCATCGGGACGGTGTCCGGAGGTCATCCAGGAACTCACCCATGCGCACCGGAAGCTGCGCCTCCGACCGCTCGAGGAGGTACGAGCGAAGATGGCGGTGCACGATCCGCGGATTGTCCAGCCGGACGCGGGGAGGCTCGAACTGGCCTGCCACCAGCCAGGCCGGGTCCTCGAAGGCGTGCCGGTCGTGGGCGCCCCCCGCGCAGAATGTGGAGACGAACCCGATCCGGAGCCGCCGGCCGGCCCGGCCGACCCGCTGCGCGTAGTTGGCCGGTGTGGGCGGGGCGTTCCGTAGGGTGACGGTCAGCAGCGGCCCGATGTCCACGCCAAGCTCCAGGGTCGGCGTACATACCAGCACGTCCAGCTTTCCCTCTTTGAACGCGGTCTCTCGCTTGACCCGGTCTTCGCCGCCCACCTGGGCACTGTGCTCGGCTACCGCCAGCCGCCGGGGTGGACGATCCAGGTAGAGCCGGACGTAGTAGTTGTCCGTCTCCAGGGACGCGGCCTGGAGGCTACCCTGGGTGCATCGCGGCGTGGGACAGGTTGGAAACGTGTAGGGGCGGAGCGTCTGGCAGGCGTTACACTTGAATCGTTCCGCCGGCGCCGTCAGGCGGATGACCTTGGGATTGATCTGGAGCGGCAGGAGCCCAGGCGTCCGCTCGGCCCGCGGAATGGGGAAGTTCGGGGCCGGTACAAGGATCTCCAGGTCCACCAGGATCGGCACGATCGCGCGCAGGAACGCCTCGGCTTGCCCCCGCCCTCCGATCACTCGGGCCGCCACTTTCTGAACGGCGGTGAGCTGGCCTGCCTGCGGATTTTCCTGGTAGAACCCCATCAGGCGGCCCGTCTTGCGGATGTGGTCCGGCCGGTTCAGCGCAAAGGCGTTGGGCGACCGATCCCGGTCCGGGAACCGGACACTATACGGCTCGGCCTCCAGCTCTCGGTAGCGCCGCTTCCTGTTGGGATCAATGTATTCCTGGAAGAACTCGTAGGCCACGGCCCGGTTCTTCCGCATGACATCCAGGACAGCCCGCACCAGCGTCTGGGCAGTAGCCAGATCGAGCCCGGCCCTCGCCGCGGCATCGCGGAAGGCGGGGCGGTCTAGCAGCTCCTCCAGGAATTCGTACTCCACCCCCACCAGACCCAGGTTCTCCAGCGAGGCCCGCTGCCGGCTGTACCGGGTGAATTCGTTGGCAACCTCATAGGTGAAGGCCTCGAGCCACTTCTCCCGCTCCGGACGGGTGGCCCGCCGCGAGATCACCCCCAGGGCTCGGTAGTGGTCGAAGAGCCGCTCCGGTAGCTCCTGTAGATAGATCCCCCGCTCGGCGCCCTGTTGCACCTCGTGGGTGATGAGATGTCGGAGCGCGAAGGCCCGATGCTTGTCCGCGGTGTACCCAGCCTGGTGGGCGACGTCCTGGCGGTTGTCGGCGAACACCAAGAGCTTCCGGTCTTCCCCGTCGAGATGGTCGAGATGATGAGTCACCAGGACCGACACCGTGGATGCCGTCCCGGTCCGAAGCGGCGTGACGATGTCGCCCTTGGTGTAGACATCCCCGCAGGCCGGGCAGGTGTGGAGCGGACCCCGATGAATCAGGGCGCGCGCCGTCGCCCGATGGCACGCCGGACAGGGCGCGCCTTCGGCCAGGATCCGGCCCGCAGCCGGCGCAGAGTCCGATGGCGTCCAGGCGATCCTCCGCCTCTTCGCGCCGCCCGGTGGTCGGCGCGCGCTCGGCCTCCTCACCGCCCTCGGGTCCCTCGTCCTCGCCCGGAGCCTCCGGCAGCTCGTGCACGCGATGGGTGACGAAGGCCGTGTGCTCGTCGCTGTAGAAGTCCCCCGTCCCGACCGGCAGATCGTCCTGCTCCCGCTCGAACCGCAGCTTGACGAAATCCTGCCCGCAGGTGCGGCACAGGGCAGCCGGGCGGGCCGCCGCGCCGCACGCGGGGCACTGCGCGCCACCCTGCGGGACCAGTGCCCGGCACTCGGGATTCAGGCAGAGGGCGACATCGTACACCCCGTGAAAGAACGTGTGGAGCTTTGGGCGGAGGCGAGGCGGGTTCGCCTCGTCCCCGATGCTCCCGACGAGGAGATACGCCTCGATCTCACGGCGGACAGCCTCGTCGGGCACCGCCTGCCGATCAGGGAACCGGGCGCGCAGTGTCGCCGCAGTGTCCGCGATCGAGACCGGGCGCGCGCATGCCTCTTCCAATGCCTCGACCACGGCGTTTCCTGCCAGGACCGCCGCAATTCTGTCGGCGAGCGGCCCCCCCTCCGGGCAGCGCCGGCCGGTGAGTCGCTCCGCCAAATGGACAACCGCGACGTCGTTCTCCGGATCGACACCCAGGATGTCGGCCTCTTCCAGGGTGGGCGTCGCCGGAAGCCACGTCGTTTGCGCAGGCGGGCGCGGCGCCAGAGATTCCCCGATCACGTCCTCGGCGCGGAATTGCTCCCCAAAGAGGATCGTCGCGAACCCGGCCAGGGCATCCGCGCCGCCGGCTCCTGATGCCACCGTCGCCGATGTCCCGATGCCGACCAACCCCCCGGATGCGACGTCCGCATGCGCCTTGAGGCGGCGGATCAGGCAGGCGATCTCGGTGGCGAGCGCCCCCCGGTAGCTGTGGATTTCGTCGAGGACCAAGTAGTGCAGCGCGGGCGTGAAGAGTGGCCGGTCCTCGGCACGGACCAGGAGGAATTCCAGTTGCTTGTAGTTGGTGAGCAGGATGTCGGGAGGCTGGCGGCGGATGGCGGCGCGGGAGAGCCGTTCCTTCTCTGCCGGCTCCTCGCGCAGGTTCCGCGTGGCCGTGTCGCTGTCCCCGGTGTAGAGGGCGAACGACACGTCGAGGCCGGTCCCGCGGAGGAGCGCGCGCATCCGTTCGAGCTGGTCATTGGCCAGGGCATTCATGGGGTACAGAAAAACCGCCTGCAGCCCGCTGACCCCATCGCGCTTTCGCCGCAGGATGCCGTCCAGGACCGGCAAGAAGAAGGCCTCGGTCTTCCCGGAGCCGGTCCCCGTTGTCACCACGAAGGGCCGCCCGCCCTGGCCGGCCAGAAGCGCCTTCTCCTGGTGCAAGTACAGCGGCGCCTCTTCGAACGGCCACCGGGCACGCAGGAGTTCCGCCGTGACGGCTCCCGCCTCGACCAACGCCCGGAGTGTCCGGCCGCGCGCGAAGTCCCGCGCCAGCGTGACGTAGGGACCCCGCACGACCACTTCGGCCTGGGCCAGGTGGGCCTCGAACTGCTCGCGGAGCTGGGGGTCGAGAAAACGATAGGAGGTGCGGAGAAAGCGGCGATACTCGGCGATGAGGTGTCGGACGGCCAGGGGAATGTTGGGTTTCACGTCAGGCCCTCCACCTGCAACAGAGAAAGCCGCGTGTCTCGGATCGGCGCCGCCCCTTAATGCGCCAAGTGGCGCATTCTTTCTCCGGCGTCCTCAGGAAATGCGCCACTGGCGCATTCGGCGCATTTCTCATGTCTCATTTTCGCTGCCGGCCTCCACATCAGGTCGTCGTTACTCGGGCACACAGGCTGCAGCGCGTGACTCAATACTTCATCTCGACCAAGAAACCCGTTCGGCCAGAGCAATCCCACCCTTGCGGGCTCTTGTGCGGCCGAACTCGTTGGTTCCGCGTCGCTCGCTCAAACCTCTTGCCACACACAGTACACTGGATGATGTATCTGGGTCCACCCGTCGGCCTGGATGTTCGCGGGCTCCGACGGACACCGACAGGGAGAGAACTCCACGCAGGTCCGGCGCTGCCTCGCGCTGTCGGCGGGATTCCCAGGTCCCTTGGAGAGAGCTCGACAATGTACCGAGGCGCGAAAGCCTCACCGGTGACCCGCACCCCCTGGATACGGTCGAGGCGGTAGCTACGCGGCTCCCCGTTGTCCGCACGCACCGCGTAGAGCACGATATTGCCTGCCAGCGTGCGGCGGAGCGAGTACGGCTCGATCCTCCGGGTGCTGCCGTCATAGTCGAGGTCCACGCACAATCGGTTCGCCCCCGCGAAACGCACAAGTTCAAGGAAGGACGACCCGGCGACGCCCTGACGGCGCAAGAAGCCAACAGGGGGCCGAACGACCTCCTCTTCCACGCCGACGGGCGCAGTCGCCGAGGCGGGTGGGTCCGCACCGGTTTCGAGCCACCCGAAAGAACTCGGGGAGCGCAGCCCAGAAGCTGTCGAATGGTGGAGGCGCGGGAAGCTGATGGCCGAGCATCGCCTGCCAGTCCGCAAGAAGCTCGACGGCCGCGCCTGCCAAGAGGGCGAGCGTCGGCACGGCCATGTTCTTGAATGCGGATTTCTTGGCAAGAATGTCCAGAACGG
>CAVQPC010000081.1:0-88505 GCA_963714585.1 uncultured Methylomirabilota bacterium
CCACGCCGTAGCCGTGCGAGCCCGCCCACTCCTCGATCATCGCCCCGCTCTGGTCCTGGCGCTTGCCGGCGGCCACGCCGTCGGACACGGTGAGGATCGCGACCCGGATCAGCGGCGCGAGCCCTTCTTCCAGAACGGCGTCTCGACCACCACGGCCGGCAGACGCTTGCCGCGGATCTCGACCTCGAACGTCGTCCCCGGCTTCGCGACGGCGAACGGCAGGTACGCCGTGCCGATCGCCTCGCCCACGGACGGCGACACGATGCCGCTGCGCACGTCGCCGGACGCGCTGGCCGTTCACCCACACGGGGTAGCCGTGCCGCGGGAAGCCCCGCTCCGTCAGCGTGAACCCGACGAGCTTCCGCGCCAGCCCCTTGGCCTTCTGCGCCTCGAGCGCGCCCTTCCCGACGAAGTCGCCCTTCTTCAGCTTCACGATCCAGCCGAGCCCCGCCTCGAGCGGCGTGGTCTCGTCGTCGATGTCGTTCCCGTAGAGCGGGTACGCCATCTCGAGCCGCAGCGAGTCGCGCGCGCCGAGGCCGACCGGCTTCACCGGGCCGCCGGGCTTGATCAGCGCGTGCCAGAGCTTCACCGCGTCCGCGGGGCGTGGTAGAGCTCGAAGCCGTCCTCGCCGGTGTAGCCGGTGCGGCTGATGACGCAGTCCACCCCGGCCACCTTCCCGGTGGTGAAGTGGTAGTACTTGATCTCGTCGAGCTTCACGCCGGGCGCGAGCGGTTGGAGCACCGCCTGCGCAGCGGGCCCCTGGAGCGCCAGCAGCGCCGTCTGATCGGAGCTGTTCACCAGCTTGCAGCCGAACTGCTTCGCGTAGCGGTTGACGTGCTCCCAGTCCTTGGCCGTGTTCGACGCGTTCACCACCAGCATCATCTTGTCCGCCGCCCGGTAGACCAGGCAGTCGTCCACGATCCCGCCGGTCTCGTGCATGAAGCAGGAGTACTGCACCTGCCCCACCGCCAGCGCGGCCGGATCGTTCGACGTGACGTAGGAGACGAACGCGAGCGCGTCCTTCCCGGTGATCTCGAACTCGCCCATGTGGGTCACGTCGAACAGCCCCGCGCCCTTCCGCACGGTGTTGTGCTCGGCGGTGATCCCCTCGGGATACTGGACCGGCATCTCGTAGCCGGCGAACGGCACCATCTTCGCGCCGGCCGCGACGTGCAAGTCGTAGAACGGGGTTCGCTTCAGCTGTTCGCTCATCGTGCCTATCCCATCAGGGTTGCGAGAAGTGCCTTCTGAACGTGGAGGCGGTTCTCCGCCTCGTCGAACACCTTGGACTGCGGCCCCTCCATCACCTCGGCCGTCACCTCCTCGCCGCGGTGCGCGGGGAGGCAGTGCAGGAAGATCGCGTCCGGCTTGGCCAGCTTCATCAGCGCCTGATCCACCACGTAGCCCTTGAAGGCGAGCTTCCGCTTCTCCGCCTCGCCCTCCTGGCCCATCGAGGCCCACACGTCGGTGGTGACGACGTCCGCCCCTTCGGCGGCCTCGTCCGTGTCCTCGGTGATCAGGGTCCTGGTCAGCTGCCGGGCCCGCTCGTAGACGGCGTGATCGGGCTCGTACCCCTCGGGACACGCCAGCCTGAGCTCGAAGCCCAGGAGCGCCGCGGCGTCGAGCCACGAGTTGGCCATGTTGTTCCCGTCCCCGATCCACGCCACCTTCTTCCCCGCGTATCCGCCCAGGTGCTGCTGCACCGTGAGGAGATCGGCGAGGATCTGGCAGGGATGGTGCAGGTCGGTGAGGCCGTTGATGACCGGCACCGTGGCGTACTTCGCCAGCGCCTCGACGTCCCCGTGGTCGAAGGTGCGGATCATGATCCCGTCCACGTAGCGCGAGAGCACCCGCGCCGTGTCCGGGATCGGCTCGCCCCGCCCGATCTGGATGTCCCGCGAGGAGAGGAAGAGGGCGTGGCCTCCGAGCTGGTAGGTCCCGACCTCGAAGGAGACGCGGGTCCGGGTTGACGATTTGGCGAAGATCATCGCCAGCGTCTTCCCGGCCAGCGGCTTCTCCCGGTACGTGCCGCCCTTCATCCTGTTCGCAAGCGCAAACAGGGCATCAACTTGGGCCTTGGTGAGGTCGGAGACGATGAGGAAATCGCGCTTGGGCATGGTGTGTGGCCTTGTCGGTCAAAATGACAGCGGGCAGGGTGAACCTACCCCTGCCCGCTTCCCGCAGCAAGCACGAGCGGGGCTACTCCGCCTTGGGCGCGGAGGCCTCGGCTTCGGCCGCCACCGGCGCGCGAACGCCCCCCGACACATCGGTCGACGTGACGCGGGGATGGCCGCGGAATTCCTCCGCCAGCTTGTCGTAGTGCCACTGGAGGCCGCGCATGACGACGCCCGCGGCCCCGAGGACGATGCCCATCACGCCGAGCAGCACGGCGCCGAACCAGAGGAGGCGCGCCGGAGTCAACTCGCTGAAGTTGAGACCCACCAGGAAGAACGCGCCGATCACCAGAATGACCGAATACCGGCGCATCCGCTCCGCCTCGACTGCGGGGGGAATGACGTGCCGCTTGGGTGTGCTCTCCATGGTGGGGCTCCCGGCTACAGGATGTACTTGCGGAGATCCTCGTCCTGCACGATTGCGTCGAGCCGTTCCTTGACCTTCTTCCGATCGAAGACGATGCGCTTTTCCGGCACGTCCGGCAAGTCGTAGAGCGTGTCCTCGAGCAGGGTCGTGAGCACGGTGTGGAGACGCCGGGCGCCGATGTTCTCCATCCGCTCGTTCAGGATCGTCGCGATGCGGGCCACCTCGCGGATCCCCTCGGGGGCGAATTCGAGCGTCGCGCCCTCGGCGGCGACCAGCGCCGCGTACTGCTTGGTGAGCGCGTTCTCGGGCTCGGTCATGATCCGCACGAAGTCGTCCTCGCCCAGGGGCAGCAGCTCGACCCGGATGGGGAAGCGGCCCTGCAGCTCCGGGATCAGATCCGAGGGCTTGGAGACGTGGAAGGCGCCGGCCGCGATGAAGAGGACGTGGTCGGTGCGCACCAGCCCGTAGCGCGTCTGGACCGTCGAGCCCTCGACGATCGGCAGGAGGTCGCGCTGCACGCCCTCGCGGCTCACGTCGGGGCCCACCGTGCCGCGCTCGCCCGCGATCTTGTCCAGCTCGTCGATGAAGATGATCCCGTGGTTCTCGACGCGGTCCAGCGCCTCGTTCACCACGTCGTCCATGTCCACCAGCTTGCGCAGCTCCTCGTCCACCAGGATCCGGCGCGCGTCCTGGACGTGCACGAGGCGCCGCTTCTTGCGCTTGGGGAGCATCTCCTTGAGCCAGTCCATCACGTTGATGTCGGGCCCCTCCACCCCCGGCTGCTGGAAGAGGTCCATCGCGGGGAAGGACTCCTGCGTCACCTCGACCTCGACGTCGCGCTCCTCGAGCTTCCCGTCCTTGAGCAGTGCGCGGAGCTTCTCGCGGGTGCGCTCGCGGCGCTCCTCGAGCTTGGCGTCCTCGGCGTCCGCGCGCTCCGTGACGTCCCCCTTGGGCGAGACGACGAACAACGTGCGCTGCGGGCCGGCGGCGGGCTCGCCCGCCTGCGGCCCCGGCTTGGCGGGCGGAGGTGCGTCCTTCGCGACCGGCGGCAGGAGCAGGTCCAGCAGCCGCTCCTCGGCACGCGCTTCGGCCTGCGGGTAGATGTCGTCTTCCCGCTCCCCCCGCACCATCTGGATCGCGGAGTCCACCAGGTCTCGCACCATCGACTCGACGTCGCGGCCGACGTAGCCCACCTCGGTGAACTTCGACGCCTCGACTTTGAGGAACGGCGCGCCGGCCAGCCGGGCCAGCCGGCGGGCGATCTCCGTCTTCCCGACGCCCGTGGGCCCGATCATGATGATGTTGTTGGGGAGGATCTCCTCGCGGATTTCCTCCGGGGCCTGCGCGCGCCGCCACCGGTTGCGGATCGCGATGGCGACCGACTTCTTGGCGGCGGCCTGCCCGACGATGTAGCGGTCCAGCTCCGCCACGATCTGGCGGGGCGGCAGCTCCTCCAGCCACGGCAGCTGCTCCTCGGCCGGCGGCTGCTGCGTTCCCTCGGCTCCCGGCTTGATCTCAGGCTCGACCATCATCCCTCGGTGGCGCCTCGGCGCCCTACGGCTTCACGACGACGGGAGCGCAGGGGACGTCGCTCCGCACGGCGAAGAGATACTCGCCCCCCGGCGTACTCCACAGCTCGCGCAGGACCCCCGGGCACTGCCGGATGAGGCTCCCGGCGGCATACCGCCCCTCGGCCCCGCGCCTCTCGATGATAAGGTAATCGGGATGGTACGCGCGAACGATCGCCCAGAGGTCGTCGCCCAGCCCCCAGGCGGTGGACCAGTAGCCCATCCGGTACCAGCGGTAGCTGCGCTCGCGCCAGTTGACGATGGTCGGATTGCCGAGGCGCAGGTAGACCAGCGGTGGATTGCTGGTGGCCACGAGCGCGCCGGGTGGGATCCGCGGCCTGAGCGAGTCGAGCAGCGCGACCGACGAGCGGCTCCGCACGCGGTGGCGCTCGACGCCGCGGCCCTGCGCGAAGGCGACCGTCGCCGCGAGCGCGAACGCCGCCGTCACGCCCCAGCGCACCCGCGGCCACGGGAGCGCGGCGAGCGCCGCCAGCAGGAGCAGCGGCCACGTGCTCCCCACGAACCGGTCCTCCTGCGGGAACGGCCAGAAGAGGACGGTGAGGACGTAGAGGGCAAGGCCGATCCAGAAGACCGCGCGCGTGCGGCCGGAGCGGACCACGAGCGCCACGACGGCCGCGCCGAGGAGCAGCTCCACCAGCTTCGGCGCCCAGTGCCAGCCCAGCAGGGCCTGCCCCAGCGCCTGCACGATCATCGGCCGTGCACTGCGCAGAGAGGATCGTGGCCACGAGCAGCTCCAGCGGCGTGCGGAAGTCCAGCTCGATCCGCGCGCCGGGATACGTCCGCTTCAGGATCGCCAGGATCTTCCGGACCCGTTGTGCGAGCGGGCCGGCAGGCGGCGCAGATTGCCTGCCGGCCTTCCTCGTCCCTGTCACAGCACCGCTCCTTGATGTTCCCGATCGCAATTGCGCTGGCGCGGTCTTCACGCGCGCAAGCGCAAACCCAGTCGCCGGCTCTCGGGGACTGAGCGCTCAGTCGCGCTGGAGCAGCTCGATGGAGATCCCGTCCGGACCCTCGATGAAGGCGAACTTCGTCTTGGGATTGGCCTGGCCCACCTCCTGGGTGACCTTCACGCCGCGCGGCTTCATCTTGGCGATCTCCGCCACGAGATCCGTGGTCTTGAGCGCGATGTGATACACCCCGTAGTGCAGGGTGTCCGTTCGGGTGTCCACCGTCTCGTTCGGCCGCCGCGGGGAGAAGTTGTAATTGAGGCCGCCGATCTCGAGGGTGACGATGGGCATCCCCTTCACCTCCCAGCGGAGGATCTCCTTCGCGCCGAAGTTCTCCTTGAAGAAGGCGACCGTCTTCTCGTAATCGCTGCACTTGAAGTGGGTGTGATCGTATTGCCAGCTCATGGCACACATCCTCCCTGGGGACGGCGGGTTTCGTGCTCCGGCCGGGATCGGGCCCGGCCGCTCGCTTCTGTCGTCAGGTCAGGCCACGCGATAGATCCCCACGGACTTGGGCGTCCGCCGCGCGGCCCCGGTCCGGTGGGCGGCCTTGGCCACGGCGGCCGCGACCGCGGGCGCCACGCGCGCATCGAACACGCTCGGGGTGATGTACTCCTCGCTCAGCTCCCGCGGGCTCACCAGCGCGGCGATGGCCTTGGCGGCCGCGACCTTCATAGCCTGGTTCACATGCGAGGCCCGGACGTCCAAGAGACCCCGGAAGAAACCCGGGAAGCAGCAGACGTTGTTGATCTGGTTGGGGTAGTCGGACCGCCCCGTGGCCATCACCCGGACGTAGCGGGCGGCCTCCTCCGGCATGATCTCAGGGACCGGGTTCGCCATGGCAAAGACGATGGGGTTCCGCGCCATACGCTTGACGGCCTGGAGGGGAAGCGTTCCCGGGCCCGAGAGGCCGAGGTACATGTCGGCCCCCCTCATGACGTCCAGCAGACCCCCCTGGAGGTTCCGCGGGTTGGTGGCCCGGGCGTACCACTCCTTGACGGGATTCATGTGCTCCTTCCGCCCGCGGTAGACGACGCCCGTGGTGTCCAGGCCGATGATGTGGCGGACCCCCACGGCCAGAAGCATCTTGGTGCAGGCCACGCCCGCGGCGCCGATCCCGCTCACCACCACCTTGAGATTTCGGAGGTCCTTCTTCACGATCCGCAGGGCATTCAAGAGGGCCGCCAGGACGACCACCGCCGTGCCGTGCTGGTCGTCGTGGAAAACCGGGATGTCCAGCTCCTTCTGGAGGCGCTCCTCGATCTCGAAGCAGCGGGGGGCGGAGATGTCTTCGAGGTTGATCGCGCCGAAGCCCGGCGCGATCAACCTCACCGTCCGGACGATCTCGTCGGGGTCCTGGCTGTCCAGGCAGAGCGGGAAGGCGTCCACCCCGGCGAACTCCTTGAAGAGGGCGGCCTTCCCCTCCATGACCGGCATGGCGGCCGCCGGCCCGATGTTGCCCAGGCCCAGGACGGCCGAGCCGTCCGTGACCACCGCCACCGTGTTCTTCTTGATGGTGAGCTGGTGGGCCGCGCCGGGATCCGCGTGGATGGCCATGCACACCCGGGCTACGCCCGGCGTGTAGACCATGGAAAGGTCATTCCGCGTCTTGATCGGGCTCTTGGCGTTCACCGTGATCTTCCCGCCCAAGTGCGCCAGGAAGGTCCGGTCGGACACGTGCACGACCCTGACACCGGGGAGCTTCCCCACGGCCGCGGCGATGACCCGCTCGTGCGCCTCGTCCCGGGCGTTCACCGTGATGTCCCGCAGGATGGTCTCCTTGCCGAAGCCGGCGATGTCCACGGCGCCGATATCGCCCCCGGCCTTCCCGATGGCGGAGGTCACCCGCCCCAGCATGCCGACCCGGTTCTGGAGCTCCACGCGCATGGTGATGCTGTAGCTGGCGCTCGGCTTGGCAATCATCGCAATCCCCCCGTGTGTTGACGTGCGTTCCGGTCTCACCCCGCGGCAGGACTACCGCCGGCGGGCCAGGAAACCCTCCAGGCGGTGTAGGGCTTCCCGCAGGTCTTCCAGCGACCGCGCATAGGAGAACCGCAGGTAGCCCTCCCCGTTCCGGCCGAAGTCGATCCCGGGGGCGACGCCCACCTTGGCCTGTTCCAGGATCTCGAAGGCGAAGGCGCGGGAGTCGGTGGTGAAGCGTTTGGCATTGGCGAACACGTAAAACGCCCCCGTCGGCTCCGTGGCCACGCCGAATCCCAGGCGGCGCAGGCCGGGGACGAGGAAGCGGCGGCGCTCGTCGTACACGGCCCGCATCCGGGCGGTCTCGCCCTGCCCCTCGCGGAGGGCGGCGACACCCGCGGCCTGGACGAAGGCGTTGGCCGAGATGAAGAAGTTCTGGTGCATCTTCTGGAGCGGCCGGATCAGCTCGGGCGGCACGATCACGTAGCCCAGCCGCCACCCCGTCATGGCGAAGGCCTTGGAGAAGCCGTTCAGCACCACCGCCCGGTCGGTGAATTCCAGGATGGAGTGCTCGCGCCCCTCATAGACCAGGCCGTGATAAATCTCGTCGGAGAGGACCAGCGGCCCCATCTCCGCGATCGCGGCCATCCGCTCAGCGGAGAGCAGCGTTCCCGTAGGGTTCGCGGGGGAGTTGATGAGGATGGCCTTGGTCCGGCGGTCCACCCGGTTGCGCACGGCCTCGGGGCGGAGCTGGAAGCCATCCTCCTCGAAGACGTCCACCCCAACCGGCTCGCCTCCGCAGAACCGGATGAAGTTCGGGTAGCAGGCATAGTGGGGATCGGAGAGCAGGACCTGGTCGCCCGCTTCCAGGATGGCAGCAAAGATCATCCACATGGCCGGCGACGTGCCCATGGTGACGAGGATCCGATCGGGGGACACCTCGACGCCGTACCGCGCGTGATAGTGCTCCGTGATCGCCTCTCGAAGCGGCAGAATACCCAGGCTGTGGGTGTAGCCGGTCTTGCCGTCCCGGAGCGCCCGGAGCGCGGCCTCCTGGATGCAGACGGGGGTCTGAAAATCGGGCTCGCCGATCTCCAGGTGGACGATGTCTTCCCCTTGGGTCTCGAGCGCCACCGCCCGCTCCAGCACCTCCATCACCAAGAAGGGCTCGATCTCCTGGGCGCGCTTGGCAATCACCGAGAGCCTCCACGACAGCACAGTAGGAAAGGGTGGCGGCCCGCAACAGGTTTCCCGCGGACTCGGCGAGGTAGGAGGGATGATAACACAGGGGTCCCGCGAAGCAAACCCTTTGACCGCGGGAACGGACAAAGGCGGAGGGCCCTCGTGATTCGACCGAGACAGATTCCTGATCGGTTCGCAGTTCACCTAGCCTGCTGAGGCTTCCTCATCGGCGAGCCGCAGGGCGGTCTCCGCCAGCACGGCCGCCCCGGCGGCAATGTCCTGGGGGTCCACGAACTCGGCGGGATTATGGCTGACGCCCTCCCGGCAGCGGACGAAGATCATGCCGGTCTCGGCGATCTCGGCGATGGACATGGCATCGTGGCCGGCCCCGCTGGGAAGCTCCAGGAAGGGAATCCCGCACGCCTGGCAGGCCGCGGCGCCGATCCGTCGGATGCGTGCCGACAGCGGAACGGGTGCCTCGTCGGTCAGGGTCTCGACCGACACGGCCAGCCGCCACTTTCTCGCGATCCGCCGCGCGGCCGCCCGCACCTTTTGCGCGATGCGACGCTTCGCCTCCCCGTCGATGTCCCGGAGGTCGATCCCGAGGCTCGCCTGTCCCGGGATCACGTTCATGGCGCCCGGCTGGACCCGCAGCACGCCGACCGTCCCGACGCTGGTGGGACTGCCGTGCGTGAGAACGGTGCGGCGGACCGAGAGCACGAGCTCCGCGCCGGCCACCAGGGCATCCCGGCGCAACGGCATCGGGGTGGCCCCCGAATGGTCGGCCCGCCCCGTATAGGTCACGCGAAACCGCGTGGGGGCCGCAATGCCCGTGACCAGGCCGACGGGTATCCCGGCGTGCTCGAGCACAGCCCCCTGCTCCAGGTGCAGTTCGAGATAGGCGTGATACCCCCCGGGCCGGCAGCGGGCGTCCTCAAGTCGATCCGGGAAGAGGCCGCAGTCCCGGAGGGCCTCGGCCAGCGTCCGCCCTTCGGCATCCCGGAGCGCCTCCAGCATCTCGGGCGTGAGTTTGCCCACGACGGCCTTGCTGCCGAGCGTTCCCGATCCGAACCGGCTGGACTCCTCCGCCGCGAAGCAGACGATCTGGATGGGCCGGCGCGTCTCCGCTCGGGCATCGTCCAGCATGCGGATGGTCTCCAGGGCCGAGAGCACGCCGAGCGGCCCGTCGAACCGGCCCCCACCGGGGACCGAGTCCAGATGACTCCCGAGGAGTACCGGGGGGAGGGCGTCCGCACGGCCCCTTCGCCGGCCGAAGACGTTGCCGACGGCATCCACGTGCACGCGGAGACCGGCCGCCGCAAGCTTGTCCTGGAAGAGACGCCTCGCCGATTGGTCCGCCGCTGAGAAGGCCAGGCGCGTGACGCCTCCCTGCCCGTCGCCTCCGATGGCCGAGAACGCCTCCAGGTCCGCCAGCAGGCGGTCGAGATTCACCGCAAGCACAGGCTCACCTCTTTGCCTGAGACGACCGTGCCCGCCAGACCGGCGGCGATGATGGACACCGTGGCCACGGGCGACAGGCTCCGGCCCGGGGCGGGCGGGCTGGACCCTCCCCCAACCCTACCGCCGGTAGAAGGCGCTGTCCGCCAGGTCCACCACGATCGGCTGGAGTCCCTTCGCCTTGACGGCCCCGGCCCCGGCCGCCGTCGTGATGAAGCGGCCGCCGCGGCCGCAGACATGCCCCTGGTACATGACGAGCTTCCCGTTCGCCATGCCCAGCACGGCTTTCTGCCGCGCGAGGTCCAGCACCGTGATGTCGGCATCCGCGCCCGAACCGAAGTGCCCCTTGTTCTTCAGCCCCAGGATTCTCGCCGGATTGATGCTCGTCTTCCGGACGAACTCGGCCAGGGAAAGCGCCTGGAGCCGGACCAGGGACAGCCCCAGGTCCACGATCACGTTCCGGGGGATGCCCCCGCCGTCGGTGCTGATGCAGTCCACGACGAATTCTCCGGATGGCCGCTTGGCCGTGACCAGGCGGAGCCGGGGCTCGGGCGGGTTGACGTTGAAACTGACGGTCGTATCCGTCCCTCGCCCCCGCCAGTATGCCACGGCCGCCTTTCCCGTCCCGAGGACCACGCGGCCGCCCGCCTCGACGTTGATCTGCGCCCAGCCCGCCCGGACCGCCTCTTCGAGCCCGGCTTCCGTGGGAGGAAAGTCTCCAGCCCTCAGGCAGTGTTGGGTGACCCGGCTCTCGGGCACGCCCGCCGCGCATTTCGCGCTGGTTCCGTTGAGCGGGGAGAGGTAGCTCTCGGACCGGAGGTTCGGGTGCCGCTCCAGCGCGGCAAGAGCCTCCTCCGTCTCCTGCATATACGGGCGGATGGCCCCCCGGCAGTAGCTGTTCACGTGGGCGATGTGGATCGCGTGCCCGGCGGCCAGCTCGGCGGCCTGCAGGAACCCCTCGATGTTGGACGCCTGTTCCGACGTCCCCGCATGGAAGGCGATGTATGCGCGGTCCCGGTTCGCGACCTCGATGGCTCTGGCCGTCGCCTCAGGGGTCAGGGGATAGTGGCCGCCCAGCAGCTTCAGGCCGATGGCCCCCTTCCGGAGCGCGGCGCCGAGGACGCTCTCCAGCTCCTCCCGGCCCGGATTCGTGTCTCGGACGGTGTGGCCCGGCCGTACGTACTCGATACACGCGATACTCAGCCCGACGCCGTGCTCGCGGGCAATGTCCAGGACGCTGTCCACCGGGCCGGACATGTCGAGCGCGGTCGTGACGCCCACCTCGGCCATCATCTTGTGGCCCCACCTGCCCCCCAACCACGCGGACAGGTGGGTGTGCAGGTCGATGATGCCGGGCACCACGTGATATCCCCGGACGTCGAACAGCTCCTCGGCAAGGGTTGGATCAATCTCCGGGGCAACGTCGGCGATCTGCCCGCCAGCCACGGCGACATCCATGATCCCCTCGCGCGCGTTGATCGGATCGACCACCATTCCATTCTTCAGAAGGGCATCGTAGTGAGGGGCCACGACCGGTCACCTCTCTTCGCTTGCCGACTTGCACCAAGAGGACGAAAGGACTCTTACGATCGAACGGCCGTCGGGACTGCCGAGGCCCTGGCGCGTCCGGGCGCGGTGCGCCAGACGTTCACCGTGCCTACGATGGTCAGCAGGGTGATGATGATGGCCGAGGAGACGCACCAGGAGCAAACGGCCTGGATGACGTACAACTCGATGTAGGTAAGGTAGGCGGAGAAGGCCAGGCCTCCCAGGGACAGGAGGAAGCCGAGGCCGACCAGGCGCCGCCGCACGCCGCCCTCCGACTGAAGCGCCGCGATCGCCAGCACCAGCAGAACGAGGTAGCCGGCGAGCCCGATGAAGGCGACCGGCACGCCGTAGAACTTGGCGTACAGGCTGTTGTTGACCACGTCGCACTGCGCCCACCGCGAGCAGACCAGGCTGCCGCCGGTGAACCGCTTCACGCTGAGGTAGCCGGCCACCAGGACGCCGAGCGTCGAAAGGCATATCGGCGCCCACAGCCAGCCTTGACCCTTCTCCGATACCCCTCCGGTCATTTGTCACTCCGTGAACAAGCCGCAGCCTGCGGGGGAACGTGCAGGCTGCCGACGAGCTGTCGAATGTCGGAAATGCCGTTGGCGACGCAGAACTGCCCGAGGCCCTCGATCACCTTCACGGTGGCCGCGGGATCGATGAAGTTGGCGGTCCCCACCGACACGGCCGTGGCCCCGGCGATGAGGAATTCCAGGGCGTCCTCCGCCGTCGCGATTCCCCCCATGCCGATCACCGGCACCCCCACGGCGCGGGCGACCTGCCAAACCATGCGAACCGCAACCGGCCGGATCGCCGGGCCCGACAGCCCGCCGGTGACGTTGGCGATCTTGGGCCGGCGCGTCCGCACGTCGACCGCCATGCCCACCAGGGTGTTGATCAGTGAGAGGGCATCGGCCCCCGCCTCGACCGCCGCCCGCGCGATGACCCGGATGTCGGTGACATTCGGCGAGAGCTTCGGGATCACGGGCAGGCGCGTGGCCGCGCGGGCGGCCTGCACCACCCGGGAGGTGAGCCGCGGGTCGGAGGAGAAATCCAGGCCCCCGGCCACGTTGGGGCAGGAGACGTTCAGCTCGATCCCCGCCACACCCTCCTGGTCGCTCATGCGCTTCGTGAGCTCCCGGAAGTCCTCGACCGATTCCCCCGCCACGTTCACGATGAGCGGCGGCGCGAGCCGCCGGAGGTACGGCAGCTTCTCGCGAATGAAGGCGTCGATGCCCACGTTCTGCAGGCCGATGGCGTTCAGCATCCCGGCCGGGGTCTCCGCGATGCGCGGGGCGGGATTCCCGGGGCGCGGGAGCCGCGTGACGGTCTTCACCACGATGGCGCCGAGCCGGTTCAGATCCAGGTAACCCTCGAACTCCTGCGCGTAGCCGAACGTCCCCGAGGCGGTCATCACCGGATTCTGCATCCGGATGCCGGCCACCTCCACCGCCAGAGAGACGGGGGCTGGGGGTTGGGGGGTGGGGCTTCGGAGATCGCTCCCAGATCGAGGCTCTCGGCTCACCATCTGATCTCTCGGGAATCGAACACCGGCCCGTCCTTGCACACCAGCTTGTACTTCCGGTCCGGAGCCGTCACCTCTACCGCACATCCCATGCACGCCCCGAAGCCGCATGCCATGTTGGCCTCCATCGAGACCTGGCAAGGAACCCCATGGATCGTGGCCAGCCGCGCGACCGCCGCCAGCATTCCCGGCGGACCGCAAGTATACAGCGTTAAGGCTGAGGTGCCAGCCCCGAGGAGGAACGGCTCCAAGAGATCGGTGATGAGGCCGCGAGTCCCCAGGCTCCCATCTTCCGTGGTGACCTGCAGACCGGCGCCCGCTTCCTCGAAGTCCTTCACGCACAGGATATCCTCGGAGGTTTTCCCCCCGAGAAAGACTTCGGCATTCTGCCTTCCGCCTTCTGGCACCCTTCGGGTCTTCCGGCAATGCCAGTCGCCAGCGCCGCGATCGGAGGCACGCCGATCCCGCCCGCCACAAGGACGGCCCGCGCCCCCGGCGGAGGCGGCAGGAAGGCGTTGCCCAACGGCCCCAGGATCTCGATCGCCTGGCCCGGCTCCATCTGGGCCAGATACTGGGTCCCCTTTCCGAGGACCTTGTAGAGGATCTCCACAACCGGGTCCGACGAGGCCGTGATCCGGTAGATGGAGAAGGCTCGAGGCAGGAAGGGATCGCCTCCTCCTACCGGCCGGACCATCGCAAATTGCCCCGCCTGGAACACCTGCGAGAAACCGGGGGCTGCGAGGCCGAGATGCCGATAGGCCGGAGACAGCCGGCGATTGAAGACGATCGTGGCGCGCACCTGGACCTCAGGGGGCGGCGTGGTATTCTTGGAGCGACCGAATGGCCATCTCCCGGTGGCGGAGGGTGCGAATGGCCTCGGCGGCGGCCGACGCCGCCGCCATGGTCGTAAAGTGGGGAATCCCCATTGTCACCGCGGTCCGGCGAATGGAGTACGAGTCCAGTCTGGCGCTACGCCCCTCGGGCGTGTTGATGACCATGTCCACCTCGCCGTTCTTCATCCGGTCCACGATGTGGGGCCGGCGCCCCTCGGTCACCTTGTAGACCCGCTCCACCGGGAGGCCGGCCCGCTGCATCGCCTCGGCCGTCCCCTCGGTGGCCAGCAGCTTGAAGCCCAGGGAGGCGAGCCGCGTGGCCAGGGCCACCACCGCCAGCTTGTCGCGCTCGCGGACGCTGAGAAACGCGGTGCCTTTCGTCGGCAGGTACCCGTTGGCGGCGATTTGCGACTTGGCGAAGGCCAGGCCGAAGTCCGCGTCGATCCCCATGACCTCGCCCGTGGACTTCATCTCGGGCCCCAGGACCGAGTCCACGTTGGGGAACTTGGCAAAGGGGAGGACGGCTTCCTTCACCGCCACGTGCTTGATGCGCCGTTCTTCCGTGAACCCCACCTCGGTGAGCGTCGCCCCCAGCATGACCTTGGCCGCCAGCTTGGCCAGCGGCACGCCGATGGCCTTGCTGACGAAGGGCACCGTGCGCGAGGCGCGCGGGTTCACCTCCAGGACGTAGACCGTCCGGTCCTTGATCGCGAACTGGATGTTGATCAGCCCGACCACCCCCAACTCCAGCGCCATGACCTGCGTCTGCTCACGGATCTCGTCCAGGAGCGTCCCGCTCACCGACCAGGGGGGCAGCGAGCAGGCCGAGTCTCCCGAGTGGATCCCCGCCTCCTCGATGTGCTCCATGATCCCGCCGATCACCACGGTCCGGCCGTCCGAGATGGCGTCCACGTCCATCTCGATGGCGTCCTCCAGGAACTTGTCCACCAGGATGGGGTGGTCGGGCGAGGCCCGGACCGCCCGCTCCATGTAATCCTTGAGGTCGGTCTCGTCGTACACGATCTCCATGGCCCGCCCGCCCAGGACGTAGGAGGGCCGGACCAGGACCGGGTAGCCGATCTGCTGGGCGATGATGGCCGCCTGCTGGAACGAGGTGGCAGTGCCGTTCGGCGGCTGGTTCAGCCCCAGCTTCTGGAGCACCTGCTTGAAGCGCTCCCGGTCCTCGGCCCGGTCGATGGCATCGGGCGAGGTCCCCAGGATCTGCACCCCGGCCTGCTGCAGGGGCACGGCCAGCTTGAGCGGCGTCTGCCCGCCGAACTGCACGATCACCCCCACCGGCTTCTCCCGCTCCACGATGTTCAGGACGTCCTCCAGGGTGAGCGGCTCGAAGTAGAGCCGGTCGGCCGTGTCGTAGTCGGTCGAGACCGTCTCGGGGTTGCAGTTGACCATGATGGTCTCGTAGCCCAGCTCCTTCAGGGCGAAGACGGCGTGCACGCAGCAGTAGTCGAACTCGATCCCCTGGCCGATCCGATTGGGGCCGGCGCCCAGGATGACCACCTTCGGCCGGCTCGGTGGGGTTGGCCTCGCACTCCCGCTCGTAGGTGGAGTACAGGTAAGGCGTGTAGGCCACGAACTCCGCGGCGCAGGTGTCCACCATCTTGAAGGTGGCCTCGATCCCCATGCGCTTGCGGGCGTCCCGCATGGTCTGTTCGTCCGAGCCGACGAGTTGGGCGAGCCGCTTGTCGGAGAACCCCAGCGCCTTGGCCTCGCGCATCACAGGGGCCGTGAGGAGGCGCATCAGGGGCGAGCTGCCCTTCTCCGTCCGCCGCAGCCGCTCCTCGAAAAGCACGATCTGCTGGACGTTGGCCAGGAACCACGGGTCGATCTTGGTGAGGGCGTGGATCTCGGCCTGGTCCATCCCCAGCCGGAAGGCATTGCCGATCTGGAAGATCCGGTCCGCCTTGGGGACGCGCAGGGCTTCCCGGATGCGCTTGAGGAGCCCGTCGCGGCCGTCCGGGCCCTCCGTGAGGCGCCCCTCCAGTCCCCAGGCGTCGATCTCCAGGGACCGGATGGCCTTTTGCAGCGCCTCCTTGAAGGTGCGCCCGATGGCCATGGCCTCGCCCACCGACTTCATCTGCGTGGTGAGGGTGTCGTCCGCCCCCGGGAACTTCTCGAAGGCCCAGCGCGGGAACTTCACCACGCAGTAGTCGATGGTCGGCTCGAAGCTGGCCGGCGTCTCCCGCGTGATGTCGTTGCGGATCTCGTCCAGCGTGTAGCCCACGGCCAGCTTGGCGGCGATCTTGGCGATGGGGAAGCCGGTGGCCTTGCTGGCCAGGGCGGAGCTCCGCGAGACGCGGGGGTTCATCTCGATCACGACCATCCGCCCCGTCTCGGGGTCCACCGCGAACTGGATGTTGCTGCCGCCCGTCTCCACCCCGATCTCCCGGATGATGGCGATGGCCGCGTCGCGCATCATCTGGTACTCCTTGTCGGTGAGGGTCTGGGCGGGCGCCACGGTGATGGAGTCCCCGGTGTGGATCCCCATGGGGTCGAAGTTCTCGATGGAGCAGATGATGACCACGTTGTCCTTCAGGTCCCGCATCACCTCCAGCTCGAACTCCTTCCAGCCGATGACCGAGGCCTCGATCAGGACCTGGTGGACGGGGCTCAAGTTGAGCCCCCACTGGACATGCTCCTCGAACTCCTCCCGGTTGTAGGCGACGTTCCCGCCGGTGCCCCCCAGGGTGAAGGAGGGGCGGATGATGGCCGGGTAGCCGATCCGCTGGACGATTTCCAGCGCCTCCTCCAGGGAGCGGACATAGCCGCTCTGGGGGACCTCCAGCCCGATGTGGGCCATGGCCTGCTTGAAGAGCTCGCGGTCCTCCGCCTTCTTGATGGCGGGGAGCTTGGCCCCGATCAGCTCCACCCCGAAGCGCTCCAGGACCCCGGACTCCGCCAGGGCCACGGCGGTGTTGAGGGCCGTCTGTCCGCCCAGGGTGGGGAGGAGGGCGTCGGGGCGCTCCCGCTCGATGATGCGGGCCACCACCTCGGGGGTGATGGGCTCGATGTAGGTCCGGTCGCCGAACTCGGGGTCGGTCATGATGGTGGCCGGATTGCTATTCACCAGGATGACGCGGTAGCCCTCCTCCCGGAGGGCCTTGCACCCCTGGGTCCCCGAGTAGTCGAACTCGCAGGCCTGCCCGATGACGATGGGCCCCGAGCCGATGATCAGGATGCTGCGGATGTCACTGCGCTTGGGCATGAACCTGCCTTCGGTTCGCTTCTGCCGGAACGGCGGAGCCCCGCGCCATCAGCTCTACGAAGCGGGTGAAGAGGTAGCTGGCGTCGTGGGGGCCCGGCGAGGCCTCCGGGTGATACTGGACCGAGAAGAGGGGGAGGCGCCGGTGCAGCAGCCCCTCGCAGGTCTGGTCGTTCAGGTTCACGTGGGTCAGCACGATGTCCTCGGGGTCGCCGAGAATGGCCTCCCGCGGCGCGGCCTTGAACGATTCCATGTCCACGGCGAAGCCGTGATTCTGCGAGGTGATCTCGACCTTGCCCGTGGTCAGGTCCTTCACCGGCTGGTTCCCGCCGTGATGGCCGAACTTCAGCTTGTAGGTTCGGCCGCCCAGGGCCAAGCCGATGATCTGGTGGCCCAGGCAGATCCCGAAGATCGGCTTCTGGCCGAGGAGGCGCCGGACCGCCTGGATGAGGTAGGGCACGCCCTCGGGGTCCCCCGGCCCATTGGAGAGGAAGATTCCGTCGGGATCCATGGCCAGGGCCTCCTCCGCCGTGGTCGAGGCCGGGACCACCGTCACCTCGCAGCCCACGCTGACGAGCTGCCGCAGGATGTTCCACTTGATCCCGCAGTCGTAGGCAACGACCTTGTAGAGCCGAGAGCCGAGAGGCGAGAGGCGAGAGGGGCGGGCCGCGACCCTAGAATCGAAGAGGCTGAGCTGCACATCCGCCACTTCCGGTCTCGGCTCTCGGCTCTGGACTCTCGGCTCTGCCGTAGCCGTGCGGCCAGTGCCATTGGCCCTGCGTCCAGGTGAAAGGCTTGTTGCAACAGACCTCCTTCACCAGGTCCCGGCCGATGAGGCCGGGCGATGCCTTGGCCTTGGCCACCAGGCGCTGCGGGTCGTCGTCCAGCGTGGAGATGACGCCCTCCTGCGCCCCGTGATCGCGAATGTGGCGCGTGAGCGCCCGGGTGTCGATCCCCTGGATGCCGACGATCCCGTACTCTTTCAGGTAGTCCTCCAGCGAGCGCTGTACGCGCCAGTTGCTGGGGATGACGCTTCCCTCCTTGACGATGAAGCCCTCCACGAAGGGGCGGTGGGACTCGACGTCCTCCGGGTTCACCCCGTAGTTTCCGATGAGCGGGTAGGTCATGGTCACGATCTGGCCCTTGTAGGACGGGTCGGTCAGGATCTCCTGGTATCCGCTCATGCACGTGTTGAAGACGACCTCGCCGACGGCCTCGCCCTCCGCCCCGTACGGGTTCCCCTCGAAGACCGTGCCGTCGGCCAGGGCCAGGACTGCCTTCTTCATCCCTGCAACTCCCAGACAATCTTGCCGCCCACGATCGTGGCGAGCACCTGCCCCCGCAGCTTCCAGCCGTGGAAGGGCGAGTTCCGGCTCTTCGAGGCAAACTGCTTCACGTCCACCACCCATTCCCGCGTCGGATCGACGATCGCCACGTCGGCGTCTGCCCCCGCCGAGAGCGTCCCCTTGGCGAGGCGGAAGATCCGGGCCGGCTCCGAGGTCAGGCGCGCGATGGCCTGGTTGAGGCTGAGCACCTCCCCATCCACGAGGGTCGTCACGGTCAGGCCGAAGGCCGTTTCCAGGCCGACCACACCGTTGGAGGCGTAGTCGTACTCCTGCTCCTTTTCCTGGATCGTCTGGGGAGCATGGTCCGTGGCGATGGCGTCGATTGTCCCGTCCGCCAGGGCCGCCTTGATCGCCGCCACGTGCCGGGCGGAGCGGAGCGGCGGGCTCATCTTCGTGTTGGTGTCGAAGGAGTGGACCGCCTCGTCCGTCAGGGCGAAGTGGTGTGGCGTCACCTCGCACGTCACGGGCAGCCCTTTGTCCTTCGCCTCCCGGATCAGGCGGAGCGCCTCCGCGGTGCTGACGTGGGCCACGTGGTAGTGGCTGCCCGTCAGCTCCGTCAGGAGGATGTCACGGGCCACGATGACCGCCTCCGAGGCGGCCGGGATCCCCCGGAACCCCAGTTCGGTGCTCACCAGGCCCTCGTGCATGGCGCCCTTGCCGGTGAGATGGAGGTCCTCGGCGTGCTGGATGACCGGGATGCGGAACATGCCCGCGTACTCCAGGGCGCGCCGCATGAGCTCGGCATTCATGACCGGATGGCCGTCATCCGAGACGGCGATGCAGCCCGCCCCCACCAGCTCGCCGATCTCCGCCAGCTCCTCCCCCTTCTGGCCCTTGCTGATGGCCCCGATGGGGAAAACGTTGACGGCCCCGTCGCGCCTGGCGTGGTCCAGGATGAAGTCCGTCACCGACTGGTTATCGTTGACGGGGTTCGTATTGGGCATGCAGCAGACCGAGGTGAACCCACCGCGGGCAGCCGCCCGCGTCCCGCTGGCGATCGTCTCCATGTCCTCCCGCCCCGGCTCCCGCAGATGGACGTGCAAGTCCACGAAGCCCGGACAGACGACCTTGCCGCGGGCGTCCAGGACCCGATCCGCCGCGGGCCGCGGGCCGGCCCCGGGAGGCTGGAGGGCGGCGATGCGTCCGTCCTCGATGAGAACGTCCCTGACCGCATCGACCTGGTTCGCTGGATCGATCACGCGCCCGCCTTCGATCAGGATTTTCATGCTCGCTCCGCTTGCGGTTCGAGGTTTCCGGTTCGAGATTCAAGGTTAGCCAACCTCGACCATTGAACCTTGCACCTCGAACCCGTCTAGTTATTGGCCGCCGGCCCGCCCGCCAGCAGGTACAGGAGCGCCATGCGGATGGCCAGGCCGTTCTCCACCTGGTCCAGGATGAGGGAGAAAGGCCCATCGGCCACCTCGGGCGCGATCTCCACGCCCCGGTTGATGGGACCGGGGTGCATGATCAGGACATCCGGCCGCGCCATCTTCAGCCGATCCAGATTCAGGCCGAAGAGCTTGGAGTATTCCCGCAGCGTCGGGAACAGTCCCGCCCCCATCCGCTCGCGCTGGATCCGAAGCATCATGATCACGTCCACATCCGCGATGGCCCGCTCGATGGCGATGAACTTCTGCACGCCCAGCCCCTCGACGTGCCGCGGGAGCAAGGTGGGCGGCCCGCAGACCCGGACCTCCATCCCCAGCTTCTGCATGGCGAAGATGTTGGAGCGGGCCACCCGGCTATGCAGGATGTCCCCCACGATGGCCACCTTCAGCCCCTGGAGCTGGCCGCGTTTCTCCCGGACGGTGAACAGATCCAGGAGGGCCTGGGTGGGATGCTCATGCGCCCCGTCCCCCGCATTGATGATGGAGGCCCGCAGGAGATCCGCCAAGATCTTGGGCGCTCCCGCGACGGGGTGGCGGATCACCACCACATCCGGGTGCATGGACTGGAGGGTAAGCCCCGTGTCCTTGAGGCTCTCCCCCTTGACCACACTGCTGCTGCTGGTCGAGATGTTGATGACATCGGCGCTCAGCCACTTCCCGGCGATCTCGAATGATGTGCGGGTCCGCGTGCTGGGCTCGTAGAAGAGATTGATGATCGTCTTGCCGCGGAGCGTGGGCACCTTCTTGATGTCCCGGGAGGCAATCTCCTTCATGGAGACGGCGGTATCCAGAACGAGCTCGATCTCCTCCGCCTCCAGGTTCCGGATCCCCAGCAGGTCCTTACGCTTCCATCCCATGTGAGCCTCCGTCCATGCCCTCTCAGACCCCCAAGGCCTCGCGAATACGGCGCTCAACTTCGCCCGCAGGTGGCAAATCCCTGCCGCCAGAGAACCTTGCGGCTATCGAATCAACGTTCGTTCTCGTGACGCCGACTCTTTCGACGGTCCGAATTCGACCGGGCTCAGTGGTGAAACAATTGCCTCACAATGTGTTGTGCTTCTCGGAGTGCCTGCTCAATCGAGACCCTTCGATCCCGGTTGTCGTCCTCATAGACCTCAGGGTAATAGGTCGAATAGCACTCGAGGCATTTTCCGAACACAACGACATACGCATCCAATGCTGTGATACTTGGCTCGAATACTCCAAGTACCCGAAGCGCCCTCCTCGCACTCTGCCTCACTTCCTCCCGCACGACATGCCAGAATTCTCCGACCGGCCGACCCCTCTTACGGCACACGAGGACCGCATCATAGGACATTGACTCGTAACTATGGATGTGAACAGAAAGCGGCATCTCCGAATGCACCGGATACGCGGCGGTGATGTAGAAGCCTGCGTCAAGTACAGCGGTCAAAACATTTACCCAAGCCTCGAATGCCTTATGGTGGAACGTGAATACGAGCAATCCGTTATCCTTGAGAACCCGGTTGGATTCGGAAAAGACCTTCCGAAGTCCCTCCTGGTAAAACGATCCGTCTTTCCCCTGCGCTGGATTCTTGACAATCTCGTGTTCTTTAAGGACCAGTGCGGGTTCATACTCGCGATACGTCCCCTGTAACGCGAGTCTCTGCCAGACGTAAAAGAAGTCTGAAAGCTCTCCGTATTGAACGTTATCAGAATAGGGGGGATCGGTGATGACCGCGTCAACGGAGCGATCGGGAATGGGCAGGCTTTCACTGCTCCGGCAGAGTAACAATGCGTTCTTCCTGTCCGTCATCAATTCTGAAAAATCTTTCGCGAGCTTGCCCTCAATGGACTCACCCGGCAAAGATACGACCCGAACCGTTCGACCTTGCCGTACCTCTCTCTCCCGCGGGAGGAGACAATACTCTTTTGCACGCCGCATCCGCGAGGAATAGAGATGGGCGAACGTTCCAGATTGTGAGTCAACCCCCCAGAAGTTGTTTTCGAGCATCTCGTAAGGGAAAACGAACGCATGGTGAGAGAAGATGTGCCGAACGGCTCCCGGCCGTCTGGCACTTCCCCCCTTGTATGTGCACAGCAGATTGTTGAATTCCAGGCAGGCAGAAAACAGGGTCACGAAGGACTCCCTGACTCTGGGGTCGCCGATCTGCATCACCTCCTTCAGGAGCGTCCCCGCACAAAAGAGTTGCCGCGCATTGAACAAATCCCGCCACCGCACATAATCGTGAGCCAGCAGATCTCCGGTCTTCCAGCCGTCGGGGATCATTTCATCAGGAATCGGCAAGGAACTTCGAGCTTCTGTGAATCGTTCCTTTGCGGTGGCGTATGAACGGAGATCCTCTGGTCCAATCGTCTTGAACCCCTCTCCATGCCTCGGACATACGTAGCGAATTGCATACATCTCATATTGGTCATCGGATTGTGGCGTTGTAACGCCCCGCAGCACAGGCTGAAGATGTGAACACTCTGGACAAGTGAAGCGACCATTATCAGCCACCCCAGCTTTCAGATGCAGACGATGGCCGCATTCAGCACACCGCGCGTTCCCATCTGCCTTTGTTTCGAATAGGCACTGGCAGCGCGGACAGATCACCGTCTTGACATTCCCGTCAGTTCTCAGCACAAAGGACTCGTGAAGCCTCACGATATTACTGCATCGCTCACACTTGGCCTTGCGGACCCAAAGGATGAATGCGGCATAGGCCTCTGAGGCGCACTTCGGACACCGGGTCTCATATTGGGAGAGCAAGGGCCCGGATGCACGATCCTTGAGCTCCAGGAATCCTTCCTCCAGGCGCTCCAAGTCCGGCAGGGAGATCGAAGATCGGACGGTCCACCAGGCGACTGGATTGTAGTCCACGCCCACGACCTTGCACCCTAGCCTGAGCGCCTCCTGGATCGTCGTCCCCCCACCCATGAACGGATCCAGGACAACTCTATCTGTGAAACATGCCCCGTCGTAGTACCGTTGCCATATGTTGTCCGACGGGGGACAAAACGCACCGAGTATTATGGTTCTGAAAACGGAGCCGAGCCTCTTGGCCCACCATTTGTGCAGATACGAGCTCGGCCGGTAAAGGTTCTTGTTGTAGCTTTCGACTTTCGACAGGTCATGAAGCGGCCCCAAGGGAAGCCCGACATCAATGGCGCGGAGCGCGGGTCGTGCGAGATCATCAATGGGCTGCGGCGATGGCGGATCGGGCGTTCGCCCTTCACCATAACCAAGGCGAGGCTGTTCCGTCACCCGTAATGACTGCCTTCTGGAGGGGCGGAGGCGTGTGTTCTTCCGCATACGCTGGGCACTCGCTGGCTCGCTGCAGTCTGGAGGACTTGATCCTCTGATCAGCTAGGAGTCGGAGGCCTCGTAGATTACGACCTTGTCCACGCCCTCGTTTTCCGTCATGAACACCTGCACCATTTCCCGGTGAGAGCTGGGGACGTTCTTGCCCACGTAGTCGGCGCGAATGGGCAGCTCCCGATGGCCGCGATCTACCAGGACCGCAAGCTGGATCAGGCTGGGCCGCCCCAAGTCCATCAGGCCGTCCATGGCCGCGCGGGTGGTGCGCCCGGTGAAGAGCACGTCGTCCACCAGGACGACCTTCTTCTGGTCCACGGAGAACGGAATCTCTGTCCGGCGGACGATGGGCTGTGTCGCCGCCCGGCCCAGGTCGTCCCGGTAGAGGGTAATGTCCAGCGCCCCCACCGGGACCTTGACCCCCTCGATCTCCTCCAGCTTCGTGGCGATCCGGTGCGCCAATTCGATCCCGTGACTCCTGAGTCCGATCAGCACGACGTCCTGCACGCCCTTGTTCCGCTCGACGATCTCGTGGGCAATCCGGGTGATGGCGCGGGCCATTGCCGCGCCATCCATGACCTGCGCCTTCTCTCGCCGCTCGCTCATGTGGCCTCCGGGCACAAAAAAACCTCCTCGCCACTCCGGACGAGGAGGTTGAAAGGACTCAGCAGTATGACCGACATGAAGGGCTCCTTTGCGAGCTTCACTGAGCCCGCTTAAAAGGCGTTATCTTTTTACCAGAATTCTCCGGGGGCGTCAAGCGCAAACTGGCCCCGGGGGTTCGGGCCTCGCCCCGTGCGGAGTCGCCTTCGCAGGATGGACGTTGTCCGGCGAGGCCGGTTCGTCATAGAATGGCCGGCGCCGGTCGGCTACAGCCGGCCCGCCGAGTCTTCGCCCTTGCGCCCTGTTCAAGGAGGGTCCCATGAGGCCATCCTGGAGCAGCACCCGGCCATCGGCATCAGCATGCTGAAGGGGATCGCCCGGATCCTCAGCGCGAATCTGCGTCGTACCTCGAGATTGCTGGCGGAGCGGCTGCTGCCGGTGGTCTAACAGCGGCAGGACCCAGGCTCAGGGCTGGGTGAGGGGTTCGAAGGCGAGGAGCGCTTGAGGGAAGCCGGCCACGAGGGCGGGGCGGAAGCGCTTGGGTGTTTCGCGTCGGATCGCCTCAAGGATGTCTTCCGGGCGGCTCGGCGGCTCGGCGGCCAACGTGTCGTAGAAGTCCGCCAGGGCGACGATCTGACTGGCCAGATGCGGCATACCGGACCGTCGCTCTTGCGGAAATCCTCCACTGCCGTCCGCGTGAACGTGGTGCTCGAAGGCCACCACCGCGGCCAGCCGCGGGATGGCGGGATACCGAATCAAGATCTGGGCGCCGGCGCGGCAATGCGTCTGGTACATGCGCTCCTCGTCCGGCGTGCGGCGACGCGTCCGGCTGAGCGCGCCCTTTGGGACCTCCAGTTTCCCGATGTCGTGGAAGAGCCCTGCCAGGAGCAGGTCGCGGAAGAAATCCGGCGGGGCCTGGAGCACGGTGGCCTGGGCGGCGACCAGCAGGCCCACGTTGATGGAGTGCAGGTAAGTCGGCTCGTCATGCTCCCTCAGGGACGTCAGGAGGGCGAGGTATCGGGCGTGCTTTGCCAGGTCCGCAATGAAACGAAGCGTCTTCTCGCAGGCGGCCATCTCCCTGGAGGCCGCCTGCAGGAATGCCGCCTCATCCGTCGCGTCGCCACCTGATCCGCTCTCGGGTGCCTTGCCGTTCTCCGCCTCCGCTTGCCGGGCGATGAAGCTGGCCAGGGATGCGGCACGATCAGGCTGGGTGTCCTTGAGGCGTCCCACCCGGATGTGCGCCGTGGCTTCCACCCAGCGCCTCCCCATGCGCTCGCCGCTTGCGGACAGGCCGAGCAGATGCAAGGCGAAGTCCCGAAGCTCTTCCGCGCTCAGGCCCGGCAGGAGCTGCAGCCGCTGCACGCCCAGCGAGTCCATGAACTCTGCCAGCCGCTGAAACTGGATGCCCCGCTTGTTCATGGGCCTGCCTGCGACGAACAGCTCTCGTTCCAGACAGATGAAGACGATCTCCGGGGCGAAGTCGAAGGCGATGGCTGCCATCTGCTCCGCCTTGGCCAGGGCCCGCTGAAACTGCGAGTGGCGCGGCGAGTAGATCAGGGCACTTCGCAGGACCGCCAGCAGCATGGCGGCGAAAAACTGGATGGCCTGCTCGAGAGAGGCGACCTTGGGCTCCCCCGGCGTCGGCGGCTGGGGAGCAGACGGCCTCATCTGGATGCGCCTCCCGCGCCCCCGCGGGGCTGCGACGGACTGCCTGGGGCCTTTAGCCGCCGCTCGATGGTCCGGCAGGCGGCGACGATCTCCGGCTCCTGGAACCGCTGGCCGAGCCGGAGGAAGTCCGCCAGGTCGGGAACGTCGGCAGTGGCCAGGGCGCGGAAGACTTCAACCCGCAGACGGCGGAAGTCTTTGAGGTGGGCGAGCGGCCGTTGGGCCACGAGCCGGTGAAGCTCGGGGAAGACGGCCGGGTCGCCCATGGCGATCAGGGAGCGCACGGCGGCAACCTTGCGCGGGAGATCGAAGGACGCTTTGAACCAGCCGGAATCCTTGACGAGTTCCAGGAGGGCCCGGACGAGCTCGGGGTCCGGCGCCTGGCGGGCAAGGGCGATGGCGCCGAGGGAAAGGCGCTCGTCCGCATCCTTTATCGCCCCCTTCAGGAGCAGGGGGGCCCGGGGATCCCGGAGGAGGACCAGCGTCCGCAGG
The DNA here is from genome assembly GCA_963714585.1 of uncultured Methylomirabilota bacterium. Classification (GTDB taxonomy): domain Bacteria; phylum Methylomirabilota; class Methylomirabilia; order Methylomirabilales; family 2-02-FULL-66-22; genus 2-02-FULL-66-22. Next base: position 25,541 of record CAVQPC010000081.1, read on the forward strand.
GCTTCGAGCCGAACCTCGGGTTCGGGGTGGGCGGCGAGGCGCTCGATCTGTTTGCGGGGAGTCTGTTCCCCCAGTTGCTGGAGGACCAGGAGCATCCGGCAGACGACGGGCCCGGCGGGATCGTCGAGGCCGCGAAGGACGTGAGGCAGGGTGTGCTCTTTCAGGGCGACCACCTGGGAGATGAGCGTGCGCCGGATGGCCTCCCGCGGCTCCTTGGCGAGGGCCTCCACGAGTCGCTGCGCTTGTGAGGCGCCGGCGACCCGGAGGACGGCCGCGAGCAGTTCGGGCTGGTCGAGTCCGCGGGTGAGGGCGGCGTCGCCGAGCTGCCAGAGCTTCTGGGCGTCGCCGAGCTGTGCCTTGGCCTTCTGGCACCAGTCGCGGACCGGGGGCGCCCCGGCCCGCGCTTCCAGATCGTCCAGGCCACGCCAGGCGAGGCTCACAGCCTCCCAGTCCGCCGCCAGGGCAGAGGTGAGAACGAGGTCGGCCAAGCCCCGGGCGGGGGCCTCGGCGGCCCTGGGGTCCGTTGCAGCCTCCAGCAGGTCCAACAATGTCTGTGCATAATGGCTGACGTCGGTGACGACGGGGGTGGGGCCGCGCAGCCTGGCCGCGGTGGCGAAATGCTGGGAGAATTCCTCTTGCAGTTTTCCGAGAGCCTCGCCGGCCTTCGCCCCGGCGGGCGAGGCGGTGAACCCCTCGGTCGTCAGGAAACTGTGGATGCGCTCGACGAACTCGCGGATGAGCGCGGGGCGGTCGAGCGGCGGGATCGGCCATCCCCTGTCGCCGGTGGCGGCAAGGGCCTCCACGATCCTGAGCACCTTGGGATGGAGCGGGAGGCCACGGCTGCCGGCCTTCTCCAACGCCTCCAGGACGAGCTGCGCGTCCTGGCGCTCGATGTCCCGGACCGCGGCGGGCGGTTTGAGGGCGAGGAGGCGCTCGGCCTGCAGATCGGGCTCCAGGAAGCTGACGATGCGGCGAACCCGGACCCAGGTCCCCCCCTTGCCTGCCCGCAGGCTCCGCAGGTACTCTGTGGCGGCCTGATAATCCGTGGCGGCGGCGGACTCCTCGGTCCGGCTCGCCGGGCCGTCTTCCTCCATTGCCTGGCCCCCCGGGGTGCCTGCCTCCGGCTCCGAGGGCAGCGACTCAGCCGCCTGCTGCAGCAGTTGGCGGATGAAGGAATCCCAGGAGGTCCCCCCGGAGCCCGTCCTGGCCTGATCCATCAGGTCGATCGTGGCCTCGTCGGTGAACTCCGACCGGCTCCAGTCGACCAACTGCACCTCGGCGTGGCCGCGAGAGAACTGCGCCACCGCCTCCTGGAGGGACACCTCCGGCGGCAGCGGTTTCCCACCGCCGGCCAGGAGACGGTTCATCTGCAGCAGGTCCTCCTCGGTGATGCCGCGCTTCAGGGTGAGGAGGTAGATGGACTGGTCGTGGAGGTAGGTGACGAATTCGGCCACGATGGGATTCCGCTGGGGGAACTCGTGCTCGCCCAGCCGGAGCGAGTCCCGGGTGATGGAGAGCGAGAAGACGTCGGCGCGGGCCAGGAACTCCTCGAGGAGCTGGAGGGCCCGTCCCGCAGAGGCCCGGAGCGCCGGGTGGCCATCGGCGTAGATGGCGGTGTTCTTGCGCACGATGTTCAGTTGGACCAGGATCTTGGCCGCGAGGTGGACGTCAAGAGATGGCGCGGGGGCCGGCGGACGGATGATGGGCGTCTCGGGAGTCGCCGCGGTCATGACTGGGTCCTCCCGGGGCCACGCGGAGCAGGTTTTCCGGGATCCTCGCTCGCCCAGTGGCTGACGCGCATGTCCGTCCCCAGTAATCTCCCGCTCAGCCTTCAGGAAGCGCGGAGGGTGTCCACCGGCGCGAAGTTGTCGGTGAGGACCGGGACGTCCGACACCTCGATGGGGACCTCCAGGAGGTGCGAGGCGTACTCGAAGAGATCCGAAGACGGCACCAGTTTCCCGCCGACCCGTCCGGCCCGCGCCATGAACTCCGCCCGGTTGAGGCGCGTCCGGTCCTGCGTGGCGATGAGGATGATGTTGATTTCGTCCGCGGGCATGATCTGGCCGCCCCCGTAGGTGGGGACCACGTACACGGTGGGAAAGGTTTCCGCCAGAGTCTTGTACATGGCCCGGAAAAACTGGCTGCTGGGTCCCCGGAGGCTCCCGATGATGTTGGAGACGACGACGCCGCCGGGCGCAAGATGCGCCTCAAGCTCGCGGTAGAACTCCCGCGTCGTCAGGTGAAAGGGAATGGTATCGGAGTTGTACGCATCCAGAAAGATCAGGTCGTACTTGCTGTTCGTTTCCTTGACGAAGCGACGCCCGTCCTGGACGAAGAGGTGCAGCCGGGAGTCTTCCGGCACCTGGAAGTAGTGGGTGGCGATCGCCACGACCTTGGGATCGATGTCCGCGACGTCTATCCTGACCTGGGGGAAGTCCCGGTAGAGACGCTTCGGAAACGACCCACCACCCAGGCCGATGACCAGGACGCGTTTCGGGTCCGGCTGGCACGTCAAGGCCAGGGCGAGGAAGCGGGTATAGCGCAGGCGCAGTTCCCAGGGATCCGAGAGGACCATGGCGCTCTGCCGCAGGTTGTCGAAGTCGATGTAGCGTGTCTCGCCGTCCTCGGACACGCGGATGTGGTTGTAAAAGGAGTCGGTGTCCAGGAGGAGGCCCGGCTCCGCCGCCTGGGTTCGTGCGCGCCAGGTGAGAGTGCCCAGCACCACTCCGATGACCGCCAGGGTCAGCGCCGCCCGGCCCATCCGCCGCCCTCCGAAGAACGCCAGCGCCGCCACCAGCAAGAGGGTGATGCCGAGGGCGTGGACGATGTTGGCGACCCCCAGGACCGCGATGAGGTAGAAGGCCGTGACCAGCGTGCCCAGGATGCTGCCGGCGGTGGAGACGGCGTAGAGCCCGCCCGCGGTCGTCCCCACCGACGCCACGGCCCGCGCCTGGAGGCGCACGGCAAATGGCGAGATCGTCCCCAGGAAGATGCTGGGGACGAGAAACAGGATGAGGCTGGAGAGGAGCGGGCTCAGCCGGGCCCCCAGGTCGCTGACCGCGATCGCCTGATTCAATGCCGGATAGGCGAAGGGCAGGAGGGCGATCATGAGTCCCGGGACAGCGATGAGGCTGCCCAGGACCGAAAGCCGCGGCCAGCGATCCGCCACGATGCCGCCCAGCCAGTAGCCGAGGCTCAGCGCCGCCAGGACCACGCTGATGAGGCTCCCCCAGACGAAGATGGAGTTGCCGAAGTAGGGAGCCAGGATCCGACTCCCCACGATCTCCAGCCCCATCAGGACAGCCCCGCAAATGAAGACCACTGCGTGCAGGAGCCAAGCGGGAGCTCGGGAGGCGTGCGGAGCGCCGGTGTGGTCGGCTGCGGTCGGATGCATGGATCGCTTGGGCATCGAGAGACTTCCTTTCTGTGCTCGTGTCGGGCCGCGGCGGCCTCGGCCTCGTCAGGAGGTCGTGGGTTCCTCGCCTCCCCGGTACGGCGTCTCCAGGTAGCGGCGGGCGAGGTCCCCGGCCAGGCTGCCCGAGCCCACGTCCAGGGCCTTCCGGTATCGCCGCACCGCCTCTTCGCGATCGCCCTGGAGGTCGTGAATCATGCCCGAGCGGGTCCAGGCCCAAGCCGTGACCCAGTGGAAGCGGATGGGAGTTGGCGCCTGGATGGCGCGCTGGAAAAAGGTGAGGGCGGCGGCGTACTCGCCCTGGTCCATGTAGGTCTTGCCCAGGAGCTGGTTATAGCGGGCCGAAAGCTCCGGGCCGAAATGGGGCCGGCCCTCGGCCATGTGGCGGGAGACCTGCCGCGCGATCTCCAGCGCCTCGGCGAAGTGGCCCAGCTTGGAGGCCGCATAGGCGGTGGCAAAGTAGATGTCCGGATTCCCCGGGTACCGCTGGAGCAGCTCCTGACCGAGCCGGAGGGCCTCCGCGTAGCGCCCTTCCCGCCCCGCATACACCTCGAGGAGGACCAGGCGGGCCGTCGTCTTCAGATAGGTGCCATGCTCCGCCACCTGCTCCAGGTCCTGCAAGCCCCGGCCCGGGCTCTCCGGGGACGCCACCAAGGCAACCAGTGGCTTGAGCAGGCTGGGCAGCAGGCTCACCGAGTACGCGTAGAGCCCGATCCCGTAGTAGGCGTCAATCAGTCTGCGGGTCGAGGCGGAGCGCCTCGGCGAACAGGCGGTTGGCGTCGCGCAGGTCCCCCAGGGCGGCAAGGTAGTTCTTCTGGTCCCCGTTGACCATCGCCCGGCTGCCGTGGGCGAGGCCCAGGAGCAGACGCAGCTCGGCGTCTCCGGGATCGGCCCGTTCCTGCAGGTCGCCCGCCTTGATGGCCGCCTTGGCCTGTGCCAGGAACTGCTTGAGGGCGGGTGTGGGATCATCGAGGTCTGCCCCCCGGGTGAGGGTCACGAGTCCCTCGCAGAACCGGCCGGCCGCCTCTCCTTGGGGAAGCGTGAGAAGCTGCCGGCACTCGGCCTCTGCCGCATTCGTGTCGAGATCCAGCAGGAGATCAGTGGCTCGCAGCATGCCTGCCCGAACGTCCGGAGGCATCGCATCCGCCGCCGGAGCGGTCACGACCAGGCACAGTCCCGTGGCAATGGCAAGGCCGAACAGGCGGAAACGCATGTGGCAACTGTAAGGCCAGCGATGGGTTCGTGTCAACGATCGCGGAAGGCAGCCGTCAGCCATCAGCTTTCAGCCCGCAGCTTTAACCGCCGTTCCGAGTGCTGACCGCTGAAAGCTGACTGCTGTCCGCCCGCCGCATTGGGCGCGGCGAATTGACGCTCCTCCCGCCTCCGTGCTATGAAAGGGGCAACTCGGCGACTCGGCAAGCGGGCATCCCAGGTCTCCTGGTTGCCGAATTGCCCGATCGCCAGATTGCCAGAAGGAGAAAGCGTGCGGGAACCTGCGAATCGTGTCATCGTGGCCCTGGACGTGCCCACCCTCGGCGCCGCGGTGGAGCTGGCAAGGCGGATCGGCCCCTATGTGGGCGCGGTGAAGATCGGGAGCCAACTCTTCACCGCGGAAGGGCCGCGGGCCGTGGCCGCCATGCGCGAGTTGGGCCTGCGGGTGTTCCTGGACCTCAAATTTCACGACATTCCCAACACGGTGGCCGGCGCCGTCCAGGCGGCAGGCGCTTTGGGCGTCTGGATGCTGAACGTCCACGCGAGCGGCGGCGGGGCCATGCTCGAGGCGGCCGCGAAAGCGGCAGGCGCGGGAACGCCCCCGCGCCCGTTGGTCTTGGGGGTCACGGTCCTCACCAGCCTGGATGAGGGCGGCCTGCGGGAGACGCTGGGCACCGCCCGGACGCTCCGGGAGCAGGTGCGGTCGCTGGCCCAGGCCTGCCGCACGGCGGGATTGGACGGGGTGGTGGCCTCGCCGCATGAGATCGCCGACATCCGCGCAGCCTGCGGCCGGGACTTCCTCATCGTGACGCCCGGTGTGCGTCCTGCCGCGGCAGCCCAGGATGACCAGCGACGCGTCATGACGCCGGCCCAGGCCGTCCAGGCCGGGGCGGATTACGTGGTCATCGGTCGCCCCATCATCGCGGCGCCGGATCCGGTCGAGGCCGCACGGCGGATCACTGTCGAATGTCAAATGTCCAATGACCAGTGACCAACGACGATCCCAGAATTGGCCATTGGGATTTGGTCATTGGTCATTTTCTCCCGAGGTGTCCGATGCTCACCGAAACCGACAGGCAGCTCGTGAGTGAGCTCTACGCCATCCAGGCCCTGAAGTTCGGCGAGTTCCGGCTGAAGTCCGGCATCCTCTCCCCTTTCTACGTTGATTTGAGAGGGATCATCGCCCATCCGACCATCCTCCAGGCGATCGCCCTCCGCATCCTGGACGTCCTCCGACCGCTTCGCTTCGACCGAATCGCGGGGATCCCGTACGCCGGTTTGCCCATCGCCACGGCCGTCTCCCTGGCGGGCAATCTCCCCATGCTGTATGCGCGGAAAGAGGCGAAGGAGCACGGCATTCGCCGGGCCATCGAGGGTACCTTCGCTCCGGGCGACGTGATCATCCCGATCGACGACGTGATCACTGACGGCGCCAGCAAGTTCGAGGCGGCGGCACCGCTTGTGGAGGCGGGCCTCACCGTGCGGGACTTCGTCATCTTCCTGGACCGCGAGCAAGGCGGGGCCGACAAGCTGAAGGAAAAAGGCTACGCGCTTCACAGTGTCCTGCAGATCTCCGCCGTCCTGGCATACCTCCGGGATGTCGGCCGCCTCTCCCCCGATCAGTTTCAGCACTGCATGGACTTCATCGCCACTGTCCGGTTCTGACGTTCACATGGAGCCTCTGGACCTTTTCCCGCGCGAACCCCCGCCGGCCCGCAAGGCGGCCCCCCTGGCCGACCGCATGCGACCCCGCACGCTGGGAGAGTTTGTCGGCCAGGCGCATCTTCTGGGCGCGGGGAAGGTCCTGCGTGTGGCCCTGGCCCAGGGGGAGATCCCCTCGCTGATCTTCTGGGGGCCGCCGGGGACGGGCAAGACCTCACTCGCCATGCTCCTCGCGGCCCACCTGCGCGCCGGTTTCGTTCCCTTCTCGGCCGTGACCTCGGGCATCAAGGAGATCAGGGAGGTCATCGCCGAGGCGGACCGCCGGCTGCGTGGGGCGGGACAGCGGACCGTCCTTTTCGTGGACGAGATCCATCGCTTCAACAAGGCCCAACAGGACGCCTTCCTTCCCCACGTCGAGCACGGGACCGTCACCCTGATCGGCGCCACGACCGAGAACCCCTCCTTCGAAGTGATCGCCCCCCTGCTCTCCCGCGCCAAGGTTCTGGTTCTGCACCCGCTGACCGAGGAGGAGATCCGGCAGATCCTGACGCAGGCCCTGCAGGACGCTGAGCGGGGGCTGGGCCGGCGATCCCTCCAGGTGCCGGAGGAGGTCTTCACCGCCATCGCCCGCTGGGCAAATGGTGACGCCCGGTCGGCGCTCAACCTCCTGGAGTTGGCGGACCGCTTGGCCGAGGCTTCCTCCACGCCCAATGTCATCACGCTGGCCATCGTCCAGGAGGCGTCGCAACATCGGAGCCTCCTCTACGACAAGGCGGGGGAGGAGCACTACAACATCATCTCCGCGCTCCACAAGAGTCTCCGGGGCAGCGACCCGGACGCGGCACTCTACTGGCTGGCCCGCATGCTGGCCTCGGGCGAGGATCCCCTCTACATCGCCCGGCGCCTGGTCCGCTTCGCCTCGGAAGACATCGGGAACGCCGATCCCTCCGCGCTGCCGTTGGCCATTGCCGCCAAGGAGGCCTACCACTTCCTGGGCAGCCCGGAGGGCGAGCTGGCCCTGGCCCAGTGCGTGACCTACCTGGCCACCGCGCCCAAATCCAATGCGGTCTATGTCGCGTTCGGCGAGGCGCAGGCCGACGTGACCGCCGCCCCGGCGGAGCCCGTTCCCCTCCACATCCGCAACGCGCCCACCAAGCTCATGGGTGAGCTCGGGTATGGCGCAGGCTACAAGTACGCCCACGAGTTCGAGGACGCCTACGCTCCGCAGGACTATCTGCCCGAGCGCCTGCGCGGACGCCACTACTATCGCCCCACCAATCGCGGCCTGGAGGCCGAGATTGCCAAGCGGCTCGCCGCCTGGCGCCGCCGAGCGCAGTCCGAAGGGGGGTCCAAGGCACCCGAACGCGGCGAGGGCTGAGCTGCGCTCTCACTATCGCTTCGCCCTCTTCTTCCCGTACCTCCCTACGCTCGTTGTCCTGCGCCTCTGCCCCCCTGCTCCCCTGCGGTTTTTGTCCCCTGCTGTTCTGCGCTTGACACTTCCCGTGGGCTTCTGATAAGAGAGTTACCACCTTTGGTGGTGGCCGGTCTTCATCAATTGTCGTGGTGATCCCCCAACGCAGGAGAGGAGGTCGTCCCATGACGAAGGCGGAATTCGTGGCGCGGATCGCGAAAGATGCCAAGATCAGCAAGAGGGCGGCAGAGGCGGCGTTGGACAGCTTCGTGGGGGGCGTGCGGGACTCTTTGAAGAAAGGCAAGCGGGTGAGTTTGGTGGGATTCGGCACCTTCTCCGTGGGCCGGCGGGCCGCGCGGAACGGGCGGAATCCTCAGACGGGCGAGGCCATCAAGATCAAGGCAGCGAAATTCCCGAAGTTCAAGGCGGGGAAAGCCTTGAAAGACGCGGTCCGGTAGACCTGGCTTGAACGGCGGGCCGCCGCAAGAGCACAAACACCCTGGGCACAAGACCCAGGGCGTTTGTTTTTCAAGAACCATCGGAGCCCACAGATTTCGCACATGAAGGTTCCTCCGTGAAATCTGCGTAATCTGTGGCTACCTTAGAACCTTCCCCAGCACCTCCAAGGTCCGCAGGATGCCTGCCCGGTCCACGTCCTTGTGGGTCACCATGCGGATGCGATCCTGGCTGACGGCAAGCGCCTTGATCCCCTCCTCCCCGAGCTTGAGGATCAGGCCGAATGCATCCAGGTCCGTCCGCTGCACGCTGAAGATGACGATGTTCGTCTGGACGAGGCCAAGGTCGATGTGAATTCCCGGAAGCGCTGACAAGCCCTCCGCCAGGACTCGGGCATTCTCGTGGTCCTCACGCAGGCGGTCCACCATGGACTCCAGAGCGACGATGCCCGCCGCGGCCAGGATGCCGACCTGCCGCATGCCCCCACCCAGCATCTTGCGGGCCCGGCGGGCCTGGTCGATGAAGGCCCGGGTCCCCGTGACCACGGAACCCACCGGCGCCCCCAGCCCCTTGGACAGGCAGAAGGTCGCCGAGTCCGCCTGGGCGGCCACCTCGCGGGCAGGCGTCCCGGTGGCCACGCACGCGTTGAAGAGGCGCGCCCCATCCAGGTGAACGGCGAGGCCGTTCTCCGTGGCGATCCGCCGGATCGCCTTCAGCGTCTCCAGGGGATACACCGTGCCGCCGCCGCGGTTGTGGGTATTCTCCACGCAGATGAGCGTGTCCTTTGGGTAGTGAATGTTGGGAGACCGGATGGCCTTCCGCACCTCCTCGGGATCCAGGATTCCATGGCGCCCACACAGAGTCCGCGGCTGCACGGCCGAGAGGACGGCCAGGGCAGCGACTTCGTAGTTGAAGATATGGGAATTCTCGTCCAGGATGATCTCGTCCCCTCGCTGCGTGTGCGCCATCAGGGAAACCTGGTTGCCCATGGTCCCGGAGGCCACGAAAAGGCCTGCCTCCTTCCCCAAGCGCTCCGCCGCCATCGCCTCGAGTCTGGCAACCGTCGGATCCTCGCCAAAGACGTCGTCGCCCACCTCGGCCTCGGCCATGGCTCGCCGCATCTCAGGCGTGGGCTTCGTCACCGTGTCGCTGCGGAGATCCACCACCCGGTCAGGCTCCCTGGACACCATCACGCGCTCCTCTTCGTACCACGTGGAATAATACTGCGTGGCTTCACCACTCATGTGCGCGATCCTTCCGGCAGACTGTGGTTTGGCAATTAGGCAGCTGGGCAATTGGGACCTCCGAATTGCCCAATTGCCCCTCAGAGGCCTCGCAACCGTCGCCCTCGCCGCCGCTCGGCTTTGGGGAGGCGCCGCGCCGTCCCCTTGTTGGTTTTTTGGGGCCGGGGATCCTCCTCCCCGCCCTTTACGGAAACCATGCGGCTCGCGGCGAGCCGCTCGATGAACTCCTCCGCAGAGACCGCGGTTGCGCGCTGCCGGCGGGCAGCGTCGAGAACCTCGCGGTCCGAGCTGACCACCACCGCACCCTCGCCGCCCTCGGCCGCCAGGCGGGCGATGACCGCGTCAGCCGTCTCACCCCGCCGCGAGTAGCGGACGCTGATCCCGCCCACTTGCTCTGCCGTCTCGGAAAAGCCACCTTGCTCCCGGCCGTCGAAGACCACCGTGATCCGATGGCCCTTCGCGCGACGGTAGTCCCGCAGCTCAGCTAGGAGCGCCTCCCGCCCGGATTGCAGGTCCACCCGGTCCAGCATGGCCAGCTCGGGCCACTGGCGGATCACATTGTAGCCGTCCAAAATGATCCACATCTCGGAACCAAAAACGTTCGACCGTTCGACGGTTCGGCTGTTCTCGTCTCGTACTGCCGGACGGTCGAACCGCCGAACGCTCCTAAGCCCCACGCGCACGCGAGACTGCCGACAGGAGTTCCTGTGTCGCCGCAGCAGGATCGGCAGCGCCCATGACGGCGGAGATCACCGCGACTCCATCCGCCCCCGCAGCGGCGACGGAAGGGACCTGGGCCGCCTTGATGCCGCCGATCGCCAGGAGCGGAAGGGCGCAGGCCGATCGGGTTTGGCGCAGGACCTCGGTCGAGAGGGGAGGGCCGTATTGCGCTTTCGAAGGGGTGGCGTAGATGGGGCCCAGTACGAGAAAATCGGCCCGCTCCCGCGTGGCCTCTTGGACATCGGCCAGCGAATGGCAGGAGACGCCGATGAGCTTCGCCGGTCCCAGCAGCCGGCGCGCCTCTCCGGGTGGCAGGCTCCGCCGCGTAAGATGCACCCCGTCGGCATCCAGGGCCAAGGCGACATCCACCCGGTCGTTGATGAGCAGCGCCGCCCCCGCCGGTCGGGTCAAGACCAGCAGCCGCTCGGCCAGGCGGAACAGATCCCGGGCGTCCAGATCCTTCTCGCGAAGCTGAACGGCCTTGAGGCCCGCCCGTAGCGCCTCCTCCACGACCGAGACCAAGTCCCGCCCGCCTGTCTGCTGCCGGTCCGTGACGAGATACACGCCCCAGTCCTCGGGGCGGCTTTTGGCTGACGGTCCCTCGACACGGCTCGGAACCGTGCGCCTGTCGAACGGCTGATGGCTGATGGCTGTTCTCCTACTCGATCATCCCCTCCATGGTCGTCGACGCCGTGGCGTACAGCTTCTTCGGAATACGCCCAGCCAGGTAGGCCAGCCTGCCCGCCTCCACCGCCTTGCGCATGGCCTCCGCCATCATCACGGGGTCCTTGGCCCCGGCGATCCCTGTATTCATCAGGACGCCGTCGCAGCCCAACTCCATGGCGACGGCGGCATCCGAGGCCGTGCCCACACCCGCGTCTACGATCACCGGGACCTGCACGGTCTGGAGGATGATCACGATGTTGTGGGGATTGCGGATCCCCAGCCCCGAGCCGATGGGCGCCCCCAGGGGCATGACCGCCGCCGCGCCAGCGTCCTCCAGCTTCTTGGCCATGATAGGGTCATCGTTGGTGTAGGGGAGGACGGTGAACCCATCCTTCACCAGGACCTTGGTGGCCTTGAGCAACCCCTCCGTGTCCGGGAAGAGTGTCCGCTGGTCACCAATGACCTCCAGCTTCACCATGTCGGACATCCCCACCTCGCGGGCGAGTCTGGCGTACTTCACGGCCTCCTCCGCGGTGTAGCAGCCCGCGGTGTTCGGCAGGAGCGTGTACTTCTTGAGGTCGATGTAGTCGAGCATCGATTCCTGGGTGCGATCCAGATTCACCCGGCGCACGGCCACCGTGACGATCTCCGTCCCTGAGGCCTCCAGCGCCTTCCGCATCGTGTGGAAGTCGGGATACTTGCCGGTCCCGACCAGCAACCGGGAATGGAATTCCTTGCCACCGAACTTCAGGGTCTCACCGCCGCGCATCTGTATCCTCCTGCCCACGGACCAGGAATCGAGATCCTCCCCATCGGACGCGCGCTAGCCGCCCGCCATCATCGTGAGAATCTCGACCGTGTCCCCCGGCTTCAATCTGACCTCGTCGAACCGGTCGCGCTTAATGATCTCCTCGTTGACCTGAACGGCCACCCGCATGGGATGCAGTTGGAAACTGTCCAGGAGCTGCCGCACGGTGAGGCCGTCCGCCACGTCCCGCAGCTTGCCGTTCACCCGGATCTCCATGGCACGCCTCAAACGTAAAACGTAATCCGCAAAACGTAAGAAAAACCGATGCCGGCGCCCGGCTCCATTTCCGTTTTACGTGTTACGTTTCCCGGTCAGATGACCCCCTCGCGCTTTCCAGCGGCCAGCATCGTCCGGATGACGTCGGCCGTGCCCGAGGTCATCTGGTACTGCGAGAGGTCCGCCGGCGCCACCCAGCGCGCCTCCAGGCTGTCCGAGGCCGAGGCGACCTCCCCGCTCGCCCAGCGGGCGAGGTAGTCGATCACCACGTAGTGATACTGCGTCCGGCCCTGCGCATCCCGAGTGATCCGGTCCACGGCCTCCAGTACGTCCGTGAGGTCGATCTCGATGCCGCACTCCTCTCGGATCTCCCGCCGGACGGCATCGCGCAGGCTCTCCCCCAGGTGCACCGCACCCCCCGGCACCGACCAGATCCCGTAGCTCGGGGCCTTCCCCCGTCGAATAAGCAGGACGTGTCCGTCCTTCACGACGATGGCACCCACGGCTGCGATAGGCCGATCCGGATAGGAGCGCTTCATCTCTCAGAGCCTAGAGTCGAGAACCGCTGGCGGATTTCGTCTCGGCTCTATAAAAAGAGAAACCGCGGCGCCTCACAGGAGTGCCGCGGCTGACCGCCCGTTTCCGCCCGCTTCCCTACGCCGGCATTACCCGGTTCAGGTTCCAGGGTTGCCCCAGCCTTCCGGCCAAGGACTCTCAGCGCTCGCTCCCCTAGCGGCGACTGTATGGTACTCGAAACCCCCGCCCCTGTCAATCGCGTCAGTCATTTTGTTTGCATGCTATCTGCGGGATACGTCTCCAGCAGGTGCCGCCGGACGACCTCCACCGTGATGCCGGGGGTCCGCTTGGATCGGGACCTACGGTCACGCGCACGTGCAGCGGACAAAGGTCTCCACCTTGTCCCGAATCGCCTTCTCCCTGCCCGGGACGCTCAGGACGTCGCACTCGCTTCCCAGGATGAAGGGATGGCCCGTGGCCCGCATCCGCCGCGCCAGGTCGCAGGTGAGCCGTTTCACGTCGTCCCGCGTGAACAGACTGTCCGAGTGGAAGTGCTTCGAGGGGAGGTTGCCGAAGAGCACGGTCCGATCGGGGACGAGGCGCGCGTCCTCCCACAGCTTCCGCGAGCTGCCGAGGCTCAAGATGGCCGGGTCCAGCGCCGCGAAAGCCCGCACCATGTCGTTCGTGAGCTCTCCGCAGCAGTGGAAGATGAGGTCAACTTCCCGCTCGGCGAGCAGGGCCTTCAGCCGGCGATCGGCCCGCCCGACAAAGCGGTCGAACACGTCGGAGCCGGCCTCCATCTGTTTCGGCGAGACATAGACGACGTTCGCGGCAGGCTCCGCGATGAAGACGGCCTTGGCGCCGGCCTCGACCTGGGCCACCACGACCGCCAGGACCATATCCAGGGCGAGTTCCAACGCGGCTTCCATGGTCCGGACGTCGGGATCGTCCTCCCCCGTGACCCCACTCCCCGCCAGATAGATGGGGGTGATCGGGTCGGCGAGGAGCTTGGTCATCAGCGAAAATGGGCCGATCCCCATCCCCACCGGGACGAGATCGGTGTGCTGGGCGATGTAGGCCACGGACCCGACGTGCGCGCGGAGCCGCCGGTTGGAGCTGTCGCGGATCAGGCGTCGCAGCCGATCCAATGCCTCCGGCGCGGGCGGCGCGGCGAAATGGTAGGAGGGAATCTCTTTGGCGGGGACGCCCAGGACCTCCAGCAGGGCCGTCTTCTCCAGCGTGAGGTCCATGTGGCCGAACGCCAGGGGTGTCCCGTACCGCCGCGCCGCCTCCTCGATCACCCGGCCCAGCGCCAGGCCGTCCTCTGTGACCGCCTCCGAATCCTCGCGCTCGTGAAGGATCAGATCCGTGCCGATCGGCATCCGGAGGCCCGATCGCCCGAGATCCATGTAGAACTGCCGGTCCATAGGATTCCCCGTGTGCGACGCGAGGAGGAGAGGTTGAACGGACTGATCACCACAAGCGCCGGGCAGAGGCTATCGGACGCGCCTCGCCCTGTCAACAAGACGACCGGCGGGTCCCACTTGCCTTCTCTGGGCTTCTGGGATAAGCTCACACTCGCCTGACGGAGGAGACCATGGACCCCGTCTTGCTGTCCCGAATCCAATTCGGCCTCACCGCCTCCTTCCACTACATCTATCCCCCTCTCAGCATCGGCCTGGGCGTCATCCTGGTCCTGATGGAGGCCCTCTACCTCAAGACCCGCAACCCCCTCTACCAGCAGATGACCAAATTCTGGGTACGGATCTTCGGCCTCGCCTTTGCGGTGGGTGTGGCCTCGGGCATCGTGCTGGAGTTCGAGTTCGGGACCAACTGGGCCAGCTACTCGCGCTTCGTGGGCGACGTCTTCGGCGGGGCCCTGGCCGCCGAGGGGATCTTCGCCTTCTTCATGGAGTCGGGATTCCTCGCCCTCCTCCTCTTCGGCTGGGACAAGGTGAGCCCCCGCACGCACCTCTTCTCGACGATCATGGTGGCCTTCGGCGCCCACTTCAGCGCCATCTGGATCGTCGTGGCGGACTCCTGGATGCAGACCCCGGCCGGCTTCCACGTCGTGCAGGCGGCCCTCCGTCAGCGGGCCGAGATCGTGGACTTCTGGTCCATGGTTTTCAACCCCTCGGCCATGGTCCGGCTGTCGCACACGGTCCTGGGGGCGTGGCAGGCCGCGGCGTTCTTCGTTCTGAGCGTGAGCGCCTACTACCTGCTCCAGGGCCGGCACAAGGAGTTTGCGCGAACCTCCATGCAGATCGGCCTCGTCGTCGCCATGGTCGCCTCGCTGGGGTCTCTCGCCACCGGCCACTACGGCGCCCTGGTGGTCAGCCGCTACCAGCCGGCGAAGCTGGCGGCCCTCGAGGGGCACTTCGCCGCCTCTGCCCCGGCCGACCTCCATCTCTTTGGCTGGGTGCAGGAGGGGGAACGGCGGGTCGTCGGCGGGCTTGGCCTCCCGGGCATGCTGAGCTTCCTGGTCCACGGCGATGTCTCGAAGCCGGTGACCGGCCTCAACGCCTTCCCGCCCCGGGATTGGCCGCCCGTGAACGCGGTCTTCCAGACCTACCACGCCATGGTGGCCATCGGGATGGGGTTGATCGCGCTCAGCCTGCTGGGGGGATTCCTCTGGTGGCGGGGCCGGCTCTTCGAGACCCGGTGGCTGCTGTGGGTGTTCGTCTTCGCCGTCCTGGGACCCCAGGTGTCCAACCAACTTGGCTGGTTCACCGCCGAGATCGGCCGCCAGCCCTGGATCGTCTACGGGCTCATGCGGACAACGGACGGCCTGTCCAAGGCGATCACCAGCCAACAGGTCCTCACGTCCCTGGTCCTGTTTACGCTGATCTACCTCATGCTCTTCGTCGTCTTCATCTACCTTCTGGACAACAAGATCCGGCACGGCCCGCTGGCCGATGACCTGGAGATGGCGTACCGCCCGCGATGAACCTGACGCTGGATTTGCCCATAATCTGGTACGGGCTGGTGGGCATCCTTCTCACCGGCTACGCCATCCTGGATGGCTTCGATCTGGGGGTCGGGGTGCTGCACCTCCTCGCGAAGCGGGACGAGCACCGCCGGATTTTCCTGAACGCCATCGGCCCGGTGTGGGACGGGAACGAGGTCTGGCTGGTGACCGGGGGTGGGGCCCTCTTCGCCGCGTTTCCCGAGGTGTACGCCACGGTCTTCTCGGGCTTTTACCTGGCCTTCATGCTGCTCCTCTTCGCCCTGATCTTCCGCGCCGTGGCGATCGAATTCCGGAGCAAGCAGGAGGCCGCCTGGTGGCGCCGGATGTGGGATCTGAGCTTCTTCCTCGCCAGCCTCGTCGCCAGCCTCCTCCTCGGCGTCGCTCTTCGGGAATATCATCTGGGGGATCCCGCTGAACGAGCAGCGCGAGTTCGCCGGCTCGTTCCTGGGCCTGCTTCACCCCTTCCCCCTCCTGGTGGGTGTCACGACCCTCGCCCTCTTCATGATGCACGGGGCAATCTATCTGGTGCTCAAGACGGAGGGGAACCTGCAGGATCTCGTCCGGGGGTGGGTCAACAACACCATCATCTTCTTCGTCATCTGCTACGGCATCACCACCATGGCCACCCTGCTCTACGTTCCCCGCATGAGCCTGCACATGCGGGAGTATCCGATCTTCTTCCTGGTTCCCCTGCTCACCATGCTGGCCATCGCCAACATCCCGCGCGAGATTCACCACGGGCGGGAATTCCTGGCCTTCCTGTCCTCGGGCGCCGCCATGGCCGGCCTGATGACCCTGGTCGCCATCGGGATGTTCCCCTACATGGTCCCCTCCTGGCCGAATCCGGAGTGGGGACTGACGATCTACAACGCCGCCTCGTCCACCGGAGCCCTCACCGTCATGCTGATCATCGCCGCGATCGGCGTCCCCCTCGTCCTGGCCTACACCGCGAGCATCTACTACATCTTCCGCGGCAAGGTGAAGGCGCTCGACTCCACGAGCTACTGAGGCGCTCCCGAACACATTCTTACCACCAAGGCACCAAGACACCAAGAAGGCTTTGGCCCCTACGGCCGAGCCGGCATGCAGGAAGACGCTTTTCAGGGGGACGTGTTCTTGCCCCCCTTCTATCGTTCGTTAGCGTCTCGGTGCCCTGGCGGCGAGCGTGCTCCGGATCCGGACGGGGATCGCGCGATCAGGCCCTCGTGTCCTGCGCCCCTCGGGAATCCCGCCAATGTCGGGGCACCCGTCCCATGAGTTCCCGAACGATCCCAAGGACCACCGTCGGGGAGACGGGCTTCGTGAGGAACTCGTCAGCCTCGAGCGCGACGGCCCGGTCGGCCTGCCCCTGGTCGGGACCGATGAGGAGCAGGACGGGGAGGCTCCGGGTGCGGCCGGTGCCGCGGACCTCCCGCAAGAGGGTCCAGCCGTCCACATCGGGCAGCCCGATGTCCAGGATGAGGAGCGCGGGAGGGGAGTCGGCGAGGGCGGTTCGGGCAGCCGCGCCCGTCGTAGCCTCCTCCACGGTGTAGCCGGCCTCTCGGAGCACGCGACCGAGAAGCTGGAGGACCTCAGGCTCATCGTCCACGCACAGGATCCGCCGGAGCGGGGCCGTCCGAAGGCGCGGAAGTCGAACCACAAAGCGGGCCCCCTGGCCGAGGCCGGCACTCTCCGCCCATACCCGACCCCCATGCAGGGCGACGAGAGTACGGACCAGGGTCAGACCGATGCCAGCCCCCCCGTACTCGCGAGTGGAGGAGCGGTCTCCCTGTTCAAACCCGCGGAAGACGCGCTCGAGGTCCTCGGCCGCGATACCGATGCCGGTGTCGTTCACCGTGATCTCCACCGCGCCGGGTTCCCCGGTCTTCTCCACCGATGGGAGCCCTGCCGCGGCATCCTCTGGCTCCTCACCAGGGGCCCAGGACACCGGCTGGAGTGATCCTCCGAGGGGCTCTCCCCCTGGCACCTGGCTTTCCTCCGGGACGAAGCGGGCCATCACGGCGACCCGCCCGCCCGCCGGCGTGAACTTCACCGCGTTGCCCACGAGGTTGACCAGGATCTGGAAAAGCTTCCGCCGCTCGGCCACGACCGTAAGCTCCGGGGGGATCGTTTGGATGGCGAGGTCGAGACGCTTCTGGGTCGCCTGGACCCCGAGAAGATCCCGAATGTCCTCCAGGAGCGGCGCCAGGGGAATCGTCTCCAGGGCAAGGCCTCGCCGTCCCGCCTCGATCAGGGACAGGTCCAGGAGGTTGCTGACGAGATCGAGGAGCTGCTTGCCACCTGCCTGAATCCGTTCCACGAACCGGGCCTGCTTGGGGGTGAGGCCGCCAGCCACATCCTGCTTCAAGAGCTGGGCGAAGCCCAAGATGAAGTTCAATGGGGTCCGGAGTTCATGAGACATCTGGGCGAGGAACTCCGCCTTGTGGCGGGAAGCCTCCTCCGCCTGGCGAATGGCCTTGAGCAGATTGGCGTTCGCCGCCTGAAGCTCCCGGGTTCTTGCGTCCACGGCCCGCTCCAGCTCTGCGGCATGCCGTGCCGTCTGCTCGTGCAGCCGCGCATTCTCGATGGCAATGGCCGCATGCGCGGCAATCGCCGAGAGCAGGTTCAGGTCCTCTCCGCTGAACGGGTTGTCCGCCGGGCGGTTCATGACCTGGATCACGCCGATGACCTCGTCCCTGACCCGCAGCGGAACACACAGCATGGCGCGAGTCGTGAATCCGGTGACCGCATCCATGCCTGACCAGAATCGCGGATCGCTCTGCACATCCGGGACGATGACGGGCACCCCTTCTCGAAACACCCATCCGGCGAGCCCCTGCCCGGCTAGCAGGTGGTGGCCTTCGACCTCGGCCCTGTGCTCCCCCAGGGCGACCCGGATCCTCAATGCCTTCTCTCCGGGCTCCTTCAGGAGCAGGGAGGCGGCCTCCGCCTGCATGATGGCCTGGATGCGTTGCATCACCCGGCGGAGCACCCCGTCGAGCTCTAGCGTCGAGTTGAAGAGCGCGGCAAGCTCATTGAGGGAGGTGAGCTCCTGGATGCGCCGAGCGAGCCCGCTGATGTCGCGGAGCAACAGCAGGTGTCCAGCGGTTCGCTCCCCCTCGAAGAGGTTCGTGATCGTGAGCTGGAAGGTGCGATCCCCACGTGCCGCCTGAAGCCGAATGGCGCTCGCAGCCCCCTGCGCGCGCAGCCTCTGCAAACCGCGCCGGAGCGAGTTCGCCGCCGCCTCGTCCCACAGGCCGGCGAGCGGAGTGCCCAGGAGGCGACCCGCGGGCTGCCGGAAGATCTCGGCGGCGGCAGGGTTGGCGTAGAGGATCTGCTCGGCGGGATCCAGCAGCAGGACCCCCTCGCCGAGATTCTGCAGGATGGCGGTGAGATGGGCGGTCTCTGCGAGGAGCTCGATCACAATCTGGCGGGGAGCGCTCTCCTGCACGCCCGGGAATCGTCCAGCCGGACTGCCGCCCTCCCCCCGCTCGAACGTCCGGATGGCGTCGAGCAAATCCCCGACCATCTCCCTGGCAGCCCGTTTGGCGATACAGGCCTCGGCCCCCAACGCCTCGAGCTGGCTTCCCGCCTCTGCGGCTGCCCCGGTCAGGACGAAAATGGGGAGGGCCTGGAATCGCGGATCCATCTTGAGGTACTCGCACAGCCGGATGCCGTCCAGCCTCGGCATGACCAGGTCCAGGATGAGGTAGTCCGGGCGCTCGACCTGCAGCCGCCGCCACGCGTCCAGGCCGTCCCCGACCGCTGACACTTCATACCCGGCCTCTTCGAGCGCCTCCCGTACCAGGCTTCTCAGGAGATCGTCATTATCCGCGACGAGGATCTTCTTGGGCATGAGAGCGATCCCCCCGTGCGTGCGCGTTGGCCTTCCCCGGTGACACCTCTCCTGTCCCGTCTCGCTGCCACACCGTCACCCGCGGATATGAGCGGAGTCCCCGCACCGACCCCCCGATTGCAGTATTCACATAGGCGAATTATGACAATTACCCGACCGGTGTCATACCGGCGCCCCCCGGTTGTCCGGTAAGGAGCACCAATCGGCCTCATCCGCCGCGAGCGCCCCCGTCCCTGACGGAGCCTGCCCACCTGCCTTGCGCCCGGCCTGCCGCTCGTGCGCTGATTCGGAGGAAAGGCCCTTAGAGTTTGCATTCGGCGCCGCAGGTGAGCTAGCATTCCCCGTCACGCGAAGCCCGGGAGATGCAGCGGAGGCCCTCCGCCGGACGGGTTCGAAAGCTGGTCCGCCGTTTTCGACAGGAAATCGTCAAGCCATGGCGTTGTTGGCGCCTTGGCGGCCAAGAGCCTTCGGGAGATGTCATGCCAAACCTTGCAGCCTCAATCGAACAGGTTCCGTACTCGCGCATTCGCGAAGTGGCGGAGGCCGCCATGCAGATGGACGGCGTGTTGCGCCTCTACTTCGGGGAGTCCAACCTTCCCACCCCGGACTACATCAAGCGCGCCGCCGCCAAGGCCCTGGAAGAGGGCTATACCTTCTACAGCGAGAACGCCGGCCTGCCCGGCCTGCGCCAGGATCTGGCGGACTGCTACCGCCGGATGCAGGGGGTGGGCCTCGACCCCCGATCGGAGATCGTCGTGACCGCATCGGGAGTGCAGGCGCTCAACCTGGCCATCCGCTGCGTCCTGGATCCCGGCGATGAAGCCATGGTCCTGACGCCCGCTTGGCCCAACGCCTCGGCGATCATCCGGATGGACAACGCTGGCCTCATCGAGATCCCCCTCCGGTTCCACGAGGAGCGCTACGCGATCGACTTCGACGCGCTGGAGGCGGCAATCACGCCCCGGACCCGGCTGCTGGTGTACACCTCGCCCTCGAACCCGCTCGGCTGGGTGGCGACAGAGGGGGAGCAGGAAGGGCTCGTGGCCTTCGCCCGGCGCCATGACCTGTGGCTGCTCGCCGACGAGGTGTACGATCGGCTCTATTACCGTGGGGTGCGCCTGGGCGTCCCGGCGCCATCCATCCTTCGCAAGGTCACGCGCGACGACGCCGTGATCGTGGCGCAGTCTTTCTCGAAGACCTACTGCATGACCGGCTGGCGCCTGGGGTGGTTCATCGGCCGGCACGACCTGGCGGAGAAGGCCGCACAGCTCAACGAGTTCGTCGTCTCCCACGCGACCAGCTTCATCCAGCGCGCGGCCCAGACGGCGCTCGCCGACGGCGAGGAAGAGGTCCTGCGGATGCTGGTTCGCCTCAAGGAGAACCGCGACTTCTGCCTCAAGGCCCTGCGGGAGATGCCCGGCGTGACCGTCCCACCGCCGGACGGCGCGTTTTATGTGTTCCCGAGGATCGGGGGCCTGATGGACTCGTTCGCCTTCTGCATGCGACTGTTGAAGGAAGAGAAAGTGGGCATTGCCCCCGGTGTGGCCTTCGGCGCCGGAGGCGAGGGCTCGATCCGAATCTGCTATGCCGCTGAGCGCGCGATCCTTGAGCCCGCCATGGAGCGGCTCGCCCGCTTCCTGGCTCGATAGTCCTGTTTTCCCCTCCGTGCCCATCCGGACACCTCTCTGTGCGAAATTCCACGGATATTGGCCGAGACGATTCGCCGTGTGGGCCAGCCTGTTTACGCCAATGGATCAAAACCGTTGCCTTTGCCGGGTTTAGCGTCGGAACGGCTCCACGAATCGCAGTCGGCCCTTACCTTGCAATTGGAATCTCGCAAATGCCTGGCGTGAGGGGAATGCGCGGCGGGAGCTACACCCCCCCGCAGGGGACGAGCCGGATTCATCCGCGGGACGGATTGCCTGATGGTTGAGTATTTTATCTACGAATGCCAGAAGTGCGGACGGCAGTACACAGGTCTGGACGAGCCGGGCGCACGCATACCGCCCCGCGAGCAGGGTCTCGGCATCTGCGTCCAGTGTCTCGAGTGGATCATTCACTGGAGAGAGGAGGCGGAGAAGCCCCCGGACCGCTCCGATGAAGCGCCGAAGGCCTGACGCCCTAGCTCTGCTTGAAGAGCGGAACTTGTTGCGAATGAGTCAAGTTTGGGCCGCAAGCAGCCACTCAGGCCTCGTCCGTCATTCCGGCGAAAGCCGGAATCCAGGGGGATCCCGGAATGCTGGACCCCGGCTTCCGCCGGGGTGACGACTTGGACATGTCGACGGCTTGTACAATCAGGCACACTCGTCGGTCTGAGGCGGAGCCTCGTTAAAAGTTGGGGTTGATATTCGCCTCAGCGCAGAGCATCCGGGCCTCCAGCCGCCTCCTACCGCATGATCCGCTTCGCCAGGGCCTCCGTCATTCGCTGCGCCTGGGCGATCGCCTCCTGGCGGGCGGCCAGCCATGCCCGCTCGCGCGCGATGAGCGCGCCTCGCCGCCCCAGCATCCGCAGGACCTCTTTTCGTCCAGGCCCACTCAGCGTCCTGCGGTGGCGCGATCCTGAGCGGCCGGCCCGTGATCTCGATGGCAGCCTGATTCACCCGCTCGTGGCGCTAAGTCTCACGGAGTTCCCTCAATCCGAGAAGACACGGCGCAGGGCGGCACGGGCGGCGTGATAGCCGCACATCCCGTGCACCCCACCACCCGGCGGCGTGGAGGCCGAGCAGAGGTACAGGCCCGTGGCCGGCGTGGCATACGGATCGAGTCGGAGCACCGGCCGCGCGAGAAGCTGGCGGAGGCCCTGAATGCCCCCGTTGATGTCCCCGCCAACATAGTTCGCGTTCAATTGCTCCAAGGCAGCCGGAGACAGCGCGCTCCGCGCCAGGATGCGACGCCGGAACCCGGGCGCGAAGCGCTCGATCTGCGCCTCGATGCGCGCCGTCATGTCCACCGTGGAGCCGTTCGGCACGTGGCAATAGGCCCAGGCCGTGTGCTTCCCCTCGGGGGCGCGTGTCGGATCGAACAGGCTGGGCTGCGTGAGGAGGACGAAGGGCAGCTCGGGGATCTCCCCCAGGCTGACCGCAGCCTCCGCCGCCGCGATCTCCGCCAGCGTTCCCCCCACGTGAACGGTTGCCGCGCGCAGGCAGGCGGGCGCTCTCCAGGGGATGGGGGCGTCCAGCGCGTAGTCCAGCTTGAACACGCCGGGGCCGTACCGGTAGCGCGCGAGCCGCCGTCGGTACACCGGCGGGAGACGCTGCCCGGCGATGCGGAGCACCTGCCGCGGCGCGACATCGCAGAGGACCGCCCGCGCGGCGGGCAACTCGTCGAGGGAATCGACTCGCGTGCCGGTGAGGATCTCGCCGCCCAGCGATCGGAGGATGGAGGTCAGGGCGTTGGCGATGCTCCGGGAGCCGTGCCGGGCGATAGGCCAGCCGACCGCGTGGCCCAGGATCCCCAGGACGAGCCCGAAGGATGCGCTGATCGGCTGTTCGAGGGACAGCATCGAATGGCCGGCCAGCCCGGCGAAGAGGGCCCGCGCGGGCTCCTCCCTGAAAAGCCGCTGGGCGAGCCGGCGGGCGGACCAGACCGCATACAGGCCGAAGCGGGCGAGGATCAGGGGGTGCCGGGGCGGGCGCAGAAGCGGGCCCAGCACCATTCCCGCCAGCGCGTGCCACCTCCCGACAAGCGGCGCCATCAGACGGCGATACGCCGCGGCATCACTTCCCAGCGCCTGCGCCGTGGCATCAATCGAACGCTCCAGGAGGACGACGGTGCCGTCGTCCAGCGGGTGCGCCAGCGGGGCCGGCGGGTGGGTCCACTCCAGTCCGTGTTCGGCCAGCGGGAGCGTGCGGAAGAACGATGAGACGCAGCCGAGGGGATGCACCGCGGAACAGACATCGTGCAGGAAGCCCGGCACGGTCAGCTCGGCCGAGCGCATGCCCCCGCCGACGGTGTCGCTCGCCTCGTACACTCTGGCCGAGCGCCCCGTGCGCGCGAGCGCGATCGCTGCCGCCAGGCCATTGGGTCCCGAGCCGATGACGATGGCCTCAGGGTGACGCATGCCCTTCTCGCTGCACTCCTTTTGCAGGCGCGCGAGCAGGCCGGGGATCAGGGTGGCAATCGCGATCCCTCTGGAGGGCGTCCTCGATCAGCGCCTTGTCCATGGGGCTTCGGCAGATGTTCCCGGCGCAAGTGAAAAGGATGTGCTGCATCAATTCCTCACGGAGCACACGGGGGAGAGGGAGCGGCTCGAATTCATTTTGGGCTCCGGGCGAAGGCTCATCGCAGTGGGGCGACTGCTCCGGGGTCGCCGCGGATCGGTGCAGAGCGGTGAGGGGAATTGGACCTGAAGGGAACGTCAGCCCGCTTGCGGCGGTTGCTCGACGGGCTTGCCCAGAAGGCGACACAACACCCGGTGCAGCTCGTCAAGATCCAATGGCTTCGGGAGGAACTCATCCGCCCCCAGTTCTTTGACGCGTTGCGGAAGCTCGGGATCGGTGCTCGCGCTGACGGCGATCACGCGCATCGGGGCCATGCCCGAGATGGACCGGAGCCGCTTGAGGACCTCGACTCCCGAGCCGCCCGGCATCAGGATGTCAAGGACCACCGCCGCCGGCTGGGAGCGGCGGATGGCCATCATCGCCTGCATCGAGTCAAAGGCGTGCACCACGTTGAATCCGCGGGCCTTCAGGCTGGAAGAGAGCAACTGAACAAATGTTTGATCATCATCCGCGACCAGGATCGTCTCGGCTGCCATTTTGGTGCCCTCCCAACAGCCGCAAGAGCCTACTCGGCAAGCGCGTCACAGAACGGTCCGTTTGCCGGCCCAGCCGACTCCGATTGGCTGTTCAGGCATACCGATCTCCCGAACGCAGCAAAAACGCCGCCTTTCGCTGTGGGGCTAGGCCTTCGTAACACAAGCCTTTCCCTCTTGTCAATGATCAGCAGGGTCGCGCGGTATGGCAGCAGGACGCCACGCAAGGTCCACGCCGTGCGCCAGATGGTGTCGCCTTCCGGCATCAAGGTTCCTCCGGAACAAGAGGGGACGGCCCTTTGGCGACCGGAACATCCAGCCGCGGTGCCACTGGTGTTCGGAGGCGGAAGCCCGGACCCCACGCCTGGAAGCCCGCCGCGAGGAGGAACGAGGCCAGCGGCCCGCGCACGGCCGGCACCTCTTCCTCTGCGCTCCAGCCGATGCCGGGGCGGCTTGTGCGGAGCGTCCAGGAGGTGAGGGCCCGTGCGGCGGCCCTCCCGACGTCCGATCGGGACGGCTCCGCCTCGGGGAGGAACGCGATCAGCTCGCGCTCCTCCCGCGAGAGGTAGGCCGCAAGGAGCCCGTCCACCAGGACGACGTGGGCGCCGGCCACGCGGGCCAAGTGGGCGCCGTCCTTCGGCCACGGGAGCGTGGCGCCGTACGGATTCGCGGGGTCCGCGGCCCCCAGGACTACGGCCACGGGTGTCTCGGCGCAGGACTCGCGGAGCACGCGGAGCCGCTCCAAGGCTCCCGGGTCAGCAAACTGGGAACCGCCGAGGCCGGTGACGAAGTAGCCGCGCCGGATCTTTCCCTGCTCCTCGAGGGCCGAGAGCACCGGGTAGAGCGCCGCGAAGCCTCCGGGGATGCCTTCGGCCGCCACGCCATCCCGCGTGAGGACGCCGTGGCGCGCGAGGAGCTGGCCGGCCAGGCCGGTGAGCCGCTCCGTCGGCGTCGGCCCCCCCTTCCCGTCGGGCTGTGGCAGAAGGCTCCAGCGGCCCGCGGCCGAGGGTGGCAAGGGGCGACTCGATCGGTAGCGGGCGAGGAACCGGCTCCCCCTCCGGTCCGAGGCCCGCTGGCCGAGGAAGGCCCGGAGAGGGGCCAGCGTGTCGTTCGTCACCTCGCCGGCCCAGACCAGATCCCACAGGGCATCCAGGACGGGGCGCGTGAGACCGCCACCCACCGCGGTGTGGAGGTCGGCGAAGAAGCTGGCGCCGTCGCTCCGTGAGGACGCGCCGGATCGCGTCGTGCAGCGCACTTCTTGGACCCGGCCCCGATGCGGGGCGAAGGAGCGGCAGGTCGTCTGCGAGGAAGAGGGCGACCTTCCCGTCGCGCTCCCCGAGGGGGGCGGCACCGACCCAGACGACCTCCCCGGCTGCGAGGAGAGCGTCGAGGTCCTGGGGACGATAGGACGGGAATCGCGCAGGCAGAACATCGGTTTCGAGCATCGAGGCGGGGATGATCGCTCCCTGGAGCCGCTCGAGGGCGTCCAGAAGCAGGTCCGGGCCGCCCAGCGGCCCCGCCTCGCCTTCAGGCACGACGCCCTGCCAGTCGGCGAGGAGCCGCGCCAGGACCGTGGGCTCGGCCGGCTCCACCTGCTTCCGGAAGCGGGCCAGCGAGCGGCGCCGCAGGGCTGCCAGCACCTCGGCATCGCACCACTCGCGCCCGTGTCCCCCGGGGCGGAACTCGCCTTCCAAAACGCGCCCCGATTCCGCGAGGCGGGCGAGCGCCGGAACCACCGCGGCTTCACCCAGGCCGTAGCGCCGTGCGATGTCCGCGGGCTGAGAACGGGCCGTGGGTGCGGGCGTAGCGCGCCACGATCTCCACCAGGGCATCCGGCACCGCCTCGAGGAAGGCGGCGGGGAGCCCCGGCGGCGGCGGGAGGCCGAGAGCGTCTCGAAACCGGCCCGCCTCCTCGCCCGCGATCAGCCGCTCCTCGCCCGCGATGTGGATCCGAATCACCCGGCGCTCAGCCACGAGTGCCTCGATGAGCTGCGCCGCCAACGCCCTGGCGTCGGGCGGCGCGACCGCAGCCGTCTCCCCCCTCCCGGCGCGCGGGGCCACCCGGGCCGTGATCTCGTCTGGCGAAAGATCCCCGATGCGGAGCAGCAGGTCGTGGAGGCGGTCCGCGCTCCCCGCCTTGCGGCCCGGGTCCAGCCCCTGAAGGGTCAGCTCCAACTCCGTGAGCGCGCCGGGATCGAGCAGCTCGCGTAGCTCCGCCTCGCCGAGCAGCTCCCGCAATTGCCGCTGGTCCACCATGAGGGCGTGGGCGCGGCGCTCGGCAAGCGGCGCATCCCCGTCGTAGATGTAGTTCGCGACGTAGTTGAAGAGGAGCGAGGCCGCGAAGGGCGAGGGGGCCGTGGTGTCCACGGTGACGAGGCGGATCTCGCGCCGCCGGACGCGCTCGGCCAGTTCCAGCAGGGCCGGCAGGTCGAAGATGTCTTGCAGGCATTCGCGGTAGGCTTCGAGGATGACGGGGAACGAGCGATAGCGAGAGGCGATGGCCAAAAGATCCGCCGCCCGCTTCCGCTGCATCCAGAGGGGCGTGCGCTGCCCCGGCCGGCGCCGGGGCAGAAGCAGCGCGCGGGCCGCCGCCTCGCGGAAGCTGGCCGCGAAGAGGGCGGAGCCGGCCAGCGCCCCGACGACCAGGTCTTCGATCTCCTCGGGATCGGGCAGGAGGGCCGTCGCGTCCGGCGCCCGGTCGCGGTCGGGGAGGCGCAGGACGATGCCGTCGTCGCTCCAGAGGGTCTCGACCTCGGGCTCTCCCGCCCGCGCGAGCTTGGCTTCGAGGGCGAGCGTCCAAGGGGCATGGACCCGGCCGCCGAAGGGCGAGAGGAGGCAGAGCCGCCAGTCGCCCATCTCGTCGCGAAACCGCTCCAGGACGATCGTGCGATCGTCCGGGAGCGCGCCCGTGGCCTGCTGCTGCTCCTCGAGGTAGTTGAGGAGGTTCGCCGCCGCCTTCGCGTCCAGGCAGTGCTCCTCCAGGAGGCGCCTCAGCGCCCTCGGGCGGGGGCTCGAGAGCAGTTCCCGTGTGAGGCGGCCGATGGCGCGGCCCGTGTCCACCGGCCTGGGCGGCCGGTCGGCCTTCCAGAAGGGGAGCTTCCCGGGCTCGCCCGGGGCCGGCTCGACGAGCACCCGGTCGCGGGTGATCTCGAGCATCCGCCAGCTCGACGCCCCGAGGACGAAGACGTCGCCGATGCGGCTCTCGAAGACCATCTCCTCGTCCAGCTCGCCCACTCGGCGGCCGCCGCGCTTGCCGGGTCCCGTCGGTTCGCCATCCGCCAGGAAGACGCCGTAGAGCCCGCGATCGGGGATGGTGCCCGCGTTGGCGACGACCAGGGCCCGCGCCCCCTCCCGCGGGCGGAGGAGGCCGCGCAGGCGGTCCCAGGTGACGCGCGGCCGCAGCTCGGCGAACTGATCCGACGGGTACCGGCCCGACAGCATGTCGAGGACGCCCTCGAACTGCCGCCGCGGGAGATCGGCGTAGGGCGCCGCCCGCCGGACGAGGGCAAAGCAGTCGTCCACCTTCCGCTCCCCCGCCACCACCATGGAGACGAGGTGCTGGGCGAGCACATCCAGGGGGTTCTTCGGGACGCGCGTCTCTTCCACCTCGCCCGCCAGCATGGCCCGCGTGATCGCCGCGGTCGCCAAGAGGTCCCCCCGGTACTTGGGGAAGAGGACGCCGCGGGAGACCGCCCCGGCCTGGTGGCCCGCCCGGCCGATGCGCTGCATGCCGCTGGCCACGGAGGGCGGTGTCTCGATCTGGATCACGAGGTCCACGG
This sequence comes from uncultured Methylomirabilota bacterium, assembly GCA_963714585.1. Lineage (GTDB taxonomy): Bacteria > Methylomirabilota > Methylomirabilia > Methylomirabilales > 2-02-FULL-66-22 > 2-02-FULL-66-22. The sequence goes on from CAVQPC010000081.1 coordinate 53,199, forward strand.
CCCCCATGTCGATGCCCAACTCCAACGTTGACGTGGCCACCAGGGCGGGAACCCGCCCGGCCTTGAGGGCGTCCTCGATGAGCAGGCGCTCCTCGCGGGCCAGCGAGCCGTGGTGGGCCCGCACCAGCTCCTCGCCGGCCAGCTCGTTCAGCGCGGCGGCCAGGCGCTCGGCCAGCCGCCGGGAGTTCACGAAGAGGATGCTGGACTTGTGAGCGCGGATCAGCGCAAGAAGGCGCGGGTGGATGGCGGGCCAGATGGAGCGGCGCGGGAGCCGATTTGCCGGGCCCTCGGGGATCTCGGCGCCGCCGGGCTCGATGACCTCCCCCGGGCGTGACATGTCCTCTACGGGGACCTCAACCCTGAGGTCGAAGGCTTTCTTCGCCCCGGCGTCCACGATGCTCACGGACCGAGGCGCCCAGCGCCGCCCCGGCTCCCCGCCGCAGAGGTACCGGGCGACCACCTCGAGCGGCCGCTGCGTCGCCGACAGGCCGATCCGCTGGAGTTCGCGCCCGGCGATCTCGGCCGCCCGCTCCACCGAGAGGGCGAGGTGAGCCCCTCGCTTCGTCCCCACGAGGGCGTGAATCTCGTCCAGGATCACGACCTCGACGGCCGCGAGCATGGCCCGGGCGTTGGAGGTGAGGATGAGGAAGAGAGACTCCGGCGTCGTGATGAGGATGTCAGGAGGCGTCCTAGCCATCCGCACCCGCTCCACTCCCGGCGTGTCCCCGGAGCGGACGGCGAGGCTCGGCAAGTGAACGCGATCGCCTCGGCGTGCGGCCTCGCGCGCGATCCCCGCCAGGGGGGCGCGGAGGTTCCGCTCCACGTCCACGGCCAGGGCCTTGAGGGGCGAGACGTAGAGGACCCGGCAGCGGTCGGGCCGGGGGGGCGCCGGCGCGAACATCACCCGCTGGATGGCGGCCAGGAAGGCAGCGAGCGTCTTCCCGGATCCCGTCGGTGCAGACAGGAGGGTCGAGCGCCCAGCCAGGATCTCCGGCCAGGCCAGGGCCTGCGCGCGGGTCGGCGCCGCAAAGGCCGCGCGGAACCAGTTCGCGACCGCGGGATGGAACTGATCCAGCACGTGAGAGGACGTCCGAGCGCTCATGCGCGTCACGACAACCCGACCGAGGATTGGCACAGATGGCGGCGGTCCCACCGCGAACGGCCCGCCGTAGTCGGCAGGATGGCGCCGAAAGTCTGCCCTGTCAAGCCGCGGCGAGACCACGCATGCTCCCTGTCGATCCCTCCACGGAGAACGCTCTGCCCGCTGTTCATCCCCTTGGGAATCGTGATACGCTTCGGGTGCGTCAGGGCGTTCGTGCTGAAAGGTGTCTGCTCGGCGCCTTGGGAACTTGGTGGTGGGCATCCAGGGTAAGAAGGGAGGTCAAGACATGCGCATCACGGGAATCGAGACCCGCCTCTACCGCATCCCGCCGGCCGTCCATATCGAGGACTCGATCCAGCGCATCGCTCACTGGGAGCTCATCCTGAGCACCGTGACGACCGACTCCGGACTCACCGGCACGGGCTTCGCCTACACCCTCGGCATCGGCGGGACGGCCGTCCGCGAGCTGGTGGAAACCTACCTCACCCCGCTCGTGGTGGGCCACGACGCCGTGGACGTGGAGCGGATCTGGTCGCGCTGCTGGTGGGAGCTGCACGCGCTGGGCTCGGCCGGCATGACTCGCTACGCGCTTGCTGCGATCGACATCGCCATCTGGGACATTTTGGCCAAGCACGCCGGTGTGCCGCTCTACCGCCTGCTCGGCGGCTTCCGGGACCGCATTCCCGCCTACGGCAGCGGCATCAACATGCACCTGGACGGGGAGCCGCTGCTCGAGCAGATGCGGGGCTTCCTGGCGCAGGGCTACCGCGCGGTGAAGATGAAGATCGGTCGCGACAATCCCGAGGAGGACGTCGAGCGCGTGGGGGCGGTCCGCCGGCTGATCGGGCCCGCCGTACCCCTCATGCTGGACGCCAATCAGAAGTGGACGGCCGGGGAGGCCATCCGGCGCATCGCCCTGTTGCGGCCCTTCGACCCGTTCTGGCTCGAGGAGCCGCTCCTGGCGGACGACCGGGATGGGCACACCCACGTCCGGCAGGCCTCGGGCGTCCCGATCGCCGTCGGCGAGACCCTCTACACACGCTACGAGTTCGCCGACTACATGCGGGCCGGGGCGGTGGACATCGTCCAGGCCGACATCCCCCGCGTCGGGGGCTTCACGGAGTGGATGAAGATTGCCAAGCTGGCGGAGAGCTTCAACCTGCCGGTGGCGCCCCATTTCGTGATGGAGCTGTCGGTGCACGCCCTCTGCGCCGTGCCGAACGGCCTCATGCTCGAGGACCTGCAGGGCGGGTCGCTGACCGATCTCGGCCTCCTGGCGGAGCCGATCCGGGTCGCAAACGGCGAGCTGGCGCCCCCCGCCCGGCCGGGTCACGGCATCGTCTTCGACCCCGCGGCCCTCCGCCGCTTCGAGGTCACGGGAAGAGTGACCGACATCACGCCGACCCGAACGTAGGGCCCCGGGTGGGCAGGCGAGGCATCGGGAGCAGACGTGCCGGGGCGCTGGGCGACAAGGGAGGAAAGCTCCGGCTAGCGCTTGCTGGCGGCGACCAGGATGTACCAGTGATTGAGGTAGGGCTCGCCGTTCACGCTGGCGAGATTCAGGGCCGCGCGCTGCTCGGCGGTGAGGTTTTCGAGGACCTCGTGGATCTTCCGCACGTTTTCCGGTGAGACATCGGCGGTGAGGGCCGTCAGCGGCCGGTGCCGGATGTAGCCTTCGATCGCCTCGACCGCAAAGCCGCGGCTCTCCAGGAGGTGCTGCCACTCGCTCGCCCGATACTCCCGCACATGGGACTCATCGTGATAGCGGTCGAGACGGTTCATGCAGCCATCCACAAAGTCGTCCTCCGGCACGCTCCGATCGTCGAACACCACACGGCCTCCGGGCCGGAGCACCCGGGCGATCTCATCCAGCGCCCGCTCGATCCGGGAGAAGTGGTGGGCGGCTCGGCGGCAGGTGACCAGGTGGAAGGCGCCCGCTGGGAAGGGGAGGTCGTGCACGTCCGCCAGCTCGAAGGCCACGTTGGAAATGCCACGGGCCAGTTGGAGCTTTCGCGACTCGGCCAGCATCTCCACCGTGAGATCGATCCCGATGACCTCGCGAACGTGGGGGGCCAGCGCGAAGGCGGTGTGCCCGGTCCCGGTCGCGACATCCAGGGCGAGCCAATCCGGACACGGCGCCGCCAGCTCCACGACGCGGCCCAGGACCTGCGGGTCCGTGTGGGCGGCGCTGGTGGTGTAGCGGGCCGCCCGTTGGCCGAAGATGCGCCTCGCGTCCTTTTCGATCGACTCCATAAGGCCTCCACTACGCCGCCGAGACGGCGGCCCCGCTCATCCTTCCTTGGTCTGGATGGCCTCGACCCGAACCCGGGCGAGACCCTTGGTATAAAAGCCGAGACGCTTGGCCGCCCCCATGCTGAGATCGATGATCCGGTCCCCCGAATGCGGGTTCTGCTCGCTCGGGAACGGCCCGCGGTCGTTGACGCGGACGAGGATGGACTTTCCGTTCTCCAGGTTCGTCACCTGCACGAACATGGGGATGGGCAGATACTTGTGGGCCGCGGTCAGTCCGTTGGGGTTGAACGCCTCGCCGATTGCCGTCATGCGGCCGCTCTCGTAGCCGTACCACGAGGCCAGGCCCTCTTCCCGATAACGCTGGGCCGCCTCCGCTGACATGGGCACGTAGGTCTTTCCGCGGACTACGTAGGGGGACGCCTTCACCCGGTCCTGGCGGATGGCCTCCTTCGGCGGGAGCCCGTCGATGCTCTCGATTTCCTCGTGGGTCAGCGCCCATCCGATGGGGGCCCTCACCACCTCGAACGTGAACTCGCCGACCCGGTAGATGACCTTGGTCGTGCCGGCGGTCACCTCATAGGTGGTTTTCACCACCCAGACGCCGCCCGTCAGCGTCCCCTTGACGACCTTGTACGGGACCGAGAACAGTGAGCAGCCGGCCAGAGCCAGGAGGAGGCCCGAGAGGAGAAACAGGCGGAGGAATCTCCTGTGCATCCCGGGCTGCCCCCTCCCGCAGGAAGGGCTCCGCACGGCCCGCAAAACAGTAATGGCCTCGATCGGGCTCACGCCTGCGCCGTGAGCTCCCGGATGATGTCCACGTTGTTGGGCGGGCAGCCCTTCACGTACCGCGGCAGTCGCCGGGCCTCGAACAGGCCGCACGAGCCGATGCTGACCAGCAACTCCTGCGGAATGCTGTCCGGGACCTCCACCGGTCCTGCGAGGATGGTGAGCCCGCGGGCGCGCTGGATGCTCCCTTCCGCCCGCATGTCGAAGAGGGAGCTGAGCAAGCCGTTGCGGCAGCCGGTGCAGGTGCCCTCGCTGTGGAAGATGGTGATCCCCTCTCGATCGATGCGGTGGTCCTCCTCCGCGCGGAGGAAGCGCCGCCGCACGGAGTCCACGGACTCCCCCACCACCTTGATCGCCGCCCTGTCCAGCGTGCCCAGGCCCCGCTCGGCGGCCGCCTTGGTGATGGGGACCTCGTCCGCCTCAAAGCCCATGACGCGGCTCGCCACGGCATCCACCGCCACCAGGTCTCGCCCGGCCAGGAGGAGCCCCATCTCGACCGGCAGGCCCATGAGCGGTCCCATCCCCTCCTGGCCGATGAGGCCGTCCACCACGGCAAAGACCGGCTTGAAGTGGGCGACCAGGTCCACGGCTCCCTCGAACATGCCCAACTGGTGGATGCGCCGCTTGTCGGCGTCGACCACCAACCCCTTCAGATTCTTCAGGGCCAGGGTGGCCTGCCCCTGGTCGTGGGTCTTCAGAATGGGCACGCTGATGATGGCATCCGCCCGGGTCACCAGCTCGAAGGTCGTGATCTCCTGCAGGATGCGGCCGGCGATGGGCACCCGCACGGTCTTGTCCTGCTTCAGGTCCACCACCTCGTATCCCTGCTGTCGGAGGTCCTCGTAGCCCATGACCCGATACGCCGCCTCGGTGTCCGCCCCCCGGGACGACGACTCGGCGATGACCGCTCGGGCCCCGACCTCCCGCACCAGGTCCGCCACCGCCTGGCAGACCAGGGGGCTGGTGCAGGCCCCCGCCTCCGCCGACGGAGGCGGCGCCACCATGTTCGGCTTCACGATAACCAACGTCCCCGGGCGAATGACGTCCGCCAGGCCGCCGGCCAGGCTCACCGCCCGCCGCACGCCGGCAGTCACCTGTTCGCGTTCCCGCCCCTCGACCCTGACGACGGATACCGTGGCCATCTCCCACCCCTTTCGCATGAGCTCAGGCGGACCATCTTGGCTGCCTACCTTAGCATGGGTCCGATCGCCGCCACAAACGAGATCATCCTATGGCCTCAGATCCCGAACGACTGGCTTCGCGAGGAAGGGGAGCTCCGCCAATCGGGCAGAGCCGAGCCCCCTCTCTATGCAATGCGTGATTCGGCGGGTGAAAGTTGCGGCTGCGAGCTCATCGGCCGGTAGTAGGCCCCCGGCCGCCGGCCAGATCTATCCGCCGGCTCGTGCCTCGTAGTCGTCAGGGACGTGGTCCCAGACCGGCATGAAGATCCAGAGGAGGACGTACAGGAGCAGGCCGAAGCCATACGCGAGGATCAGGAGGGTCCAAACGAGCCGCACCAGCCAGGTGGGCACCCCGAGCCAGTACCCGACACCCGCGCACACCCCGCCAATCCAATGCTTCCCTTTCACGCGACGAAGCCTGGGCCGGGAGCTACCGCTGTCCATAATGAGGCTCCTTCCCCATTTCGCCGTCCATCACGGGCGTGATCCCAGAAAACGTGACGGAGAGGCCGTCCTCGCTGTCAGCATTATCAGCGCCCATGAACGAGTGCAGCCACGGTCTCGTAGATGCTCCGACGGTGACCCACGGCAAAAATCCGAACGACCCGGCTGCTGCGATCGACGGAATACACTATCTGGAAGCGCCTCACCCGATACTCTTCCAGAGCCCCTCCAGATCCGATTGCCCGGCTCTCCGAAAACCGCCTGAGTGGAGAGCCCCTTTCCCCCCGCGGCGTAAAAGCGGTGGCTCCGGCGGATCTGCTTCATCAGATCGGCATCGCTGAGGACATCAATCGTTTCCTTCAGCCGCTCGTACTCCTCAGGAACGGAGGTCGCTCACGCCAGGGCGAGGTAGGGATTGAGAAATATGCATTCATGAAATATAATGCATACTGATATTGCAATCCAGGAGGTGTCCATGAAGGCTGTGGTGGCTGAACGGGGGCAGGTCACTATCCCCAAGCGGCTGCGGGAGAGGCTCGGAATACGCCCCGGAACCGTGCTGGAGTTCCATGAAGAGGCAGACAGGCTCGTCGCCGTGAAGGCGGAGACGGCAGGCGGCCTGGACCGCTGGTACGGCCGCCTCGGTCGCCAGCGGCGGACAGACGACATCATCCGGGCGTTGCGGGGCGAGCCGTGATTACGGCCGTCGATTCGAGCATCATCATCGACGTTCTCGAGCCCGATCCGGCGCATGGTCCCGCTTCCCGGGAGGCACTCCGGCGCTGCCTGCGCGAAGGATCCATGGTCGCCTGCGATGTCGTGTGGGCCGAGGTGGCGACCGCCTTTGGTCACGCCCAGGCACGTGCCGTCGAGGCGCTCCGCGAGATCGGGATCACCTATTCAGCCATGAGCGAGGAAGCGGCGCTCCGCGCCGCGGAGTGCTGGCACCGGTTCAGGGGGCGGTCCGACGCGAAGGAGCGGATCGTGGCAGACTTCCTGGTGGGCGGCCACGCCTTCGTCCAAGCGGATAGGCTGCTGACGCGGGACCGGGGCTTCTATCGCGCCTACTTCAAGCCACTCAAGCTGGTCGTGCCTTGAATTGATCAGCGGAATCTCCTTATCCAGGCTGGCCTGGAGTCCTCGCTCCTCAACGCCGATCACCAGCTCGCCGAAAGGCGCCTTCAAAATCTATTCTGCGAGCACCTACCGAGCTGCCCTCGCACCTGTCAAATTGGAGGAACAGCAGATACAGCGGGCGAAGCAGGTGGCCCGCGCAAAGAGTCAGAGTTACCAAGCGCTCATGCGTAGCTGGATAAGTGAGGCTCTTGAACGTGAAGAGCGCGCGCTGAAGTCGGCATAAGAGCAGGCAGCAGCACAAGCTGATCTCCGATGGAGAGCCCCTTGCCTCCCGCCAAGAACCATCCCCCTTCCGTCCGCAGTGGTCGTGCCGGGGAGGATCCGACGATTCGGGGCCGTGGACAGCGGCATTCGGCAGCGGGCGGACCGAGTGCTGACGGATCGGCGCGGCCGCGGGCGCGCGGAGTGGGTCGAGCGGGTGCGCACTGCCGGCGAGGCCCGGCCGCCGCCGCCGGCCGTCCAGCTCGTGACGCGGCGCGGACGATCCCCCGCCGACGGGGCGCGCCAGCTCGGGGTCTCCACGTCAGGGGTGGCGAGAGCGGTCGCGAGAGCGCACGGACTATCAGTCCACTGAGTCAACAACGTCCCGCAGTACTGGGGGGTTTGCACGCGCACCGGCTCAGGGGAACGGTCTACTTCCCGATCGCATCCCGCCTGTTCAGGAGCGCCCGGATGATGGATGTGAGACGACCGGCCCGTCCCGATCCAGGAAGAATGCAGACCGCTACCTGTGTAGATTCTTCGAATGGCGAGGCGGGGGAGGGCCGGGGCGGACGAGAGGACCCGATGCTCACGGTCGCCATCCGCTTGGCGGGACGTCCCTGACTCCCTCACGCGATCGCCCGCACTACGCCGCCGTCGAGCCGGTATCCATGAAGGTTGCTCTTCAGAGGTATCGTACGCCGTACTCTTCTAAGCCACCTGCATTGGCTCGAATGATCCGGAGAACTCCTTCGGTGATGCGCCGGATCTCGTTTCCGCGATACGCGCTGGAAATCAGGATGATCCCGGCATGGGGCCGTTGTTGCTGAACCGCCTGTTGTGCGAGCTCGACAAACTCTTTGACGTTACGCGTCACGATGCACCGTCCGGCCTTCGCCGCGAAGGCTAGCTGTGCCGTGTCCGAGCTCTGTTTGTTGCCAGCCTCTTCGGTTGTGAGCACGTCGACCTTCGCGCGCCGTAGCGCCTCCGCAATCGCAACCGGAACGTCCTCATCCAGGTAGAGCTTCATGCACGCTTGACAAGTGCGCCAAGCCGCGCCTGGACCGCGTCCCAGGTGAGGCTGCGGTTCTCGGCGATGGCCTCGTCGATCTCTTCCGGGTACTTAGAATAGTAGAGAAGACTCGCCTGTATCTGCGCCGGGGAGAGCTGCGGAAACAGTTTGCGAAGCGCCACCACGTCTTGCTCCGCCTGGAGATAGTCGCGAACTACCTCCCAGACCGCGAGGCCGGTGCCGGATACTTTGGCCACCCGTCCCGTGGGCTCATCCGCGAAATAGATGCCGGGACAGCTTCGCAGCCGAAGGGCCTCATCGATCAGGTCTTGCGCGACCTCCGAGAAGGAGCGACGGTGACGCTTGGCAAGGCGCGCAATCTGGTCGCGAAGTTTTGGTCGGAGACGGAGAGTCGTTGTCGGGGACGCCATCTCTAGATTCCTCCTTATTGTCATTATAGCACATTGTGTTCGGAAGACAGCAAAGTGCCTGCCAGAGTTCACAAATGGCTGCTCGGTTGTTCTCCCGATGCCGGGAATATGGACGGTGGGTCTCGCGAATCGCCGCGGCAAGGCCTGGAAAGCGGGAGGACACGTTCATGCTCCGCGAGGGGGAATCTCCCGGAATGCGGGACCCGTAGGTCTAACGCGCATTGCGGCACTCTCTCGTTTCCGATGCCAAGAAGCCCACGGTTGGATGTCCCGGGACGCTCCATCACGTGAGGCTGCGGGGGATTGAGCGGCGGCGGATCTTCCGGGACCCGCGAGGCGATCGGGACCTCGTGATCCGCATCCCCTTTGATAAGGGGTTAATCGAGCTGGGGGAATAGGGTCAGCGGAAAGATATCGACCGGGGCCGAGCGTTGCTGGGCCAGCAGCCCGCCGTCGACCACGAGCATGTGCCCGGTGATATAGCTCGCGTCGTCCGAGGCCAGGAACACCGCCGGCCCGGCCATCTCGGCCACATCGCCGACGCGGCCGAGCGGCATGATCTTGCCCCGCTCGCGTAGCGTGGCCTGGTCCAGGCCCTTGGAATTGATCGAGCCGGGCACCAGCGCATTCACGCGCACGCCGTACGGGCCCAGATCGAGTGCCAGCGCACGGGTCAGCGCCTCGACGCCGCCCTTGGCCGCATCGTAGGCGGCGTTGCCGCGGTGTGCGCGCGAGGCGCCGCCGCTGGACATATTGATGATCGAGCCCTGGCGCCGGCGAGCCATTACCTGCGCCGCGCGCAAGGCGCAGAGGAACGCGCTCTTGAGATTGGCGGCCAAGATCCGGTCCCACCACTGCTCATCGGCCGCCAGAAAATGACGTGCCGTATTGGTCAGGCTGGCGTTATTGACCAACACGTCGATTGTCTTGAAGCGCTCCAGCGTCACATCGAAGAGCCGGTCGACTTGAGCCTTATCGGCCACGTCCGCGGCCACGCCGCTCGCCGACCCACCGGCCGCGACGATCGCCCGGGCAGTGTCATGGGCGCTCGCCGCGTTGATATCGTTCACGACCACATGCGCGCCCTCGGCGCCGAAGCGCAGCGCGATCGCCCGGCCAATCCCGGCGCCGGCGCCGGTGATGACCGCCACCTTGTTACTCAACCGCGGCCCGTTCTGTGTCATGCTGCAACCTCACCCTGTCGCGCTCGAGCCCAACCGTGAGCCGCCGGGCCTTCCGACTCTTCTGTGTCTGAAATCCCTTCGGTTCGTCGCCTGCTTACGCGTTCTGCTCAGCTCCGCTTGAACCTACAGGACAGGAGCTCAGCCGGGGGTGTCCAGCATGCATATCTTTGCGCGTACAGGCGAGCCGACACTGTTCACCCCCGGCATTCGTCTGCAACTGTAGAGCGCTAGGGTGTGATCCCCTTCCAGGTCAGGACCTCGCCGACCGCCGCGCGGGTGCGAGGGAAGCGGTTCACGGGGGCATCCTGGACCGGATAGCCAATGGGTAGGCAGAGCATCACCCGCTTGCTCTCGGGGAGCCCGAGGACCTCGTGGAAGATCCAGGGGTAGCGGAGGGGGGCCGCCTGGGGGCAGGTGCCGAGGCCCTTGCCATGGGCCAGGAACTGAAGGCAGAGAGCGATCGCCCCCATGTCCATCATCGCTAGATCGGTGAAGCAGCGCTCCATAGTGAGGACGATGACCTGGGGGGCGTCGAAGAAGCCGATCCCCGCGAGGGACCACGCATCCTTTTTCGCCTTGTCATCCGCTGCAATTCCGAGCGCCTGCATTGTGGCGTTCCCGATCTCCAGGCGTCGCGCCTTGAAGCGCTCGGGAAGATTGGCGGGCCAGGTCATCTCCGGCTTGCCGACGGGGTCAGCAGCCGCCGCCGCGCGGAGGCGCGAGCGGAGCACCTGGAGCGGCTCGCCCCCCAGGATCGTGAACTCCCACGGCTGCGTGTTGGCCGCAGAGGGCGACCAGCGGGCCTGGTCCACGATCTCCCGGAGCACGGCGGGCGGCACGGGGTCGGGGCGGAACGCACGGATGCTGCGGCGGCCCATGACGGCGTCTTCGAGCTGCATGCGCGGTCTCCTTTGCGCTGATGGCGAGTGGATTCAGGCTCGAGGGATACTCGATCGTCCCACGGGGCTTTGGGGCTTATACCAAGAAGAGCGTGACCGCGCAAGGTATGAAATTGACCGCGATCACCTTAGCCGGGCCCCCACCGCTTTTTCGCTGGGGCCGTTACCAGTCGATCCGGTAGTGCTGCAGTGCGGCCTCGTCCAGCTCGACGCCCAGGCCGGGCTTGGTGGGGACGTGGACGTGGCCCTGCTCCACTCTGAGCGGCTCCTTGACGAGGCGGACGCGGAGGTCCGCCGGCTCCACCGCGTAGTAGTACTTGGGCCACTCCAGGGCCAGGAAGTTGGGGATCATGGCCGCGAGCTGGACCGCCATGGCGTCGTAGATCGGGCCGTACGGCTGGTGGACCAAAACGGGCGTCAAGGCGACCTCGGCCATGTCGGCCACGATCCGCGACTCGAGGAGCCCGCCGGCCCGGCCGGGGTCCACCTGGAGGATGTCCACGGCGTGCCGGTCGATCATCGCCTTGAAGGCGTAGCGGGTGACGAGCCGTTCGCCCGAGGCCACGGGCGCCCGCAGGTTGTCGGCCACCAGGCGCAGGGCCTCCAGGTCTTCAGAGCCCGTGGGCTCCTCGATGAAGAAGGGATCGAACTCCTCCAGGGCCTGCCCGATCCGGATGGCGGCCGGCGTGTTGAACTTGGCGTGGAACTCGATCCCCATGTCCACCCCGTCGCCCACGGCTTTCCGAACGGCCGCCACGATCCGCACCACCCGCCGCAACTCGTCCCGGCTGATGTTGGCGTCGCTGGGCGCGGTGAACCAGAAGGGGTCGAACTTGATGGCCGAGAAGCCCTCCGCCACCCGCGCCCGCGCCAGCTCCACGTACACGTCCGGGCCCGGCTCCACCTCGCCGCCCCACACCTGGGCGTGGAGATACGCGCGCACCCGGTCCCGACACTTCCCACCCAGCAGGTTATAGACCGGGGCGCCGAGCGCCTTGCCCACGATGTCCCACAGGGCCACCTCGATGGCCCCCAAGGCCGAGACGTGGAGCGAGCTGGGCCCCCGCACGTCGAGGTGCGTCTTGTAGGCCTGGGTCCAGAGGGACCGGATCGCGAATGGGTCCCGGCCCACCACCAGGGGCTTCAGCTCCTGGATGGCGGCGGCCTGGGCTCGCTCGCGGAAGGCGTTCCCCGCCTCGCCGTAGCCCACGATGCCCTCGTCGGTCGTGAGCTTCACGAACACCCACTTGATGAGGCCCTTGGTGTCCACGAGGGAGGTTTCGAGGTCGGTGACTTTCACGGGGAATCTCCTTTGGGGCAACGACCGGGGACCGAGGACGGGAGAGACGCCCCCCGATGCAGCGCGACTGGGAGCCCCGAGAGCATATCAACCCAACATCAGTGGATCTTGGAATTCCGCGTCTTCGTTTCCGATTACTTCCCTGGTGTCTTGGTGCCTTGGCGGTGGCACTACTTTCCCGCTGTCGGGTGGAAGGCCGCGGCTGGCAGCTCCGGGACGTCGGTGAAACTGGACGGGAGCTTGCCGGTCAGACTCTCGAGGAACGTCACGATGCTGGCGACCTGGGCATCCGTCAGCGTTCGGCCGAGCTGGACCCGCGCCATGATCCGGACGGCCTCCGGAAGCGTCGCTACCGAGCCGTCGTGGAAATAGGGCGGGGTCATGGCCACGTTGCGCAGGCTTGGCACCTTGAAGACGTACATGTCGGCCGGGTTCTTCGTGACGTCGAACCGACCCTTGTCGGGCTCCGGGCTCCCCGTCGCCTTCCAGTAGTCCTCGACCAGACCGAACTTCTGGAACATGCCGCCACCGATGCCCGCGCCGTTGTGGCAGGTGGTGCAGCCGGTCTGCACGAACTCGCGGAGGCCGGCTTCCTGGGCGGGCGAGACAGCGCGTGGCATCGCCGGCTCAAGATAGGCGTCAAAGGGCGACGGCGTGACCAGCGTCCGCTCGTAGGCCCCGATGGCCTTCGCCCAGTTCTCCTGATTCACCGGCTCCTTCTCATTCGGAAACGCCTTGGCGAAAAGCTCCGGATAGCCGGGAATCGCCTTGAGCTTCGCCATGGCGGTCGCGTAATCCGGGTCCCCGAAGCTGGGCGGGCCGACCAAGGCCTGCATGGCCTGGTCCTCGACATTCTTCCGGTCGCCCCGCCAGTGCGCCACGAACTGCAGCGCGGCGTTCATCACGGTCGGGGCGTTGCGGGGATTCAGCCGACCCAGGGCCCCGATTGCCTTGGGGAGCGCGTCGGTTCCATAGAGGAACGGCTGGTGGCATCGCACGCACCCCACGGTCCCGTCAAGAGAGACTCGGAGTTCAAAGAACAGGAGACGCCCGAGGGCCACCTTCTCGGGCGTGACGGGGTTCTCGGGGCTCTCCATCACCTTGGGCAGGGGCTTGAAGAAGGCCCGGGCCTGCGCGAGCAAGGCCTGGTCCGCGGCCGACGCGGATCCCCAGGTGAGCGTGAGCATTGCCAGGCCGATCACGAGGGTCGAGAGGCGGTTGTGGCGCATGGGGTCCTCCTTTTCAACGTTTCGCTTCAAGCTTTCGCTGCGGGAGGCAACCGACTAACGAGGATAGCCGACAGCGTTTGGGATCAGCGGACGATGCAGACGCGGAATTCCCCTCGCTGCCATTGAATCGGCCGCAAGTGGGAACTGGGATGCCCACCTGCTCCGGATCTCCCCACGCACGCTTCGGCTTGTATCATGAGAGTGAAGAGCAGTGACCGAGGGGGAGTCTAATGGCCTAGGCCGACGTATTCAACAGGTTCCTTGGAGGGCACAACGGCCGGGCGGCTGCTGGCATAAATCCGTCATTCGCAGTTCCTGGCTGCCCGTTCTCATCAGGGAACCGCTCGGCATAGCTATCACGTTCGAGGCTGTGGATTCCCAAGTACCGGACGAGGGTCCTCAAGGGGGACCTCAAGGCCGTTTCTCGCGAAGCGGCTGGGCGAGATTCGGGAGGACCATCCGGACGTCGAGGTGGAGCAGTTCAGCATCCAAGTGGACCACGTCCCCCTGGTGGCGGTGATCCCGCCGAAGTACGCGGTGTCGGCGGTCGTGGGGCAGAGTAAGGCGAACACCAGTCGCGAGATCCGCCAGCGCTTCCCGTGGGTCAAGAAGATGTACTGGCGGAACGAGTTCTGGTCCGGTGGGTTCTTCTCGTCCACCGTCGGGATCTCAGAAAACCCGTTTGATATCATAGTTTCTATCTGGCCTAACGCTGGGCGTCAGGTGCGGCCCGCAGCGCCGTCCGCTGGACGCCGTACTTAGCCATCCTCGTCCTCGGGGACGATGCGATGAATGAGCGCCGCGCACTCGCGGCGAAGCACCGGCACATCGTGCTCCACGATCGCCCACACGAGAGCATCGTCCACGGTTGGGTACTCGTGAGTCAACCGATTGCGGAAGTCCACGATCCGGCGCGCCCGTGTGATTGCATCGAAGGCCTCCGGCGCGATCCGGGCGAGCGCCGCGACGGCCTCACCGATGATGATGAACTCGCGCTCAACCGACGAGCGGACGAGACGATTGCTCTCATACCCGGCGAGATCGAGGCCATGGACCGCGACGGTGATCGCGTCGCACGCCTGGATGACGTCGGCCAAGTAGGCCCGCGCGTCACGCGGCATACAGCGTCCGCTTCGTGCGCTCGATGTCGCGCGCGATGTACGGGTTCTTGACTGCTCCCGCCATGACCAGGTCAATCTCCAGACCTAACAAGGCCCTGAGTTCCTCCAGCATGCCGAAATAGGCGTCGACTCGATCGTATGGCTCCATCGGCCCGAACTCGACCAGCAGGTCCAGGTCGCTCTCGCCCGATCTGAAATCATCGCGCAAAGCCGAGCCGAACGCGTCCAGGCGCACCACACCATGACGCACACAAGCCTCGGCTATCGCTTGGCGCTTCAACTCGAGAACACCGGTCATGACGTGCCTCCCACGTTCATCGTACCCGCCAAGGGCAAGACCTGCAACTGGCCAGGAACGGTCCTCGTCAAAGTCACTCCTCGGATATGGCGGCGGCGCCTTCTCTAACCCCCCGTCCTCTTGCTGAGGGCCAATCGACATAGGTAGGCGGTCGCCCGCTGTCCCTGTCACACCACCGTGCGTACGGGTCCGTACCCGGCGGTTCGGCGGAGGAAGTGGAAGGACGCCCTTCCACCGGAGCGTCGGCTCCCCGGGTCCCAGTCCCGGTTTCATCCCCGTGGACCGCGCGGCCCAGGGGCAGCGTGAGCTGCTTGTCGGATGCCATACCGCGTCTCGACCTGAAGCGACTGCTCCTCTCCTTCAATCCCCTTTCGGGGCACCGTTCGGGCCTTCGGTTAGAGGCGTTGCGGCTCGGCCTATCTGTTGCTCCGCCTTTCGGCGTTGGAGTGCCTCACTAGCCTTGCCTGCCTCGGACCTACTATGCCCTCTGCTGACTTCTGCCGACCGGTCAGGGCGGCTCCCGCCACCCTCAGTCC
This sequence comes from uncultured Methylomirabilota bacterium, assembly GCA_963714585.1. Classification (GTDB taxonomy): domain Bacteria; phylum Methylomirabilota; class Methylomirabilia; order Methylomirabilales; family 2-02-FULL-66-22; genus 2-02-FULL-66-22. The sequence continues at coordinate 68,313 of CAVQPC010000081.1, forward strand.
GCTCGTCCGGGACAGTCGGCAGATCTCCCGGGGTAAGACACAGAACTTTCCGCGCGTAAACGCCGGATTTATAAAGCACACCCCATTGCGGATGGAGGACTTCGCGGTCACGTGCCCGCTCGTCCCGGGTGTACCACACCTCGTATCCGGTTCCTGTTCGTCGCCCCGCGCTTTTGGATTGGGCTTCCTCCAGACCCCACCTCACGACGACGCCCTTGCCCTTCTCCTAGCCTTCGGCTCCGCGAAAACCTGGCGCGAGGACTTTCACCTCGCTAGTTCTGTGCCATGCCCGGCACACACGTTTCCGTTGAGAGGCGCGCGGCGCCTTTGCGCGTCCTTCTCGAACGGTTCGTTAGAGTGCGCTTTGTGGGGTCTTCGGTAACACCTTCGTTTTTAGTCGCGTTTTTTCGATGACAGAACCACATCGCCCGCTCAATTCGGCAGTTCAAACAGGACTCCGGCCACCGGCCAGACACGTACCAAGCAATTCTTGCCCTTTCCTGGCGGCGAGAGGACCACCGGCCCGTAATCGCCACCGCTATCCAGACTCTCAAGCACGATCAGGTCGCTTGCCGCGACGCGGAGCCGCTTGAAGTACTGAATGTCATTCGTGTCGCCGGCGATAATTGGTTTGCCATCGAGCGTCTTTAGCGCTTCCTCGACCGGTATTTCCTTTTTGACAATAAGGTACTGCCCATTGAGCGCGTGCGGTTCTGCGCTCTGCCCGACCACTTCGACCAAGCCTAAGGCCTTTGCTGCGAGACCTGCCAACAGGCTCTCTCCAGCGCATTCACAGACTTCCATTTCGGACGGCGCGGGTGCACTCCATGCCGTCTCTTCATAGAGTACGCCGATAATCTTGTGCAGCGTAAACGTCGCCTTGTGCGCGATTACGGGCGGCGCAATCTGGCGCGGGTTGATCGCTTGCGCCGTGAGCACGGCGACATCGCTGTGGTTTTCCGCAATCTCAAACCTGCGCGCTAGAATGCGATCGCCGCTTAAGGCGACCACGAGGGATTTTGCCGGCGGCTCTCCTGGCTCCTTTACCAAGAGCATGTCCCCCTGGCCGCGCGACGGGTTCGAGAGTCTGGGCGGTAAGGCGGTACGCAAAATGCCGACCCAGAACGACCTTCTTGTGAGCAGTTGAGGCAAATTCATCAAGATCAAAACGACCATCGGCAACACGGCCGTCGGATAAGGCCGCCGCCCGTCCGAGCACCCGCAGAGGAATCGTCCGCACCTTCGCTTGATAGCCCTCGGGCAGGGCTACGGTAGGCGGCGCTGCGTGTAGTGCCTTCAAGCCACCATGCAAGAGATGGTGTTCGCGAGCTAGTCGAAAGCCGCTGTCGAGGGCCGGACGAAGTGTTTCCGCCAGTGTTCCTCAACATCGGTGGCTTCTGCCATTCCGAGATTGAATCCCGCCGGCGTGATGAGCAATCTCCATATACTTAGTCGTGGGGGATTGCTTGTCCAGAAGCTTACGAGCTTCTTGAACTGAGGGCGGTCCCACGGAGCAATTCCGTTAGTGTTCAACTGACGAAGCTTTTCGCGACAGTCTCCCACCACAAATCCGCTCACGACAGACAGTACCACCGCATCTTCGCCGCGCAGCATGAGCCTCAGCAGCCCTTCGACGTACTCTCTTACTTTGCCAATATAATCGCGGCCCGCCTGGGGTGTCTTGAGCACTTGGGTTTCTGACCATTTGCGATCGAGGGATTCGCCTTCGAATATCCCTACGTGCCCAAGCTCCGTGCCGGCTGCGGCGATCATGGCCTGCCGCCCCGCCACTCCGTCAACTTTGATCAGTTCAAGGAACATTCTCGTCATACGTCGTGAGGATGATTTGTGCCTTGGAACGACCGCTTTGCAGGGAAGCGATGTATTGCCCCCAGCGATGACGATGTTCGGCATCAAAGGTGGAATGTGGATCATCAAATACAAGCAACGGAAATGGATCGGTACCAACCTGTTCAACGGCCTCCTCTCGCAGTGCGAAAAGAAACGCCCACAGCACGGCCCGAAGCCATGATGTATTCGCTACAAGGGTCGCGTCGATGCGCAGGTCTGGCACGAAGCCGCCCCGCACGACGAGTCCTTCCTTGCGATGCAGCCGGGCGTCATGGAACTGCAATTGCTCCGTTAGATGTATTTGCTTCAGAAGCTCGGCAATCCGATCCGACAGCCCCTCGATTGCTTCTCTTGCGACAGATTCCGCAAGAGGACCAAGGTTCTTTAGGGGCATCAGGCTATCCGCGATTGCTTCCCGGTGCTTCAGTTCCTTCTCGATTTCGGCCGCCAACTTTCCTGACTTCCATGCCGTGCGCATGGCTTCGGCAGCTTTCCGGTAAGGTTCTGCCTTTGCCAAGGCATCAGACAGACGCGACAGGTGCGCTGACAGGCGTTCGGGTGGCTTTCTCAGATGTGCTCTTGTGTATCCTTGTGAAGTGTAATGTCACTCCTTCGAAGGCCTCAGAGGCCGCGAGTACTCTGCCACCAATCAGACCACTGGCCCGAATTAGTACGAAACCATGCGGCAAGGCCAAGCAACCGTTCGATTACGGCGATTCTTTTGTTCAAATCCTTCAAAACATCTGTACCGGCTGCCACCTGCACGAAGCCAGCTCGCTTCCGGAGTGCCGACAGCGCCGCTTCGACGAGCGCCCCGAATTTCAGGAGAGGTTTGGCGTAGCGATCCTTGACTACGAAGCGCTGCACGGACTCATCACGCAACTTAGCGCCGTGGCTCTCAAGTCAAATTTCAGAACCGATACTTCTTGATCGATGTAGGGAGCGAAGATTCCAATTCCGCCGAAATGGCATTCAGGTTGTCGTCGAACGTGCGGGCAGCCGCATCGCCTGCCGACCGCAACGCTTCAAGTTCCTGAGCAAGCGAGGGAACAGCCTTTAGATCATGTTCGCAAAGCGGACAATTCTCAACCACGCCGGATTTTATGTTGGGCGTGCCACTGCGCTGCGACTGCCTTAAGCTGAAATTTCGAGTCCTTTGAACTTTTTCCAGAAGACGCACGGCCTCTTCGGCCTTGCTGCGTGCGGTCGCAATGGCAGCCGATACGCGTTTGCCCGTTCTTCATCGAGCGCCTGCGCGATCGATTGCAGAGTCTTCCAAGAGGGAAGTCCCTCGAGACCCGCTTTCAGGTCTTCTTGCGCAGCTCCAATCGCAGAAATAACCTGATTCTGCACAGACGGGCTCGCAAGGTTCAAACCACTAGCGAGATCATTTGACACAACCTGGGTAAGTTCGGCTGCGCGATCGATCAGCATCTTGCCGAACTTTGCCATCTCGCCTTTGTCGTCGTCGGTGTGGGCAATCGTGAAGTCAGTTACGGCGACTTCAACCGCAGCCAAGGTGTCTCGTGCTTCTCCGATTGCTTGATCGAACTCCTTTTTGGCAACCGTCAGTCTTTACGGTTGTACGAAAGATATTCACGACTCCTATGACAAAGACCACGGCCAGCGCGCCGATTGCGACGAGCTCGTCCAGCCCCGTCAGTTTCTGCACGGCATCCGTTAATCGCCCACCGCCCTCATTGAAGCGAATCTGGGCGAGGCGTGCCGGCATCAGCAAGCCCGTTTCAAGAAGAACCGAAGGCACTTCAAAGCCGGAGATCAGTATTGGTCGTCACCTTGCCGCCGTCGAGCGTGCGTTCGACCTTCGCAACCCCGGCCTGCGGGTCTTGAAACGTAAGCTGCACCCGGACGCGCGCCGGCGATTTCAAATCCGCGGCTGATGGCGGATAGCAAGCAATCGGCGGCCAGTCACCCGCTAGCTTGTCGTTCGATCCGAACACCGGCTTTGGCTCATGGGCGTGACTGTCTGACTGATCGCGCGGCCGCTCACCGAGAGCGCCCGAGAATCGCGCCGATCAGCGAAGATTTGCCGCTGCCGTTCGGACCTTCGATGAGGAGGCTTTCCTGGTCGAAATCAAAATGGAAAGGCAGTCCGCCCCAAATGTTCAGTCCGCCGAATCCCTCGGTTTCAATGGACTGAAGACGCCAGGGTCCGGCGCTTGATACTGCGGCAGTCGTGGCTGCGATCGTGGAAGCAGGATCATCGGTTCCGCCATAAGCGGACGAGAGACCGTCAATAAAGTCCTGGGACAGCCCTGTCGGCTCTCGAACCTTGGTCCGAAGCAGAAGAGCAAAAAGGCGGCGCTCCCTGGGATCGGCCAGCACGAGCTGATAAGTCTTCTCGTTGGCGTCCTTCCACGCGACGGACGCCCCCGTAAGCAGCCTACGCTCGATGTCCGACTTTGTTAGACGCGCCATAGCGATAGCAAATCAATCCAGCTCGTTGCTCGCAGCGCCCATCAAAGCCGGTTCGCCGTCCCTCGCCCTCATTTCTATCTCCCTCTTATCAGGGGAAATGTTGCGCCTGGCCGATACAGAAAAATCCCTGGCGTAGACGTGCATCGTCTTGCCATTCCATTGCTCCTTCTCGTTCTCATTGTCAGAAACCGCGCGGATATAAACAAACATAGGATTCCTCTCTTCCCTTACGCCTGCGCACTCTAACGCCATGCCGATAACCCGATGGCGGAGCCAGCCGGGTTCATCGGCGGGTTAGGCATCGGCTCTCTTGGTGCCTGAGGCCCCCTCATCCTCATGTATTGATTTCTCGCCGCCCAATGCTACCGGGTCGCCCGACAGAGCGCTGAGCAAACCCTTGAACGCCTCATCCTCTGGAGCACGCAGGACGTGTTGCATTACATCTCGATAGACCTCTCGAACACATTTTATGTAAGACGTTTTAGCCCTATCCAGGTCGTCTGAGGTAACTGGCGTCGGGTGGCGGGGGCACGTCTTTGGTCGAATTCGCAACGTGCCGACGTCGTCTAGATCCACATCAAAGACGCCTTGGTCATGCACGATCACGTTCCGAACATCCGCGTAGTGGGCAAGTTCAGGCACTGTAGTGCCTTCGTCAAGCGTCACTGATAGACCAAACGTCCGCCGCAAGTACTCTAGCCGAGCCGAAGAAGGGCAGATAACTGATCTCCCGTGCCTTCTTGGTCGCTGCCTGGGTTATAAGGTCGGAGCGAGACCGTGCCGATAACAATGCTTTTAGGGAGACGCTTTGGGCGTCTCCGATCGCACCTGGATTAAGCAAGAGTATAAAGCGAGTCGTGTCGGTCAAAAAGGTGTCCAGTAACGTTGTGGCGTAAACAAGATAGCTAGCGTCGCTCACATAGCGAAACGAGTCGAACTCCGAGTAGGACACTTTGGCGAGTTCCGCAAGCACTTCGGAGTACGGATGAGTGGAGAAGTTCTTCGGCGATTCAAGGTGATATCTGGAGAGTACAATCTGGACAGTCAGTCGCGCTATCCGTGCCTCCTGTAGACGAATGAGACCGAGACCGAAGGTGCTTGCCAAGGTGTGATACATCTCCGCGGGTCCAACGACTACCGATGTATCCATGGCATATCAGCTCCACCTGATGCATAACAATGAGTAGGCTGTTTCAGCCTAGCACCCCGAATGTGACTGCCTGTCAGCCTAGCACCCCCAGGCCATATCCGTTGCAGCACCTGTCGTATCCGACAGTTACCATACGGGACTGAGGCAGGCGGAATTATAGGCTGTTTCAGCCTATCCCATCGGACAATCCGTTACAAAGCATCCACCGGGCTCCGGACGCCCAGGCCGCCCCGGTTGAGCACATGGGTGTAGATCATGGTCGTCTTCACGTCCTTGTGGCCGAGGAGTTCCTGCACGGTCCGGATGTCGTAGCCCGTCTTCCAGCAGATGCGTGGCGAAGCGAGTGCCGGAAGGTGTGGCAGGTGGCATGCTTGGCGAGTCCCGGTCTTGGCGCACCGCGGCCTTGACGGCCCGCTGGAGGATCGAGGGACTCGTCGACGTGATGGCGGCCCTGCTCGCCGGTCTGGCGGATTCCCCACCGCTGCTCCTGGGGAAAGACCCACTGCCAGCCCCACTCGGAGGCGGCGTTCGGGTACTTCCGGGCCAGGGCGTACGGCAGTGGCCACGCGCCCGTATCCATCCGCGCAGGTCCCGCTCGTGGATCTGGCGACCTCGGCGAGATGCTCCTGCAGCGGCGGCTTCAGGGCCTCGGGCAGCATGGTGACGCCGGTCTTTGAACCCCTTGCCATCCCGGACGACGATCTGCCCGGCGGCGAGGTCGACATCCTGCACGCGCAGGCGGAGGCACTCCATCAGGCGGAGCCCGGCGCCGTACATCAGGCTGGCCATGAGCCACTTGTCGCCGGTCAGGTGCCCAAGGACGGCCTTCACCTCCTGCCGGGTCAGGACCACGGGCAGACGGGTGCGGTCTGCGAGCCCGGACGACCTCGCCCAGGTCCCCGAGTTGGCGACCGAGGACGTGGCGGTACAGGAAGAGCAGCGCGCTGAGGGCCTGGTTCTGCGTCGAGGCGCTCACCTTCTCCTTGCACCGCCAGATGCGTCAGGAACGCGTTGATCTCGGCTTCGCCCATCTCGGCGGGGTGCCGGACGTGGTGGAAGAAGATGAAGCGCTTCACCCACTGGCAGTAGGTCTGCTCGGTCCGGGGGCTGTAATGGCGGGCGCGCAGGGCCTCGCGCAGGCGGTCGAGGAGCTTGGGTTGGCGGTCGAGCGGGCGGACGCCGGCCGGGACCGGAATGGGGGGTGAGCCTCTTGCTTCGGACTTCGAGAGAGGCCCCGGGGGTCGCGGACGGGTCGCGGGCGCGCTGCTGGCGGAGGGGAGGGGCCGCGCCCGTTCTGGCAACGGCGGACGGGCCGAGACGGTGGCGCGATTCGGGTCCGGAGAGCTGTCCCTGGCCGACCCCATGGAGTCTCCTCTGTTGGTGGGGACGGGGGAGGTGCACTCACCAGGAGCCTACTCTCGACCCGGCCTGGCTGTCAAGGCACAGAGCGATCGCAGGATCCGCTAGGAGCGGCCGCCTCCTCGGCGAACCTCTTCTGCTACGGGCAGGTGGAGAAATCCTGAGGTGAGAGTCCGCCTCGCGTTCGACGGGCAGGACCACCGGGAGGTGTCCCTCGGCGAATAGTCGGCCGCGTGAATGTCGAAACAGACGGACCCGAGGAGTGGGGCGAGGGAATGACACACACCGAACAGATGCGCGCGCAGTTTGAGCGGGGTGGTGCCGGGGAGATCCAGATCGTCGCGGGAGACCTCCAGGCTCGCGTCAGATTGGCCGATTGGGACCGCCTGGGCTGCCTGCTCGAGCGGCTGGAGTTGCGGCACACCCGAGGCCTACCCCTCCACATTGCCCCCGCCTCCGTCGAGAAGGCGGTCACCTACCTTGGGGAGACACTCCGGGTCATCGAGACGGAGGAGGCGAGGGGGCGAGCCCTCTTGCGCAGCGCCCCCCCATCCCTGCGAGAGGGAAGGATAGCCTTTTTCGAGATGGTCCTGGACCGCGGCGAGGGCCTGTCGCTGGCGCGATACGTCTACGACCGCGAGCGGCAACAGCGCCAATCGGTTCCCGCCCCCTTGACCCGACACGCCCTCGAGCACCTCCTGGACGACCTGCTGGCCCTGGCGGGATCCGCGCTCTGAGCGCTGGCCGCTTCAGGAACGCCATCCGGAACGGCGAGACCTCACCCCGCGCCGGCTCAGTTCCTCACGATGACCTTGATCGCGGTGGGATCTTTATCGGCTACGGCGAAAGCTTCGGCGATCTTCTCCAGAGGGAACTCGTGCGTGATCAGGGCGCGAACATCCACCGACCCCTGGACGACCGGCCGGAGCGCCCATGGCGTCCAGACGAAGCGCTGCTGCTCGGTGTGGTGGACGAGGCAGGTGGTGCGGATCTCCAGGCCGTCGTCGTGCCAGCGTCCGATGTTGAGCCTGACGGGCTGGGTGATCCAGCTATACAGGGCCAGGATCCCGTTATGCTTCAGCATGGCCGTCGCCTGATTCATGCTGGCCTCAGTGCCGGCTGCCTCGACCACGACGTCGGCGCCCTTCCCCCTCGTCAGATCGAGCACGCGCTGGACCGGATCGCCCTCTTTGGCATTGATGAGGACATCGCTTCCCAGGCGCTTGGCGATGTCCAGCTTGATCTGTGCCACGTCGACGGCCACCACCCTGTAGGCGCCCATGCGCTTGACGGCCTGGGCGATGATCTGGCCGGCGAAGCCCATGCCGTACACCGCGACCACGTCGCCGAGCTGCGCACCGCAGGTCAGGCCCGAGTACATGGCGCACGCGACGGGCTCGCCCAGCGAGGCCAGATCCGGGTCCAGCCCCTCGGGGACCGGCTGCAAGCCGGAGACGGGGACCTTGTAGTAGTCGGCGAAAGTGTTGCACCAGTTGAACACCATCACCTGGTCGCCCGGCTTGTACTCGCGGACCTTGGCCCCCACCTCGACGACGGTCCCGCCGCTCTCGTGGCCGATCCAGAGCGGCAGCGTGATCTTCTCGGGGATGTCGCCGCGGTACATCGATTTATCCGAGCCGCAGATGCCGGAGAGATGTCCCTTGACGAGGACCTCGTCGTCGCCCAGGCTGAGCTCCCGCTCCATCAGGACGACGTCTCCCGGCTTCCGCAGTTGCGCCGCACGCGTCTTCATAGAAACCCCCGTCTCAGCGAAACCGGGACAGCAGGTAGGAGCCCGTCGCGTCCCCCCTCCCGTCCCTTCGCAGTCACCGTCGCCACGGGTCTCTCGCGGGTGCGAATCTTGGCCCGCACCGCCTGCTGATCCGATCTTCCCCCCCCTGGACCCTCGCTACATGTGATACACCAGCCTCACCAGCCAGAGACCCGTATCCGGCACGTAGGTCACCAGGAACGTCAGCAGCACGAGGACCATCATGTACCAGAACCCGGTCTTGAATACCTCCCACATGGACAGGTCCGCGATGGCGCACGTCGTCATCAGCACCGTGGCCACGGGCGGCGTCTGCTGGCCGACCCCCAGATTGATCGTGACCATCAGCCCGAAGTGAATCGGGTCAATGCCGAGCTGCTTGATCAAGGGCAACACGATGGGCACGATCAGGATGATGGCCGCCGCGCTGTGCAGGAAGCAGCCGGCGACGAAGAAGGCGATGTTGAGCAGGAACAGGATGAGGTACCTGTTCTGCGTCAGGGACAGCATGGCCTGGGTCAACTGCTGGGGGAGCCCCTCGTTGGTGAGGTACCAGCTCAGGACGGCCGAGGTCGCCACGATCAGCATGATGACCGCCGTCTGCATGGCGGAGTCCACCACTGTCTTCCAGAAGTCCTTCCAGGACAACTCCTTGTAGATGAAGACCCCGATCAGGATCGCCGCCAGCGCCGCCAGCCCCCCGACCTCGGTGGCCGTGGCGATCCCGCCGAAGATCCCTCCCCAGATCACCACCGGGATCATCAGGGCCCAGAAGCCGTCTTTCAGGGCTCGCCCCACCCCCCGTAGCGAGAACGCCGCCTCAGCCGGGTAGTTGCGCGTCCGCGCGAAGTAGTAGGAGAGCAGCATCATCAAGCCCCCACCGATGATGCCCGGGATGACCCCCGAAATGAACAGCTTCACCACCGAGGTGTCCGCCATGGCCGCGTAGATGATCATGGGGATGCTGGGTGGGATGATGATGGCCAAGGTGGCGGCGTTCGACACCACCCCGGCGCTGAACGCCTTCGGGTAGCCTTTCTTGGCCATGGCCGGGATCACCACCTGGCCGATGGCGGCGGCGCCCGCCACCGCCGATCCCGAGATCTCCCCGAAGAACATGGAGGCCACGATGGTCACCATGGCCAGACCGCCCCGGATGAAGCCCACCAGGGCGCTGGCGAGATTGATGAGGCGCGTGGAGATCCCGGTCGTCGTCATCAGCCCCCCGGCCAGGATGAACAGGGGGATGGCCAGCAGGGGAAACTTGGAGGCGCCGCCGAAGATCATCAGCGGGATGGCCTCGAGGGGGGCCGTCCCCTGGATCAGGACGGCCAGGATGGTGGCGATGGCCAGCACGAAGCCGATGGGGACGTTAAGGGCGGACAGGAACAGCACGAGGCTCAGGACAACCCAACCCATTTACTGTCCCTCCTCCATGGCCTTGCGCTTCGGGACCCCCGGCATCTCCTGCCCGGTCACCAGCATCGTGAGCTGCACGATGCCGACAAGGACCAGGAGCACCCCGGAGATGGGCAGCACGCTGTACACCCAGGACATCTCCACCGCGGGGACCGAGACGGAGGTCTCCCCCCACATGGAGCGCACCAGGACCCACCCCGACACCAGCATGACGAGGGAAAAGCTCAGGACGCACACGCTGTCGATGATCTCCACCGCTCGCTGCCAGCGAGTCGGGAGCTTCTCCACCACGGTCTCGAAGCTGATGTGCTTCCCCTTGGCCAGCGCCACCACCGTCCCGAACATCGTCAGCCAGACCAGAATGTACCCGGCATACTCGTCGTACCAGGACAGGGCCGCATTGATCACGTAGCGAAAGGTCACGCCCAGCAGGACGACCCCCAACATGACCAGCATCAGGACCCCCGAAAGGCCCAGCAAAAAATCGATCAGGTTGGTGTAAAACTTGCGCATGGGTCTCCTCCATTCCCCACCGGAGCCGTAGGGGTCGGGCTGGTCGCCGGTCCTACCGCAACGCCATGATTCGGTCCACCAGCTCCTTGCCTCCCTGGACCTCTTTCGTGAATTCGTCGTAAATGGGCTTGGACGCCTTGACGAAGGCCTCCTTGTCCGCCTCGTTGATCTTCAGATACTTCTGCATCTTTCCCATCAGGTCTTCGTCCATGCGAGCGCCTTCCTTGCGGCCGTAGTCCCCCACCTCCACCGCGATTTTGGCCAGGACCTGCTGCACGTCGGGCGGCAGGGTCTTCCAGAACCGCTCGGAGATCACGGCGTAGGACGGCGTGTAGACGTGGTCCGTCAGGGACAGGTACTTCTGCACCTCATAGAACTTCCCGCCATAGATCTGTGCGAAGGGATTCTCCTGCCCGTCCATGACCCCGGCCTGGAGGGCGGCGAAGACCTCCGAATAGGCCAGAGGGGTCGGATTGGCCCCGTAGGCCTTGAACATCTTGACGCGCCAGACGCCGCCGGGCACGCGCAGCTTGATCCCCTTCAGGTCCTCGGGCTTGACGATGGGGCGAGCGTTGTTGGTGATGACCCGGAAGCCGTTCTCCCACATGCCCAGGATGCGGAGCCCCTTCTCGGGCAACGGCTCGAACAGGAGCTTCTTTACCTGCGGATCCTCGGCCACCCGCTTCACCTGGACTCGATCCTTGAGGAGGTACGGCATCTCGAAGACGCCGAACTTCGGATCCACGGTGCTCATGACCGTGGACGGCTCGAACATCTCCAGGACCCCGACCTTGATTCCCTTGAGCATCTCCTCGTCGGAGCCGAGCTGGCTGGCGTGGAAGACCTTGACCTCGACCCGGCCCTTGAGGGCCTCGTTCACCCGCTTCGCGAATTCATCGGTCTGCAGGGAGATCAGGGAGTCCGGGTAACCCACGTCTCCCAGCCGGATGACCGTGGCCGCCCAGGCCTGACCGGACGCACCGAGGAGCAGGGTGAGGGCAAACGCCAGAGCAAGAACAAACCCGAAGGCTCTCTGCAAGCTGTCCAAAGCACGCATGATGTCTCCCCCTTCCTTCTGGTTCCAACCACTACGACTCACCTTACAGCAGCCTCGCCCAGTGATCCTCCACGACCTCCCGAAGGAGCCCTAAGGGCCAACGGGAATGGCGTCCTCCCTACTTCCCCGTCCGCGCCGCCTCCAGGACGCGCGCCGCACGGGTCGGGTTGAACACCCCGCACGTACAGAAGCGGGCCATGCACGCCGCCGCTCCCTTCGGATCGCGCCGTCCCTCCTTGACGAAGTCGATCATCTTCTTGGCAAGGTTGTGCGACACCATGCCGTGCCCGCACATTGTGGACACCTCCAGGACGTGGCGATCTGGCAAGAGGTTGAGATCACCGTGGAAGCCAAGCGAATAGCCCACGCTGTGGCGGGCGATCCCCACCCGGCGGCAGCAGGCGTGCGCCGTGTCGGCGAGAGAAGAGACATTGATGGAGATTCCGAGGTCCGCCTGCTTCAGGTCCGCGAGAAATGCCTCCAGGTTGGCGACCCGATCGAAGACGGCAGCCACCACCGTGCAGGTATCGATGCCCTCCACGATCGCCTGGAAGTCCAGCTTGTCCGTCCTGCGCCAGTGGGCCAGCGGGGTCAGGTTCTGGGACGGCCGGAAGATCCCCCCCTTGACGGCGTTGCCCACGTTGATCGGATTGTGCTTCAGCGCCAGGCGCAGAAACTCCTGCAGTCTCGCCGGCGCCCCGTCCTCGTTGATCCCCCGGGCCGCCATGGCGAACACGATGTAATCGTCCTGGAGCGTCTCCGCGGCGCCGAATCGGTGCAGCGTATTGGTCATGGATCGAATTCCCCTCCTGCGAGTGGTCGCCGCTCAGGCGGTGGCTGCCGCGGGCCGCCGGCCCAGCCCCAGGTTGGTCTTGGCGCGATACGCCGAGTACCCTTCCCGCTTGAGCAAGGGCTCCAGTTGGTTGTCTCCCTGGGCATCGCAGCGGGTGGCCACGCCGATGGAGACGATCGTGTTCAGGGTCGGGGCCACTGCCTCCACCGCCCGGAGGATTTCCGGCACGTGCGCCAGCGCACTCTTCAGCTCCAGGATGGCCGAGAGAACCTTCTCGTTCAGAATGTCCTCCCGGATCGCGCCGGTGGTGGGATCGCTCATCAGGGAGAAACACCGGGTTCTTCGGCTCGAAGGTGACAGGGAGCGGCGCCAGCGCCGTGCGTCATCTTCTGGATGTCGCGGAAGCGGACGCCGACCCCCGGCCGGCCGAACTCGATGGTGAAGCCCGCCTCGCCCTCCTGGATGCGCCCGGTCGTGACATCGTTGGTCTTCACCTCCTCCGTCCCTCGGCCGTGCACCCCGGTGGACTCGTGCGGGATCAAGGGGTCGCTGAAGGCGCGCCGGACGATCCGGGGCCAGGTGAGTTCCTGTTCGGTGAGGGCGTCCGTGGGGCAGACATCTGGCTCGGGGTCAAAGCGAATGCGCAGCAGTTTCAGGAACCCTCGGATGGTGCGGACCAGCCTGGGGTTGAGGTGCTCCTTGCTCATCCCCCGGTAGCAGGCGAAGCACTCCACGCACTCGTCCAGGTTCACCGTCGCCCGATTCACCGCGGGGTCGATATAGATAGCCCCCATCGGGCAGATGGGGACACAATTACTGCACGCGACACACCTGTTCGGGTCGATTTGCATGCCCCCTCCGCTCGTTCGCTCGGTCCTGATGGGCTCCGGCTCGCGTGGGCGTGACGGACCCTGGATACGTTCGCACAGTGAAAGCGGGTTTTGGAATGCAGGTTTCGAGTATCATTACTTCACATCTGCGCATCCTGTCAAGGCGAAGCGTCCTGCTGTATACTCGGTCCGTTTTTCGCCCGGGCAGTTGAAGGGGGCAGCCCGTCACGCTTGACGGCGGCTCGTCCCCGTTGCCAGGCTCCCTACCGCATGAGGTCTTGTCCCTGGGACGTGCCGCCTTTGCGGGAGAGGTCGCCCATGACGAACGGCATTGAGCGTCAGCGTCTTGACCTGGGCACGGAGAATCTGATCTTTGAGATCGAAGGCGCCATCGCCTGGCTGACCTTCAACCGTCCGCAGGCCCGCAATGCCATGACGTGGGCGATGTACGAGGGCTTGCATGCCGCGTGCGAGCGCGTGGATGCCGATGAGGCGATTCGCATCTTCGTGCTGCGTGGCGCGGGCGATCGTGCGTTCGTTTCGGGCACGGACATCTCGCAGTTTCAAGCGTTTCGGACGGCGGACGACGCCTTGAGCTACGAGCGGAATGTGAATCGGTACGCCAATCGCCTGGAAGCCGTTCAAAAGCCCACGATTGCCATGATTCACGGGTACTGCGTCGGCGGCGGCGCGGCGATTGCCATGGCCTGCGACTTGCGCATCGCCAGCCGCGACGCGAAGTTCGGCGTGCCGATTGCGCGCACCCTGGGCAATACGCTGTCGGCGCAAAACCTCGCGCGGCTCGTCGCGCTGGTTGGGCCTGCGCGGGCGAAGGAGATCATCTTCACCGCCCGCTTCATTGAAGCCGAAGAAGGCAAAGCAACTGGCCTGTTCACCGAAGTGGTCGAGGCGGACCATCTCGAATCGCGCACCCGAGAGATCGCCCTGCTCATCGCCAGCCACGCGCCGCTCACCCTTCGTTCCATCAAAGAGGGCGTGCGGCGCTTGCTCATGCAAGGGCGCATCGAGGAAACACCCGACCTCTACCTGATGTGCTACCTGAGCGAGGACTTCAAGGAAGGCGTGTCGGCATTCATGGAGAAGCGCGCCCCCCGGTGGAAGGGACGATAGCTCATGGGGCGGGTGATGGCGAGCCATCACCCGCCCCCCCGTGTTTCATATTCCGTTCTGACCCTGCCCGATCTCACCTTCACCTTTGGGGCACGACGCACAGCGGTCGGGGGGGAGCCTCAGCAGATGTCTTTGATGGCAAACTCCAGCCCTAGCTCCTTCAGCTTCTCTTTCGTGGGGTTGCCCGTCTTGAGATCCCATCCGCGGTAGGTGTAGTAGTCGTCCTTCAGCCGTTCGAGGGTCTCCTCGGGAATGAAACTTCCCTTCATCGGACCTTCGGGAATCGGGTTCCGTCTTGAACCGGATCGGCAGTTGGTCATCCTTCCGCGTGAATCCTTCCCTCGCCGCAAAGCATCGGATCATGTTCCACTGCCGCTCGGCGATCTTCCGGGCCTGTTCGTAGTCGAGGCTCCAGCCGGTGACGGCGTTCAGCGCCTCGACGAGATTGCCGCTGATCTTTGCAGGGCCCCAGATGGGCTCGGCCAGATGGCAGACGAGCGCCGAGTCGCCCAGGATCAGCCAGTGGTTGATCTCTGCCGCCAGGGCGCCCTTGCCCTCGAGGACCTTGCGATCCACCAACCCGCTCTTCTCCGGGGTGGGCCGGATGTCGTGATGGCTCCCTCCCCGCGGCCCGGTGGCGTAGCCCACGGCCGCCGCCGGAAACGGACGGCAGGTGTGGCCCGGCCACTCCACCCCCTTGTTCTGGATGGTGAAGCGCTCGGAGCCTTTCCCGACGATCTTCGCGGCTTCCCTGGTCCCCTTGGCCAGCAGGGCCCCGAGGCCTTCCCGCTTGCCGATCTTCTCGGTCAGCTCGAGCATGGCATCGGCGTTCCCCCACTTGAGGTCGATGCCGCCCGTGTCCTCTATTGTGAGGATGCCCTTCTCGTAACACTCCATGGCCCACGCCACGCACATGGAGGTGGTGATCAGGTCGATCCCGTATTCGTCGCAGATCTCGTCGGCCTTGCAGAGGGCCTTGATGTCGTCCACCTCACAGATGCTGCCGAAGCCGTAGATCGTTTCGTAGTCCGGTCCGTTGATGATGGACTTGTACCGGCCGGAGGGAACGACGCTGTACTTGGTGCAGTTGATGGAGCAGGCGAAGCAGGCCCGGTCTCCCTTGACCACCTTCTCGCTCATGGTCTCGCCGGTGATCCCATCCACCTTGGGGAAGACTTCGGTCTGCCAGTTGCGGGTGGGAAGGATCCCCGCAGCGTTCATGCTGGCCACGTTCCGCGGGGTGCCATATCCGGAGAGGCCCTTGACGGCAGGATTGGTGGCGAATAGCTCGTTGAGCCGCATGGTGGTGTTGTAGACACCGAGCGTGTTGGGGACGGTGACGCTTCCCGTTCCCCGCACCGCGATGGCTTTCAGGTTCTTCGACCCCATCACCGCGCCCATGCCTCCTCGGCCCGCGGCTCGGATGTCGACGAGGATCATCGCGAAGGGCGTCCCGCCTTCGCCTGCTTCTCCGATGACGGCGACGTGGATCTCCTCGTCACCGATCTCCTTGCGGATGATCTCTTGCGTCTTGAAGGGATTCTTCCCCCACAGATGTTCTGCGCTCCGGATCTCGACCCGGTCGTCGTCAATCCAGAGGTACACGGGTTTTTCGGACTTGCCTTCGACGACCAAGCCGTCATAGCCGGCGAACTTGAGCTCGGGCCCGAAATACCCTCCGAAGATGCTGTGGAAGAAGGAGCCAGTCAATGGGGATTTCGCGCAGGCGCATGACCGGGAGGCCGCGGGGATCATCGTGCCGTTGACCGGACCGGTCATGAAGACGAGCTTGTTCTCCGGGCCCAGGGGATCGATCTTCGGCTTGAGCTCTTCGTAGAGGAGGCGCGCAGCGTATCCCACGCCGCCGACAAAATCCCGGGCCCAATCCTCACGCAGAGGCTCTTTCGCAATTGCCTTCTTGCTCAGGTTTACCCTGAGGAGTTGGCCTTTGTACCCGCCGTACTTGAATCCGCTTGCCACGGTTAACCTCCTCCGATCGGAAAGATGATGGCGATCTCGTCTCCAGTTTTCACCGGCCGGTCCATGTCAAGGGTCGAGGATATGGCCTCCTGGTTGAGCACGAGGAGAAACGGGGCCATCTCGCCCGTCGCCGGATCCATGAGCACATTCCGGAGGCGCTCGTACGTCTTCAACAGCGAATCAAAAGTGCTCTTCACTGTTTCGGGATGCTCCACATCGACCTCGACTACGCTCGCGCCGAGGGCGTCCCGAACCACCGTGAAGCCTCTCACTTTGACCTTCGCCACGCTCACCCCTCAGCGGCTCACGGATTCGAGCCACGCGTGCGCGATTGCTTTCGCCTCCGATAGCTTCGGCCGATGAGGCCTGGCCTCCATATCTTTCCAGACGATGGCCTGGGGAAGGCAGAGGCGGACGCAGGCCGGGTTCCCAAAGCAATAATCGCAACTGTCCAGCAGAATGGGGACGGGGATTTCCGGGATGTCGACCAGGACGACCTGGATCCTGGAGTGCCGAGGGTTGTACTCCCCGGTTTTCACAGCGGAGCAGGCGAGCTCGCAGAGCTTGCAACCCGTGCACTTGTCCACCAGGACCTCGATGTGCTTTTCCACTCTCAGACCACCTCCTTGTTTGCCGCAAACAGGAATTGAAGGGCATCCTTCTTCGACTGCTGGATGTGTTCCCGCATCAGCCGCTCACACAAGTCGGGGTCCCGGAGGCGCAGGGCCATGAGGATCTTGCGGTGGCCATCCACCGTCCGCCCCCCGCCGTCCGGGTACTGCAGAGTGTTCTTGCGGTACCGCAGCACGTACTGGCGCATCGTGACCATCTGATGGTAGAGGCGGTGTTTATCGGTGATCAGCTCGTGGAGCGTGTCGTGAAACCGGGTGTTCCAGTGGAAGAGCTCATCCAGGCATTGGCTCTTCAATGCCTCCTCCGCCTTCTCCACGGCCTCCTCGAGCCGGTCGAGCACCGAGTCGCTGATGCGACCGCAGATGACCCGCAGGGCGTAGCCCTCCAGAACGGCCCTGATCTCGAAGAGCTCCTCCACCTCCTCCTTTGAATCCCGCGAGGCGACAAACCCTCTCGTGGCGAGGGGCTTGATCAAGCCCTCGGACTCCAGCTTGTGAAGGGCCTCGCGAATCGGAGTCCGACTGATACCCAGCTCTTTGGCAAGATGCTCCTCCGTCAATCGTTCCCCCGGATTGATCCGGCCGGAGAGAATGGAAGACTTCAGGTATTCGTAGGCTCTCTCCCTTATGGGCACGGCTTCTGCTTGCGATGGGATTGTCATTTTGTATCCAAATGCTTCCTTGATGTGAAAGTTTTCGCATTAAATAACGTATCCAGTGGAAGTGTCAAGCGGTTTTGGATACAAAAATGGCAAGGTGGGTCGTTCGATACCTTTGGAATCGTCCCGGTTTCGACGCTACGGCTTGGCAGGATCGCGCGAGAGGCAGGTGGATGCATGTGGGATATGGTGATTTCGCTGAAACCGAATTCTTCGCTGTTGAGAGGAGCTGCCGCAGCCCTGCGTCCCACATCCTTCCTCTGCCAGCCCCTCCGGCCGGCACCCGGGAGCTTCCTCCTCCTTCGGGCGTCCTCCTCTTCCGGCTCCCTCCGCACGCGGAGGCCGCGGTGGACGGAGTGGCGGTGGGTCTCAGCAGAGGCCTCGGCATCGTGGCGGTGCCCCCGGGCCAGCACCGCGTGGTCCTTCACGTCTCCGGCAGGGGGGCCTCACATTCGATCAGCGTGAGCCCTCACGCTATCCTGATCGTGACCCCCGTTGCGATCACCCCATCTCCGTCCTGATCCCGACCGCCACCGGGCATCTCGTGCGAGGCACACAGGAAAGAGACCGCCATCGTCCGTTGCGCCGCGGAGGTGGAACCAAGGGAGAGTCATGGCGTCTGGATGTGTGGGCCAACCTCCAGTCGCAGGGCAGCCAGCGAGGCGGTTACATCTTGGATAAAGTGGTAAATAGAGCCCAGGAGAGTCACCAGGCAGAGGGTGAAGACCGGGATGGAAATATAATCAACCCGGACCCCCATGACCTGTCCGGCGAAGAGGGTCAGAATGGTCAGGACGACGAAGAAGATGCTGGTGGAGCCGAGAATGATGGCCAGACGGAGGATTTTCGCCCGACGGAAGAAGTGCTGGAGCTGCTCGACAAGCAACCGTTGCCTAGAGGCCTTTGGCTGTTCTTCCAGCTCCTTGACGAGCGTGCGCGCCCGGTCCGTGAGGTGGGCGTACCGATTGACCATGCTCAAGAGAAGCAGCCCGACTCCTGAGATCACAATGACGGGGGCAATGGAGGCGGTAAGGATGCGGACTAACTGCTCAACCGGCGTGCCCATGGCAGCTCCTCTCTTGGTTGACGCGGGGTCAGATCAGTGGCCCCTGCCTGGTGGGACTTGGCCGGGTCACTTCTCCGTCCCTGTACTCTCGTTCAATCGCTTGGTCTCCGCTAGCACCTCGTCCTGCGCGATCACCCCGTCCCGCCCCAGCGCGATGAACTACCCCGCGGCAAGCCGCGGGGTATCGGCTTCTGTTCTAGTCCGTCATTCCGTGCTTGACACGGAATCCAGTCGGGCTTTCTGGATACCGGCTTCCGCCGGTATGACGAACTCGCGGCAAGCCGCGGGGAATGAACCCTCTTGGATTCAAAAGTGCCTCGAACTCAAAGCCCTGTGCCGGCACCATTCCTTCCAAGGGTACCGTGCTCTCGCTTGGCATGGGCTTAACCAGTTCGTTTCAGCCGAGAACTCCCCTGGGCTCAGCGTGAAAGTGTCGCGCTCGCCGAGGGGTCGCCCCGCACCAGGAGATCGCAGGAACCCTTTGATCTCGGATGGGTCGTTGAACCCGTAATGGCGGACCGTGATCCAGCCCACTAGGTTGGAGGAGATGTGGTTGAAGAGGATGAAGAGCAGGGCCAGGCCGCGGAAGCAGTCGAGGCGCAGGCCGCGCTGTGGCGCCGGCTCTGGATCGGTCGGCTGCACCGAAAAAAGCGGGGTGAGGGAGCAGCGCGCATCCCCCCCTACGGCCCCGCCACCCGGAGGAGCACCTTCCCGATCGTCTCCCGACCCTCCAGCGCGCGATGCGCCGCGGCGGCCTGCTCGAGGGGAAGCGTCCGATCGATCCGCAGCCGGACCCAGCCCATTCGGATACCCGCCAGCACGTCCCCGGCGCGGTGCAAGAGCTCTTTGCGGGTGCGGAGGAAGTTGGCAGAACTCCCGCCGGAGACCGTCAGGGAGCGCCCCATCAAGGCATTGGGGACGAGGGGATCGGCCGGGCCGCTCGACGCCCCGTAGATCACGATGTGGCCGCGCACCGCGGCGGCGGTGAGATTCCCCGCGAAGGTCGTCTTGCCCACGCCGTCGAGGATGAGATCCGCGCCGCGCCCCTTGGTCAGGCGCTGGGTCTCCACCACGAAATCCTGTGCGGCGTACAGGATGACGTGATCGGCCCCCGCGTCCCGGGCGGCTTTGGCCTTCGCCTCGGTCGAGACGGTGCCGATGACGCGTGCCCCCAGATGCTTCGCCCACTGCACGAGGAGCAGGCCCACCCCGCCGGCGGCCGCATGGACCAGGACCACCTCCTCTGGCTGCGGCCGGTGGAATTCGTGGAGGAGATAGTGCGCGGTCATCCCCTGCAGCGGGAAGGCGGCGCCCACCTCGAAGGACACGTCGTCCGGCAGGGCAATCAGGCTGTCGGCAGGCACGAGGCAGGCCTCGGCGTAGGCGCCGGGGTGCCCGGTGAAGGCCACGCGCTCGCCCGGGCGGACCGTCGTAACGCCCTCCCCGACCACGTCCACCACGCCCGCCCCCTCCCGCCCGGGGGTGAAGGGCCGATCCAGCGCGTAGGTCCCGCGGCGGTGGTAGATGTTGACGAAGTTCACGC
>CAVQPC010000082.1:0-65286 GCA_963714585.1 uncultured Methylomirabilota bacterium
TCCGGCCGCGTTCTCTGCTGCCAAGGCGTTTCCACTGCTCTTGGCCGCGGCGAGCGCTTCGTTCCAGTAGCTCTGGTAGCCCTGCGCCCAGTTTGCAAGATCCCATCCACCAGCACCCACAACCGAGAGAGGAAACATATGTTCGGCATACTGAGCGTCACGATTGTCGAGGAGGCTACCTAAACGGCGAGAGAACCAGTCGTATTGAAATGCCTCGTCGTACTGCTCGTTCATGAACTTATCAACGTGCACAAAATAAATGGCGCGGTTGGCCCGGTTGGGTAACGGGACCTTTGGGGCGACGAAGGCGTAATACAACGCTGTCAGACGCTGTTGGCCGTCGAGAACAATGTGCTCAGGATCGCCGTGCCCGCAGTTCCAAGGGTGCTGGCCGGTCGTGTTGTCAAGACCGTAGAGGATTTCACACGACAATGCGTCGAAGTTTTCCTTCTTCCCCCTCCAGAGCAGAAGGCTGCCGATGTAGTAGTCCAGGAAGATGGACCGCATCAGGTCCTTGATATCCCACGGCCGCCACTCAAACTCTCGTTGGAAGTCGGGAATTACAAAGCGGCCTTCTTTCAGGCGTCCAATGAGCGTATTCAGGCTGATATGATCCGGCCTCTGCGCGTCTCTCATGCCAACCACCTTCCCTCGATTAGTACGGTGCGCAAGCGCTCTTCCGCCGCGCGAGCCCCGGCGAGCGCCTCCTTGAACGCGGCGACGGCCTCCGGCAGCGGGGGAATATCCTCACCGACCGGCGGCAGCACGTAGCGCGAGATGTTGAGCGTCCAGTCCTCGGCCTTGATCTCAGCCAGGCTGACGACCTTGGCCCGGTCCTCGACATTCTTGAAGTCGCGCACCCAGGCGACGATCTGCTGGGCGTGCTCTGGGTCGAGGTAGTTCTGGGCGCGGCCTTTGCGGAGCAGGCTGGAGGCGTCAACGATCAGCACCTTGCCCTTGCGCGCAGGCGGTTTGGTGCGGCGCAGGATCACAACGGCGGGGGCAAGACCGGTCCCGTAGAAGATGTTCGGCGCAAGGCCGATCACGGCCTCGATGAGGTCCCGCTCCAAGAGTTGCCGCCGGATATCGCCTTCCGCCCCTTTGCGGAAGAGGGCGCCCTGCGGCAGGACCACGGCCATGCGGCCGGAGCGTTGAGCCATGGACGCCACCATGTGCTGAACCCACGCATAGTCGCCGTAGCTGTCGGGCGGCAGCCCGAAGGCGGCGCGGCCCCAGGGGTCCGCCTCCCATATCTCCCGGCCCCATTCCTTGAGCGAGAAGGGCGGATTGGCAATGACGCAATCGAAGGTGGCAAGGCCTCCCGTGCTGGAGTCCGTGAAGGCTGGATTGCGAAGCGTATCCTCCCGCACGATCTGGAAATCCTCAATGCCGTGGAGCACCAGGTTCATGCGGGCGATGGACGCGGTCGTGAGGTTCTTCTCCTGCCCGTGGATCTTTCCGAAGAACGTCCGCGCATCGCCCCCGGCGCGCTGCACGTGCTCGATGGCCCCCAGCAGCATGCCCCCGGTACCGCAGGCGGGGTCGTAGATGCTCTCGCCCTCTTTCGGGTCGAGGATGTCCACCATCATGCGCACGACGCTGCGCGGAGTGTAGAACTCGCCGGCCTTCTTGCGCTTGGTGATGTCGGCGAACTTGCCGATCAGGTACTCGTAGGCATCGCCGAGGATGTCCGAACTCACCGCCGTGTTGCCGAGCGACACCTCGGAGAGCCCCTCCATGAGGTCCTTGAGGATCGCGTCGGTCAGCATCTCCCGGTTGCCCCAGTCGGCGGCGCCGAACACGCGGTAGAGGGTATCCGGATTCGCGCGTTCAATCTCGCGCATGGCTCGGGAAAGGGCTGCGCCGATGTTGGCCGGGCGTCTCGCGCACGTCGCGCCAGTGGCAGCCGTCCGGTACGTTGAACCGGTGAACTTCCGGAAAATCAACGGGATCCGCATCGCCGAACAGCTTCGCGGCCTCTGCCGTCTCCTCATCCCAGACATCGCAGATACGTTTGAAGAACAGCAGCGGCAGGATGTACGCCTTCCAGTCCGTGCGGTCGACGGCGCTGCCGCGCAGGATCTCCGCACAGTTCCAGAGGTGCGACTTGAGGTCTTGAAGCGTCAGGGGCATGTCAGGTTCTCATCAGGGTCTGATCGCGGAGCGCGTCGTCTGCAATGCCCAGATGAAGCTGGCGATCCAGTTGAGTTGGGACTGGTCCATTGAGTACTCCTCTGGACGCCTGGCGAAAGGAACAAGGTCCAACGGGCCGCTGACGGCCCGATCTGCGCTACGGGAACCTGGCCGAGCCGAGTCGGCCCGTAGGTGGGAATGGGAGCGGGCGGCTCAGGCGCGAGCCTACTGCTCGCCTGCCGGCAAAGTCAAGGATCAACGTTGATCCCTAATCTCCGGCTAAGCGGGAGCAAGCCGAGCGATCTTGCGCCGCACCCGGACCAGCAAGGCATGCTGGAGGACGCCCGAGAGCCGCAAGAGCGTCCGCCGCGCATGCGCGACGACCTTCCCGACCGTGTTGAAGAGCAGGAAGCGGAGCCGCTTCGGCCGGGCGGTGCGGAGATCTCCGGGTAAGGTCAACCGCTTGAGCGCGGTGAGCAGATTGTACGTGAGCACGTTCAGGCGGAACCAGGCGGCGTTCGCCCCGAACTTCCCACTGGGGAGGGCCGCGGCCGCGAGCTCGTTCTTGAGGACGTGATGCGCATGCTCCACGGTGCCCGCCTTCTGCCCGGTGCCACTGGAGGAGGGCCAGGCCATCGCCAGGCCGGTTCGTGACCACGGCGAAGTAGTGGACGCTGCTCCCGTCGGCGAAGAGGCTGCCCCTGGCGCTTCTGGATCGCGCACCGCGAGGTAGCGGCGGACGCACGGGCGGTCCTTCCGGTGGTCGCCATCGTCCGGGACGTACGGGACCTCGGCCCAGGACCGGATCGCCTCCGGCTCCTCGCGCTCGACCTGCCAGGCCGACTCGGGCAGGCGCAGGATCTCGGCCTTGAGCTGCTCGGACATATCGGCGCTGATGGCGTAGGCGATCTGCTGCGTCCTCGCACCACCGGAGGACGGCGGTCTCGTAGAGCGCGCTGTCGGCCCGCAGGGCGAGCTGCGTGATCGCCCTGGGGCAGATTGGCCACGGCCTGTTCGAGAACCCGCACGTTCCCGCAGCCCGCCGGGACATGGCCATCGCGGAACTGGTCGTGCAGGATGACATCCTGCTCGGCCCAGAGCACGACCACCGGCTGGTAGCCCCGCGTCCCGTCGTAGGCCACGGTCGCCGCGTCCTTGTGGCTCTCCACGAGCGTGGCGTCCACATCGAGGGTGGCCGTCCGCTCCCGGGCCCCGCGCTGGAGGCCCGCGACCAGCGTGCGATTCGCCGCGCCCAGCCCCGCGAGGGGCGCGGACTCCTGCGGGATCGTCGCCGCGGGGCCCCGCCGCCCACAGGGGCCCGTCCTCGACGTGGAAGGCCTCCAGGAAGTCCCGGACCGTGGTCGCCGCGGGCAGCGGGTGCCCGAGCAGCGTGGCCAAGGCCTGCTCCTCGCGGAGCGTCGTGAGGTCCTGACAGCGATCCCCGCCGCTCGCCCAGAGCGCGATGAGGCTCTCGACGAGTTGCGACGGCGGGCAAGCCCCGCTGCCGCTGCTTGACCGCGACGTGCGCATCGATCGCCTGGGCCGACGCCGAGCTGGCGGAACAGCTCGATCACGAGCGGGACCCCGGCGCGACTCGTGATGAGCGTCGGGTCGATCGTGTCGTCAATCTCGAACGGCAACCGCGGCGACGTCTCGGGCATCGGGTTCCTCCCGTGTTGTGCTGCACCCACTGGGTGAAGCCAAGCAAACCCGATGCCATCCGCGGAACCCGCCTGCACAGCGGACCGCTACGCAATCCGTTCGGATGCTCAACTGCCTAGCCGGAGAATAGGGGGCATTCTCCCCCGGGCCTTTTCTATCTCGGTCTTGGCTCCCGGCTCTACTGGCGCAGGCGCGGATCGAGCGTGTCGCGCAGGCCGTCGCCGAAGAGGTTGAAGCCCACCACCACGACCATGATGGCCAGGCCGGGGATGGTGGCGACGTGCGGGGCCACGATGAGGTAGCTTCTCGCGTTGCTGAGCATGGCGCCCCACTCCGGGGTCGGGGGCTGGACGCCCAGGCCCAGGAAGCTCAGGCCGGCGGCCGTGAGGAGGACCGTGGCCATGCGGAGGGTGGCCTGCACGATGGGGCGTGGGGAACGAGCCGACATTCAAGCGAGGCCCGGAAGACTCTCTGGTCCTCCGGGCCCCACTATCCAAACGCGGGTAGATGCGTCGAGGCTAGACGCGCGCCCACGCCTCCAACAGGGTCCGCTTGGCGTTGGCGATCACCGCACCGGAGGTCTCATCGCCATACGGCTTGACCTCGAAGGCCACCACCGGCCTGCGTCCCTTGGCCAGGTACTCGATCTCGAAGAGCGCCTTGAGGAACTCCACGACCTGTGGCACGTCGTTCTCGCCGCCGGGGGTCCCGAAGCGGGGGTGGAGGTCCCCGTAGAGGGAGTGCCCCTGCTGCTTCACGGCGTTCCCCATGTGGATGTGCGCGATGTTCGCCTTCGTCAAGGTGCCCAGGGCCTTCTTCGGGCTCTCGTCCTGGATGGGCAGGTGGCTGAGGTCGATCATGATCCCGAAGTCGGGGAACTCCTTGCGCACGGCCTGCGCCAGTTTCAGGGCGTCCTTGGCGGGGCCGATCAAGCACTTCTTGTCGTACTTCGCATCGAAGCTCTCCACGATGAAGCGGAGTCCCCGCTGCTTGCTGTAGGCGCACAGCTCTTTGACCGTGTCGATGAAGATCTTCATGGCCTCGTCGCGGCGCTCACCCGGATCCACTCCGCTCAAGACCGCGAGAGCCGAGGCCCCCACTTCTGCCGCCTCGTCCGCGCACGCCTTCACCTGATCCACGGCCCGCTTCCGCTCGCCCGTATCGAAGCTGTTGAGGTTCAGCTTCTGGCTGAGCAGACACGGCTGAGCGCCGTAGCCCACGGTCATGTGGCTCGTGGCCAGAAGCGTCTTCACCCGCTGGCGCTCGGCGGGATCCTTGATCCAGGTGATCTCCACCGCCGAGAAGAAGTCGTCCTCCACGACCTTCGTCAGGGTGTCGTAGATCGGGCCCTCGCCCGTTCCACACTTGGGAAACGCCATGAAGTGAACGATGCCCACTTGCATGTAGGATTGCAGGAAATCGCGCATGGATGCCTCCTTCCCCAAAGGGATTGCCCGGTGCGAAGTTACGGCCAGCTCGAAAGGCGACGGGAAATAATGTAGCACTGATTGCCTTTCCCTCCTAGCCCGATGTGGGCTTTGTACGGTCGCTGGGTCTGCTCGAGCCGGCCTGGTGGAAGCGGAAGTCGGCCTCCGGATCGCGGGGAGCCACTCCAGCAGATCCGGGGGGACATCTTCTTCTGGGGCCAGCTCGTGGCCGGTGCCCTGCTCGGCTCCGTTCCCATCGCCTTCATCTACTCCTTCTTCGTGGAGTACTACGTCTCGGGCCTGGTTGGCTCCATCAAGGGGTAGCCTGCCTCCCCTCTGGGCTCCCCCAGTTTCCCGTGGCACTGGCACAGTGGCACTTTGTGAGGTAGTATCTCGTCGGCCGTGACCATCGCCGCTGAGAGCGATCAGTCAACCCACACTGCGAGGACCCATGCCCACACGCATCACGATCGCCCACAGCCCCGACGCGGACGACGCCTTCATGTTCTACGCCCTGGCGCAGGGAAAGCTCCGGGACCCTGAGCTGGAGTGGGTGCACGTCCTCGAAGACATCCAGAGCCTGAATGCCCGGGCCCTCCGCGGCGAGTACGAGGTCACGGCGGTCTCCTTCCACGCCTACGCCTATCTCGCCGACCGTTACGCGCTGCTCCCGCACGGCGCCAGCATGGGGGAGGGCTACGGGCCGATGGTGGTGGCGAAGGAGCCCTGGACTCCGGCGGACCTGCACGGGCGACGCATCGCCATCCCCGGCACGCTCACCACCGCCTTCCTGGTGCTCCGCTTGTGGAACCCGCAGCTCGAGCACGTCGTGATCCCCTTCGACCAGATCATCGACGCGGTCCAGGAGGGGCAAGCGGATGCAGGCCTGATCATCCACGAGGGACAGGTGACCTATGCGTCCCTCGGGCTGCACAAGATCGTGGACCTGGGAGAATGGTGGCTGAAGGAGACGGGGCTGCCGCTCCCCCTCGGGGGCAACGTGATCCGAAAAGACCTCGGACCCGCAATGATGCGGCGGGTCTCGGGCCTCCTCCGCGAGAGCATTCGCTACGCCCTCGCCCACCGGGAGGAGGCGCTCCGCTACGCCATGCAGTTCGGCCGGGACATGGATGAGGGACAGGCCGACCGCTTCGTCGGGATGTACGTGAATGACCTCACGTTAGAGTATGGCGAGCGCGGCCGCGCCGCCGTGCGACGCCTGCTGGCGGATGGGTTCGCCCACGGCCTCATCCCGCACAAGGTCGAGCCGGAGTTCGTGGAATAGGAGAAAAGCGTTCGACAGTTCGACGGTTCGGCCGTACCGCCGAGCAGCCGAACGGTCGAACGTTCTTATTCTGGAGACATGTTTGCTCTCTCCTCCGACCGGTATGTGATCGACCTCCCCGCCCATCACACCTTTCCCCTCCAGAAGTACCGCCTGATCCGCGAACAACTGCTGGCCGAGGGGACGCTCCGGCCAGAGGAGATCCTGGGACCTGGCTTGGTGTTCTATCTGGCCGGCGTTGACCCCCACGAGCACGATCGCTTGGGGCGGCTTCGACTCACGCACGCCGGGCTGCGGCAGCGAGACCACCTGGTCCTGCGCGCCTGCCGCGACGCCAACATCCCGGTGACCATCACCCTGGGCGGCGGGTACGGCAAGGACCTGGAGGGCACCGTCGAGGCCCACTGCAACACCGTCCGGGCAGCCCGTGCCGTCTTCGACGGCGATTTCTAGACCGGCTCTCACCTCTCGGCCCTTGCCTGTCATCCGCTCGGCAGGAACAGCTCGTAGAAGCGTCGCGGCCGGATGATGGTCAGACACTTCTCGAGGGTGTCTTCCACCACGCACTGTTGACATGGGCTAGTCGCGAGCGTAGCCTGACTCCCGGACTTGTCGCTTCCCTTCACCGATCCACCAGACGAGAAAGGAGTGCCGATGGCCCCCCGACTCACTGCAGAGCAACTCGCAGAATTGCGCTCCATGGATTCCCCAACGGTGTGCAACGCCATCGAAGCCTTCAAGGTGCGCGACGACACCCAGGGGTTCATGGGGATGGACATCCAGTGCCTCACCCCGGAATTCGGCGTCATGGTGGGGTATGCCGTGACCGCCACGGCCAACTCCATGGCGCCGGGCCGGGCGCGAAATCGCCAGGGGCTCGTGCGGCTCTTCGAGGCTCTGGCTGCGGCACCCAAGCCCGCGGTCCTGGTGGTGCAGGATGTCGGACCCAGGCGGACGCACGCCTGCTTCCTGGGCGACGTCATCGCCACTCTCTCGCATCGGCTGGGGACCATCGGCATTGTCACCGACGGAGGCGTCCGCGACCTGGATGGTGTCCGCCCCCTGGGCTATCACGTATTCGCTGCGGGATTGGTGGTGGCTCACGGCACCTTCAATTTTGAGGACGTGGGGGTTCCTGCCGAGTTGAGCGGCGTGCGCGTCCAGCCAGGCGACCTCATTCATGCCGATGCCAACGGGGTGACCACGGTCCCGCTCGAGATCGCTGACAAGGTGTACGCCCAGTGCCTCAAGCTGCGGGAAGGCGAACTGGCGCTCCGCGATTACGCTCACAGCAGGGAATTCACGCTGGAGGGCCTCAAGGCGAAGCTGCTTGGACGCTGAGTCTAGGATTTGTCGCCGAAGGCCTTCCCGACCGGCGAAGGCCCGGTCTCCATGGCGCGCTTCGCCTCGGCGATGAACTGCTGCGCGGTCTTGCCGTCCTGGCTGTCCGGTCCCACCGCCTTGATGAAGGCCTCCCACGTGCGGATGGCGGCCGGGTAATCCTTCTTCACCTCCTGGAGCAGGTTGCCCTTGTCCCACAGCGCATGGATGTAGTCCGGCTGGATCTTCAAGGCCTCCTCGTAGTTGCGGAGTGCCGCGTCGGCCTGCCCTCGGGCGAGGAAGACATTGCCGAGGTGGGTGATGGCCTCGACGTTCTTCGGCTCGATGGCCAGCACCTGCCGGTAGAGCGACTCCGCCGAATCCAGTTGCTGCTGATCCAGTTGGATGTGGGCGAGCCCCAAGAGTGCGTCGACGTCTTGTGGGTTCTGCTGCAACCGGCCGCGGAAGGTCGCCGCCGGATCGGCTGCCGCCCCTCCCGTCGTGGGGCCCGCCGCCCGGTAGACCAGGTATCCGCCCGAGATGCCGATCACCAGAGCAATCAGCAGGACGCCCACGACCCCGCTGACCGTTGGCCGGCCCGCGAGCAATCGTCGTGGGTTCAAGCTCCCGGGTCGCTGCGGGGCCCTCGGGGGAGCAGGAGGAGGAGCAGGTGTCTTCTTTCGTTTTCGGGCCATACGTCCACCTCTGCCGCCCAATCGCGGAGCGCAGCGATCGAGGGCGCCGAGCCGCCGGCCAGGCCGGATCTTCAGAAGAGCTTGAGCAGGCGCCGCTCGATCTGGAAGAGCCAGTCCGGCGTGAGGGAGAAGGCCAACTGGCTCAACACGGTAAAGTAGTCGGTCACCAGCAAGATCCCCAGGATGATCAGGAGGATCCCGCTCACGCGGGTCACCCAGGGGAGGAAGTGCTTGAACCGGTCGAAGAACGCCAGGAACCGGTGAATGGCGAGCGCGCTGACGAAGAATGGGATGGCGAGGCCGAGGGAATAGGCAGCCAGCAGCAGGATCCCACTGGACTGCGTCTGTGACACGGACGCCAACGTCAGGATGGATCCGAGGATCGGGCCGATACACGGCGTCCACCCCGCGGCGAAGGTGATGCCCACCACCACTGCCCCCAGGTAGCCGGCCGGACGATTCTTCAGGTCCACCCGCCATTCCCGCATGAGGAAGGGAATGCGGAGCCATCCGGCCACGTACAGCCCCATGAGGATGATCAGGGCG
Source organism: uncultured Methylomirabilota bacterium (assembly GCA_963714585.1). Taxonomy (GTDB): domain Bacteria; phylum Methylomirabilota; class Methylomirabilia; order Methylomirabilales; family 2-02-FULL-66-22; genus 2-02-FULL-66-22. Next base: position 9,069 of record CAVQPC010000082.1, read on the forward strand.
CCGCCGACCCGGCGGATGATCGCCTGCTGCTGGAACAGGACCTGCCCCACCAGCGTGGCCCCCGCGCCCAGCGCGGTGAACACCAGGGAAAATCCCAAGATGAACAGCAGGGAGTTCAGCAGGATGGCCCGCCGGGTCCGGCGGTTGACGACCGTGCCCTCGACGTCCTCCAGCGAGACCCCGGCCACGAAGGACAGGTAGGAAGGGAACAGGGGCAGGACACACGGGGAGAGGAACGACAGGAGGCCGCCCGCCATGGCCAGCAACACGTTCAAATGCGTGCCGGGCATCTCCGATGCTCCTTGGCTACTTCTGCCGCGGCCTCGCCAGCATGCGGTCGAGGTACTGGCGGACTTCGGCGCTATCCCACTCCCGGGCGCCCATGGCCCGCCAGAGGATCGCGCCGTCCCGATCCACCAGGAAGCTGACCGGGATGGGTCGGATCCCATAGAGGTAGCTCGCGGCCCCATCCTCGTCCAGCACCGCGGGAAACGACAGCCGCAAGTCCCGCATGAAGCTCCGCACGGTGCGGGCATCCTGCCCCACATTGATCGCCAAGACCACCAACCCCTTGCTCCGGTAACTCTCGGAGAGGCGTTCCAGGTCCGGCATCTCCTCGCGGCAGGGGCCGCACCAGGTCGCAAAGAAATTCAGGAAGACCACCTTGCCCCGAAAATCCCTGATCCGGACCTTCTTTCCGGACAGGTCGGGGAGCCGGAAATCCGGGGCCTCGATCCGCGCATTGGGGGACTGGAGCTCCAGGGCCCGAAGCGGGTCCACTGCGGCGTTGGAGGGCGTAACTCCCAGAGGTCCGAGCCCGAGGATGCCGGTCGTGATCACGAGGGTCACGCTGAATCGAATGGCGCGCCGGGCTCCATCTCGGCGCCTGCACGGGCCAGGGCACCTGGCCCCCCGCTCCGCGGGCTGTCTCCCGGCGCACGCTGTGGCCGCACCCTCCGGCCCCACGCCCCCCACCGTGATTCTACTCCTTGATCTGCGCCCTGGTGAGATCGGCCACCACGGCCAGGACGTACCGATCGGGGTGCAGGTACTGCTGCGCCATCCGCTGCACGTCCGCTGCGCTCACCCGGTTGATGAGGTCCGAAAACCGATCGGCATAATCCAACCCCAACCCGTAATACTCGACGTTGGCCAGGAGGCGGGCGACCTTGCTGCTCGTGTCCAGCCGCAGGGGGAAGCTCCCGGTCAGATACGCCTGGGCGTCCGCCAGCTCGGTCGCACTCACGCCTTGATCCCGGATGCGGCGGATCTCCGCCAGGACGGCCTCGATGGCCGGCTGCGCTGTCTCGTTCTTCGTCTGGAGCGTGACGCTGAATGTTCCGGCGTACTTGTCCGGATCGAACGCACTCCCCACGTCGTACGCCCAGCCCTTGGCCTCGCGGATCGTGCCCACCAGCCGAGAGTTGAATCCCCCTCCCAGGATCTGATTCATCACCAGGATGGCGTAATAATCCGGATTATCTCGCCGCACCCCAAGGTGGCCAAGAATGATGTTCGCCTGCGTCACCTCCCGTTGGATTGTGCGCACAACCGATCGGGCAAGCGGGGTCGGCGCCGGCACGGGCTGGATGGGGGGGCCGCCGGGACGCCAGCCGCCCAGTCGCGCCTCCAAGAGCCGCTTCAGCTCCGGGACGCTCACGTCGCCGACCGCCGCCAGGATGGCCCGGTCCGGACGGTAGAAGGCCTCATGGAACTGCACCAGATCGTCGCGCGTGATGGTCGGCACGGACGCCTCGGTCCCCTCCACGGGTCGCCCATACGGGTGGCTCCCGAACAGCAGGGCGTCAAAGGTCTCCGCAGCCACCTCACCGGGGTCCTCGTGCTTGTGCTGGATCTCCGCCACGACCTCGTGCGCTTTTCGCTGGATCTCCGCCGGGGCGAAGGTGGGATGGAGGAGCACATCGGAGAGCAGGTCCAGGCCAAGTGCCAGGTCCTTGCTGAGCACGTGAAGGGAGAGGGTTGTCACATCCCGCCCGGCCTCCACGTCGAGGGACCCGCCCACGAACTCGATCGCCTCGCTGATCTGGGTCGCCGTCCGGGTGGGAGTGCCCTGCATCAACAGCTCTGCCGTGAGATTGGCCGCGCCCGGCTTGTCCGGAGGATCCAGGCTGGCGCCGGCCTGGATCAACACGGTGATCGTGAGGATGGGGAGGGCATGCTCCTCCGAGGTGAGAAGCACCATGCCGCTCCCCAGCACCTCGCGCTGGCCCAGGACCGCGGCCCGGGCAGGGGCCGACGCCATACCCAGGAGCGTAGCGAGAATGACGAGAGCCCGGAGCCGTCTCCCCGCCCACTCCCAGCGCAGGTCTGCCCGGCGTTCGCCGGTCATGGCTGGCCCCTCTCGGCGGCGCGTGGGCCGCCGGTCGAAGATGCCGGCTTCGTGGGGATCAGGATGGCGCTCGTTCGATTGTCCGCGGTCAGGTACTGTCGCGCCACGCGCATGACGTCCACCGCCGTGACCTTCTGAATCCCGTCCAGGTAGCCGGCCAGCAGCCGCCAGCTCGCCACGGATTCGTAGGCCCCGAGCAGGCTCGCCAACCTGTGCACTGAATCCTCGGCAAAGACGAACTCGGAGCCGATCTGGTTCTTGGCTTTCTCGAGCTCCCGCTCCGCGACGGGCTCCCGCTGGACCCGCTCGACCTCGTCGTACAGCGCCTGCTCCACCACCTCGACCGGCTTCCCGGGCAAAGGGCCCGCGCTCAGGTCGAAGAGGTAGGGGTCCACGTGGGTGCCCGAGTAATCGGCCGAGACGAACGAGGCCAATTGCTTCTCGTACACCACGCGCTGATAGAGGCGGGAGCTCTGTCCGCCGCCCAGGACGGTCGCGAGCACGTCCAGCGCAAAGCTGTCGGGATGCGTGAGATCGGGCACGTGATAGGCCGCGAAGATGAGGGGCAGCTCGGCATCCTTCCTGAGGGTCACGCGTCGCTCCCCCAGTTGCCGGGGCTCGACGGTGACGACCTTGGGCGGCTGGGGACCGCGGGGGATCTTCCCGAACAGCCCCTGGATCTCCGGGAACAGGGCGTCCCGCCGGATGTCGCCGGCCACGATCAGCGTGGCGTTATTCGGGGCATAGTAGGTGCGAAAGTACCGCACGAGGTCTTCCCGCGTGTACCCCTCGATGTCGCTGGTCCAGCCGATCACCGGCCAGCGGTACGGGTGGGCCAGGAAGGCCGTCGCCCGCTGCACCTCGGCCAGGAGATTGGCCGGCTGGTCCTCGATCCGGAGGCGACGCTCCTCCAGGACGACCTGGCGTTCGGGCAGGAATTCTTTCTCATCGAGGAGCAGGTGGGCCATCCGGTCCGCCTCGAGCCTGAGGCCCAGGAGCACGCGGTCTGCGGCGAAGTCCTCGTAATAGGCAGTGTAGTCCGATGTGGTGAAGGCGTTGTCATGCCCGCCGTTCCGCTGGACGGTCAGGGAGAACTGCTTGGGGCCGATGGTGGGTGTCCCCCTGAACATCATGTGCTCGATCATGTGAGAGATCCCGCTCTTCCCGCTCGGTTCATTCCGGGACCCCACCTTGTACCAGACCTGGATCGTCGCCACCGGTGACTTCGGCTCCTCCACCAGCAGCACCTTGAGGCCGTTCGCGAGGGTCGACTCGAACACCCGATCCCCGAGGCCGGCGGCCGACGCCGTCCCTCCCGGCCACAGCAACCCCACGACCAGGAGGCTGCTGACCAGCCAGAGCAGCCGCCGGAACTCCCTCCGTGCATGGCCCCTTCTCTGCCCCATCCCCCCGCCCTCACGATCCACGCGTCATCCTCCTGTCTCCGTACGGCGCTGTTCCCAGACCACGGCGGCCTCCTCCCCCGGGCCGATCCGCCTCGAGGCGCGCGGTGCACGGGCAGGACCGATCGAGACGCACTCACGGAAGCGTCGGCTGAACGGAGTCCCCCACGCGGATCTGCTGCCGGGAGGTGAATCCTGCGGGAACTTCCAGGACCAGGTCCGCTATGGCGGTGTAGATTTGCTCCGGGCCGGAGGGGAGGAGCGGCGGCGCCCGCTTCTCGATGTGCACGATGCGCCCCCCGCGGATCCACACGATATCCAGCGGGAACCGCATGTCCTTCATCCAGATGCTCACCGGCTCGGGCCGGTCATAGACAAAGAGCATCCCGTGGCCGGATTTGAGGGCGGGTCGGCCGCTCAACCCCCGCACCTTCTCCTCCAGCGTCCGAGCCAGTTCCACCTCCACCCGCACGCGGTTGGCGATCAGCAGGGAGCCCGTCGGCAATGGGGGGTTGACGTCCACGGCCCCGGCAGGTGGCACCCCGCAGAGCACGATCAGCCAGGCAAGGCCATAGGCTCGGAGGAGGGATCGGCACACGTCTCTCGCCTCCAAGGGATAGCGGGCACCCGGCAGGACCGGGTGCGCCTCACACGCTCACTCCTCCGGCAACTCACCCAGCCGGACCACCACGATCTGCGGGGCGCCGTCGCGCAGCACCTCGACGCGAACCTCGTCGCCCACCTTCCTTCGCTCGTCCAGGTAGGCCGTGAGGTCGTCCACGCCCGTGATCTTCTCACCATCCAGGGACACAATGATGTCCCCGCCCACCGTCACCATAAAGTTCCCCACGCGGACGCGGCGCTGGGACCCATGGAGGCCGGCCTTGGCTGCCGGGCCGCCGGACGCCACCTGCCCGATCAGGACCCCCTGGGTCACGGGCAGCTTCAGGGCGTGCGCCACCGGGGGGGTGATGTCTAGCCCGCTGATCCCCAGCCACGGATGGCTCGCCCGCCCCCGAGCGATGAGCTGTGGCAGGAGCTTCTTGGCCGTGTTGATAGGGATGGCGAATCCGATGCCAACCGAGCCGCCGCTCGGCGTGAAGATGGCGGAGTTGATCCCGATCACCTCGCCCCCCGAGTTCAAAAGAGGCCCGCCGGAGTTGCCGGGGTTGATGGCCGCGTCCGTCTGGATGATGTTGCGGATCTGCCGCCCGGTATCCGATTTCAGGCTTCGTCCGAGGGCGCTCACCACACCCTTGGTGACGGTCCGGTCCAGACCGAAGGGATTGCCGATGGCAATGGCCATCTGGCCGACCTGGAGCTGGCTGGAGTCTCCAAGCTTGAGGGGCGTCAGTTTTTCCCTCGGGACGTTGATCCGGATTACGGCGATGTCGTCGTTCGGGTCGCGCCCGACCAGCTTCGCCGGCACCCGGCTCTTGTCCGCAAGCGTCACCTCCAAGCTATCGGCGTTCTCCACCACGTGGTTGTTGGTCAGGATGTACCCGCGGTCATCTACCATGAATCCGGAGCCGGTGCCTTCCTGGGGGACGACCCGGAAGAAGAAGTCCTGGCTCAGCACCGTGCTGGTGATGTGCACAACACCCGGGCTGGCTGCCCGGTAGACGCTGATGACCGTCTCTTCCTCGGGAGAAAGCGCGCTGGGATTCCGCGGCTGGCTGGCCGCCGGGCTGGCAAACACCAGGAGGAGCAACAGGGTGCCCACGCCGAGATGGAACGCCCCTCTCCGCATTGCATCCGCGTGCCAATGATGTGTGATCTCCATGTCGAGCCTCGCGAACGAGCGAGCAAGACTCCCGGGAACAGGTCGGCCGCCGTCCGCCTCGCGCGAGCTTCCGCCACCGCGATCTCGACCGGCTCGCCCGTGACCTCCAGACGGTCGCTGTCCGTGGGAGGGTGCTGCCGCAGGTTGTGAGCAAGACAAGATACCCGAGCTATCAGGCAAAGGCAAGCGTGGCGTCGGCTTTTCTGCGAATGTCCAGTCCCTCCCTGCCCTTGGACTCCTGCCGCTTGATCTCTGGGCCCTCGTTTCCCTAGGCGGGCGGCTGCTGCGCCAAGCTCGCACCGGCAAGGACCACTGCCTCCTGCGCCCCTTCCACCCCAAATGGCAGTAGACTACCGGAAAAGAGACGGTCAGGATAGAAGAAGAGAGCAAATACGGTACCTCGTGTGGACAGGATTTGTTTCCGCAGGGCCGGGCTCGTACAATACGTTTCAGACACACGGGTACGGGGAGCCAAGGTGAGCCCACCGGAGCAGACAAGGCGGCGGCGGTTTCCGTGGTATGGCTGGTGCGGTGGGGTCGCCCTCCTCGGCGGGGAGGTCGGCCTGGCACTGGGCGTCTACTCGATTCAGGTCCTCTTCTACTGCATCGCCTGGTGGTCCTATATCATCCTGGCAGATGCCGTCGTGTGGAAGCGGCGGGGGGATTCGCTCCTCAGGAATCGCCCGTGGGAGTTCCTTGTCCTGGCCTTCTGGTCCACTGCACTCTGGAACCTGTTCGAGCTGTTCAACTTCCATCTGAAGAACTGGTTCTATGTGAACGTCCCATCGACCTTCCCGTATGGAGTAGTATACACCCTCTTCGCCTACGCCACGGTCGTCCCAGGGCTCTTCGAGACCTACGACCTCTTGTGCGCGTTTCGCATCGCCGACACCGCGAGCATGCGCCCCTGGCGCATTCGGCCCACCGGCGTGACCATGGCCATGGCCGCGGGCCTGGCGATGCTCGTGACTCCAATCCTCTGGCCCCGCTACGCGTACCCGCTGATCTGGGGGTTTGCGACATTCCTGTTGGATCCCGTGTGCTACCTCCTCGGCCCGGCCCGGACGCGGTCCTTGCTCGCCCACTTCGAGCGAGGCGACCCCCGGCCGTTCTTGCGTCTGCTCCTCGCCGGCCTGATCTGCGGCGGCCTCTGGGAGTTTTGGAATTACTGGGCGTTCACCAGGTGGATTTATACCGTGCCGTTCTTCGAGCACTCGAAGTGGTTCGAGATGCCCCCGCTGGGCTTCCTGGGCTTCCCGCCGTTCGCCGTGGAATGCTACGTGTTCATCAACTTGCTCAACGCATTCCGGCAGGGGTGTGGGTGGGAAAGCCTGAAGCCGCACGGTCCGGGTGCGCCCCGGGGCCTCGCCACGGGTGCCGTCGTTCTCGCCTGTATTTTCAGCCTCACCGTCTACGCCGGAATCGATCGTTTCACGATTCAAAGCTACGCCCCCTCCCTGTCAGACTTGGAGGGGGTCCCCCAGGGGACCGTCGAGAGGCTGGCCCGCCTCGGCGTGGAGACCCCGCGTGCGCTGCTGCGCCGCACCGCGACGATCGGCCAACTCGAAGCCCTGGCAAAAGAGACGGGTCTCGCCGTACCAGACCTCGGGCGGCTGCGGTCCGCCGCCCAGCTTGCCGATCTCAAGGGCCTGGGCGCCGCGCACACCAACGAGTTGCGGCAGCTCGGCATCGACCAGGTTGGCTCGCTGGCACGGCAGGATCCCCGCAGCCTGCTCGAACGGTGGCGATCGGTCGCCGAGACAAGAGTCCCCACGTTGGACCAGGTGAGGGGCTGGGTGCGGGCAGCGCGGGGCGTGGCCGCGAGGGAGTAACTGCGGCCCGGCCACATGGAGGTCGCTACGGCGTCACGGTCAACCGGACCCGGCCGATCAGTTGATGGTGGGCGGTGAGCACATCCACCGACCACGGCCCCACCGGATCGTTCCCCACATCCACCTTGCGGGAATACGTCCGAAAACCTCCCCGGAGTCCGCCGAGAATGGGCGAGAGCGGAATGGTCGCCACGACGACGCCGTCCCGCCGCCAGACATGGAAGATCGGCTCGCGGATTCCGGCCGGGGCGACGATGGCTGTAAAGCAACTCAGCCCACCCCACTGACGCACGTCGCTCACGGAGACGCGGCTGACGGGCTGCACCGGCTCCAGGCGCACGACCGCCTGCGCAAAGGTGGCCCGGGCGAGCCGGAGGGGTGCCGGGGGAATCCAGGGTCGCAGAAACCACAGCAGGCTCACCACCAGGACCGCCCCACCCGCTGTGCAGAGGAGCGCCGGCGTCCAGGGTGCCTCCGGTGTCCGGCGAAACGCCGGGAGGAGGGCGAACACGCTCGCCGCACCACTCAGGAGGAGCCCCCACGTGCTCTCAATGCCGATGAGCGGGAACGCCACGTTGAGCGACGCGAGCAGGCCGAACCAGAAAAGGAGAAGCTCGATCCGCCAGTACCTCAGGTGGAGCGCTCGATACCAGGGATCGACGGCGGTGAGGAGCGCGCCCGCCACGAGGGCCAGAAAGAACCACATGTTTCTCGAGCCCAGGGTCGTGCTGGCGTAGTAGATGGGGATGAGGAAAAGCAAGACCCAGTGGAGCAGGGTTTGGACGGAGTAATCCACCACGAGGCCCATAACCAAGCGCCATCTCGCACGAAAAGCTTGCCGGGCGTGAGCAAACACGACCCCGGCCAGCCAAAGCAAGAGGAGATAGCCGATGAACCAGGGGAAGTACTCGATCCCGCGACGAAAGAGGAAAAGCGTGAGGGCGCCGGAGAGGAGAGACGCGACAGAGATCCCCCAGCGCTGCACCCACCGGAGCCAGGGGTGCTCTGCGACCGCATTTCCCCACTGCTTCCAGATTATGTCAGACCAACGTGAAAGCATTTGAGTTCGGTGATCGAAGCTGCGAGACAGGATGCCTCATCCAGCGTGCCCCTCGGTATCCGCTCCGCGTCTATCAAACTTTCTGTCCCGCCACCCCTTGACGAATAGGAAGGGACGCCCTATGTTATTAATAGCCGCAGGGATCAGCGCGGAGTAGCTCACTCGCCATGAAGCGCGAGGCTGTCCTGCGGGTCGCCCAGAGACAAGTATGGGCTCGGGTGTCGGAACCGCCCCAACCATCGGGGTCGGGAGAACCGGCGCCGGCGATCCGGGGAAGATGCTGCACGGCTCAAGTCTGATCGCCTGCGGCGATTTCTTTTTGCGGTGCCTTTCACCAGGGGTGTCGCAAGCTTCCTGCCTCCTGATTCTTCGGTTTGATCGTGGATTGATCCTCTACCAGTCACGCGGGGCCTCTTCTCCACTTTCTGAGAGTCGGCAAGGCCCTCAAAGTGAACAGGGCTGCCCGCTGCCGGATTGGCAGACCGACTGGAAGATCTCACAAAATCCCAGAGGCGATAGAGATAACCGAGAATCAGGATAGGTTCACGTGCGCGGAAATTCCCGATCCAGGATTTCCAGGATGAATCGCTCGATGGACACCGGGTAGAACTTCGCGTCTGGAGACAAGATGACACCGGTGTCAAGGATCTCCCCACGCGAAAGCTCGTCCAGGGCCCGGTCGATCTGAGAACGCGGATCACGCTCCGCCCGGATGACCCGCAAATCGTCGCTCTCCAACTGAACGTTTTGCCGCCCCGCATACAGGAAGCTGAAGATCCGCCCCACCAGCGCCTTCTCCATGATCTCGGGGTCGTGGAACAGCTCGCCATATGTTTGCCCCAAATGCCTCGGGGACAAAACGAGCCGCGGCGACACCCGGATGCGTCCACGGATCTCGACCGACCGCTGGCTTTGCTCTACATCAGGCGCCACCAAGATGTAGGGCAAAACGTGGTAGCCGGTGACAAACCCCGAGATCGGCTTCCGCAGGACCTGCGTGTCCTCGAATACCTTTCGCAAATACTCTGACTCAGGATGGAATCGATCCATAGCTCCTCATGCGTGCGTTCGGATGCAGAGGTTGCGCCCCGTTGCCCGGGTGATGGCCCAGGATCATGTGCAGGACACCTCTGCTCGGCTTATAGCGCGGATGCCTCGGGAAGGCAAGCCCCAAGGGGATATCGGAAGTTTGCGAAGCTGCGGCCCGAGTACACGCCCTATTTTGCCGGTCTCTGCGGCTGGCGCTGTGGCCCGGCCAGCAACACGTCCAGCTCCTTCTGGAAGGCCTGGAAAGGGTACGCCCCGATCAGGAGCTGACCGTTGATGAGAAACGCCGGTGTCCCAGTTGCCCCCAGGGCGTGCGCCAGAAGCGTCTCAGCTTCGATGCGTTCGGCGTACCTCCGGGAGTCGAGGCAGACGTCGAATGACTTCCTGTCCAGGCCGAGCGTGGTTGCAATCTGTTTGAGCCGGCTCGCCGTTAGCAGAAACGGCGCCATGTCGCCGAAGAGGGCCTCATGATATTGCCAAAAGTTCCCCTGGTCGTTGGCGCACGTCGCAGCCTGCGCGGCAAGCAGTGAGGGCCCTCCCAGGATGGCCAGATGCCGGTACACGAAGCGCACCTTCCCCGGTCGGATGTACTCTGCCTCAATCCTCGGGAATGTCTCATGCCAGAACTTCCGGCAGTAGGAGCACTGGAAATCCGAGAAGCCGACCATGACGATGGGAGCATTGGCCGGTCCCTTGCTGGGCCCCGCTCCATGCTCCAGCGCCACCACCAGGTCGTCCCGGGTGGCCTCCCTGGTCGCCTCTCCGGCCGGGACGGTCTGCGGAGCCACCAACAGGATCCCCAGCACGAGACTGGCCCGCCAGAAACGCATCACGGCGTGTGCCACGCGGAACCGCGACGTGCCCTGTGCAGCACGCGCGAATCGCTTCCCGGTGCGGTTGTCCCAGTTGAGTTGCCAGCGTCTCTCCACCTCTCACCCTGCCCCTTTTCTCCGCTGGATGTGGGTGAAGGGGAACGACACGACGGCACGTCACAACTCCCGAGGGATTTGCGGCACAGTCCGCTGGGTCGGCCCATCAACGGGCAGGACGAGCCAGGTCGCGACGCCCGCCAGCAGCGCCAAACACAGAGCCCAGGAAACAAGAAGAGATCGCCCGCCCCAGCCCCCCGCCGGCCGATGGGTCGGACTGGATGTCGTCCTGCTCATCCCCATGCGTCCTCCTGTATGAGAATCCGGCCTGTCGGTTTGGATAGAATTGGCCGGCGATGCCGCACCCACCATAGCGGCGAAGGCGCGTGCGGTCAATACGAGGGGGTGGACATTGTCTGAGCCTCCAGCAATCCGCGGGCGGCGCACGGGAATCCTGTTCCCTTCGCATTGGCCACTCTTTCGACCACTAGCGGCGAGCATGGCTGCCGAGGAACTTTCGTCTTGACATGGGAAACAGGGCCGAGCTAGCGTCCCCGCATGGGGGCAGGTAGCTATCGAAATGCGAAGAAGCACTGATGAGGCCGGATGGTGGTGTCCCACCAGCGTACAACAAGAGACAGGCCTCGCCGCCTTCGGAGAACTGGACGGCCCTTCGAAGCATAACGAGCCTCGAGGGGCCGTTTCGTTTTCTCGCGCCGCGTGAAGGGTGCACCGTATCCCGCTATACAGGTGGGGTGGAGCCATGGCATCGGGTGTGCTGGAAGAAAGACAGCCGTGGGTTTCGTGTTTCCTGACCGACATTCTCGTCAGCCACATCGCAGAGACGTATGGGAAGAATGCCCGGATCGACTGCGCCGGACTCTTCCGCGGCGTGGAAGGGTTCGAGGTGCCCCAGGCACCCGAGGCCTTCTTGCGGGAGGCGACCAACTGGGTGCCTCTGGCGGTCTTGCGAGAGCTGCATGCCCAGTGCGAGAGAATCTCGGGCCAGAAGGACATTGCCTACCGAGCCGCCAGGGCGTACTTCGACCCTGGCAAGAAGGGGCTGCTCTCGCTGTTCGAGATCGTCTTCCGGGTCCTGAGCGACGTGCGCTCCGTGGTGGTCTGCTCATCCCTCTGGGCCGGTGTGCAGACGAACTACCTCCAACTGCAATCCTTTGAGAAGCCGGGGCGACCGCCCAGCCTGTACATGCTGGCCCGGTTCGACGAGAAGGCGCGACCGATGCTGGGAAGCATGCATATGCTCCGCGGCTTGGCCGAGGGTTTCTCCCGCCTCTACTCGCCCATGCAGGATGTGCGGTGCATCGAGGAGATCTCCCAGCTCCAGATCGAAGACATCGTCGGGGAGTTCCCTGACTTTGCCGTCGCCAAAGAGGAGAATCATCTGGCCATTCGGCATCGCGCCTCGGATCGGGTGGTCGTGGAGGCGGCGAGGATCCCCTTGCGCTCCGAAACCGTCCCCGTGTCGCGGAATTCCCCCATCGACGACCCGGAAAGCCGAGTCGTCTCCCCGGCCAATGGGACCATCACCATCCTCACCAACCTGGAGGAGGAAGATCCCCGGCAACGTTCCGAGGCTGCTTGGGGGTACCGGATTGTGCGGGATGGAGTCCTGACATCCGAGGGCCTGTCCCACGCATTCGAAGTCGGCCAGGTGTTCAACGCCCCTTACTCCCGCCTTCGCTTTCTCTGGCGGGAGGGGGCAAGCCCGGCGGCGGACGTGTCCGTCGAGGAGGTGAGGCGAGAAGTCTCGCGGCTGCTCTTCGAGCATCTGAAGCAGGTGAAGCACGCCCACACGCGGATGATCCAGTACAGCATCGAGAAGCGAAGCCTGTCCCTGGAGAACATCCGGCTGCGACGGGAGGTCGAGCGAGAGTACAGCTTTGCCGGTCTCGTCGGCCAGAGCCCGAAGATGCAGGAGCTGTTCGGGGTGATCCGGTCCCTCGCCGAGACGGACGTGAGCGTGCTCATCCGGGGAGAGACCGGTACGGGGAAAGAGCTGATCGCCCGCGCCATCCATTACAACAGCCCGCGACGGGCCAAGCGATTCGTCGCCGTAAACTGCGGGGCCCTCGTCGAGACGCTCCTGGAGAGCGAACTGTTCGGCCACGAGAAGGGGGCCTTCACCGGGGCGGTCAGCCGCCGGCAGGGCGTCTTCGAGCTCGCGGACGGCGGCACCCTGTTCCTCGACGAGATCGGGGAGATCTCACCCAGCACCCAGGTTCGCCTCCTACGGGTCCTGCAGGAGGGCGAGTTCCAGCGGGTGGGAGGCACTGCCCCAATTCGGGTGGATGTGCGAGTCCTATCTGCGACCAATCAGAACCTGGAGGAACTCGTCAGGACCGGCCGGTTCCGACAGGACCTTTACTACCGGTTGAACGTCGTGCCCATCCAGGTTCCCCCGCTGCGGGAGCGAAGAGACGACATTCCCCTCCTGATCCCCCACCTCATTGAGAAGAGCAACCGGCGCCTGCACCGCCAGATCCGTGGGGTGAGCCCGAGGGTTGCGGCGCTCTTGATGGGTTATAGCTGGCCGGGCAACGTCCGCGAACTGGAGAACCTGATCCAGCGCATGGGCGTCCTGGCCAAGGGCGAGACGCTGGATTTGGAAGATCTCCCCCCGGAGATTCGAGGCCAGCAGGCCGAGCCCCGGCGCGGCGGGAGCGACCTGAAGGACCTCGCCCGGGAATCGGCGGAACTGGTGGAGCGACGCGCGATCCTCGACGCCCTGTCCGCGTCTGGTGGAAATGTGACGCGCGCGGCCAAAGCGCTCGGCATCAGCCGAGCCACCCTCCAGAAACGGATGAAGGCTTACGCCCTCCGGGGCCCGAAGGCGTGAGAGGCGCTCGGCGGTCTGGCCGTTCGTCGGACCGGACCGCCTATCGCGGTCGCCACATTCGCCGATGCTCCGATCGCTCGCCCCACTCCGCACCGCACGGCCAGCTCTGTGGAATTCCAGCTGCTTCGCCGCCTCGGTTTTCTTTCACGTCGTGAGATATGTCTGTGCCTGCCCATGAGCTCTCCGCCCAACATCCGACTCCCCACATCGTCTCCCTTCTGGTAAAATGCCGGCAGTGGACGCGAGGGACGGCACCTCAAAGATTCTCGAAGAGAAAGTGACCACGTGACCAAGAACGGACGAAGGCCAGCAGAGAGTGGAACGGAGGCCGAGATGAAGGCTGGATCGGTCGCCGCCGGCCGTCTGGGCATCGAGGAGTACGAGGGCCACCGGGCCCTTGTCACGGATGGGGTGATCCTCTCGGTGGCGGTGGGGGAGGCCGACCCTCCCTTCGGATACTGGGTGGCCATGCTGCCCGCCGGGAGACCCGCAAGCGCCCTCCTGCTGGGCCTGGGCGCCGGCACCTTGGCCCACCTGCTGAGCCGCCGGTTCCCCGACCTTCCCATGATCGGCGTCGACAACGACCCCGAGCTTCTGGCCTTCGCCCGGACTCACTTCGACCTCGGTCTGCCCAATCTGGAAATCGTCGTGGCCGACGCCTTCGACTACGTCGCGCGGTGCGACCGGCGCTTCGACTTCGTGGCGGTGGATCTCTTCGTGGGGTCGGCATTCGAGCGGGGGGTCCTCTCTCGCCCCTTCCTGCGCCGCCTGAACTCCATCGCTTCGGCCGAGGGCGAGATCGTTTTCAATCTCTTCCGGGAGCGTCGCTCGGAATCTCACCTGGGAAGAATCCGCCGCATCCTTCCCATCGCGCAGGTGGATCGCCTCAGCCACAACGTCATTGTCCGCTGCCGACCCGCCGCCTCCTAGCCCAACCAGAAGGCCATCGCGATCCTGGCCCGCGGCTCCCACCTTGACACGCCAGTCCGCCGGTGATAGCGTCCCCGACCGCATCGAATTCCGCCGAGTTGTCTGGCCATGAATCTGCTGGCCCCCCTGGCCAGCTCGCCCCCAACAGTAGCGGCGTCCGGTCGAATCCTTCTCATCAGGAGGCATGCGTTGGGAAAGGGGATCGGCTACGGCAAGACCATTTTGTTCGGCGAGATGTTTGCGATCTTCGGTAGTCCGGTGATCGCCTCGGCCTTGTCGATGACGGCCGAGGCGGAGGTTGTTCAGACTGCATCCGGAGGCTGGGACATCAGGGATGAGCGGCGGGAGGCCAAAGGGTATAAAGCAGAAAAGAAGGGGATGCAGTTCGAGTCCCTGGAAAGGATCTTCAGGCATCTGGCTCTCCGTCCGGACCACCTCCGGATTGTGCTCGGCGGCGATCTCCCCGCCATGAGTGGGATCGGGGCGACGGGGGCGAGTTCGGTGGCCATCGTGCGGGCACTCTCAGAGGAATTTGCCCTCCGCCTGACCGACGATGAGGTCAACGCCGGGGGCTATCAGGGTGAGATTGCGTATCACGGGCCGACGACAAGCGGTATTGATAATATGATCTCCACCTACGGCGGCGTCATCTGCCTCACTCGGGGGGAGCCGAATGTGATTCGGCAGACAAAGTTCACAGAGCCGGTGGAGGTTGTCATCGGGGATACCGGGATCATCGCGAATACCAAGGCCCTGCTCGCAGTTGCCGGCGAGAGAAAGAAGGGTTTCCCCGAACGGTACGAGCGCATCCTGCAGAGCGCCCGGCAGATCGCCGAAGAGGCGATGGCCGTCATCGAACGCTTCGATCTGAAGGGTATCGGCCGTCTGATGGACCGGAATCAGTCGCTGCTGGAAGAAGCGGGCGTCTCGTGCCCGGAGCTGGATCGCCTGATCAAGATATGCCGGGATGCGGGGGCCATGGGGGCCAAGCTCACCGGTTCGGGAGGCGGCGGCTGCATGCTGGCCCTGACGCCGGGGAAAGAATTGCAGGGGCGGATTGCTTCCGCGGTTGAGGCCAAAGGGTTTCAGGCTTTTCGGGCGAAACTGGGGGTCTATTGACGCGGTTTGATGGAAAAGAATATGCGGCCCGATGAGGAGAGAAACCGTTGAACCGCCTTTCGGATCAGAATGCCATCGTTACCGGTGCAGGGCAGGGAATGGGTCTGGCGATCGCCAAAGCCCTCAACCGGGAGGGGGCCCGGGTCTTGCTGATGGATGTCAGCAAAGAGACCGTGACCGCCGCGGCAAAGGAGATCGATCCCAGGGGGGCGCGAGCCGTAGGCAGAAAAGGGGATGTCACCAAGCCGGCTGAAGTGCAGGCAATCGTCAGGGAGGTGAAGGCGCTCTGGGGGAGCGTCGACATCCTGATCAACAACGCCGGGGGCGCGCTTCACACGCCTCATGTGCTTGAGGAGATCCAGGAGAAGGACTGGAATCTCGTCGTCGACGTGAACCTGAAAGGGGCCTTCCTCTGCTGCCAGGCCGTGATCCCGGAGATGGTCCGGCAGGGTAAAGGGGTGATCGTCAATATGTCTGCCCTGGCGGGCCACTGGAGGGCATCGCTGGCGGGGATCCAGTACGTGGCAGCTAAGGCGGGCGTAGAAGGGCTGACCCGTCAATTGGCCTATGATTGGGGGAAGTCGGGTATTCGGGTGAATGCGGTCGCCCCCACCGTGACCTTGACGGGCGACCGGGTGCGAGGACTCTGGGAGGCGAAAAGCGAGGAGGAAAAGAGGAAGGTGCTGTCGGCCATTCCCCTGGGGCGATTGGGAACCCCCGAGGAAGTCGCTTCCGTGGTCGTCTTCCTGGCGTCCGATGAATCCAGTTTCATCACGGGCGTCACCCTGGATGTGAACGGGGGAAGGTATCTCCGGTAGATAGCGCCGGGCGAAGGATAGGAGAGGAAACTCCGATGGACAGGAAGTATGTGGTGGCGTTGAAAGATGCGGTGACAGGCGTTCTGCATGGTGGGGGGGGCACTTTTCGAATCCTCATCGATCAAGAAAGCAGCGGGGCGAAGTACTTCTCCTGCCTTGTCAATACTATGAACAGGGGGGTGAAGGGGAGCGAGCACAAGCATGACGTCGAACATCTCTGGTACATTCTCTCTGGGAAGGGAACGATGTGGATTGGCGGGAAGGCCTACGAGGTGGGTCCCGAGATGGCGGTCTTCGCGCCGGCGGGAGTGCTGCACCGAATCGACGTCGGACCCGACGAGGATTTGACCTACATGGTCGTGTACGCACCGCCCGGTCCCGAGCAGCAGCTAAAGCAATTCGGAGCCAAGGCTTTCGATCAGCGATAGAGAGGAGAGAGTCATCCCTGCTATTGCTTGTCCCGCACCGATTCTGCCTCGGATCACCCCGCCCTTAACGCTTCAACAACTTGCTCCCGTAGAGGCCGGTCGGCTTGATCAGGAGAATCAGCAGCATGATGGCGAACGGCGCCATCTGCGCCAGCGGGGCGTAGATGAGGGATCCCAGGGAGATGACCTGCCCGACGATGAAGGCCGATGCCAGGGTTCCCTTGATGCTGCCGAGACCCCCGATGATGACGACCATGAAGACGAATGCCAGCACATTCAGTCCCATCTGGGGATCCACCATGATCAACGGCGCGTGCAATCCCCCGGCGAGGCCGGACAACGCTCCGGCGACGATGAAGGTAATGGTGAAGAGTTTGTACACATTGATGCCGAGGCCTTCCACGTGCTCCACGTCTTCAATCCCGGCTCGGATGGCCTTGCCCGTGATGGTTCGGTTCAAGAAGAGCCAGATCCCGCCGTACACCAGCAAGGAGATCCCGATGACAATCAAGCGGTAGACAGGGATTTCTGTGCCCAGAATCCATACCTGGGCGTCTATCGGAACGGGAGCCGGCCGGGGAACGAGGCCCCAGATGTATTTGATAACGCCTACACCGCCAATCAGGATACCGAACGACGTAATCATGGTGAAGGTTATATCGCGCTCGTAAATGCGAAAGAAAACGAACCGCTCAACAGCGAAACTCGCGACCCCTGCAGCAACCATCCCCGCGCACACACCCAGCCAGGCATTTCCCGTGACCACATACAGGCTATAGGAGATGAACGCACCGATGGAGTAATAGAGTAATTGGTCCAGGCTGATGATGCGCATCAAGCCGAAGCAGAGCGAAAGGCCGATCGCCATCAGGAAGTAAATGCTGCCGATGCTCAGGCCGAATATGACGCCGGAAATCAGGAGTTGAGGGTCCATCATTTGCTCTCGTCTCCACGGTCCTGCATACTCGGCGAGATCCTCTTCGGGAGAATGGTCTTGCTCAGAATGGGCTCGAGCGTGCCCCAAATGCCCTTCTCGCCAGCCAGCATGATGAATACGAGCAGGAAGCCGATGACGAGTTCCCAGTTGACGATAAATCCGCTGATCAGGTCCTTCATGCCGGTGTACGCGATCGCTCCGACGATGGGCCCGTAGAGGGTGCCCACCCCTCCCAGTATCGTCACAACCACGGGATCGGCTGCCCGCGCCGGGCTGGTGATCTCAGGGCTCACAAAACCCAAATACACGGCATACAGTGAGCCGGCCAAGGCCGTCGTGGTATTGGCGATGATAAACGCGAGCCACCGAATCTTGAAGTTGCTGTATCCGAGGAATTGCAGCTTGTCTTCGTTGATCTTGGTAGCCAGGCAGCAGGCACCGTAAATCGAATCGTCGAGATATTTGTAGAACACCCACAGGGCCAGCGCCACCAGGAACGCGAATACGAAGAAGTGGCTGGGCTTGCCGAGGTCAAGCACCGGGGTAGAGGACATGCTGTCCAAAAACCACAGGCCGTTGTCGCCGTGGGTGATGGGCGCCAAAATCTTTTCCATGAGATAGAATGCAATCACCGCCAGCGCGAGATTCACCAGGGCAAAATAGTCACTGCGCAACCGGACGAAAAAGGGACCGACGACGACGGACACGAGCAGCCCCCCGAGAAGCCCAACGAGGATGCCAATATAGGGGTTGTGACCGAAATAGAAGAGATAAAATGCGGTTGCATATGCGCCTACCGCCAAGTAGGCCGGCTGCCCGAATGAAATAAAGCCGACACGACCCAGCAGGAAGTTGCAGCCCATGGTGTAGATGGAAAAGATGACAATCTCATTCGCGAAGGGCAGGGGCAAGAATATCCTCAGCACGCCCAGCAGGAAGAACGCCAGCAGAATGCCCCACCACCATCTGAACGCACTCAGCATGGAACTTCTCTCTTCACTCCTTGGCGGTGTGTTGAACGAACCGCCCGAGTGTCGGCTGTGGCACCGACGTTTCCCACTGCGCGCGCCAGCCGTCCTGCGGCCTAAAGATATTGTTCACACACGCCGGCTTTGATCGTTTCCCTGTCGGTAATCTCGGCGACGATCCGCCCCTCCTTGACGGCGTATATCTTATCGGATATGGCGCACACCAGTGGCAGGTTTTGCTCCACGATCACCAGCGCCGACTTTCTGGTCAGTTCTTTCAAAACGCCCTTCAGGTGGGCAACGACGCTGGGGGCCAGGCCCTCGGTGGGTTCATCGACCAGCAGCACCTTTGGGTTGCCCAGTATGGCTCTGCCAATCATCAACATCTGACGTTCGCCACCGCTCAGGTATCCGGCCTTGCGATCCATGAGCTGTTTCAGCCTGGGAAAGTAATCGGTCACCCGATCCCAGTTGTAGTCCTTGGTGGCGTAGCTGCCCAGCTCCAGGTTTTCCCTGACTGTCAAATCCGAAAACACTCTCTTGTCCTGGGGAACGTACTTGAGGCCCATTCTGGCGACATCGTAGGACCTCAGGCCTATCAGGCTCGTATCGTTGAAGGTGATCGATCCAGAGGTGGGCTTCAGGAATCCCGCGATGCTCTTGAGCAGAGTGGTCTTGCCGGCCCCGTTTCGACCCACGCAGGTCACGAGCTGGCCTGCTTTCACACTGAGATGCGCATCGAACAAAACCTTCGATTCCCCGTACGAAACATTCAAGTCTCTGACCGCAAGTACGTCCCCGTTCTTCACCGTCACGCGCTCCTACGTGGAAGCAGGGTCGGGTCCACCGGTTGAGGAGTCGAGCTGCCAATAACTTCGGCGCACCTCCGGGTCCCGGAGACATTCCGCAAATCCGCCATCCGCGATGATCTTGCCCTCATGCATGACGGTGAGCCTCTCCAGGAAGTCCTCCACTTGAGAAATCTTGTGCTCCACAATGAGTAGCGTCTGCTTGCCCACGTGCTTCTTCAGCACTCCCAGCACCTCTTTGATCTCCGACTCGGCCAGCCCCGCCAGAGGTTCGTCCAGCAGCAGCACCTCGGGCTCGGCCAGGATGGCCATGCCGATCTCGAGCCGTCTCTTTTCGCCCAGACTGAGATGCTTCACCAGCCGGGTGCGCACATCCTGAAGCTCGAGGGTTTCGAGACATTCGGCGATTCTTTCTTCGCTGCGGTATCGCTTGCAGGTCGTAAGGAGCAGTGAAAGCAACGACGAATTCCTATGGGCCCGGAAAAAGGACAGGACGAGGTTGTCGTTCACGGTGAGGTTGTCGAACGTGGAGGTGAGCTGAAACGTGCGCATCATCCCCATGGCGATCCGTTCTTGGGGCGAGGCACGGGTGATGTCTTTCCCCCTGTAGAGGATGATGCCCTCATCGGGAGGGAAATAGCCGGTCAGGAGGTTGAAGAAGGTGGTCTTCCCGGCCCCGTTCGATCCGACTATCCCGGCGACTTCGTTTTCGTGCAGGACATAATCGACGCGATCGACGGCGACCATCTCGCCAAATCGCTTGGTGACGTGTTCGGTTTTGATGATTTCTGCGCCTGCATCCGTACTCACGACCTCCCCTTCTTGGCCCCGCCCCGGTGGAAGGACGTGAAATCCACCGGGGCGGGGACCGGAGACCGGTTTAATAGCCGAGGGACTTCAGAGTCGGCATCACCGACTCGCCACCCTGATGGCCAATGACTTTGAACAGATCCCATTCGTTTTTCTGCTCCCCAGGACCTTTGCCCTTGACCAGGAAGGCGGCATACTTGTAGACGGCAGCGTGATCCTCGCGCCACTTGGCGGGCCCTTTGACGGTGGAGAATGCGCCGCCGTTGGCCATCAGCGCGGCGGACACCGCCTTCGGGTCGAAGGATCTGGCAGCCTCAAACCCCCTGAACATCTCCATGTAGGCGGTATAGGCGATGGTTGCATAGGAATCGGGAGGGGTCTTGTACTTTGCCTGATACAGCTCGGTGAACTCTTTGGCGCTCTTTGCCACTTCCTTGTCTTCGAATTCACTCAGGTCATAGTAGAAGTAATGCATCGAATAGACACCCTCCAGGGCTTGCGGAGGGATGCCCCTGGCGACCACGTTCGTGATAAACGCGTTGAAGATGGTCATCTCCTTGTTCAGGCCCATCTGCTCGACCTGCTTCAGGAGCGCCACCGCATCGCCGGCGAACTGGGCGGAGATGAACACGTCCGGCTTCGCCGCGCGCACCTTCTGCAGGATCGTAGTGTAGTCACTGGTCCCCAGAGACACCTCGTCATACCCGACGATCTCGGCACCGTTCTCCTTGGCAGCCGCATAGACGCCGTCCCGGATGTCCCACCCCCAGCTATCGGCGCGAGCCAGGAAGAAGATACGCTTCTTGCCCAGCGTCTTGGTGGCAGCCGAGCCGGCCATGTAACCGACCGTCCATGGGCTGAAAGCCGTGGCGAATGTCGAGTCGGCCAGCTTGCCTTTTTGAAACGCCTCCTTCGCCATCACGCAGACGGGGAAATATGGCATCGGTTCCTTCTGGACGACGGCATTGAGGGCGTACGCGAGTGGTGCCCAGGTCTGCCCGCCGACACCTTTCACCCCTTCCGACACCATGTACCGGTAACGCCGGACACCTACATCCAGTTTGGCCTCGTCATCCGCGACGACACTTTCCACCGTTACTTTTCCCCAGGGCATATCGAGACCGCCCTTTTTGTTGACAACGTCGATCGCCAGCAACGCCCCGTCCCGCTGGGTTTCAGCCACCGCCGCAAACGTGCCGGTGAGCGGAAGCAAGATCCCCACCTTTATCTTGTCAGGGTTGGCCGCCAGGGCGTTGCCGGAACCAAACGCACCGGAAAGCACGACCAGCGGGAGTAGCACCAGAAACCTTTTCATTTGTGCCTCCTTCTGCCGAAAGGCCTTGCTGCAAGCGGCGACCAGTTCCTCGGTGAGTTGCGCCACAAGCGGAACGCTTTCCACCGGTCACTCCATGTTAAGTTGATGGCGCCCGGGGGGCCAGGAACCCCCGCAGCAGTTCACAGCAATGCTCGGCGAAGGCCGGGTCGTTGATGTGGAGCGGCAGGCGGTGGACGGGGATGTCCCGGCGCAGACCCTGGGTCAGGGCGCGCACGAAGGCCGCGTCCGCCGCGGCATCATGCAGAGGGCCGCCCGGCGCCCCGTAGATCGACCAGCCCTTCTCGGGGAGGACGACGGCCACGGGGCCGTGGGCCCGGTTCAGCCGCTCGGCGAGGACGCGGCCCACGGCCGCCATCTCCCGGCGGCTGGTCCGGACGTTCGCGCACAGGGGGTTGTGGTAGTAGGTCGGCCGGCGCCGGAAGCGCGGGGGGACGGACGAGCGGGGGCCAAAGCACACGTACTCCATGCCGCCCGGGGCCACCACCTGGGGGATGCCCCCTGCCGCGGCGGCGGTGCACCGACCGGCCTCCACCGGCTGGTACCAGCCGGCCCCCACCACCTCTTCGGTGAGCTCGTGGGGTGTGAGGTCCAGGACGGCGGCCACGCGGCCTGCCCGGATGAGCCGCTCCATGGCCGTGCCGCAGGCCCCGGAGGCATGGAAGGCCACAACCTCGAAGCCCCCCGCCCGGAGCAGCGCCATGGCCCGGGTGACCGCGGGGTGCGTGTTCCCCAGGGCGCTGATGGCTACCAGGGGGACGGCGGGCGGCGACGCGGGCGGCGCCGGCTGAGCGGTCATCCCGGCCATGGCCGCGGCCGCGTTGCGCAGGACGGCCTCCACCACGGGGTTGGGCCCGCCGAGGAGGTCGGCCACGGAGAAGAGCATGGCGATGTCGCTCGCCCCGATGTAGGGGCGCAGGTTCCCCGAGACCACCGTGGAGACCACCAGCTTGGGGAGCCCCAGGGGGAGGGTCCGCAGGCCGGCGCAGACGATGGCGGTGCCTTGATTCCCCCCCAGGCCCAGGACGCCCTCCAGTCGCCCCGCGGCGTGAAGCCCGGCGAGGATTTCGCCCGCGCCGCGCCCCATGGTGGCCATGACCTCCTCCCGCGGCCGCTCGAGGAGGCGCTGCACCTCGGCCCCGCCGGCCGCGGCCACCTCTTGGCGGGCGATGTCGGGCGCGATCCCCTGGGGCTCGAACAGCCCGACATCCACGACCACCGCGGATCGCCCCCGCTCCTCGAGGCATGCCCTGAGGAACGCGATCTCACGCCCCTTGGTGTCTAGTGTCCCCAGCAGGCCGATGGGCATGGACGTTCCGCAGAAGAAGGAGAGCCGCTCAGGGGAGCCGCTGCCTCAATGTCCTGGGCAATCTCGGCGTAACAAGTGGTGGCGATGTCCGGGAGGATCAGGCCGATGGTGTGGGCCCGCCGCTTCTGTAGGCTGCGCGCGGGGACATTCGGCCGGTAGTCCAGGTCGCGGATCACCCGCAGGACGCGACAGCGCCTCGCGGGACTGACCTGATCCGGGATGTTATTGAGGGCCTGTGAACCGGTGGTGACGGGGGCGCCCGCGAGTTGCCCCACCTCGGCAATGGCGACGCCTGAACCCACGACGTCTGGCCTTGGCACTCGCTGGTCGGAGGTCACGGCTGGACCACCTCGCTGCGAAGTGTCCATCGATGTGATGGGTTGCGCGGCACATACGCGTTTACCGCAAAGGTTTGCGGAAGATAATCCAACCCGCCCATGCTTGTCAAGGGAGCATTCAGGCCCTGCCGGAGGCGCGTGAGTTGGCTTTCGATGTCGAAGAGCAGCCGCCGGATCTCGGCCGGGTCCAACTCTCTCCGCGCATAGCTCCACGGCTTTGTTGGGCTATCGCACCAGGCTCGGCCGGAAGCGGCGGAGGCGGAGGGAGTTGCTCACCACCGACACCGAGGACATGGCCATGGCCGCCGACGCCACCATGGGGTCGAGAAGCATCCCCATCACCGGATACAGCACCCCGGCCGCGATGGGAATCCCCAGGGCGTTGTACACGAAAGCCCAGAACAGGTTCTGCCTGATGGTGCGCATGGTGCGCTGGCTCAGTTCGATGGCCGTGACCACGCCCGTGAGGTCGCCGCGGATCAAGGTGATGTCCGAGGCTTCCATGGCCACATCCGTGCCCGTTCCGATGGCAATGCCCAGATTCGCCTGGGCCAGGGCCGGCGCATCGTTGATCCCATCGCCCACCATGGCCACGACCTTGCCTTCCGCCTGGAGCTTGCGCACCTCGTCGGCCTTCTGCTCCGGCAGAACTTCCGCCAGGACCCGGTCGATGCCGGCCTGGAGGGCAATGGCATCGGCGGTCCGCCGATTGTCCCCCGTGATCATGGCAACTTCGAGGCCCAGCCGATGCAGGGCGGCGACCGCCTCGGCCGACCGTTCCTTGATGGTGTCGGCGACGGCGATGATTCCGACTGCCTGCCCGTCCACCGCAACGAACATAGGGGTCTTCCCCTGGCTCGCCAGATCCTCCGCCCGCTCTGGCAAAGTTCCCATGTCTACGGCCGCATCGCGCATGAACCGGGCGTTGCCGAGGAGCGCGAGGCGGCCGTCCAGCCTGCCCCGCACGCCCTGACCTGGAACCGCCTCGAAGCCCTCGACGCCGGAGAGCGCCAGCCCCTCCTGCTTGGCCCGGCCCACGATCGCCTCGCCCAGCGGGTGCTCCGACCCCCGCTCCAGGGACGCCGCCAGCCGCAGCAGTTCCTCCCGTTTCACGCCTCCCGCCTCCCGACTCACGACATCCGTAACCTCGGGCTGTCCCTTCGTCAGGGTCCCGGTCTTGTCGAAGACGATCGTCCGGACCTTGTGGGCCATCTCCAGGCTCTCGCCGCTCCGGATCAGGATCCCCAGCTCCGCCCCCTTGCCCGTCCCCACCATGATGGCGGTGGGCGTGGCCAGGCCCAGGGAGCACGGGCAGGCGATGATCAGAACGGCCACGAAGTTCAGGAGGCCGAAGAGGAAGGCCGGCCGCGGCCCGAAGATCCACCAGGTGAGGAAGGTGAGCACCGCGATGCCGATGACCGTGGGAACGAAGATGCTGGCCACGTAGTCCGCCAGCCGCTGGATCGGCGCCTTGGAACCCTGCGCCTCCTCCACCAGCCGGATGATCTGCGCCAGCACCGTGTCTTTCCCGATCTTCGTCGCCTCGAACGTGAACGCGCCGGTCTTGTTCAGGGTGGCGCCGATCACCGGATCCCCCGGCCGCTTCTCGACCGGGATGCTCTCCCCGGTCAGCATGGACTCGTCCACGGCCGAGGCGCCCTCGCGCACCAGGCCATCCACCGGAATCTTCTCGCCGGGCCGGACAACCACCAGATCGCCGATCCGAACCGCTTCCACCGGAATGTCCCGCTCTTCCCCGTCGCGCACGATGCGGGCCGTCTTGGCCTGGAGCCCCATGAGCCGCTTGATGGCCTCGGAGGTCCACCCCTTGGCCACCGCTTCCAGCAGGCGCCCCAGGAGGATGAGCACGATGATCACGGCCGCGGTGTCGAAGTACACCCCCGGCTTGATCCCCTGTGCCGCGAAGAACCCCGGTGCCACCGTCATGGCCAGGCTGTAGAGATAGGCCGCCGAGGTCCCCACGGCGATCAGGGTGTTCATGTCGGAGGTCTTGTGTTTCAAGGCGGCCCAGAACCCCCGGTAGAACTGCGCCCCGACCCAGAACTGCACCGGCGTCGCCAGGAGCAAGAGGACCCAGAAGTTCTGGAGGAATTTCGGGATGAACGGAAACCACTCGGGCAGGCTCCCCAGGAAGACCGGCACGGTGAGGATCATGCCCACGGCGAGCTTCCGCTTGAGCGTCCGCACCTCCCGCTCGCGGGCCGCCTTTTCGTGATCGGCGGCCGAGGCGCCCGCGGCCACCTCCAGCGGCTCGTAGCCCGCGTCGCGGATGGCGCGGCGCAGGTCCGCCAGGCTCACGGACGCAGGCACGAATTCCACGCGGGCCGCATTGGTGGCGAAGTTCACCGCCGCCGACAGGACCCCCGGCGTGGACCGCAGGGCCCCTTCGATCGTGGCCACGCAGGAGGCGCAGGAGATCCCGCCGATCGGAATGGTGGCTTGCTCCGTGAGCGGCGTGTAGCCGGAATCCTTGACCGCCCGCACCAGGCTGCTCGGCTGCACCACGGCCGGGTCGTACGTCACGCTCCCCCGCTCGGTCGCCAGGTTTACCACCGCCTCCTGCACTCCGGGCACGGCCGCCAAGGCGTGTTCGACGCTCGACACGCAGGAGGCGCAGTGCAACCCCTCGATCCCGATCTCGAGCCGACCCGCGGCATCCGGAGACTTCGGGGAAGTCGATGGGGTCGGCTCCACCGCCGGCCCCCCCGGCGCCTGCGTGGTTGCCGACCGCCCCCCATTGCCCTCCGCGTACTTCTCCGGCGCCGCGTCGAATTTCTCCTTGCACGAGACAGCGCAAAAGTACAGCGTCCGGCCGTTGGACCGGCTGGTCGCGGCCGCGTCATTCTCCTCGATCATCATCCCGCACACAGGATCGCGAACCATTCGTCGTCCCCCTATCCTTCTCGACCCAAATGGCCCTCGGTCCGGCCGACTCCCAGGCGCTGCGAGAGCCAGTCGCCCGACAGCGTCTCAATCCGCTCCACCGCGTGCCCGAGCAGCCCCCTGTAGGATCGATCCCCCGTCAACACCGCCGCGTATTCAAGCAGGGAAGCGGGCATCCGCGAGAGGATGCGATGCCACCAGCGCGGCACCCGGTGGAAGAGGGCAGCCAGCCGGCCCGCTGCGCGAAGCTCCGGCCAGATGGCTTCGGCAATGGAGGCCTGGTAGCGCCGCGCGGCCTCTGCAGCGTCCCGCGCTCGGAGTAGCGCATCGGCGGCCAGGGCCCCGCTCCGGATCGCGTAATAAATGCCCTCCCCCAGGAAGGGATCCGCCAGGCGCCCGGCATCTCCCACCAAGAGCACGCCGTCGCGGGCCCAGGAGGTGTCGTCCCCTCCGAACGCCGCCACGGGCGCGGCTCGAAGGTTCTTTCCGGCGTCTGGAGGCAGGAGCGGCGAGCCGGCCACGAAGGCCTGGAAGGCCCGGCGTGCGTGCCGCCCGCGCGAGAACTCCAGCATCACCCCCACATTCAGTCGGTCCCCCTTCGGGAAGGCCCAGGCGTATCCGCGCGGGTAGCGGCCGACGTCCACCAGGACCGTCTCCTGGAAGTCCTCCCCGTCGTAGGGGACCTCGGACTCCAGGCCGATGAAGGGTGCCGGCCCGCGGTGGGGGAGCATCTGGGCGGCCACCAGACTGTTGGCGCCGTCCGCGCCTACCACCGCGGCTGCCACAAAGCGTTCGCCCGACGCCTCCACCGTGAACCCTGCCCCACGGTGCTCCACGTGCCGCACGGCGAGGCCCTCGCGCACGGCGGCGCCGGCCTCCTCGGCTTCGTCCCGCAGCCAGGTGTCGAATTCCTCGCGGCACACCATGTATCCCATGGGTGCACTCGAGGTCACCTCGAAGGGCCGATCCGATCGGAAGGTGAATATGGCGCGCCGGATGCAGGCCCGCAACAGGGGCGCGATTCCAGAAGGCAGATGGCGGAGGACCCGCGGCGAGAGCGCTCCGCCGCACGTCTTGGGCCGCGGGAATCGCGCACGATCCAGCAGGCAGACCTTGGCCCCGCCTTCGGCCAGGAGCCGGGCCGCCGTGGAGCCCCCCGGCCCCGCGCCCACCACCACCACGTCATAGAACGGCATCGTGCATCCCGCCCCGCAGCGCCGCCCCCATCCCGCCTTTCCCCGTCACCGCGCGGCAAACCCCCCGTGCCGGGAAAACACGGAGATCAGCTCGTCGATCTTGCGGCTCCGTTCCCGCGCGCTGCCCGCCTTCACGCTGTCCATGACGCAGCTCTCGATGTGGCGCTGCATGAGGATCTTCGAGACCTGTTCCAGGGCCCCCTGGATGGCCGAGATCTGGAGCATGATGTCCACGCAATACTTGTCATCTTCCACCATGCGCTGCACGCCCTGGACCTGTCCCTCGATGCGCCGGAGGCGGGCCAACGCCCGCTGCTTCGTCTCTGCGTCCATCATGGTCGCCGACCCTCCTCTACTATACCCAGGTATGGTATATACCACTGCCGGGCCGCGCTGTCAACTCGGATCCGAAAACTGTCTCAGCACCAAGACAGAATGGACCGACGCGGCGCGGCAGACGATTCGATCTGGCGCCGCCAAGGCGTGGGGACATGGGAATGCTGCTTGGGCAGATCAGAGATCGACGAGGAGGGTCGCAGGGCGAAGGCGAGGTCGGGGTGTCTGCCCGTGGAGCTGGTGGTGAGCGTGGACGACGCCCGCGGAATCAGTGCGGGAAACTCACAGCCGGCCCTTCGCGGCCGGCGTGGGCTGGTGCTTCAAGTCGGCAAGAACGGCTTCGCCGGGGCGGTCGGGCAAGCAGAGGTCGAGGAGCACGAGATCGGCGGCGCCGGCCTCGCGGAGGGCGGCATGCCCCTCCCGCGCGAAGAGCAGGGTGTGCCCGGCCTGCCGCAGGCTCCGGGCCAGATGCTTGGCCGTCAGCCCGTCCTCTTCCACGAGCAGAATCGTGGCCATGGCTCCCCTCCGCGGCTCACGGGTCAGCGGTTGGGCGGCAGGACGCCGGACGCTTCCGCAACAGCCAGGGGCCGCTCGTCTCTCGCGGCGGCCAGCGCCCCGGGTCCCTCCCGCGTGTTGGCCTCCGGGGCGCCGAGTTCGAACTCCCTCTGGCAGATCATGCACACGAGCGTGCCGGCCGGATGCACCACGAGTCGGACCCGGTAGCCGCAGCGGGGACAGCGGGCCACGCGGCCGCGCGCCAGCGCCCCCACCAGGAGCTCCGCCAGCATCTGGTCCGGCGGCAGGGGGCAGAGCGTCCCCCCACAGCACAGGATGGGCGGTGTCCACTCCGGCAGGCTGGCCTGGCCCGGGACCTCGGCCGCGGCCAGCAGTTCGGCCCGGCACCGCTGACAGCGAAACCCCCGCACGCTGCTCACGGCCGCTCAGAAGTCCGGCACGTTGCGCTGGAAGGAGACTTGCAGGATCTTCCGGAGCTCCGTGAGGAGGGCCTGATCCGGCAGCTCCCGCACAATCACCCGCACGGCAAAGCCACAGGTGCGGCAGCGCCGGTAGACGTACTCCCAGCGCCCTTCCCGCTGGGGCGCCCCGATCTCCTCCATGTCGGAGAAGCAGCAGGGCCCCGAGTGAGGGGGCGAGACGATGCGGGTCGGGTAGCGGTTCTCGGGGTGCTTCTTGTCCGTGTACTCCACGATGGTCGGCATGTTTGGCTCCTACCGGTGGTCTACTGGGCTCCCCCCTGCGGGGAACCGGGTCGAAGTCTATGGCCGCGGGTGCTCAGGCACGGCCTGCGGGCCGGCGCCACCAGGGCAGGACGAACACCCGGGGGTGGTGCGGGCGCCCCGGCCAACAGGGGCCGCCGGGTGCGAGCCCGGCGGCCTCCTGGACTGCCGGCCGAGCGCCGGAGTTCGCGCGGTCGCCTGCCCGGCGGGCCGGCCGGCCTGGCCGCTGCCGCCAGGCGGGGCACGGCCGCGGGTGCCTCCCTATTCCGTCGGGCAGGGCGCCGTGGGACATCGCTCTGCGCTCCCCCTCATGGAAAGACCGCGCGAAACCCGGCGGGCCGGCCTCACCCGGCACACGAGCCCTCGTGACTGGCCGGGGCGTCCACCCCCGGCTGGGGCGCGGCCCAGCGGGGGCGGTAGGCGGCTGCCACCCGCCGGATGGCGGGGAACAGGTCGGTATCCAGGCTGGCCTTGGCCACAAACTCGTCGGCGCCGGCGGCCAGGGCCGTCTGCCGGTAGCTGTCCGGGTTCATCAGAGTGAGAGCGATGATCCCAGTGTCGGGCAGGAGGCGGCGCAGGCCGGGGATGACCTCCAGGCCATGGAGATCCGGCATCGCCAGGTCCAGCAGGACCAACTGGGGCTTGAGCACCATGGCTTTCGCCAGGGCCTCCCTGCCACCATCAGCCGTCCCCACGATCTCCACCTCCCCACGACCGTGCTCCTCCAGAAAGCGCTTGAGGATGCGCAGGAACGTCGGGTTATCGTCCACCAGGAGCACCGCCATGGGTTGCACCCCACCTCTCTCCTCTCCGGCCTGCTGCGAAGTGGCACCGGCAGCCGCATGCGCGGTTCCGGGCTCTATTTATAATCTGCACCCCGGGGCCCGCGCAGTCTATCCGTAGATCTGCGGAGATTTGCCGAAAATGCTCCGTATTTTTCCGGCAAAATAGAGAGGAAACGAGAGGCCGAAACGGCCCGGAAATAACCGTAACCAGCGGGAATTACAGGGGAAGTACACTATGGCAGGGGTGCAGTGGTGGCGATCATGGCCCTGGAGGAATGAGGCCCCGCCGCAAGGCGTAGCGGATCAGCTCCGTTTGGTTCTGGAGATTGAGCTTGCGCATCAAGTGCGCCCGGTGCGTCTCGGCCGTCCGGGGACTGATTCCCAGTTTGGCGGCCATCTCGGTGCTGCTGTATCCCTCGGCGGCCAGATGCAGCACTTCGCGCTCGCGGGTGGTGAGGGTTTCGTAGGGGTCAAGCGGGGCATTGACCTCGGCCCGTTCCGCGTACGCCGAGATGGCGCGGTCGGAGAGGGGCCGGCTCAGGTACCGGCGCCCGGCAGCCACCTCGCGGACCGCCTGCACCAAGTCGGCCGTGCTGGACTCTTTGAGGACATAGCCGGCGGCCCCGTTTCGCAAGGCCTCCAGAACGTAGGGCTCGCTCGCATGCATGGAGAGGACCACGATGCGTGTCTGCGGGAAACGCTCGTGCACCTGACGGATGACCTCCAAACCGCTCAAGCCGGGCATCATGAGATCCACGATCAGAACGTTGGGGCGCAGGCGATCGACGAGGCCCGTAACCTTTAGGCCATCGGCGCATTCGCCCACAACAGCACACTCCCCGGTTGCTTCCAGGACCGCCCGCAGGCCCTGTCGGACGATGTCGTGATCATCGGCCAAGACGATGCGCGTCGCGCTCATCCCTGTGTCTCCTTACTCGGGCCCGCCCGGACCAGCGGAAACTCGACCGTCACGCGGCTGCCAGCTCCCGGTGTGGACTCCATCGTCAGGTGACCGCCCAGAAGTCCCGCTCGCTCGCGCATACCCAAGAGGCCGGTCGAGCCATGCGCCGCCAGCGTCGGCTCCAAATCGAAGCCCTTCCCCTGGTCCTCCACCCAGGCGCCCAGCATCATGTCGTCCGCCCACAGCCGAACCGTTGCTTCGCGGACGGCGGCGTGCCGCGCCACATTGGTGAGCGCCTCCTGCACCACCCGGTACGCGGCGCTCTCCACCTCGCTCGAAAAGCGCCGCCCCTCCACACCGCTGTGCCTGAAGGCCACCCGGATTCCGGTCTGGGCCGCGAATCGGTCGAAGTGCCACAGCAACGCGGGGAGCAGTCCCAGGTCGTCCAGCATGGCTGGCCGGAGGTCAAGCGACATCTCCCGCACTCGCGCCAGCAGCTCCTTCACCAGGGTCTGGGCTTCACCCAGTCGCTCCCTCTCCAGAGCCGATGCCGTGCTTCGACCCATATCCAGAACCAGCTTGAGCCCGGTCAGGGACTGGCCGATCTCGTCGTGCAGCTCACGGGCGATCTGTCGGCGCTCGGCCTCCTGCACCTCCACCAGTTGGCGGGAGAGGCGCTGCAGCCGCTCGTGGCCCTCCCGCACTTCGCCGAAGAGGCGTGCATTCTCGATGGCCACGGCGGCGATGTTGGCGATGGCCGAAAGGACCCGGACGTGAGACTGGTCGAACTCGCCCACCGCCCTGTTGGCTGTGCCGAGGACGCCCATCACTTTCCCCCGGCAGACGAGGGGAACAAGGAGGGCGGAGTGGATCCTCCCCCCTGCCAGCTCCAGGAAGCCCTGGGCGTAGCGAGGGTCGTTCAGCGCATCGTTGACGAGCAGGACGCGCCGCTTCCGCAAGACAGGCCTGGCCAGGCTCTCGACAACCGGTAGCCGGACACCAACGAGCGCCTCCGTCCCGGCCCCCTCCGCCGCTACCACGCTGAGCGTGTCGCTGGCCGATTCGTGGAGGATGACGGCTGCCCCTTCCGTCTCGAGCAGGCGCCTCACCTCGCCGAGGAGTCGCCGCAGCACCACCTCCAGATCCAGGGAAGAGCTGAGCGCTTCCGTCACCCTGTCGAGGGCGATCAGCTCTCCCGTGCGGCGCTCCAGGGCCTCCCCCAACTTCCCGATCGCCTCCTCGGTCGGTTGGTTTGCAGAGCCGATTGCAGCGGCGGCTGGGTGGCCCGCCCGGCTCACCGGCGCCCGCTCCCTGAGACGCTGCTCCAGGCTTTCGATGAGTGAGCGGAGGCGGTCTCGCTCCTGGGATATCTGCGCCAGGAGTTGCTCGCGTCCCCGCTCGGCCCGCCGCTGCTCCGTGATGTCATGGCCGACCGCCACGGCACCTGTCACGCGGCCCTCGGCATCGAGGAGCGGGGCCGCGCTAAAGATGGCGATGAACTCGCGACCGCTGGGGGCCCGCTGCACGATTTCGACATTGCGCACCTCCACGCCCTCCAGGGCGGCCCGCTGGAGCGGCAGCTCCCGCGGGTCAAACAACGTGCCGTCGGGCCGGTAGAGCTGATAGTAGTCAGGGTGCGCCTCCAGATCGAGCCCCGGTTGGATGCTGCGCTCGACCAAGCGCGAGTAGGCGGCGTTCATGTAGGTGGCGCGCCCATCGGCGTCACAGGTGGTCAGCAGATCGAGCATGCTTTCCACGGTGGCCTGCCAGCGGGCCTTCTCCGCCTCCAGATCCTTGAGCAACTGCGCCTGCTCGCGGCCTCGCGCTGCGCGGAACGCCCGATGAAGCCCATCAGCACGCTTCGCCTCCAGGACACTGCGGCAAAGTCGCGCAAATGGTGGGTGGTTTGTTAGCACGAGCGAGACGCGAGCGTCAACGGAAAAGCCGGCATTCGTGCATGGAGCTGTACCGGCTCGGGGCTTGACGGGGGAGGTGCGCCAGGGACGGCGCGCTCACAAAAAGCGAATCCCCCGAGGAAGCCTCGGGGGATTCGTTGGGAGGATGCGAGGAGCTTCGGAGACTACCAAGCCACGAGAACTCCCCAGAGAAGACTCAAGGCCCCTGCCACAAGCAACGCCCACTCGCTGAAAACGAGATCGCGGGAGCCGCTCATCCCTGGCGTCCGCCGTTCGTGCGAGGATTGGTCCGGGACTTCGCCCGGATCCCATCCGGCGGCAGGTACCAGTAGGCCACCCAGGGACGCTCCGCGTCTTCGGACGTCTCGGGCACGGGCAAGCCCAAGTCCATGTCAAATGCTTTGGCCTCGGCCTCCGCCAATTCCTCCAACAGCCGCAATTCCTGCTCGGGTGACCATACCTCGGAGTCTTGCAACATCCCCGACCTCCTTGCCCCGCCTCGGCGGGTACTGAATCAAGCGGGCCCGATCGCCCCGCGGTGATGAATGGCCGTGCCGAGCCGCCATGGGCGGGCTCAGCTCGTACGCGTTCACTTGCCCGATGAGGGCCAGGACCTCGCGCGCACCCTTTTCCCTACTGCACGTGGGTCGCCGGGAGCGACCGACGGATCGAGCGCAACCACTTGTCCACAATCGGTCGATCCGCCTCCAGCCCGTACAGCATGGAGCGCAGGCGGGCCAGGTGGCCCTCTTCCTCGATTCGCAGGGTCTCCAGGAGGGAGACCAACTCTTCCCGGTTCACACCCACGGCGATGTTATTGAAGAAGTCCTGGGAGCGCTCTTGGTCGGCCATGGTCGAGCGGAGGAGGGTGTCCTCGCTCTGCGTCAGGAGCTTGCGAGACTCGCCCCCGGGAAACGTGAGGTCGAGCTGCGCCAGGCAATCGTCGGCCAGGCCATCCATCAGGCTGACCAGCGTCAAAAGATGCTTCAGCTCATCCAGGGCCAACTGGTTGTACAGGCGGCGGGCCTTGGGGCAGGTGCAGGCTTGCGCGGCGGAGGCGAATTGCGCGTAGGACGCCTTCTCCTTGGCGATGGCCAACAGGATGACATCCGTTTCGCTCTTGGGAGATGACATCCTCATACGTTCCTCTCCACCTGGGGGAACTGGGGGAGGTACAGAAAATTGACCCGGAATACGCGGCAGCGGGCAAACCGGATCGACTGACCTCGCCGAGAAAGAGCAAGGGGAATGCCACGGGAACTTTCCCGGGCGGGGAAACGGGAGGGCAGAGCCCATGCCTTATTTCTCAATAAGTTTGCGGGCTGACCTTTTGTCTTATTGATCAGACATTCGATAGGCATGGCCCAATCTGGGACTAGATTGTCCCAGGAGGCACGCATATCTGTGCCAAAACGCGCAAACGCTTACGGTGCACCGTTAGGCAGGCATTGCGGCCGAAAAGTCTGGAGGCCGACTCCGTCTAACTTGCTGAAAGTACGGTTCTTGAGAACAATCCCCCATCTTCTTTGATCTCGTTTGATCCCGGCTTGCTGCCGTGGTAAGGTCCCCTAATCTCTGGGTCGGAGGTTGTATGCGCTGCCTGTGGCTGGGTGGTTTCATCTTTGTCGCCTTGCTCGCCTGTGGCATCGTCGGCCGCAATGGCCAGACCCTTGCTGCGCTCTCTCCCGATGATGTGCGCCTTCCCACCATCGAGTTCACCCTGAAGAACGGGATGCAGTTCCTCGTCGTCGAACGCCACGAGTCGCCCGCCTTCTCGGCGTACCTCCGGTTCAAGGTGGGAAGCGCCAACGAGGTGCCAGGGCAGACAGGGCTCGCCCACCTCCTCGAACACATGATGTTCAAGGGCACCCGGCTCTTCGGCACCCGGGACCCGGAGCGGGAGGCACCGATCCTGGAGAAGATCGAGGCGCGACACACCGCCCTCCGCGCGGAACAGGCGAAGCGTAACCTCCCCGGCGGACGGGTGGATGCCGCGGCGGTGGCCGCACTGGAGAACGAGATTGCGGACCTGGAGGCTCAGGCGAAATCGCTCATCGTCCGGAATGAGCTCTGGGAGATCTACCAGGAAAACGGGGCCGTCCAACTGAACGCCACCACCTCCCGCGAAGGGACCCAATACTTTGTGAGCCTCCCCAAGAACCGCCTGGAGCTGTGGGCGCTCCTGGAGTCGGACCGGATGCGGGACCCCGTCTTCCGCGAGTTCTACACCGAGCGCAGCGTGGTCCAGGAGGAGCGGCGCCAGCGGGTGGACACGAATCCGCGCGGGCAGCTCTTTGAAGCGGCGCTGGCTCAGACGTTCGTGACCTTGCCGTATCGCCATCCAGTCCTGGGATGGCCGGGCGATCTGGAGCAGCTCAGCCGTTCCCAGGCGGAGGAGTACTTCCGGACCTACTATGCACCCAACAACGCCCTGGCCGTCTTGGTGGGTGACCTCGATCCGGCAGAGGTCCGCCGGACGATCGAGGCGTACTTCGGGACCCTGCCGCCCGGACCCACGCCGCCCCCTCTCTTCGGCGCGGAGCCTCCCCAGCTCGGTGAGCGCCGGATCCGGGTCGAGTTCCCGGCCGAGCCGCAACTCCTCATGCTCTACCACGCCCCGGCCCTCGCGCACGAGGATGCCCCGGCCCTCACCGTCCTGGGGGCCCTCCTGGGCGAGGGCCGCTCTTCGCGACTGTACCGGAGACTCGTGGACGAGAAGCGGCTGGTGACCGGCATCTCAGCCGGGCCATGGTTGTTGCGCGAGACAGGCGTGTTTATCATCCAGGCGACACCCAGGGCGCCGCATACCTTGGAGGAGGTCGAGCGCGCGATCGATGAGGAGGTGGCCTCAGCCACGACTGAGCCCCCGACACCGCGCGACCTGCTCAAGGTCCGGAACGGGATCGAGGCCACCACGATCCGCGGGCTCGTGTCCAATGAGGGCTTGGCGGCCCAATTGGGAAACGCCTGGGCCCTGACCGGGGATTGGAACTTCCCCTTCGCGATGCGCCGGCGCATCCAGGCCGTGACCGCCGATGAGGTGCTGGCCGTGGCGAAGCGCTATCTGGTCCGGCGCGATCGGACCGTCGCCTGGTTGGTGCCCAGCGGAGAATCCGCGCCTGCCCGGCCCCGAGGGGCGGGCGACTTTGCTCCGACCCGGGAGAACCCGTGACCCGCTCACGCCCAACTCCTGACCGCCCCGGCTCCCCATCCCCCATTGGTCGTTGGTCGTTGGCCATTGGCCATTCATTATTGGTCTTTGTCAGTCTCATCCTGATCCTGATCGGTTGTGCCCATGAAGCGGCCTCCCGGCACGGGCCGCAGCAGTCACCGGGGTCCTTGCTCGTGAAGCACATGACCGTTGCGCCACTCAAGGTCACCATTCCGCGCGTGGGCCGCGAGGTGGAGCGGCAGGTCTTGCCAAACGGCCTCGTCCTCTACGTGGCGGAGGATCGCACGCTGCCGCTGGTGGAGGTCTACGCCGTGGTCCGCGCGGGGAGCCTCACCGAGCCGTCGGACCGGCCCGGGGTGGCCCAGCTCACCGCTTCGGAGCTGCGGAACGGCGGCACCGCGAGCCTGGCGGGCTCCGTCCTGGACGAGGAGCTGGAGGGTATGGGCGCCTCCCTGGAGGTCTCCGCCTCCTCCGAGGCCATCACCCTCCACCTGTCCGCTTTGGCCAAGGACGCCGACCGAACGCTCCAGCTTTTCGTGGACGTTTTGCGTCACCCAGCCTTCGCGCCGGGACCGTTCCAGACCAGCAAGGGGCGCCTGATCGAGGATCTCCGCCGGGTAGTGGAGAACCCGTCGCGGCTGCTCGCCCGGGAGTTCGCCCGGAGGCTCTATACGGAGGACCATCCCCTGGGCCGGCCGCTCACCGCGGCCAATGTCGCGTCGATCCAGCGCGACGACCTCGTGGCCCATCACCGTCGCCTCTTTCATCCCAACAACGTCCTCCTGGCTGTCGCGGGTGACTTCCGCCAGGACGAGATGACAGCGAAGCTCGCGGCGCTGTTTGGCGACTGGCGTGCGGCCACCCTCGACCTGCCCGCGGTGCCGCCCGTGACCCCCCGTTTCGAGCGCGGCGTGTATATCATCCCGCGGCCGCTCGACCAGGCCAGCCTCATCCTCGGACATGTGGGCATCGACCGGTTCAACCCCGATCGGTACGCCATTGAATTGATGGACCGCATCCTGGGTGGGAGCGGATTCAACAGCCGCGTCGTGGAGCGCGTGCGCACCGAAGAGGGCCTCGCGTACTCGGTCGCCACCGCCTTCCCCACCGGCTCGCGAGAGCCGGGGCTCTTTCGGGCGACGCTTCAGACGAAGAACGAGAATGTCCCCCGGGCGACGACCGTCATCCTGGAGGAAATACGGCGCATCCAGGAGCAGCCCGTCACGCCGCTGGAGCTGGCCCGGGCGAAAGAGGCCCTCAGCAACTCTTTCGTCTTCCGGTTCACCTCCCGCTTCCGGACCGTGCTGCAGCTCCTGATGCTGGAGTTCGACGGCTACCCTCCAGACTACTACGAGAACCTCCTCGACCGCTATCGGGCCGTGACGGCGGGGGACATCCAGCGGGTGGCGCGGCAGTACCTCCATCCGGACGCCACCACGATCCTCGTCGTGGGAGATGCCGCGCGCTTCGAAGGGGCCATGGCCGCGTTCGGCCCCGTCCACCGGCTCACTCCGGCGTTCTGACGGCAGGCCGGGCTCAACCTCCACTCCCAGAAGCCTTCCCTGCACGTGCCCTTCAAAGGGGGGAACCCCCGACGGGCTTCGCGGGTTACAATGGCTGAAGCCGCGCAGGGGGGTGGCGGATACGTACCATCTACTACCGGCGCATCCATCACAGGGCTGGGACGGCTCGCGATGGGTCGCAGGAGGAAAACATGGGCATGCCACGGATCCTCGCCGTTGGAACGGCCAATCCGTCCACCCGCTTCACACAAGAGGAGGCGCTGGCCCTGGCCGGATATACCGATGCCCGGCGGCGCGGGTTCTTCCTGAACAGCCGGATCGACGGGCGTTACCTGGCCATCGATCGGGACGGCTTCCGTCCAACCGAGAGCCTGGACGAGTTGAACGCGCGCTTCCGCAAGGCCAGCGTGGAGATGGGCTGCCAGGCCGTGCTCCGCGCCCTGCAGCAAGCAGGCCGCCAGCCCGGCGACCTGGACTTCCTGGCGACCACGACCTGCACCGGACGCCTCTGCCCCAGCCTGGATGCGATCCTGATCCGGGAACTGGGCCTGCGCAGCGACGTCCAGCGCGTGCACGTGGGGGATACGGGGTGCGCCGCGGCCCTCGTGGCGCTACAGCAGGCCGTGAACCACCTCCGCGCCTTCCCGGACCACCTGGCCGTCGTCGCCGCCGTCGAGGTCTCCTCGGCCAGCTACTTTCTGGACGACACGCTGGAGACGGCCGTCGCCAATGCCATCTTCGCCGATGGGGCCGGCGCCGCCGTGCTGGATTGCCGCGGCGCGGGGCCCGAGATCGTCGCCCACCGGACGCTGGTCCGCTCCGAGTTTCTGGATCTGATGGGGTTCACCTACCCGGGTGGGCGCCAGCGGATCCTCCTGTCGAAGGACATCCGCCACGTCGCGGCGGACATGTTGGGGGAGCTGATCGATGAGCTGTTGGCGGGGCAGGGCCTCACCCGAAAGGGTGTGCGGCACTGGGTCCTGCACTCGGCGGGGCATCGGGTCCTGGAACGCGCCCAGCGGGAGCTGGGGTTTGCCGATGCGGATCTCCTCCCCGCCCGGACCGTCCTCCGCCACTACGGGAACATGTCCTCTGCCACCGTTCTGTTCGTTCTGCGGGAGGTGCTGGAGACCGCCCAGCCCCACCCGGGCGACTGGGGGGTGATGGCGGCTTTGGGGCCCGGCTTTGCGGCGGAGGGGGCGCTGCTCCGATGGTGACGGCCTCGGCCCGGCTTGTGGGCGTTGCCGAGCTGATGGACTCGCCGAATGCCGACCCCGACGAACTCGGGCGCATGCTGAGGGATCTGGGCTGGATCAATCGCTTCCTGGGCGGCCATCGGGTCATCCGAACCCACCTCGCCCCCCAGCTCTTGCCCGTCTCCAAGCCGATTCGGATCCTGGATGTGGGGACCGGCTTCGCGGACATCCCGCGCGCCCTGGTGCGATGGGCGCGGGAGCGAGACCTCCCTGTCGAGGTCACGGCGGTGGACCAGCATGCCCGGATCCTCGAGCTGGCGCGGCGCGCCTGCGCGGGCTATCCCGAGGTCCACGTGCAGCGCGCCGACGCCCTCGCGCTCCCCTTCCCCGACGGCAGCTTCGACGTCGTCCTTGCCTCGCTGCTCCTCCACCACATGGAAGGACACGAACCGGTCCGCCTCCTCCGCGAGCTGAACCGGGTGGCCCGTCGTGCGGTCATCGTGAACGACCTCCGGCGGGGGCGCTGGCCATTCCTGGTGACCCGGGTGAGCCTCCGCCTTCTCTCCCGGAGCCGCTTCGTCCACCACGACGGCCCGCTCTCCG
The DNA here is from genome assembly GCA_963714585.1 of uncultured Methylomirabilota bacterium. Lineage (GTDB taxonomy): Bacteria > Methylomirabilota > Methylomirabilia > Methylomirabilales > 2-02-FULL-66-22 > 2-02-FULL-66-22. The sequence goes on from CAVQPC010000082.1 coordinate 47,839, forward strand.
TCCGCCGCGGCTTCCTGCCTCACGAGCTGCTGGAGCTGGCACAGGCAGCAGGCTGGATGCGCGCCCGCGTCTCGCGCCAGGTCTTCTTCCGCCTCGCCCTCGTGGGCGTCAAGGGCGAACCGTACTCTCCCCCCATCCTCCCCTCGTCCCGGGCAGCCTTTGGGTGGGGGAGAAGGCAGGGGTGAGGAGCAGGCCAGGCGCAGACGGGCACGTCGCTGCCGATGCCCTGCGCCAGGCTGCCTCCACCACCCGAAGGTCCGTCCCACCGGACAAAGCCTGCGCGTAGCGCCAGCCCGGGCCACTTCCGCCTTGACAGCCGAGAACCTCGCCGGTATAGTCGCCTATGGATATTGACAGTCATTTTCAATTAGGTCTCTCATGACGGCTCTGGATTCCCAACTGCAGGTCTTCGCCGACTACCTGACCCGGGCCGGCCTCAAGGCCACCCGCCAGCGCCAGACGATCGTCCGCGCCTTTTTCGCCGCGGGCCGCCACGTCAGCGCCGAAGAGCTCTACCACCAGATCCGTAGCGTGGACCCCGGCATCGGCCTGGTCACCGTGTACCGGACCCTGAAGCTCCTCCGCCAGGCAGGCCTGGCCACCGAGCGGCAGTTCGGCGACTCCTACACGCGCTTCGACCCCCACCCGGCCGACTGGGCCCACCACCACCTGATCTGCACCCGCTGCGGAAAGATCCAGGAGTTCCAGGACACCACCCTGCTGGCCCTGCGCAAGAAAGTCGCCCGCAGCGTGGGGTTCACCGTGACGGAGCCCAAACTGGAACTGTACGGACTGTGCCGCGCCTGCGCCCGCCTGGGCACGGGACGGCCCTCGCGCGCGGAGAATCCCAGCCGCAGCGCCTGACCGCAAGGAGAGTGGCGATGGATGTGTCCGGGCCCGCCGCCCTGACGGATGAAACCCTGGAGGATTGTCTGCAGGCCCTGCACCGCCTGGCGCTGCAGGGCCACGAGGCCGAGCTGCGCGAGGTGGCCCGCTTCGCGCGGCTGGCGCCTGCGACTGCCCTGGACGCCGTGCGGGAACTGCAGGCGCGCGGGCTGGTGAAGTACGCCCAGCCTCGGACGATCAGCCTCACCCCTGAAGGGGAACGCCAGGCGGGGGCCATCCTGCGCCGGCATCGCCTCTCGGAGCGGCTCTTCACCGACATCTTGGGGCTCCCCTGGGATCGCGTCCATGACGAGGCCATGCGGCTGGAGCACGCCCTCACGCCCGACGGGGAGGCGCGGCTGGACGCCCTGCTGAACCACCCGGCGACCTGCCCCCACGGCGCCCCGATCCCCGCCGCCGACGGGAGCGTTTCGACGCCGCCGGCGCGGCCGTTGGATCAGGTGCCGGCGGGCCGGAACGTATGGATCCAGCAGATTCTCGAGGAGGAGACGGCCTTCCTGCGCCACCTGGCCAGCCTCGGCCTCCTCCCCCGGGTGGAGCTGCGTGTGGAGGAGGTGGCGCCCTTCGGGGGCCCGCTCTTGGTCCAGGTGCAGGGTGCCCGCTATGCCATCGGGCGGGATGTCGCCGCCAAGATCCTGGTGCTGGAGGCGCCGGGCCCCCAGGGGCCGCGGCGAATCCGAAGGAGGCGGCGTGGCGACTGACATCTGGCATCTGGAACGCCGGTCACGCCATGACCGGCTGTACCCGAACAGAGTCAATGGGAGGGCGGACTCGTGCCCATGAGCTGTCACGGGGCCCTGCGGCAACTACGGGAAGAGGTGCAGCTCACCTTCGCCCTCGCCGGGAACCCCAACGTCGGGAAGTCGAGCATCTTCAACCGGCTGACCGGGATGGGCGTGGCCACCGCCAACTATCCCGGCAAGACGGTGGAGGTCCAACTGGCCGAGACCCATTTCGGCAACCGGACCATCGGGATCATCGACCTGCCCGGCACCTACGCCCTGGGCGGCATCTCGGAGGACCAGTGGGTCGCCCGCCAGGCCCTGCTGGACGGGAGTCCGGATGCCGTCATCCTGGTCCTGGACGCCACCAACCTCAGCCGGAACCTCTACCTCGGGCTCCAGATCCTGGACATGGGCCTCCCGCTGGTCGCGGCCCTGAACGTCGCCGACCAAGCCGAGGCGCGCGGCATCCACGTGGACACGGAGCGGCTGGGGGAGATCCTGGGCGGACCCGTCGTCCGCACCGTGGCGACGCGCGGCATCGGCCTGGACCTCCTGGTGGCGCATGCGGTGGACCGGGTCACCCGTCCCGCTCCGCTCCGGCCGCTGCTCCGCTACAGCCAGGATGTGGAGGCCGCCATCGGCAAGCTGGAGCGGGCCCTGGCCGGGCGCGACGACCGGCCCCACACGCTCTCCCCCCGCGCCGCGGCCATCCTGCTCCTCGAGGGGGACCCCGAGCTGGGGGCGTGGCTCGCGGCGACGGGCGCCGAAGCACTCATCCGGCTGCGGGACGAGGTGGCGGCCGTCCTTCGCGATCTCCGCGGGGAGGACCCGGCGCTTCTCCTCTCGCGCGAGCGGCACGGCATGGCGGGGCTCATCGCCACCGAGGTGGAGCAGCGGGAGGTCCGCCGGCCCCTCCTCGCCGACCGCCTGTGGCGCCTCACCACGGCGCCGCTCACCGGCCTCCCCCTCCTGGGGCTGGTCCTGGCAGGCATCTTCGCGTTCCTGTTCATCGTGGGGGACTGGCTCTCCACGGCATTCAGCGCCCTGTGGGCGGCCTACGCCTCGCCCGTGATCCAGTGGCCATTTCATTTCGTCCTCGGGGATGGGGCCCTGGCCCGGACGCTCCTCTGGGGATTCGATGCGGGGATCAACGCGGCGCTGGCGGTCGGCATTCCCTACGTCCTCACCTTCTACATCCTCCTGGCCCTCCTGGAAGACAGCGGGTACCTGAACGCCGTGGCCTTCCTCACCGACCGGATCATGCACAAGATGGGCCTCCACGGGCGCGCCGTGATCCCGCTGGTGGCGGCGGCCGGCTGTAATGTCCCGGCCATCATGGGAACGCGCGTCCTGGGCTCCATGCGCGAGCGGGTCATCGCCAGCACGCTGGTCGTGTTGACCCCGTGCAGCGCCCGGACCGCCGTGATCCTGGGGGCCGTCTCCCTCACGGCGGGCTGGAAGGCCGCCCTGGCCGTGTACGCCGTCACCTGCGCCCTGGCGTTTTCCGCCGGAATCGGCATGCACCGCCTCCTGCCGGGCCGGGGGACCGGCCTGGTGATGGAGATGTTCCCCTTCCGCCGGCCGGGCGCCCTGGCCGTCCTGCGGAAGACCTGGTACCGCTTTCGCGAGTTCGTGGTCGTGGCGACCCCCATCGTGCTGGGCGGCAGCATCGTCCTGGGCGGCCTGCACGAGACGGGCCTCCTCTGGGCGTTCGCCAGGCCCCTGCGCCCGATCATGGAGGGATGGCTCGGGCTCCCCGCCGTGGCGGGCCTGACCCTGATCGTGGCGGTGCTCCGGAAGGAGCTGGCCCTGCAGCTCCTCATCACCCTTGCCATGGCGCAGTACGGGCCGGCCGCCAGGAATCTGCTCACCTTCATGCGACCGGACCAGATCGTGGTGTACGCGTTGGTCAATACGATCTACGTGCCCTGCGTCGCCACCATCGCCGTGTTGGCCCGGGAGCTGGGCTGGCGCCGGGCCGCGTGGATCTCGGCCTTCACGGTGGCGCTGGCCCTGGCCGTGGGAGGGGCCGCACGGGGGCTCTTCGCACTGTGGGGATATTGAACGCCGGGAGGCGACGCCGGCTCTCGGGAATTGGTCGTCCGGAGGGGATGGCATGGAGTTCCTGAGTCAAGTAGCGGAGGGCATGATCGTCACGCTCCGCGAAGGCGTCGAGGTCGCCCTGGTCATCGGGATCCTGCTGGCGGCCTCTGCGCAGGTGCGGCCGCGAGGCCTATGCGCGCTACGTCTACCTGGGACTGGGAGTGGCCGTGGCGGCCAGTGTCCTGGGCGGCGCGATCTTCCAGCACTACGGGCTTGACCCCGATAATCCGCTTCTCGAGGGGAGTGTGATGTTTCTGGCTGCCGCCCTGGTCGCCTCCCTCGTGGCCTGGATGTGGCGGATGGGCAAGAGCGTCCGCCAGCGGCTGGAGCACCGCCTGCACGCCCTGGTCGGAGGCCCCGACGCGGCGGCCGTCACGCGTCGAGCGGCCGCGGGCGTGTTCGCCTTCACCTTCCTCATGACCTTCCGCGAGGGCATCGAGACCGTCCTGTTCCTCCTGGCCCTCTCCCAGACGACGGCGGGCGGCCCGGCGCGGAATGTGCTCGGCGGGACCCTGGGCCTCGTCCTGGCCTCGCTCTTCGGCGTCCTGCTCGTCCGCCGAAGCGTGCACCTCAACCTGCGCCGCTTCTTCGCCGTCACCGGTGTCGCCCTGCTGATCCTGGTGCTCAAGTTGGTGGCGGGGGGTCTGCACGAGTTCTTCGAGGTGGGCCTGCTCCCGAGTTCACCGGTTCTGGAGACAGCCGTCGCCCTCCTCACCCACCAGATCACTTCCTACGCCGTCCTGGCCCTCCTGATCGCCCTGCCCGGCGCCTGCCTGGCCTGGGATTGCTGGCGGAAAGGGCGGCCCCCGGAGGCCCCGCTCCCCTCCCAGCCGAATGGAGCCAGGGCGTAGTCCCCCCTCCTGAGGTGCCGCCGGATTCTCATCCGCTCACGCGACCGGCGCTTGGACGCAGGCTGCGGATGGGCGGGGCTCAGCTTGTGGCAACAGGGTGTGACGACGCAGGCTGTGAGTGTCGAGGCGAGGAATGGGCGGGACGGCGTCGTCAGGAACAGCTCGCCGAACACGTTGCCGGGGATCAAGACCCGGAGGATGGACTCCTGGCCGTCCTCGGACACGTGGCTCAAGCTCACGATCCCCGACTTCAGGACGTAGAGCGCATCCGACGGATCTCCCGGGGCGAAGATCGTCGCCCCTTCGGGCAGGTGTCGCTCGGGACAGAACCGCTCGGCCTGCTCCAACTCCTCAGGGGACAGCCCCTCCCACAACTCCCCCGTCAACATTCTTGGAACCCCTCCCGATTATTCATGAGGCGGTAGCCAGCACCCATGTCAGCACGGCGCCGCTGGTCCGGCCTGCCCGGGCTCTGTCGCAAGGATAGCATGCTAGCGGCTGCGGCAAATTCCTCCGGTCGATCGGTCGGTCGGCATCCCCCGGTGACGCCGAGCGCCTCGGCCAGCGCCGTCTGCCCGCCAAACACCAGTTCCACGACCTGCGCCCGCTGGAGGCGCTTGCTCCGGACAACCAAGTTGTGGTAAGCGTTATCCACCGAGGACAACTTCCCCCCGTACATCGACCTGAAGCAGAACCCGGACCCCATCGTCGGCCGCGTTGCTGGGTCTGGCAGAGCAAGAGATAAGTAGGTGGCAGGGAACCGTGTATGCGTAGTTAGGCCCTGGAAGTACAGAGAGGAGAGCACGATGAGCAACGAACAGGTGGCACCTGAGACGAAAGGTGTTACGGTGAAGTTACTTGCAACGGTTGACCTTGGCCCTGAGATCGAGGGCATGGCAGGGCGCCAACTTCGAATGCGTATGGTGACCATCGAGCCTGGAGGCGTCTTCGGCCCGATTCACGACCATAAAGACAGACCAGGCACCGTCTACATACTGCAAGGAACGATCACTGACCATCGAAATGGAGTCGCTACGGACTATGGACCGGGAGTGGGCTGGCCCGAGGATAGGAACACCACACACTGGCTTGAGAACAGAGGAACGATTCCGGCGGTGGAGATCTCGGTCGATATAGTCAGGCAAGAGTAAGCTCAGGCCCGACATCTAACACGGTCGGGCCTAACACGCGGCTCAACCGGACGCGCTTCAGTCGGCTTCGCCTCCTTTCGCGCGCCGGTTAGCCACAACGTTCGGCGGCAAGCCCTAACCCTTCTATTGGCTGTTCACGAACGTGGGTCCCCCGAAAGTCGAGGGGACGAGTCCACCCGTGGCCCATCAAAAACATGGCCTTGCACGGTTTTCGCCGTACAGGCCGCCGAGCAGCTGGTCTGGACTCCAGTTCTGAGTCCTCGGCTGCCCCTTGCGCGAGGGTAACACATCTGTTACATTAGCTGTCCGGGGCGGTGAACGATGGCGATCATCCTATGGACCGAGTATCAGGAGGCGCACATTTCAGATCGTCATCAGGTGAGTGCCGAGGAATTCGAGGAGGCATGGCATGACCGCGCCGAAGCCGACGTGGGTCATGACCCCGACTACGGTGAATACTACGAAGGCTTCGGCCTCACGAATGCTGGTCGGTGCCTCTACCTTGTGTGGCGCTGGCAGGACCAAGACGAGGAATCCGGAATCGTGTGGCCCATCACCGCGTATGAGCCGGAGGAGGCCGAGGGTTGAATGATGATCAAGCGTACAAAAGATTCGCGAACGACGCAAGAGAAACGGCGCGACGACGATGTGCAGCGCGCAATTGAGGCCGGCACGTTTTCGCACCTCACGACTGCGCAGCGCGTGCAGCTACGGGAACGTGCCCGGCTAAAGAAGGCAGCACGTCAGGCTGCGGAAGCTGTCGGTCTTGAGGTTGGCGAACTTCGACGCAGAGCTGGCCTGACGCAAGCAGCGGTAGCCGAGTTGATCAGTACGCAACGGACCGATATTACGCGGCTGGAGAGTGGCCGCTACGGCGGGTTGACCGTTGACCGTTTGATCGCCTTAATGACGGCGATTAAGCAAGCGTCCGGGATGACATGGCAAGAAATTCTGCCTGTGATGGGAGGTCAGCGGGTATACGAGTTTCAAACTGTAGCAGATACGCTCGAATCTGGAGGGCGTCAGTGAGCTCATCTGCGATTGACCGTGTGGCAGGTCAACTCTGCCAGTGGTTCGATCAGACTACACGCGTTGTTGACGACTCATTGTTTTCCATCGCGCCTCCTGGGCCACATCGGCAAGCGGCGATCGTCAACGTCCTCATGGCTAAGGCGCGCGCTATACTGGACTCGAAGATCGATAAGAAAGGCGCGCTTTATACCTCACTAGTTCTTGCGCTCGCCGCTGCCCGCAGGCACCTTGGCGTTTCCTTGACGCCCGCACATTGGCTATCGGCGCTCGAGAACATCATCTCTCTTCGCGAGAAGCTTCTGGAGATTCAGGGGCAGTCCGGCATTCATGGAATAGAGATCGGAACGCCCGCTACGATCTTCAAGGAAATCCTTGACCAGGCACTCCTGAATTCAGGTCTGGCCGGTGTTCCAAGCACGCTGGATCCGGAGAATCGGCAACTTGCACTAGGCCTCGCGCTGAATTGGGGAATTCGTTTTTTGCTCGCGTATGCGGCGGAATGTGACCTGCCGGCCGGCCGGCCGGAACAGCGAGACCTCGCTTGGGTTTCGGCGTTAATCCGCGAGCTGCTGTGAGATGCCGGCGATGATCGAGCTAGATTGGCTCTCGGAACCCGCTTCCAGGGAATGGTTGAACGCGCTCGCGTCATGCCGCCGAACATCATGTTCCACCGACGGAGCTGCGTGTGGTCGCCGAGATCATGACCGTTACAGTGTAAGGAGGAGCTCCGGATGGTGGGCGCCGCCCGCGAACATCATGTTCCAACGGACGGAGACCTCGCGTTGCTCGGCCTCCGCCGCTGATCATGACCGTTAACAGTGTGAAGGAGGATGGCTCCCGCCTGGGCGTGATCCAGCCCGGCCCTGATTGCCAGCCTTCGGGCATGATCCTCACTCACCGACGGTGACCCTATGAGATGCGCGAACTGTGGCGCAGGGATCCATGCAAGGAACGTTCGGACACCGCCAAGGCCGGCTACAAGCCGCGCGTCCAACTCTTCACCGGTTGTCGAGGCGCACAACTACGCGTTTTCCGATCAACCGACCGACGAGTTGCACGGCTGGCTGGCCGGGGCCCCGATGAGTTGGGACATCTTTGACGGCCTGCTCACCAAGGGCAGAGTGGACCAGGCGACCGCGCTGCGCCAGAAGGCCCGCTACGAAATTGAAGACACCGCCCGGCGCATCGAGTTGGAGGTGCGCACGCGCTACTCCGAGTTCGTCGAGGCCAAGGAGGTGCTCGAATCTCAGCAGAAGGTCCAAGAAGAAGCCGAAGAGGCGTTGCGCTTGGCCACCGCGCGGGCCGACGCCGGCACCGCCACGCAACTCGACGTGTTGAATGCCCAGAACGTCGCTCACGGAGGCGCGCTCCACCCAGGTGCAGGCGCTCCGGGATTACAACGTCGCCGTGGCCCGACTCCAACGCGCGATCGGAGGGCAGTTCGCCGAGTCCAGTCCGGCGGCCACACCGTAAAGCGGGGCGCCAGGCCTCCGCCCATCGGGCTCAAGCCCTCAAGCCGGGCGGGCGCGTCACCCCGCGGCCCAAGTTGCTCGGGGCTCGAAGGTCGGTGTTCAGACCAAGTGCTGGTATTGCTTGCTCTCCGCCAACCGCCGGACCAGTTCCTTGACCTTCTGCGCCTGGCTCTTGTGCGCCAGCAGCACGGCGTCGTCCGTCTGGACCAGGATGGAGTCGCGCAGGCCGACCACGGCGATGGGCGTGCGCCGGTCCTTGCGTGCGCGCGTCGAAGATGATGTTGCGCGCGCCATCCACGTGGATGAAATCCGCCACGGCGCAGTTGCCCTCGGCGTCGGCCTTGAGGTGCCGGGCCAGCGCGGTCCACGAGCCGAGGTCGTCCCAGTCGAACGCGCCGTCGGCCACGACGACGTTGTGCGCCTGCTCCATCAGCGCGTAGTCGATCGAGACCTTCTTGATGTCCGGGATATTCCTTGGCCAGCACCTTGGCGAGCTTGGCCGGCTGGTCGGCCACCTTGAACCAGCGCTGGCAGGCGGCGTACATCTCCGGCTGATGCTTCTGCAAGCCCTCGGTGATGGTGACGAACGACCAGACGAACATGCCCGGCGTTCCAGCGATATTGGCCGCTGTTCAGGTATTCCAGCGCCGTGTCGAAGTGCGGCTTCTCGACGAACTGCTCGGCGCTTGGAAGAACGCGGTCTTGTAGGGCTTCGCGCCCTGCCGGCGGCGGCAGCGGCTCGCCGACGCGGATGTAGCCGTAGCCGGTCGCCGGCTCGGTCGGCTTGATGCCGATGGTGACGATCGCCTGCCCGCGGCTGGCCAGATCGAACGCGTCGCGCCAGCACCTGCTGAAACTTCTTCTCCTCGGGAATGACGTGATCGGCGGGCAGCACGGCCATGACGCCGGTGGTGGAGCGCGCGCCCGACCAGCGCCGCGCCGAGCGTGACGGCGGCGCAGGTGTCGCGGCCGATCGGTTCGGCGACGACGTTTTCCTTGGGCAGCTTGGGCAATTGCTTCCGCACCTCCGGCGCCTGCGCCTCGTTGGTGATGATGAGGATGTTCTTGAGCGGCACCAGCGGCAGCACGCGGTCCACGGCCTGCTGCAGGAACGAGCGGTCGCCGAGCAGCTTGATGAGTTGCTTGGGCGTCTTCTCGCGGCTGACCGGCCAGAAGCGCTCGCCGCGCCCGCCGGCCATGATGATGACGAAACGATCCGCCGGTATTGGTTTGTTTTGCGTTTTCATGGTTGTCTTCACCGCCTGCGACCAGCGACTTGCACAAACTCGCCGACGCGCGCCACCAGTTCCGGGGCTTTGCCGTGCTCGCGCGATCTGGTTCACGATCGCGCTGCCGACCACCACCGCGTCGGCGCTCGCGGCCACCGCGCGCGCCTGTTCCGGCGTCGAGATGCCGAAGCCGACGGCGATCGGCAGGTCCGTGTGCGCGCGAATCTTGGCCGTCATTGCGGCCGATGGTGTCGGACACCTTCGCTTGCATGCCGGTGACGCCTTCGCGGGAGACGTAGTAGATGAAGCCCGCTGCGCGCGCTTGACGATCAGCTCGATGCGGTCCTCCGGCGTGGTCGGCGCGACGAGGTAGATGTTGCACAGGCCGGCCTGCGCGCATCAGCGCCTCGTAGTTGTCGGCCTCCTCCGGCGGCAGGTCGAGCACCAGCAAACCATCCACCCCGGCCCTGGCGGCGTCCTGGATGAACCGCTCCACGCCGTAGCGGTGAATGAGGTTGAAATAGATGTAGAGGACGATGGGGATCTGCGAATCCCGGCGAATCGCCGCGACGGTGTCGAGCAACTTGGGCGGCGTGGTGCCGGATTCCAGACCGCGCTGCGCGGCCAGTTGGTTCACCAGGCCGTCCGCCAGCGGGTCGCTGAACGGCACGCCCAGTTCGAGCACGTCCACGCCGACCCGGTCAAAGGCCAGCGCCAGTTGGCGGGTGGCCTCCAGGTCCGGGTCGCCGGCGCCGATGTAAACGATCAGCCCTTTCTCGCCCTGGCGCTTGAGGCGGGCGAAGCGTTCCACAATACGATTCATCGGGGACGAGTGTGGGCGCAAACCCGGTTTTGGACAAGCTCCCTGGCGGCCAGCGCACGTGGTTGCGCGTCAGGAGGGACGCGCCGCCGGCCCGTCGAGGTCCGCGCCCCACCGACCGCTTCGGAGGAGCGTCTCGCCAGGGCAGTGGCGCCCCTGAACCCGGCAACGCGAACGGAGCGCGGCTCTGTGAGCCGCAGCGCGCGGCCACTTCCCAGGTGGCTGCGGCTCACAGAGCCGCGCTCCGCCGACGCGAGGTTCACGGGGCGGGAAGCGCCCTCGTCGCCCAACTCCCGGCACTGGCCGTTGGTTGCGGCGTCAGCCGCGCTGACCGTGCGCAACGGCAAGTACCCACACAAGATTGCCTTCCACCACGTAAGCGGCATAGAACGGAAACACCTCTGTGCCGGCTCTCCACGAAGGCGTGAATGTCCTGCTCACCCGAACGGAGGAAATCCAGAAAGTGCAAGCCTTTTTGGTCCCGCCGATTGTTGAGAGTTTAAACCGCGACTGCGGTTCACCAGAGGCGAGACGGCGAAATCGAAAAGCGCGAAAGCACCTGAAAACACAGCGCGCAAAACGCGAGGCAGGCGTCCCGCACACTCGCTCCTTTGGGAACTGATTTCGTGAGGTTTGTTACTTGACTGAGCGAAGTTAGCGAACTAAGCTTTTCCCACGTGAATAAAAAGCAATGAACAAGACGTTTCCGATCGAACTGAGCGAAAACCTCCACAAGCGGCTGAAGCACGCTGCGGTAGATGAAGGCCTGAGCCTGCACGACTGGATTCTGCGAACCCTGACGGAAAAGGTCGGTGGCAATGGCGAACCGAAAGAAACCTCAACCGAACGGAGTTCAAACCATGCTCGCCGCAACCGTGACCGTTAAGCCCAAGAAGACCAAACGGGTTGCTCGCGGCGTCGCAACCAACGAGTTGATCTTCTCGGCCTATCAGGCGACGAACGACGAAGTCTTTCCGCGAATACTGAAGCTTTATGTGTCCGAAGGCAGCCTTGTGGCCGACGTGACCTACGGCAAAGGAGTGTTCTGGAAAAACGTTCCCGCTGACGCCTACGACCTGCGCGCAACCGATCTCAGAACCGGCGTGGATTGCAGGAAGCTACCCTACGGCGACACGACGATGGACTGTGTCGTGTCCGACCCACCCTACATGCATACACCGGGCGGAACCGCTCACCAGAACCACCAAAACTTCGAACTCTACTACTACGACAACGGAACGGGAAACGGCTCCAAGAAATACCACGAAGCGGTTCTTGACCTCTACTTCAAGGGAGCGCACGAGGCCTACCGCGTGCTCAAGCCTGAAGGTGTTTACATCGTGAAGTGCCAGGATGAAGTCTGCGCTAATCAGCAGCGGCTGACCCATGTTGAAATCATCAACGAATTTACGGCGATAGGGTTCACGGTAGAGGACTTGTTCGTGGTGCTGCGGATGAACAAACCCGGGGTGAGCCGCATGCTGCGGCAGGTGCATGCCCGCAAGAACCACTCCTACTTTCTAGTCTTTCGGAAGGCTAAGTCTGTAAGGTATCTGCCTCCGCGAAGAAATCGCCAAACGGTTTTACACTTATCGGAGGAAAAACCTCGTTCAACTTCGCGTAGCTAGCCGGAACATCCAGATAATAGATGCGTTTCAACTGGGCGATGTGCATTTGGTAGATGCGCCATTGGTCACGGAAGGCAAATCTCAATTACTTCCCGCTTCTTTTTATCTGTTTTCGTCTCGGTCAGAATGACTGGGGTGCCGAGGAAGCGACCCGTGCCGTAAACGCCATTGAGCACGCGCTGGTGCGCCCAGACCTGGATGACTCGTTCCCGCGTGGACACCTTGATGGGCAGGTGAAACTTGGCTCGGTTGGGGCCCAAGTCGAAGATGAAGTCGGTGGGCAACGTGGCGGCCATGTCAAGATTCAGCACCGGCAACCGCGTTTTCGGGTTGACTCCCAAGCGCCAGGCGAACAAGTGGCCAATCAAATATTCGAAGAAGGTGCCAGGTGTCTTCTGGTCACCGTCCTTGGTGAGGTCGATGAAGCAGAAGAAACTCACAGCCACTGAGTAGATGATGCGGGTGATGCGGTCTGGCTCCATGCTCGGAACAGAGTTCCCGACCATGGCTTTGCGGAGGGCCTCCCACTCGGAAATATCAGAAACGAACAGGCCCTTGTTCACCGCGCGCGAAAGTCTCTTGCCCAGAGAAAAAGCGAAATACTCTTCTCCGGGACCAGCGATTTCAGTGGCTTCTTGGCGGCTTTCGACAAGAAGCGCATCGAAGCCTCGAAGACCTGCCCCAGCAGGAATTGATTCTTCTCGCACTTCACGTCAGGCAGCAAAAAGCACTCTGCAACTTCTCGTATGCTGCTAATGGATCGGCCATCGGGACGGGAGTCTCCCAGAAACCGAAGCGCCGCGCAATAATCCATTATCCCGCCGCCCTCAACTTGGAGAATGAACCCCAGCAAGCGCGTTTTGAAGGATGTTTCCGCGCAGAGATGCGCAGGTGCAACCGACGGACCGGCCGGAAGACGCGCTCTTGTGGAACTCGGCCGCTTCGCACAGGGGCAGGTCGCGGTTTCCGATGCGCACGCCGATGAGATTGTAGAAATCGCGGTCGGGCAGGCTCTCTCAACATCCAGATAGACCGGCGTGCCGGTGATCTCGCGTCCGAGCGCGGCCGAGAGCACGAAGGCGTCGAAGGCCAGTAGCAGTTTGTCGTCCTTGGTGAGCTTGTTGAAGAAGACGAAGCGGATGGGGATGAATTGGGCCGCCTTGCCCCGCCCTTCCGGCGGCACGCGCTCGACGGCCTGGAGACGGGCTTCCAATGCGGACGGCGGAGGGCGGAGTGTGGAATCCGGCGGCAGCGCGGACATCCCGTCTGCGGGTTGGCCGGGTGGCTCGCCCGGCGTTCGTCGTGGCCGCGGGACGCTGCCGGAACCCGCGGGCGCGGACGCCTGCGCTACCACGTCCACCGCCAGACGCCACTTGCTGGACTTGAGATGCTCCGGTGACGGTGAGCGCGCGGACTCGCTGGGCGGGGTTTCCGCGATCAACCGTTCGGTTTGGGTGGCCCGGAAGGACTCGTTCTGCGACTGCACCCATTCCGCGTAGGAATTGCCGCTGGGCGCCTCGCCGGTGGCTCGGAGCCAGCCTTGGGTCGGGCATTTCAGGAAGGCCGCAAAGAGGGAAGGTGTGATCGTCATGCGGCAAGCATACGCCTTTTCGGCCATTGGCCCGGGAGGTTTCTTTATCGAGAGTCCCCGAAGGAGACGTCGCGCGCCGTTCGCGCCCATCGTCCCCACGAGCGCGGCGGACGGGCAGGCGGCGGCACGTTGAGGGCTTGTTGCCCCAAGGAGAGCGGAGTAGCCTGCGGTCGTGGCCACCACTGCGCACAGCCGGCAAATCACCACCGCGACCTGAAGGCCGCTGCGATCATTCTCGGCGCCGGGCTGGCGCTGGTCCTCAGCCAGGCCTCCGCGGCGGTGCGCGTGCGGACGGCGCACCCGACGCCGACGCCACCGGCCGCATATCAGCGAGTCGAGTGGATCGTTGGACTGGATCGCACTTACGCGAACCCGTTCGATCCGGAGGAGATTTCCGTGGACGCTACGTTCACCGCGCCGGATGGCCGGAACGTCCTCGTTGCCGGCGTTCTGGTATCAGGCACTTCCGGCGCGAGTCCCAGAACAACCGCGAGCGGTTGGCGCCCAGCGGCGAGCCGGGCTGGCGCGTGCGCTTCTGCGCGCCGCAACCCGGCCCCTGGCGGATGCAAGTGGCGGCGCAAGGACCCCACCGGCGTGGAGAAGTCGGCCGTCGTGGATTTCACGGTCGCGCCGTCGAACGACCCTGGCTTTGTCCGCCGGGCGCCGGGCCGTTCGCGTTACCTCGAGTTCGACAACGGCCAGCCTTATTTCATCGTCGGCGCGAACGTGTGTTGGGCGGGCCGGCAGGGCTTGCGCGGTTACGAGCGGTACTTTTCCCGTCTGGGCGTGGCCGGGGCCAACTATGCGCGGCTTTGGATGAGCGCGGTGCCGATGGAAACCGTGGAGACGGGCCTCGGCCGATACAACCTGAGCAGTGGTTACTTTTACGATCAGGTCCTCGAGATCGCGGCCACCAACCACTTGCGCTGCATGTTGGCGTTGGACACCTACGGGTCGCTGGTCACCGGCGGACCGTTCGACGAGGGCCGCTGGGGGCAGAATCCGTTCAACGCGGCCAATGGCGGACCGCTCACGCACCCGGTCGAATTCGGAACGAATGCGGTGGCACGACAGAGTAGTACCAGCGCCGGCTGCGCTATCTGATTGGCCGCTACGCCGCCTACACGAGTCTGGGGTTCTGGGAATTCTGGAATGAGCAGGATCTGACCCGCGGTTGCGTGCCGCCCGAATGGGTCGCCGAGATGGCGTCTTACTTGAAGGCGCATGATCCCTATCGTCATCTCGTAACTACCTCCTTCTCCTCGCCCGGGCCCGCCGTGGTCTGGAACCTGCCGGACATCGACCTGACCCAGCGGCATATCTATGGCGGTGACCATCCGATACCGGACATGGAGGACCAACTGGCCAAGGACACTCGCGCGCATGAAGCCTATGGCAAGCCGCATCTGATCGGCGAAATCGGCATCTCCTGGAAAGGCCCCGACTCCAAGTTCGACCTTGAGGGCCTGGGGACGGAGTTCCATAACTATCTCTGGGCTGGCGCGCTCGCGGGCGCGGCCGGAGGCTCGGTCTCGTGGTGGTGGGATAATTACATCGATCCCAAAAACCTCTGGTCCCAATACACGGCGCTGGCCAAATTCGCGGCTGCCGTCGATTGGCCCAGGCGGTCCTTCGCTCCGCTGCGGCTGGAGACTCCGTTAGGGGCCGACGGGACGGCCTCGGGACTGAAACCGATGGCGCTGGCGGCGGGCAATGAGGAGTTTCTGGTGTGGCTGCTGGACCCCGCCTCCAATTGCACCAACGACCTGGCCCAGAGGCCGCCCCGGACCTTCGAGGGCGCGGTGCTGACGTTGCCGGTGACAGGCCGTTCCTCCTACAGGGTCGAATGGTGGGACACGCGCAAAGCCGAGATCGTCAAGCGCGAGACGGCCTCGCCGAGCGCGGGAACCTTGAAACTGGCGATCCCCACGTTCAAGCGGGACATCGCGCTGCGGGTGGTGAAATGAAACATGAAATCCGCATCCTTCGCCTCACTCGTGGCCTTGCTGGTGATGTCCAGCCTGACCGTGTTGGTCTCCGGCGCGGCCGCCCATGCCGCCGGACCGGGCCGGACCGACGCTCCGGACTTTGGCCCGAACGTGCTGATCTTCGATCCGTCCATGACCAACATTCAGAGCCGGATCGACGCGGTGTTCCGCCAACAGGAGCGCAGCCAGTTCGGCTCCGATCGCTATGCCTATCTCTTCAAGCCGGGCAAGTACAACCTGGACGTGCAGGTGGGTTTCTACATGCAGGTGCTGGGTCTGGGCAGATCCCCGGACGATGTGGCCATCACCGGCGCGGTGCGCTCCAAGGCCAACTGGATGGCGAACCGCAACGCCACCTGCAATTTCTGGCGGAGCGTCGAGAACCTCTCGGTCACGCCCACGCAGGACCACAACATCAACATCTGGGCGGTTTCGCAGGGCACGGCCCTGCGCCGGGTGCACGTCAAAGGCGACCTGAACCTCTGGGACGGCGGCTGGTCCAGCGGCGGGTTCCTGGCCGACTGCAAGATCGACGGCCAGGTGAATTCGGGCTCGCAGCAGCAATGGCTTTCCCGCAACGACGAGTGGGGCAGTTGGATGGGCGGATCGTGGAACATGGTCTTCGTCGGCACGGTCAACCCGCCCGCGGGAACCTGGCCGGACGCGCCGTACACGGTGATCGACAAGACGCCGGTGATCCGCGAGAAGCCGTATCTCTTCATCGACGACGGCGGACGCTACTTCGTCATGGTCCCCAGCCTCGAGACCGACGGCACGCAGGGAATCACCTGGTCCGCCGGCGACAACGCCCGGAACGCCCTGCCGATCGACCAGTTCTATCTGGCCCATCCGGAGACAGGACAACGCCGCCAGCATCAACGCCGCGTTGAGACTAGGGCAAGCACCTGCTGTTGACTCCGGGCATTTATCATCTGGAAAGCAGCATCCGGGTGACGCGACCGGGCACGGTGGTGCTCGGACTGGGATACCCGACGCTGGTGCCGGACAAGGGAACGCCCGCCATGGCGATTGCCGACGTCGATGGCGTGAAGGTGGGCGGCATCCTGTTCGAAGCCGGCGCCACCAACTCCGCACACGCTGCTGCAGGTCGGCGAGCCGGGCAGCTCGGCATCCCACGCCGCGGACCCGCTGTTCTTCTACGACATCTTCTGCCGGGCGGGCGGCGCCGCGGCCGGGAAGGCGACCTGCATGGTCACGATCAACAGCAACGACGTCGTGGGCGACAACTTCTGGCTCTGGCGCGCCGATCACGGCCGGGGCGTGGGCTGGAACTCCAACAAGAACAACACCGGCCTGATCGTCAACGGCAACAACGTCACCTTCTACGGCCTGTTCGTCGAGCATTGCCAGGAGTATCAGACGGTCTGGAACGGCAACGGCGGGCGCGTCTATTTCTACCAATCCGAAATGCCCTACGATCCGCCGAGCCAGGAGGCCTGGCGGCACGGGGACGTCAACGGCTACGCCTCGTACAAAGTCGCCGACACCGTCACGACCCACGAAGCCTGGGGGCTCGGCGTCTATTGCGTGTTCTATGCCGCGCCCGTCGTGGCCGAGAACGCCATCGAGACGCCGACCGCTCCCGGCGTCAAGATGCACCACATGGTGACGATCCGGCTGGCCGGCCGGCGCGGCAGCGGCATCAATCATGTCATCAACGGCACCGGCGCAGCCGTGATCACGACCCGGAAGGCGACCGCGAACTAATGCACCAACCAAGAAGTATCGAAACCTCGGCTTCTCTGGATCAGGGCTCGCCGCTTCGCCCCTCACCCCGGCCCTCTCCCGTCCGACGGGAGAGGGAGAATCGAATGCAGTGCGGAGACGGAGTCCAGGCGCTTGTCCCGGTCCGGTGGCTCAGGGAGCGGTTCTCTCTCCCGGAGGGAGAATTGTCCAAACCAATTCGCGCCTTACACCCAAGCAATGCGTCG
>CAVQPC010000083.1:0-9019 GCA_963714585.1 uncultured Methylomirabilota bacterium
GTCTGGCGGTCGCCAGCGCCATCGTCCTGCTCATGTTCTACGCCGTGGTCCTGGTGCCGGACTTCTTCAGCAACCAGGACCCTGAAGCGACCGATGCCGCGCTCGCCTTCATTCCCGTGCAGCGGATTGGCTTCTTCGACGAGACTGGATTCAACCCGTCGGTGCCGGACGTCGTCGGCAAGCGCAATACGATCACCCTGAAAATGGAGTGGGCGCGCGATGAAGCGGCGCGAATCCCGATAGCGTTATTCGTGCGGGGGTACAAGTACAAGGTGCTGGATCTTTTCGAGACCGACATCCACCTGATCGACGCGAAGGACCCGAAATCCAAAGGGCGACCTCATTTCCTGGGCACCGACCGCCTGGGACGCGACCAGTGGTCGCGCATGATGTTCGGCACGCGCACCTCGATGACGGTCGGCCTGGTGGCCGTCGCGCTGAGCACGATTCTGGGCGTTCTCCTGGGTGGAATCTCCGGGTATTTCGGTGGGTGGCTGGACATGGTCATCCAGCGGACGATCGAGCTGCTGCAGTCGCTCCCGACTATCCCGATCTGGCTCATGATGACGGCGGCCCTGCCGCAGGACTGGCGCCCAGACCGGGTGTTCCTAGCCATCACGATCATCCTCGCCTTAATCGGCTGGACGACCCTGGCGCGCGAGATCCGCGGGCGCTTCCTGTCCCTGCGCGAGGAGGACTTCATCGTGGCGGCGGAGCTGGCCGGTTGCAGCCACCTGCGCATCATCTTGCGGCACATGGTTCCCTCTTTCACCAGTCATATCATCGCCGCCAGCACGCTGGCCATCCCCGTCATGATCATCAGCGAAACCTCACTGAGCTTCCTGGGGCTGGGCATCCGGCCGCCGGCAATCAGTTGGGGCGTGCTGCTGCAGGAGGCCCAGAACATCCAGACGGTGGCGCTGGCGCCGTGGCTGATGTTCCCCGGGCTGGTGGTGATCATCGCGGTGCTAGCATTCAATCTCGTCGGCGACGGCCTGCGCGATGCCGCGGATCCGTACGGGCATTGAGGAGGCCGGATGAATACTCAGAACGGACCTCTCCTGTCTGTACGCGACCTGAAAACCTATTTCATGATGGACGAAGGTGTCGTCAAGGCGGTCGACGGGGTGAGCTTCGACGTGCACGCCGGCCAGATTTTCGGCATCGTCGGCGAAAGCGGCTGCGGCAAGAGCGTGACCGTGAAATCCGTCCTCCGCATCGTCGAGGCCCCGGGAAAGATCGTGCAGGGTCAGATCCTGCTGCGCCGGTCCCGCCAGGACGGGACGAGCGGCGAGGAGGAGCTGGACCTGGCCGGGCTGGATGCGCACGGCCCGGAGATACGCGGGATCCGCGGCGGGCAGATCGCGCTTATTCCGCAGGAGCCGATGACGTCCTTCAGCCCCGTCCACACCATCGGGAATCAGATCATCGAAGCGATCATGCTGCACCAGTCCATCGACAGGAAGGCAGCCCGGGATCTCGCGCGCGATATGCTGAAGGACGTGGGTGTTCCTATGCCGGAGCGTCGCCTGGATGAATACTCCTGGCAGCTCAGCGGCGGCCTGCGCCAGCGCGCCATCATCGCCATGGCCCTCTCCTGCAATCCCCGGCTGCTCATCGCCGACGAACCGACCACTGCCGTAGACGTGACGACCCAGGCCCAGGTGCTGCGCCTCCTGCGGCAGTTGCAGCATGAGCGCAACTCGGCCATCATCTTCATCACCCACGACCTGGGCGTCATCGCCCAGATGGCCAGTTTCGTCATGGTCATGTATCTCGGACTGGTCATGGAGCAGGGGCCCGTGGATGACATCTTCCATGCGCCGAAGCATCCCTACACCCAGGCGCTCTTGCGGTCCATCCCCAGCGTCAACTCGGAGCCGCGCGTCAACCTGCCGACCATCAGCGGATCGATCCCGCACCCCTTCAACAAGCCCTCGGGGTGTCCGTTCCATCCCCGCTGTACGAAGCGCATGCCGGGCAGGTGCGACGCGCGAACCCCCGCGCTCCAGGCGGTGGGAGAAACGCAGCGCGTGAGCTGCTTTCTCTATCATGAGGTCGAGGTCCCCGAATGACGAGCCCGAGCAACACGCCGCTTCTGGACGTGAAAAACCTCCGCAAGTATTTTCCGATCCAGAAGGGGTTTTTCAAGAAGACGATTGGCAACGTGCGCGCGGTCGACGATGTCAGTTTCTTCGTCGAGGAAGGGGAGACGCTCGGCCTGGTCGGGGAGAGCGGTTGCGGCAAGACCACCGCCTCGCGCTGCGTGGTGCGCGCTCTTGCTCCCTCGAGCGGTCAGATGCTGTTTCGCACCGGCGAGGGGCAGGTGGTCGACCTGGCCAAGCTGAACCGGGCCGCGCTGCGGCCGCTGCGGCCGCAGATGCAGATGATCTTTCAGGACCCCTACAGCTCGCTCAATCCGCGCATGAACCTGTTCGAGATCGTCGGAGAGCCGCTGCTGGTCAACGGACTGGCCAATCGCAAGCAGCGCACCGATCAGGTGGCCGAGCTGCTGCAGTTGGTGGGCATGCGCCCCGAGTACATGCAGCGCTTCCCGCATGCCTTCAGCGGCGGCCAGCGCCAGCGCATCGGCATCGCGCGCGCGCTGTCAGTCCACCCGCGCCTGGTCGTGGCGGACGAGCCGGTCTCCGCCCTGGACGTTTCGGTGCAGGCCCAGATCCTGAACCTGCTGCTCGATTTGCAGAAGCGGCTGAACCTCACCTACATCTTCGTCGCCCACAACCTGGGCGTGGTGAAGCACATCTGCGACCGGGTCGCCGTCATGTACGTCGGCAAGCTGGTCGAAATGGCGAGAACCGAAGAGTTGTTCCACCAGCCCAGGCATCCCTACACGGCCGCCCTCATGGCGGCCGTGCCGGTGGCCGACCCGCGCGTGCAATCGGGCAATGTCGAGCTGAAGGGGGAGGTCCCCAGCCCCGCCAATCCGCCGTCAGGCTGCTACTTCCACCCGCGCTGTGCCTATGCGGCGGAGGTCTGCCGCACGCAGCCGCCCGACTTCCGCGAAATCAGCCCGGGGCATTTCGTCGCCTGCCATCGCGCGGAAGAGATCGAGCTGCCCGGGATAAGCCTCGAATGATCCAGTACGGACGCACCTACTTCAGGCGGGAAAATGCTGGATGGAGCCTTACCGGACCGCTCTCCATCACGGCCCGGATGTCCCCGGTCTGCTGGAGGGCCGCCGTCGCCCACGAGTGCCGAAGCGGTCACCGGTCTCCCGTTGCAGTCGGCAGGGCGGGTTCACGCGGATCGGGTGCGGCCTTCCAGCTCTTCCAGCGTCCTCGGCCAGTCGCGCTTCAGGAGTCGTGACAAGGCCCGGTCGGCCAGGAGTCTCCCTCCCGTCTGGCAGCGGGCGCAGTAGTTGGTTTCGTTCTCCGCGTACACAATCCGCTTGCCGAGTCGCCGGAGCCCGATGACTGTTTTCCCGTGGGCTTCCGGCAGCGGCGGGTGCGTGGAGCGGAGGAGGAACGGGCTTGCCAGCCGGATCTGGTGCAATGACCGGCCCAGGATGCGGGGGTGGAGGGCCTCCAGATAGATGAGGATGTCGGGGAGTTCAGGCATGGAAAAGAGGAAAGCGTTCAGCTTGGCAGCAACTCGGATTGTCACCCCGGCCCCGGCTTTCGCCGGGGTAAACTCCAGCCGGGCTCCAGAATCCTCGACACGCGGGATTCCGGCTGGAGTTTATCCCGATGAAAATCGGGACCGGAATGACGGAAGGAGCAGCGGGCAGCACGGCCAACGGCCCAGTTGGCATACGCAGCACATGTGAACGCTTGCGAAAGTGGGATGGTCCGGGACGTGGCGATGGAGTTGCGGTCAAGGTGCTCGGCTCCAAACGCCACGTCCCGGACCGACGAGATCCAGGGGCCAGTGCTCCTGCCGCTACTTGACCTTCGTGAGGTTCGCGGTCACGAAATCCCAGTTGACAAGGTGATCCAGGAACGTCTGGACGAAGTCCGGCCGGCGATTCTGGTAGTCCAGGTAGTAGGCATGCTCCCAGACGTCCACGGTGAGGAGCGCTGTCTGCCTGCCCACCACCGGGGTGTCCGCATTCGCCGTGCTCGTGATCTTCAACACGCCATTGTCGACGACCAGCCATGCCCACCCGCTGCCAAACCGCCCAACCGCAGCAGCCTTGAACTGCTCGGCGAACTTGTCGTAACCGCCGAAGGCCTCCTGGAGGCGGCGGCCGATGTCGCCTTGGGGGCGCCCACCTCCGCCCGGTCGCATGCTGTTCCAGAAGAAGGTGTGGTTCCACACCTGGGCGGCATTGTTGAACATCCCTGCCCGTGCCGGATCGCCCGTGGCGGCGGCAATGATGTCCTCGAGCTTCCTGTTCTCGAACTCCGTACCCGCGATCAGCTTGTTGATGTTGTCCACATAGGCTTTGTGGTGCTTCCCGTAATGGAAGCTGATGGTCCTGGCCGAGTAGTGCGGCTCCAGGGCATTCTCGGCGTAGGGAAGCGACGGGAGCGTGATGGCCATGGCTTTCCTCCTTTCTGTGTTCGGGATGCCGACGTTGCTGGGTGGGACATATCCACATCCACGAGTGTGGGGAAAGCCGACGGAGGCTACGCTGACAGCGACAGCCTATTCCGCCGAGCGCCGGATGGCAAGGAAAATGGCCTTCCGCTTCGCGGTCAAGCGGATCGATCCGGTCCTCGACCTGCGCGAGGTAGCCAGGAGCCGTCAGGCCGCCTATACTCGTTCTGTAGCCATACAAACCAACGAGGCTCTGCCTCAGACTGACGAGGCATGCGACGAGC
Organism: uncultured Methylomirabilota bacterium; assembly: GCA_963714585.1. Lineage (GTDB taxonomy): Bacteria > Methylomirabilota > Methylomirabilia > Methylomirabilales > 2-02-FULL-66-22 > 2-02-FULL-66-22. The sequence goes on from CAVQPC010000083.1 coordinate 4,785, forward strand.
CCTGACAGGTCATCGTCACCCCGGGCCCGGTGTTCACCGGGCTAAACTCCAGCCGGGGTCCAGCATCGGGGGTACGGCCTGGATTCCGGCTTTCGCCGGAATGACGGATGAGAGATCCGCTGCCCTACGTGCAGACTTGACTCATTCGCAACAAGTTCTGTTTTTCTGGCAGGCTAGCGGGAAGAGGTAATCAGGTCATGCTGGAACGCGAAGCGTTGCGGCCCGCTGGCGACGCGACAGCCGGCCTCACGGCCTACCCTGACGACGAGGCTGTGCTGCGCCGGCGCCTTGCGTCTGCTCAGGTGGACGTCCCCTCGTTCCGGCGCCCGCTGAAACGGTGCGAGATCGCCCACTGCCAGGGAATGTGCTGCTACGACGGCGTCTATGTGAGCGAGGCGTCTGCGATCATCATCGAGGACATCGCCAGGCGCCACGCGGCCTTCTTCGCCGGCCTGGGCCTGGACCTGCCCGGCCGGGTGATCGTCGAGGGGGACTGGCCGTGGAAGAAGGGCGGTCTCAAGACCGCGGTCCGGCCGCGGGCCTTCTCGAGGACCGTGGAGGGATTCCCCTCCCACTTCCGGGACACCGCCTGCGTGTTTCTGGCCCCCGATGGCCGTTGCGCGTTGCAGGTCCTGTCCGCTCACCTGGGCCGCCACCCCTGGTACTACAAGCCGGTCAAGTGCTGGATGCACCCCATCACGATCCAGGGGGAAGAGGAGGCTCGGCTTGTCCTGCCGAGCTATGCGACGGACCCGTTCCGATTCCCTGGCTACGATGGATTCGTTTCCCAGATATTCTGCGGCAAGACCTGTCCCGGCGGAGAGCCGGCCTCGACCGTTTTCCGAGACGAGCTGACTTTCCTCTCGCGGATCGTCGGGCGGGATCTTCTCACCCAGACGCAGGCCCGCCCTGAAGTGTAGGCCGCGCTTCGCGATGTTGCGGGAGGGGCTCGAAGGCGAAGGGCAGGAGCGCGCGCGCCTCCCGGTACCTCTCCGCAAGTTCCTTCCAGTCCTCGCCGCATAGGTCGATGAGGGCGTAGCGAAAGCTCTCGTCGTCCTGGAGCTCGTCCGAGAGCTTCCTGCCCTCCGCGACGAGGACCTCCACGAAGGCCTCGGGGAAGCGATGCCGCCAGCCGCTCCAGGTCCTCGTCGTGGGGCACCTGCCGGACGCACTCCGTCCTCGGAAGGTCCGCAGGACGAAGCTCGCGGCGACCCGCCCGCGCCTGCGCCCTGGTCCCCACACATCCCGGATACCCGGATCTCTGCCCAGGGCCATGTCAAGCTGCATGGCGTAGAGGTCGATCCCGTCCACCATGCGATACAGCGGCGCGAACTGCGAGGACATCCGTCCATTCACCTCGATGATCCAGACGGAGTCGTTCTCGTGGCGGTAGAAGAACTCGATGTCGAAGAATGTTCGGTCCAGGCCGATTCCTCGGATGCAGCGCTCGGCGATCCGCGCCATCCGCTCCTGCACCAGGGGAGGCAGTCGCGACGGGTACTCGAATCGGTCAAAGCTCAAGGTCCCGTGCAGGAAGAGCGAATCCACGACGCCGAGCGGGACCACGGTCCCATCGTAGACGTATCCGTCCAGGGTGACCTGGTGGCCGGAGAGCGGCTCCTCGACGAGGAGCGAGGCTGCCGAGATATCCCGGTAGCCGTGATCCAGCGAGGAGGCCGCGACCAGCTTGTCGAACATGGTCGCGATGAGGGCGAGGCGGGTGCGGGCCTCTGTCATCGCCGCGTGCAGGGCAGGTAGCGACCCGATCTGCCTGGCCAGGATGGACAGATAGGACTTGGCCGGCTTGATGAACACGGGAAATGGCAGGGGGATGTCCGCCGGAGGGTCGGCGCAGCGAAGGGGTAGTGCGAAGAAGGCCGGGGTCGCCTCCGGGGTTGCCTCGCGCTGGCGGAGGCGCGAGTAGTACTTGTGCTGGCACAGGAAGACGGATTCGACGGACGGAAAGGAAAATCCGAATTTCTCGGCGACCAGGGCCGCCAGCATGCACGCAGGGAAATCGTCGATCCCCACCACGCCGGCAAAATCCTCCCGGCGGGAGGCGACCAGCCGCACCGTGTCATCCAGAAATCGCCGCGCGTCGAACCCTGGCTCGTGCGTGGCCTCGTCCGTCCCTTGAAGTTCGAGCCGGTACGCGCGCCGGATCTCCGGCCGGGCGAAATGCATGCGGTCTCGCGCGGTCGGACAGATGGCCAGGATGTGTGGGGTGGGCTCGCTCATGTCGCGCGTGCTCCGCAGGGAGAAGGCCGCCTCGCCGGCCGGACCGCGTGGGGCGAGGGCGGCTCTCCGCCGCCCTGGACTCGCGTGGCAAGTGCGCCCCTCACCGCGCGACTATAGCAGATCAAGACAGAAAGCTCAGTCCATTCGGAACCTGGCCTTCCTGCTCGGCCACTCCGCTGGCTCCTCATCGGCCTCACCGAACATGGCGCCATCATTGCGGCCAACATTCTCAACACCCCGCAGGCCGTCCAGATGGGCGTCTTCGTCGTCCGCGCCTTCGTGCGGATGCGTACCGCGCTCACTGACACGCGCGATCTCACCCCCAAGCTGGCGGAACAGGAGCGCCCAGCCCGGCTTAGGTCTTGACATCGTGCGTGCCGGTGATAGGGTATTCGCGCTCGAACGGTCTTTCTTCCTCTGAGGCGAGGCAGACAGGATCGTGGCGATCAATGGGGATAGGCATTCGGCTCACCGGACCTTCGACGATAGCAGCTAGCATCGCCGGCCCCTCGGAAGATTGCACTTCCGAGGGGCCGGGTTCTTTGAACCCTCCGATATCTTCCCGCACAGTTGGGCCCGCTACGGGCCCTGGACCATAAGGCCACTAGCAAGACGCCCCGAGACCAGGCCGTATTTTCCAGGTCGGATGTCTACGTGCACCGACGTGGTGGCGAGTCTCTCTCGCTGAGGAGAATCGACATGGCGCGCGGCGATGAAGTATCGCGGCAGTGGAAGCTGCTCCAGCTCCTGGCTTTCCGCGGAGGGCGGACGATCCCGGACCTGGTGGAGGAGACGGGATGCAGCCGGCGGACCGTCTGGCGGGATCTGGGGGTGCTTCAAGCGGTGGGATTCCCGCTCACAAACGAGCGCGATGGCCGCGCCAGCCGCTACGGCCTGATGGAGGGCGCGCGCGGCATCCCATCGATTCCGTTTACGCTTCCCGAGTTGCTGAGCCTCCACATGGGGCGCCACCTGCTCGTTCCTCTGCGGGCATCGCCTTTCGGTGCATCCATCCACATGGCCCTGGAGAAGATCGCGGCCACGCTGGGCCCAAACGCCAAGGCATTCCTGGATCGTCTCCACCAGGAGCTGTCGGCGCGCGATACACATGTAAAGGATTACAAAGGGTTACAAGATATCCTGCAGACTCTCCATGAGGTCGTCCGGACGCGCAGGACGATCGAAGTGGAGTACTTTTCCTTTGGCCGAGAGGCTGTGAGCCGACGCCGGCTCGATCCTCTCCACCTCTGGTACCAGCAGGGCGGAGTTTATCTGGCGGCCTTCTGCCACCTGCGGCAGGAGATCCGGACCTTCGCCGTGGAACGCTTCCGGGACGTCCGGGTGACCGGCGCCACGTTCGAAGCGCCGACCGGGTTCAATCTGGACCGCTACCTGGAGGGAGGTTTTGGCCTCTTCCGCGGCCGGCCGGTCCAGGTGAGCCTCCGCTTCTCCCGGGCGGTCGCCCGCTACGTCGCCGAGCGCCAGTGGCACCCGAGCCAGGTCGTGGAGCCGCTCCTCACCGGCGAGTTGGATCTCACGCTGCGTGTCCCGATCAGCCCGGAACTGAAGCGGTGGATTCTGAGCTACGGGAAAGACGTGGAGGTCCGGCAGCCCGCCGGTCTCCGGGATGAGATCCGCCGCGAGTGGCTCGCGGCCCTCCGCGGCGAAGGCGGTCGCGCCGTGGCGCAGCAGGCCGCGCCGAAGCGCGCCGGTCGGCCGTACCGGATCCAGGCTGGGGCGAGCGTCCCGGCGGTGGAGGCAGTCCCGGCCCGCCCCCGCCGACGCGCTGGGCGTCCGCCGGCGAAGCGCGGATGAGCAGCAAGCGGATCCTGGAGTGTCCTCGGATGACACGGGTTGCTGGTACCCTGGGAGGAAACCACCGGTGTCCCGTCCGGCCGGGACCGATGATTCGCGCAGGGTCAACAACGCTGCGCCCGAGGGTATCCGCCATGAAGCAGACATCTGAAGAGAGGCTCGCCGGGACGCCCGGCGGCGGA
>CAVQPC010000084.1:0-8429 GCA_963714585.1 uncultured Methylomirabilota bacterium
GGCTCGTACGACATCTCGCCGGACAACAATGCCATCCTGGGCGCGGTGCCCGAGTTGGCGGGCTTCTACCTGGCGACAGGGCACAGCGGCCACGGGTTCATGCACGGCCCGATCACGGGCAAGGTCTTGGCAGAGCTGATCCTCAGCGGGAAGCCCAGCATCGACATCACTCCCCTCAGCATCGAGCGGTTCCGCACGGGAACGCTCGTGCTCGAGCCCATGACGATGCACCAAGCGTAAGACCCACAACGCAAGAGGGAAAGTGGGAGGCGGATAGGATGGGGGGCGAAGGTACGAAGGACAGTGACGAGTCGGTTTCGGAGGCGCGGTTGATCATTGCGGCCAGCGAGGCGGACGCCAACCTGTACTACGCGACGCGCTTCCTGGCCCCGGACCCCTTCATCTTCGTGTGGCAGGGAGCCGAGAAGATCCTGCTCATGTCGGATCTGGAGGTCGATCGGGCGCGCGCCCAGGCTGCAGTGCATGCCGTGCTGCCCCTCCGCGAATACGGGGAGCGGGCGAAACAGGCGGGCGCCGACAGCCCGGAGATGCTGAACGCCCTGGTCGAACTATTGAAGGAACGGCACATCCAGCGGCTTCAAGTGCCCGGCAGTTTTCCGGCCGAGTACGCCGACGAGCTCCGGCAGCGCGGCCTTCATCTGACGGTGAAGCGGGGCCCGTTTTTCGAAGAGCGCCTCGTGAAGTCCGAGATCGAGGTCAAGTGGATTGCCGATGCCTTGCGGCGAACCGAGACGGCCGTGGACGCCGCCGTCGGCGTGATCCGCCAGGCGGAAGTGCGGGACGGCGTGCTCTGGTGGCGGGGAGCGGTCCTCAGTGCCGAGGTCCTCAGGCGCTTCATCGCGGGGCGGCTTCTGGATGACGACCTGCTGGCCATGCACACCATCGTCGCTTGCGGGGAGGCGGCATGCGATCCCCACAATGAGGGCAGCGGACCTCTCCGGGCGGGGCAGGCGATCATCCTGGACGTCTTTCCACGGGACACGATCACGCAGTATTTCGCCGACATCACCCGGACGGTCGTCAAGGGCAGGGCCCCGGAGGCCCTTCGGAAGATGTATGAGGCGGTGGAGGCGGCCCAGGTCTGCGCCATGGGACTGATCCGGGACGGGGCGCAGGGCGACGCCGTCCATCGTGAGGTGCAGCGCACCCTGGAGCAGTGTGGTTTTCGGACCGGACAGGTCGATGGCCGCATGCAGGGCTTCTTCCACGGGACCGGGCATGGGCTCGGCCTGGACATCCACGAGCTGCCTCGGGTCTCCAAGGTGGCGACCACCCTTTGCACCGGGAACGTGGTGACGGTGGAGCCGGGCTTGTACTACCCGGGCGTGGGTGGCGTCAGACTCGAGGATGTCGTGGTGGTGACGGAGACGGGATGCCGCAATCTCACCACATATCCCAAGACACTGGAGGTGTAAATGGCGGACCTGCGGTTTCGAACGTTTCGGTTGAAGGTGTACACGAAACTCTGTCCGAAGGATCTCCCGCCGGACGAGCGGCAGGAATTCCTCAGCCTCCTCGACCGGCTAGACGAGGACGGGATGGAGGCATTCTTCAGCCGCCGCCGGCTGAGCAGTGAGGCCGACCGGGCGGTCCGCATCCTGAAGGAGGCGCGGGAACTGGGCGATCGGATCAATGTGCTCGACCGGATGCTCCCCGCGTTGCCACACGCCGAAATCACGGAGTGCTATGCCCGCCTGCGGGCGCTTGGAGATGAGATCGGCAATCTGGACGCGGCAGGACTCCTGGGGAGCGTGTCCTCCTGAACTGGAAGAGGGCATATATCCAGAAAATGGGAGTGTACAGGAGTGGATTTCATTAGCTGACAAAGTGCAAGACTGTATTCATCCTGGATCGTATTTTGACTATCAAGTCAATAACGTATTATCTTCCAATGACTTACAGCTTATCAGCAACTTTCAGGATGGATAGGAATTCAAGTTTTAGCCAGGCCAGAAACACCTTGACGTAAACGTCAAGGTTCCTTATATTCTTACTTGGGAAACGGGATTTTCGTCGATGGAAAATGGAGAAGGAAGCAACGGGCAGCATATCCGCATCGGTGACCTGGCCAGGAGAGCCGGGACAACGATGCGGACGATTCGCTATTACGAGCAGCGCGGACTGATAGTCCCCGTGGCGCGCACCAAGGGGGGCTTCCGTCTCTACGCCGAGCAGGACGTTCGAAGGCTGCGCTTGATCAAGCAGCTCCAGCTCTTGGATCTCCCCCTGGCCCAAGTCAAGGTGCTGCTTGATCAGCGGAAGCCGGGCCGACCTGCTGCTGAAGTGGCGCCCGAACTCGTGAAGGTCCTGCGGGCGCAAGAGCAAGAGCTCGAAGGCAGGATTGCTCAATACCGTGCCATGCAAGAGTCCTTGCGTCAGACGCTGGAGATTCTGAGGACCTGTTCGGCGTGTCCACGGGAGCCCGGGCTGGCTGTATGCCCGCAGTGTCCCGCGATCGCCTCTCGGCTGGAGATCCCACTGCACATGCGGGCGATTATCGAGGCAGGCTGATTCGGTCAACGTGTTCGAAGGGTGAACTCACGTAGCAACATAAGGAACAAAGGAGAGGAAACACATGATCACGGTAACCCAACTGGCCGCCCAGAAGATCAAGGACATCAAGACCGCGCAGGCTGCCGCGGAAGATACCGGGCTCCGCCTTCGGGTGGTGGGCGGCGGCTGCTCGGGCTTTCAGTACCAGCTCATCTTCGATGCTCCCAAGGCGGGAGATCAGGTCTTCGACACGGACGGCGTCCGGGTGGTGGTGGACCCGAAGTCGTTCCTCTATCTCAATGGCACCGAGGTCGACTATGTTGACGGCCTGATGGGTGCCGGCTTCACCTTGAAGAACCCGAACGCTCGCGGCACCTGCGGCTGCGGATCCAGCTTTGCGGCATAGCGCGGGGTGGCGTCTCCAGGGCAGTATTGCCCGCCAGGAGGCGGCAGCGGTCGAGCAGAACCATCCCGGCGTGCTCAAACGAGTCGGAGAGGCGTTGGTGCGCCGCGAGGCTGTGCCTCTTCGCGCCGGGGAGGGAGGCGAGTCCTCTTGCCCCCAGGATCTCCCCAGAAAAGGTTCGCTGCATGACAAGTCCGCTGGTGATCGAGCCCGCGACAGTCGCTCCGGGAGCTTTGGAGAAGGGTGTTGAGGAAGAAGTCGAGCGCGGCCTCCTCCTGACCACGCTCGACAAGATGGTGAACTGGGCGCGCCGCTCATCCATCTGGCCGGCGACATTCGGACTCGCCTGCTGCGCCATCGAGATGATGGCTACGGGCGCCTCCCGCTTCGACCTAGCCCGCTTTGGTGCGGAAGTCTTCCGTGCCTCGCCGCGGCAGGCGGACCTCATGATCGTGGCCGGGCGGGTGAGCCGGAAGATGGCGCCGGTCCTCCGGAAGATCTACGACCAGATGCCCGACCCGAAATGGGTCATCGCCATGGGGGCGTGCGCCTCGTGCGGCGGGGTCTTCAACACTTACACCATCGTGCAGGGCGTAGATCAGGTGGTTCCCGTGGACGTGTACGTGCCGGGCTGCCCGCCCAGGCCGGAGCAACTCATCCACGGGATCATGCTCCTGCAGGAGAAGATCAAGAACTCGAAGAATGCGCGAAAGGATCTGATCAGCCTTCCCTGGGAGCGCTCCGAGTCCTAAGCGTAGAGGGGCGGTGGAGACCGATGGGTGTGCAGACGGAGGCGGCGGCGCGCGGATCCGCCAAGCCACGCGAGCGACGTGAGAGTGTGGTCATCCGGTTTGCGGGGGACTCGGGGGACGGCATGCAGCTCACCGGCATGCAGTTCACCACGGAGTCGGCCCTGGCAGGGAACGATCTCGGGACCCTGCCAGACTTCCCCGCGGAGATCCGGGCCCCGGCCGGGACGCTGGCGGGTGTTTCCGGCTTCCAGCTCAACTTCAGCAGCCGGGAGGTGTACACCCCTGGCGACAACCCCGATGTGCTGGTGGTGATGAACCCCGCCGCGCTCAAGGTGAACATCGGGGACCTGAAGCCAGGCGGGCTGCTGCTCGTGGATCGGGACGGCTTCGACGCCGCCAACCTCAAGAAGGCGGGCTACGCCGAAAACCCCCTCGAGGACGGGTCGCTGGAAAAATTCCAGGTGTACGTGGTGGACATGACCGGGATCACCTTGAAGGTGGTGGAGGATCTCAAGCTCTCCAACAAGGTGGCCAGCCGGTGCAAGAACTTCTTTGCCCTCGGCCTCTGCTCCTGGCTGTACAACCGCCCGACCGAGCCGACCCTGAAGTGGATCCAGGACAAGTTCAAGCGGACGCCGGAGCTGGTGGAGGCCAACTCCCGCGTGCTGAAGGCCGGCTTCCACTACGGTGAGACCACCGAGATGTTCGCAGTCCAGTACGAGGTGTCGCCGGCCCGGATCGCGCCCGGCACGTACCGAAACGTGACAGGGAACACGGCCCTGGCCCTGGGCCTGGTGGCCGCAGCCAGCAAGGCGGGGCTGCCCCTCTTCCTGGGCAGCTACCCCATCACGCCCGCCAGCGACATCCTGCACGAGCTGGCCCAGTACAAGCAATTCGGGGTGACCACCTTCCAGGCGGAAGATGAGATCGCCGGGGTCTGCTCGGCCCTGGGGGCGTCCTTCGGCGGGGTCATCGGCGTGACGACGAGCAGCGGGCCCGGCATCGCCCTCAAGCAGGAGGCGATCAACCTCGCGGTGATGGTGGAGCTGCCCTTGGTCATCTGTGACGTTCAGCGCGGCGGCCCGAGCACGGGCCTGCCGACCAAGACGGAGCAGGCCGACCTGTTCCAGGCCCTCTTTGGCCGGAACAGCGACTCCCCCCTTCCCGTCCTCGCGGCGGCGACCCCGGGCGACTGCTTCGCCATGGCCTACGAGGCGGTGCGGATCGCCATCAAGTACATGACGCCGGTGATCCTCCTCTCGGACGGGTACCTCGCCAACGGGGCCGAGCCTTGGCTCATCCCACGCTACGAGGAGCTGCCACCCATCCCCGTGCATTTCCGAACGGACCCCGAGGGCTTCTCCCCGTACCTACGCGATGCCGGAACTCTGGCACGACCCTGGGTGCGACCCGGCACAGCGGGGCTCGAACACCGCATCGGGGGGATCGAGAAGGAAGATGTGACGGGCAATATCAGCTACGCGCCAGCCAACCACGAGCGGATGACCCGCCTGCGGGCCCAGAAGGTCGCGACCGTGGCGCAGGAGATCCCGCGCTCGACGATTCGTGGCGAGGCGGGCGGGGACCTGCTCATGGTAGGCTGGGGGAGCACGTACGGTTCGATCACGGCGGCCGTGGATGCGCTCGTGGCGCGGGGGGAGAGGGTCGGGCACGTGCACCTGCGCTACCTGAACCCGCTCCCGCCCGACCTCGGAGAGATCATGCGCCGTTTCCGGCAGGTCCTGGTTCCCGAGATGAACATGGGGCAACTCCGCACCATCCTGCGGGCCACCTACCTGGTGGATGCGATGGGATTGAACAAGATTCAAGGGCAACCGTTCAAGGTGTCGGAGATCGTGCACAAGGCCGAGCAATTGCTGGAGGGACTGGCATGAGCGACAGCGCGGTGGCCACCGGGGGGGCCCCAAGCTGACCCGGAAAGATTTTGTCTCGGACCAGGATGTCCGCTGGTGCCCGGGCTGCGGCGACTACTCGATCCTGGCCCAGGTGCAGAGGATCATGCCGGAGCTGGGTCTGCCGCGGGAAAAGTTCGTCTTTATCTCCGGGATCGGCTGCTCCAGTCGCTTTCCATACTACATGAACACCTACGGCTTCCACAGCATCCACGGACGGGCCGCTGCCATCGCCACGGGACTCAAGATCTCGCGGCCCGATCTCTCGGTGTGGGTGATCACCGGGGACGGCGACGGCCTGAGCATCGGGGGGAATCACCTGATCCACGCCCTGCGCCGGAACGTGGGGCTGAAGATCCTGCTCTTCAACAACCGGATTTACGGGTTGACCAAGGGTCAGTACTCCCCAACGTCCGAATTGGGCAAGGTCACGAAGTCTACCCCGATGGGGACGGTGGACTACCCGTTCAATCCCATCGCGGTGGCCATGGGTGTGGACGCCACCTTCGTGGCGCGCAGCGTCGACGTGGAGGCCAGGCACCTGCAGGAGATGCTGCGGCGGGCGTACGAGCATCCGGGGGGCGCGTTCATCGAGATCTTGCAGAACTGCAACATCTTCAATGACGGGGCGTGGGACTCGCTGACGGACAAAGCCATCAAGGCGGATACCGTCATCCTCCTGGAGCACGGCAAGCCCTTGATCTTCGGCAAGAACCGGGACAGGGGGATCAGGCTCGGAGCGGACAGGCGGTTGCAGGTCGTGACCCTGGGGAACGGGGTGTCCGAGGAGGACATCCTGGTCCACGACGAGACGAATCGACCACTGGCCTACATGCTGGCTCACCTGGAGAAGCCCACCCCGATCGGCGTCTTCCATGCGACGAGCCGCCCGAGCTATGAAGAGGCCGTGGCGAATCAGCTTCAGCTCGCCCGGCAAAAATTCGGGCCAGGCGACGTCAACGCGCTGCTGCAGCGCGGGGAGACCTGGGTCGTCGGCTGAGACCGCCCCAGAGCATCTCGATTCCAGACGCGGCGCCCGCGTGATGCGGGTGCCGCGTACCACCATGTTGAATTGCCTCGTCCCGCGGAGCATTCCCGCGCCATGAGGCGAGAGAGGACCGATGATGGGCGGACAGGTCCTCACCCCGGCGGCCCGCACGCGGCTGATTCACGCGTGCCGGGAGATCGTGGGGGAGGGCGGGGTCATCAGCACCCCGGATGAGTTGCGGGTTTACGACTGCGACGCCCTGATCTTCCATCACCGTGCCGCGCCGGACCTCGTGGTCCTCCCTACCTCTACCGAACAGGTCGCCGCCTTGGTCCGCCTGTGCATCCGGGAAGGAATGCCCTTCCTGCCGCGCGGCGCCGGGACGGGCCTCTCGGGGGGCGCCACGCCCAGTCATGGCGGCGTTCTCATCGTCCTCACGCGCATGACCCGCATCCTCGACCTGGATATCCCCAACCGAATGGCCACCGTTCAAGCGGGCTGCATCAACCTATGGGTTACTCAGGCGGCCAAGCGGCACGGTTTCTTCTATGCGCCGGACCCCGCCAGCCAGCCGGCCTGCACCCTCGGCGGGAACGTGGCCGAGAACGCGGGCGGGCCGCACTGCCTGAAGTACGGGACGACGGCGAACCACGTCCTCGGGGTGAAAGTGGTCCTGCCCAACGGGGAGGTCGTCCAGCTCGGCGGGCGGGTCCAGGACGCTCCGGGCTACGACCTTCTGGGCGTTTTCGTGGGGTCCGAGGGAACGCTCGGAGTGTGCACCGAGGTGACGGTGCGGTTGCTGCCCGAGCCGGAAGCGGTCAAGACCATCCTCGCCATTTTCCGATCCATCGAGGAGGCCAGCAGCGCGGTCTCTGGGATCATCGCCCGCGGGATCATCCCGGTGGCCCTGGAGATGATCGACCGGGAGACCATCCAGGCGGTCGAGGCCAACGCCAAGGCCGGATACCCATTGGATGCTGGCGCGGTCCTTCTCATCGAGCTGGAGGGGCTGCGAGCCGAGATCGAGGGGGAAGCGGTGGGCGTCGAGGCGACCTGTCGCGACGAGGGGTGCCTCAAGGTCCAGGTGGCCAAGACCGAGGAGGAGCGCGCCCTTCTGTGGAAGGGACGGAGGGAGGCCGCGGGTTCCTTCGGGCGCATGGCGTGCCAGTACTTCATCCAGGACGCCGTTGTCCCGCGGACGAAGCTCCCCGCAGTCCTCCGGGAGGTCGAGGCGATCGCCGCGCGGCACGGCGTGCGTGTCGCCAACGTCTTTCATGCGGGAGACGGGAACGTCCACCCCATGATCTGCTACGATCGCGAGATCCCTGGCCAACTGGACCAGGCCATGCGCGCCAATGACGAGATCATGCGGTGCTGCATCCGGGCAGGCGGCACGGTAACCGGCGAGCATGGCATCGGTCTGGAGAAGCGCGAATACCTGCGCCTCATGTATGACCCGGCCGATCTCGAGGCGATGACGCGCGTCCGGTCGGTGTTCGATCCCGCAGGGTTGTGCAACCCGGGGAAGATCTTTCCGGAGGACGAGCCGGAAGCGGCGGGCCGGGCAGGGGCGATCGGCCCTGCCTGTGCCGTGGCCGGCACGGCAGGCGGGCGGTCGCCCGATGCGGGCCGCACGCCGCGGGAGAGCGCCCGATGAGAGGGGCCGGCGTCGGTATCGACGTCGCCGAGGCGCTCCGATCCATCGTCGGCCAGGAATACGTCCGGACAGGCGGAGGTACGCGGCCCTACCGTCTCGGTGACATCGATCCCCGGGCTGTGGTCTTTCCCGCCGACGAAGCAGGCGTGTCGAAGGTGCTGGCTCTTGCGTGGAGTGAGGGTCTGCACGTCGTCCCGTGGGG
>CAVQPC010000085.1:0-102008 GCA_963714585.1 uncultured Methylomirabilota bacterium
AGGACTCGAACCTGTCTTCGTCCCGCCCTCAATGGTGAACGGGACCGGCGGACTACATCCAGAGATGTGTACTCGTCGTGTAGTCATGCCCTTTCGGATGGCACCACTACGATGCGGTGCGAGAGATCCTCACGGAGAGACCCGAGGCGATGCGGCCCTACGGCCCGCTTCAACCCCGGCTCGAGATGGTCCCGACAATTGTCTGCGGCAGCGAAGGATAACTCAAGCGGCCCGATGATGGCGCGAGGTCGTGAGGGGGGCGAGGCTGAGCCGCAAATGGAATGGAGCCAGGAGCCGGTTCAAGGTCTCCTGGGTGGGATTGTGCTGCGGGCGGATTGCTCGCTGCACATTCGATCGGGCCATCCCGACTTGCGCGGCGAACTCAGTAATCCCGATAGCCCGGATGATCTTCCCGAGCGCTTGCTGAATGGTGAGCCCTTCCTCGATGGCGGCGAGGAGGAAGGCGCGGGCGAACGTTGGATTGCGCAACCGCCTTGCGAGATCGATGTTCCAGTCTTCGCTCCGCCGTGCCATGGTGGACCTCCAGATAGTCTTTCCAATACTGCAGGGCGCGACGGATGTCAGCACTTTGGGAGGCTTTCGTCCCGCCGATGAGCAGCAGGATGATCTGGCGTGACGTACTGTCGAACGGTCCAGGTCATCGCACATGGCAACGTATCATAAATGGTACGAATGTCAATCGCGGGATCCCCCGACAGGTGCGCCGATCCAGATCCCTGCCGAGGGCAAGAGGGCTACGCCTGGGTCCTGACGGCCCGGACAAGGCCTACTATCTGCACAGGCCCTCCGGGGAGGGCAGTCTCCTTCACGAGATGCTTCAGTCCCTGTCCGTCCCCTATCCCGCGCGAGGGGCGTCCCTCCGGTGAGGACTGGTATTCATAGCCGAAGAGGTAGGCGGGGACGGGGCAGGGCCTGCGTGCTCAGGCAGCCCCGAGGAGCATTCGGCGCAGCGGTCTCAGGGCGTGCGCTCCGGCTTCAGCACCAAGGCCGCAAGCGGGGGGAGGGTGAGCAGGAGGGAGTGGGGGTGACCGTGGGCGGGGAGGGGCTCGGCCAGGACGCCGCCGGCGTTGCCGACGTTGCTGCCTCCGTAGAGCGCCGCATCCGTGTTGAGCAGCTCCCGGTAGTAGCCACCCTGCGGCACGCCCACGCGGTACCCCCGGCGCACCACGGGCGTGAAGTTGCACACGATGATGATGAAATCCTCGGGGTCCCGGCCACGCCGGAGGAAGGACACGATGCTCTCTTCCCAGTTGTTGCAGTCGATCCACTGGAATCCGCCCAGGTCGAAGTCCACCTGGTGGAAGGCGGGCACCTCGCGGTAGAGCCGGTTCAGATCCTGGACGAGCCGCTGCAGGCCCCGGTGGTAGGGCCCCATGTCCAGCAGGTGCCAGTCCAGGCTCGCCTCGTGATACCACTCGGTGGTCTGCCCGAACTCCCCGCCCATGAAGAGCAGCTTCTTCCCTGGGTGTCCGTACATGAAGGCGTAGTAGAGCCGGAGGTTGGCGAACCCCTGCCAGTCGTCCCCGGGCATCTTCCGGCGGAGGGAGCCCTTGCCGTATACCACCTCGTCGTGGGACAGGGGGAGGATGAAGTTCTCGTGCCAGGCGTAGAGCAGGCCGAAGGTCAGGTGATTGTGGTGGAACTTCCGGTGGATGGGCTCCTTGCTCATGTAGGCCAGGGTGTCGTGCATCCACCCCATGTTCCACTTGTACCCGAAGCCGAGCCCGCCCACGTGCGTTGGCCGGGACACCATGGGCCACGCCGTGGACTCCTCGGCGATGGTCATCACGTCCGGGAAGGAGCGGTAGACCGTCTCGTTGAAGCGCTTCAGAAAGGCGATGGCCTCGAGGTTCTCCCGTCCCCCGTACTGGTTCGGCACCCACTCGCCCTCGCGCTTCCCGTAGTCGAGGTACAGCATGGACGCCACCGCATCCACCCGCAGGCCGTCCACGTGGTAGCGGTCCAGCCAGAAGAGGGCGCTGTCGATGAGGTAGTTGGCCACCTCGTTCCGCCCGTAGTTGTAGATCCGCGTCCCCCACTCGGGGTGTTCGCGGCGGCGCGGATCCTCGTGCTCGTACAGGTGGGTCCCGTCGAAGAAGATCAGCCCGTAGGGGTCCTGCGGAAAGTGGGCGGGCACCCAGTCCAGGATGACGCCGATCCCCTGCTGATGGAGGCTATCCACGAAGGCCATGAAGTCCTGGGGCGTGCCGTAGCGGCGGGTCGGCGCGTAGAGCCCGATGGGTTGGTAGCCCCACGAGCCGTAGAAAGGGTGCTCGGTGATGGGGAGCAGCTCCACGTGGGTATACCCCATCTCCTTCATATAGGCCGCCAGTTGCGTCCCCAGCTCGCGGTAGGTGAGGAACCGGTTTCCCTCCTCCGCAACACGCCGCCAGGACCCCAGATGCACCTCGTAGATGGCGATCGGGGCGTCCGGGGTGCTCCGCGTGGCCCGGGTCGCCATCCAGTCGCGATCGCCCCATTCGTAGCCGAGGTCCACCACCTCCGCGGCGGTGGGGGACGTGTTGGCCTCGAAGGCGAAGGCGTACGGATCGGCCTTGAGAGGCAGCTCCACGCCGGACTGCGCCTTGATCTCGAATTTGTAGAGCGCCCCCGTGGCGAGTCCTGGGACGAAGATCTCCCAGATCCCGTTGCCCGGGTGCAACCGCATGGGGTGGACCCGGCCGTCCCAGCGATTGAAGTCCCCGACGACGCTCACGCGGCGGGCGTTCGGCGCCCAGACGGCGAAGGAGACCCCTGCCACCCCCTCCAACACCATCGGGTGGGCGCCCAGCTTCTCGTATTCCCGGTAATGCTTCCCCTCGCCGATCAGGTGGAGGTCGTAGCTCGTCAGCGTGGCCGGAAAGCGGTAGGGATCCTCCGCCTCGTGCTCGCCAGCCTCCGCATCCGTCCACCGGAGCCGGTAGGGAAAGATTTCGCCGGCGCCCGGAAAGACCGCCTCGAAGAATCCCGCAGGGTGAAGCCGCTTCATGGGTGTCACCGGGCGATCGACTCCGAGGGGTACCACGACCATCTTCTGAGCCCAGGGGAGGAAGGCCCGGATGGCGATCGCCTCTCCTCTCTCGCGACGGAGCGGGTGCGGGCCGAGGACGGCAAAGGGATCCCCGTGCTCGCCCCGGGCGATCTGTGCGAGGGTCTCGCGCGCGACGGTCCCCACCGTTGCCGACTTCGTCTTCCTGCTGCCCTTTGGCACGTCGCTCCCCTGCCTTTCGTAGCGCCGGTGTGAAAGACGAACCAGCATAGCACACGACGCTACAGACGACTATCCCCGCCTGCAGAACATCGTACGGAGGATGGCATTGGGTGACGGCGCATCTGCCTCACCATGCCAGAACCTGGTCATCAGCCTTCGGAGAATGGAAACGCGAAAGAGGGAGCTTGGCGCGAGTAGCCAGTGCGGAGGCGATTTGGATCATAAAACCAGCGAGGGCGCAGAGCATGGCGATCGCGGACCGGGACATGCGTGCAGATCCAGGCGGCCCACGATCGCCCGCTCCAGAACGGAAATCTACTTCTTGCCGCCGAGCACCGCGTCCTTCATCGCCTTGGCGACGCGGAATCGGACCACGCGCCGGGCAGGGATCTTGATGGCCTCGCCGGTCTGGGGGTTCCGCCCCATGCGGGCCTTCCGGTTGACCAGGACCAGCTTGCCCAAGCCCGGAATGGTGAAGCCGTTCTTGGCCTCCTTGCCCGCCAGCTTGGCCTGCTCATCCAGGAAGGCAGCCGCGGTCTTGCGTGGAAGAGCCAGCTTCTCTGCGTAGTGGGTGACGGTCTGTGCCTTGGTCATCATCTTTGCCATACGCGTCTCCTTTCTCTAGAGGATTTGAGTGAACCCACGCCCCCTCGTGTTCCGCCCGGCACTGCGGACCAAGGTCCCACGGAAGCTACCATAATCGCTGGCCTTGTGCCACAAGAACTTCACGCGGGCCGCATCTGAAGCGCTAGGGAGAGGGTGTGACCTTCAACGGAAAGGAGAAACGAGAAGAGACCGGTCCGCCGGGAGGCTCGGACCGTCCGGGCCTCCCGGCGGCACACCTGGTCGAATTCCCTAAATGATCCCGGCCTCTTTCAGGATGGTGCGCAGCGCCTCCCGCTGTGTGTCGTTGAGCGGGAGCATCGGGCTACGTGGGCTCCCCCCGTAGAACCCCACCATCTCCATGGCCGCCTTCAACCCCGGCACGCCGAACTGTGCGGTCACGGCGGTATTGGGGGCGATCATGCGAAGCTGGAGATCCTTGGCGTCTTCATGCTTGCCGTGCTGGAAGAGGCTGAGAATGTCGCAGCACTCCTGCGGGGCAATGTTGGCCAGGGCCAACACACCGCCGATCGCCCCGACGCAGAGGGCGGGATAGAGGAACCCCGCCGAGCCGGCCAGCACCTGGAAGCCCGATCGAGCGGAGCGGATGATCTGGCCCAGCTTGGCCAGGTTCCCGCCGCTGTCCTTCACCCCGGCGATATTCGGATGCTGGGAGAGCTTGACGACCAAGTCGGCCGACATGTCCACGCCGGTGTTGGCGGGCATGTTGTAGACGCTGACGGGGATCGGCGAGGCATCGGCGACCCGCGTGTAGTAGTCCGTGAGGCCGGCGTTATCCATCTTGGACTTGTAATAGCTGGGGCTGATGAGCAGGCCCACGTCCGCGCCCAGCGCCGCCGCCTTCTTCACCAGGGCGATGGTGCTATGGGTCGACTCGCATCCGCAGCCGGCCATGAAGAGCTTGCCGGACGGGATGAGCTTCCGTGCTGCCTCCAAGTAGGTGAGCTTCTCGGCCTCATTGAGGTACGGCATCTCGCCGTTGCTCCCCAGCACCACATAGCCCGCCAGCGGGTACGTGTTCCACTTCGCGAAGTTGGACGCCAGGGCCTTGAGGTCCACCTCACCCGCCGCGTCAAAGGGCGTGGGGATGGGAGGAAAGATGCCCGCCATCGACAGTGTTTTCGTCCCCATGATGCTCTCCTCTCCCGCTGCAGCATGAATGAACGACCAACGACATCGGGCGCCGCCGGAGCGCCCGACTCCCTCTCACCGGATGTCCGCGGCGGCGAGCGTCGCAGGCTGCAGTAAACTCGCCGCCTCCCGGTCCAAGAACATGGAGCACCGGGGGTGGGTCCGCAGGATGGACGCGGGGACCACCGGCCCGATCTCGCCCTCGAGACACGCCTGCACTGCCCGCGCCTTCCGCCGTTCGGGAGCCGTGCAGATGATGGAGGCGGACTTCAGGATCTGCCTGATGGACATGGAGACCGCGCGTCGCGGCACCTCATCCAGCGAGGCAAACCAGCCCTCGCCGAGCTGCTGGCGGCGGCAGGCCTCGTCCAGATTCACAACGAGGTACGGGGTCTCAGTCTGGAAGTCGGCCGGGGGATCGTTGAAGGCCAGGTGGCTGTTCTCGCCGATCCCGACGAAGGCCACGTCAATGGGCGTGCCCGCGAGAATCCCGTTCAGCCTCTCGATTTCCGCCCGGAGGTCTGGCGCGTCCCCCGCGATGAAGTGGACGGCCCCGAGAGGCACTTTGCACGTCAACCGCTCGCGGAGGTATCGGCGGAAGCTGGCCGGATGATCCACGGGCATGCCGACATACTCATCCAGGTGAAACATGGTAGTGCGCTCCCAGGCAATGCCGGGAAGAGACACCAGGTGGCCCAGAAAGCCGAACTGCGAGGCGCCGGTCGCCGCGATGAAGGCGGCCTGCCCGCGCCGGGCGATGGCCTCAGAGAGAATCCCCGCTGCCGCCTCGGCGGCCGCCCTCGCCATTCCCTCGGGTTGCTCGTGAACGACGACTTTCATCAAGCCTCCGATGTGGTCGGCTCACACCCATAATGATCGCATAGGCCGCGTGTGTCCTCAACCGAATTGGCAAGATTGACGCCGATTCCGGACGAACCGCGGCCCGCGGGTGCGTCCACCCCGGGCCTGCCGACGCACTACCTCCACGCCAAGGACCGGCTTCTCGAGGGGGGAGACGACGTGCGTGCGCGAGGATGGGCAAAGGCGAGAAGATCACCGCCCGATCGTCCTGGCCTGACGCTGCGCGGCTCGTCCCGGCAGCCGCGCTCGAGGATGGTGGAGGTGGGGGGAGTCGAACCCCCGTCCGAGAACCTGTCAGTAAAGGCCTCTACATGCGTAGCCGTCGTTTTGGTTCTCGCTGCCGAGGGACCCCGTCGGCCGGGTCCTCAACAGCCAGCCCATTCATTTTCGTCCCGTCAATCCCGAGCCAGGATCGCCGGGCTTAGCCTGCCTGTCTGACGCCCTGTTCTCACCCGGCAGGCATAGTGAGGAGGACGTCGCTGCTAGTTAGGCAGCGAGTGCCAACTCTGTGTCGGCAGTTGTGTTTTTCCCACCTTTTACGAGCCGGTGGGGACTCGGCATGCCACCTTTACCCCCGTGTCCTCGTCGAAACCGGTGCACCCCCTTTGCCTGTTCCGCGATGCCTTCCGTGCGTCGCCTACTTGACACGCACAGTCTACGACCAGCCACCCCCGATGTCAACCGGCGAGGCCAACCTCGGACGGTGCTGGGGCGCCGCTCGATCCGCGAGCTCCATTCCTGTCATTCGAGGCATCCCTGCCGCGCTCACTCCTCGCGCGCGTTCGCTCGTCCGCGCGAGGCCCGCGCCACCTCGCGCTCGGCCTCGCGTGTCTTGATATCCTCCCGACGGTCGTACTCCCTTTTGCCTCGCGCCAGCGCCAGCCCCACCTTCACGTGTCGCCCCTTGAGGTAGAGGTTCAGGGGCACGAGGGTCATCCCCTTCGCCTCGATCTTCCCGATGAGCCGGCGCATCTCCTCGCGCCGCATCAGGAGCTTTCGCGGGCGCAGAGGATCCGGATTGTCCCGGCTGGCTGCGAGGTACGGGCTCACGTGGCAGTTGTAAAGGAACAGCTCGCCACCCTCGAAGGCGGCATAGCTATCCCGCAGGTTGGCCCGTCCCTGGCGAATGGATTTCACCTCACTGCCGCGCAGGGCGATCCCGGCTTCATAGCTCTCCTCGACGTGGTAGTCGTAGCGGGCCTTGCGGTTCGTAGCCAGAAACCGGAACTCGGCCGATTGTCGCCGACCACCCTTTGAACCGGTATCCACCATGATGGAGTCACTGTATGCGAGCCTCCCGCTCGCGGCAAGCAAATTCGTCATCCGCGACCCAGCGCGTGGGGGGTAGCAGGCCCAAGACATTCTGGGATCGCCCGGCCCCGCCTCCCCCAGGATCGTGGAAACGACCGACGCGATGCCCCCTGAGAAGCAGCGGGGCCGACCCGTCTGTTGGATCGGCCCCGCTGCGCGTCCCAAACCGATGTGCAACGCCTACGCCGTGGCCCTGGCCTTCACGGCGACCGGCTCAGGTCGCCGAGCCACCAGGATGCACACGAAGGCAATCAAGGCCAGGAGGCCCGCCGCGTAAAACGCTCCCGTATAGACTTTGTACGTCCGGAACACGTACCCTGCGATAACCGGGCCCACGATGCCTGCCACGCCCCAGGCGGTGAAGACCCATCCGTAATTCACGCCGAGGTTCTTCGTGCCGAAGAAATCCGCCGTGGTAGAGGGGAACACCGACAGGCAGGTCCCATAGCAGTAGTAGATCACGAACAGCCAGACATACACCGCGCCCACGCTGCTGGTGTTGGCCAGGACCGGCATAATGACGGCCGATACCAGGATCATGAGGCGGAGCGTCTGCAGCCGGCCGATGGCATCCGAGAGCCATCCCGAGAAGATCCGGCCCGCGGCATTCCCCATAGCCCCGATGAGCAGGGTCAGGGTCGCCGCTGCGACTGGCATTCCGATGCTGCGCGCAAAGGGGATGACCTGGCTGATCGTCATGAGCCCCGCCGACGTCCCCAGACAGTACGCCACCCACATCAAGGGAAACTGCGACGTCCGCAGCATCTCCGAGGGCGTGTAGTCGTAAGTCGTGGCCGAGACCTTGGCGGTGGGCGGTGCCGGCGTCCACCCCGCGGGCCTCCACCCGGCCGGTGGGTTCTGCAGGAGGAAGGCACCGACCATCGTCGCGAGGAAGAACCCGATGCCGAGCCAGAGGAAGGTCCCGCGCCATCCCAGGCCGGTCAGCATGGGAGGGCCGATAAAGGCCAGGACAGCCGATCCGCCTCCGTACCCCGCCACCGCCAGGCCGACGGCCAGGCCGCGCCGGTCCGGGAACCACTTCGACAGCACGGGAATCGGTGTCGCATACCCGAAACCGTTGCCGAAGCCCATGATGACCCCGAAGGTGAGGAAGATCCACCACAGGCTCTGTGTGAAGCTGGCCAGGATGAATCCCAGGCTCAGGCCGATGGATCCGACGACGGAGATCTTGAAGGGGCCCAGCCGATCCTGGAGCCGCCCTGCCAGGACGAAGGAGATTCCGAACACGAACACGGCAATGGTGAAAATCCAGGACGTGTCCGCCCGGCTCCAGCCGAACTCCTTCTCCAGCGGCGCCACGAAAATGCTCCAAGCATACAGCGAGCCGAGGGAGAGGTTCATCAACAGCGCTCCCACCACGCGCCACCAGCGATTGACCATCCCTTCCGCGCTCATCCCCGCCTCCTTTGCGGCTCCCCTTGCCGCACCCCCGAGGCGCCGGCTCCATCACGGCCTTCGCCTCGCCCTGAAGCGCAATCCTCCACTGCTGTTCGGTCTCCTCCTTGCTCAACGCCGGTCGCCAGTGGTGGCAGCCGCTTTCCCCCCTCCTTTCCCTGCTCACCCTGGGGCTGCCTCCTGGGTTTCATTCCGTCTGGGCCGGAAGGTGCGGCCCAACTTTCCAGACCAACCTAATCCGGTTTCATCTCGGTCCGAGGCAGCAATGAAACTACGTTTGTTTTTTTGAGCCGGGAACCCCCTCCCAAGCTCGAACGTACTTCGGTGCTGTGAGGAAGGGTCGCGAACTCTGGCAGGTACAGATATTCCGAAAAAGGAATCTGATAGGAGCGCCACAATCCGCATTGATACCTAGAACGTCTGTTGATTCGTGTCAAGCGAAAAGTTTACCAAAAGCGGTCTTTTTCCGGAGGGCCGTTCAAATGTGAGGGGCGACGTAGATCCGAGCGACCTACTACAGGAGCGAACTGGGGACGCTACGCGCGTGAGAGGTCTCCGTGTCCCGTGGCTGTCGGACGCCTTTCATCAAAAGGTGGTACCGGTACTGGCTGGGGGATTGCCCTTCCCATCGCCGGAACACCCGGTCGAAGTGGCTGAGGTCCCGGTATCCGACCGCGGATGCCACCTGTTGAATCGTCAGGGCCGGGTTGCGGAGCAACGCCGTGGACTCCTCGATCCGGCGGCGCGTCAGGAAGCGCTTCAATGACTCACCCGTGACGCGCCGGAAGATGCGGCAGAGATGCGACCGGCTCACTCCCGCCATGCGGGCGATGGTCGTGAGGCGCGTCCCATCCCGGTGGCGCCGCTCGATGAAGGCGAGAACCCAGCGCACGATCTCTGCGTGCTGCAGGGGAATCTCCGGAGCGCCCGGCCCTTCCTCTCTCGCCCCGACGACCGATGGGCGGGCAATGCAATCCATCACCCAATTCACGCACCGCCGCAGGTCGAAGCGGGCGGGGAACCGCTCCTCCACGTCATCGTCAGGCCACGCCAGAGGCGCTCGTCGTTCGCCCAAGATAGCGATCGGCAGGAGCGGCCGGAGCACCCGGAGCAGCCGGACCAACTCACCCGTGAAGACATCCGGGAGGTCCGCTTGCGCGATCACCATGTCCACCCGCGATTCGGCCGTGGCAATCAGGCCGGACATTCCGCGAGTCGCACGCTCCACGCGTGCCACCTTGCGCAGAGCAAGGGAGAGCGCCTCGCTGACCCGCGGATCCGGGTCGAGCACCAGAACGCAGGCCCGATGATCGACCTGACCTCCCTCATGCTCAGTGTGCGTTTCCACCAGCGCCCTCCCTGTTCACGGGAATCATGGCGGGATGGCGGGTGCACTCCCGAGCCGCCTGTCCCTTTTCTTCCAAAGCCGTCGCCGCGCCTCCTGCCGTCTGCATCGCCCTGCCTCCCGGACGCGTCCCCAATACCCCAAAGTAACCAGCAAGGACGATACCATCTCCCTCCCCTCATGCCATCCGCCAGGACTGATCCAACGACTCCGGAGAATTAGGGAGATGGGCGCGTGGCTAGGCGGTGCTGGTCGCACACCCTTCCCCCAGGAAGATACAGTGCGTATCCCCCGGGATACATCCCCGCTCGCAGGTGGTCGTCCGCCACCTCTGAAACGGCCGCGTGGACCCTGGGTCTACCCCTGCAGGACGGCCAGGGCTTTTTGCACATTCGAGACCGTCAGGATGACGGTTGCCGGCCCCGTCCCCGTGGTCGTGGCATGGGCGCATTTTATGTTAACCTTGGCCTGAGCCAGCTTCTGGGCAGCCGCCGCGAGGGCGCCAAACTGGTTCTCCAGGGACAGCGAGATCGCCTCCTCGCGGGCGCAGCGAATCTTCGCCGCCTTCAGCGCGGCCTCCGCCTTCGCCGCGTCCGCGACCAGCACCCGCATCCGCCCCTTCCCTGTGGCGGTCTCGCTGACCCAGAGAGCCTCAATGTTGATCCCCGCCCCTCCCAGGACCTGGCAGACATGTCCCAGCACGCCCGGCTTGCTTTCGAGATTCAGTACGAGCTGCGTGACCTTCGTCGTCATGGGATCCTCCTCTGGCGCGACCAATCTCCCCGCGCCACGCTTCCCCCGTGCCACCTCGTCCCCTCCCGCATCCGCTCAGCGTCGCGGACCGCGATCGAGTGAGCGATACTGAATCGCCTCGGCCACCTGTGAGGCCCCGATCGTCTGGAGGCCCTCGAGGTCGGCGATGGTGCGGGCGACTTTGAGGATGCGATCGTAGGCGCGGGCCGACAGGCCGAGACGATCCATGGCCGTCTCCAGGAGCGACCGCGCCTCGCTCTCCACCTGGCAGAACTTGCGGATCTGCCGGGTGCTCATGTGGGCGTTGCAGTAGATCTTGCTGCGGCGAAACCGATCCTGCTGGAGCTCGCGCGCCCGCCGCACCCGGTCCCGGATCCCGGCCGAGGGCTCCCCCGAGGACTCGTCCGTCAGCTCGCCCCGCTTCAGGGGCGGGACCTCCACGTGGATGTCGATCCGGTCGAGAAGTGGTCCCGAGATGCGGGCGAGGTACCGCTGGATCTGGAGCGGCGTACAGGAGCACTCCTTCGTCGGATCCGTGGCGTACCCGCAGGGGCACGGGTTCATCGCCGCGGCGAGCATGAAGCGCGCCGGATAAGTCAGCGAGGACTGCGCCCGCGCGATGGTCACCTGGCCGTCCTCCAGGGGCTGCCGCAGTACCTCCAGGACGTGGCGCTTGAACTCGGGCAGCTCGTCCAGGAACAGCACGCCGTGGTGGGCTAGGCTCACCTCGCCCGGCCGCGGAATGGCGCCGCCGCCGATGAGGCCGGCATCCGAGATGGTGTGGTGCGGGGCGCGGAAGGGGCGCGTCGCCAGGAGCGCGAGGCGGGGCGGCAAGAGGCCGCAGATGGAATGCACCTTGGTGGTGGAGATGGCCTCCTCCAGGGAGAGGTTGGGCAGGACGGTGGGGAGCCGCCGCGCCAGCATCGTCTTGCCCGAGCCCGGCGGCCCGATGAGCAGGATGTTGTGGCCCCCCGCCGCGGCCACCTCCACGGCGCGCTTGGCGTGCTCCTGCCCCTTCACGTCGTTGAAGTCCACCGCATACTCTGCGGACTCGGTGAAGGCCTGGGCGAGATCGATCCGCGTGGGGGCCGTCGCCTGCTCGCCGTTCAGGAGAGCGACGGCTTGCTGGAGGCTGTCCACGCCGTATATGTCCACCCCCTCCACCACTGCGGCCTCGGGGGCGTTCTCGCGGGGGACGATCAACCCTTCCAGGGCGGACTCCTTGGCCGCGACCGCCATGGACAGCGCCCCCCGGATGGAGCGAACCCCGCCGTCCAGGGACAGCTCCCCGAGGATGACCATCTGGGTCAAGCGATCCGGCCGCACCAACTCCTGGGCTGCCAGGATCCCGACGGCGGTGGGGAGGTCGAAGGCCGCGCCCTCCTTCTTCACGTCGGCAGGGGCCAGGTTGACCGTGATGCGCTTGGCGGGAAACTCGAACCCGGAGTTCTTGATGGCGGCCTTCACCCGGTCGCGGCTCTCTTTCACCGCCAGGTCGGGAAGACCAACCGTGTTGAAGGTGGGAAGGCCGAGGGCGATATCGACCTCGACGCTGACCAGATAAGCGTCCACACCCAGGACGGCACTGCTGAGGACCTTGGCGAGCATGGGCCGCCTCCGGTCCAGAGGGAGGAGGAATGTCGCGGGAATTGGGCGCTCTGTTAGCACAGGCGGGCGGCCGGCGTCAACGGAAAAACTCCCCATGGCCCAGCGGGGGCAGGAGGACCCGCCGTCGGACCCTCCGCGGCCTGGCTCGCCGCGCAGGTGTTTGCTCGGGCCGGCAAACGCACTTGACAGGGGAGGGTTAGCTCCTGTACTTTGCCTCGGTCTGCAAAGTGGCGTGGTTTGCATTCCACGATTGCGGGACCCTGATCCGCCGGCTGCTGGGCCGCCGGATCGCCTCTGCAATTCTGTCGCGGGAGTTCGGCCCCGGGCACCGCATCTATCCGTCCGAGATGCATGCCATCGAGGCCATGGGCCGCGCCCGCGAATCAACGTGACGCGCCTGACCACCGCCCTGGGCGTCACCAAGGGCGCGGCCTCCCAGGCCGTCGGCAAGCTGGAGGATACCACCCGTCATGCTGCCCCGTCTTGTCGCCGGTTGGATCGAGCCGTTCAGCGACGCCCACTACAGGAAGCCCGCGCGCTGGGCCGAGCACCTCCGACCCGTCCTCCGCCATGCGCGGACGGATCGGGCCTCAAACCCCCTCGATGCGGGGATCCAGCGAGCCCAGGACGCATTGCTCTGCCGCCAGAACCCCGACGATGGCTTCTGGTGCGCCGAGCTCCTCGGCGGGGACGCGACCATCGAGTCCGATACCATCATGCTCCTCAACTTCCTGGGGCAGGGCGACTCGCCGAAGGTCGCGAAGCTCGCGCGGACTGTCTTGGCGGCCCAGTTGCCGGACGGGGGCTGGCCGATCTACCGGAACGGCCCCGCCGATCTCTCGGCAACGCTGAAGTCGTACTGGGCGCTGAAATTCGCGCGCTATGCCCCCGAGCATCCGGCGCTCGCCAGGGCGCGCGCCCGGATCGCCGTGCTCGGGGGAATTCATCGGGTCAAGACCTACTCCAAGTTCTACATGGCGATCTTCGGGCTCTACGATTGGGAAGGCGTCCCCTCCATCCCCCCGGAGTTGATGCTCTTCCCCACCTGGTTCCCCTTCAACATCTATGCGATGTCGGCCTGGACCCGGGCCATCGTGATCCCGCTGTCGATCATCTGGGCCCGCCGCCCGCAGGTGGCCTGTCCGCCCCACGCACGGCTCGACGAGCTGTTCCCCGACGACCGTCGGTACGTCCCACTGCGGGAGGTGATGCCGGCCCATGGCCTCGTGTCTGCGGGGACGCTTTTCCGGCTCTCTGACGCCGCCTTGAAGCGCCTGGAGGGCCGGGGGCCTCACTGGCTCCGCGCCTGGGCGCTGCGCCTCGCCGAGAACTGGATCCTGGAACGGCTGCGGGACTCGGACGGCCTGGGGGCAATCTTCCCGGGCATCGCCAACACGATCCTCGCGCTGAGCTGCCTGAGCTACTCGGCCACTGACCCGCTGCTGCGCGACCAATTGCGCCAGCTCGAGGCCCTGGAGCGGCCCGCCCCCGGGGACGCCCTCTGCATCGAGCCATGCCATTCGCCGACCTGGGATACGGCCATTGCCATGATCAGCCTGGCCGAATCCGGTTTCGACCGCGCCCATCCGGCCCTCAAGCAGGCCGCCCGCTGGCTGCTCTCGAAGGAGATCCGTCGCCCGGGCGATTGGTGCGTCAAGAATCCGGCCGGCCCCGTCGGCGGCTGGGCCTTCCAGTTCCACAACGCCTTCTACCCCGACGTGGACGATACCGCGATGGTCATGCTGGCTCTGCGGCAGGCGGACCTCGCCGAGGGGGAGACGATCGCCCGCGAGCGGGCCTGCCTGCGGGGTCTGCATTGGCTGCTCTCGATGCAATCGCGAGAGGGAGGCTGGGGCGCGTTCGACAAAGACAACACGCGCACCTACCTGGCGCGGATCCCCTTTGCTGACCACAACGCGATCATCGATCCGCCCACACCGGACGTCACCGGGCGCGTGCTGGAGTTCCTCGGGTCTGTCGGCTACGACACCTCCTACCCGTGTGTCCGGGCTGCGGGGCAGTTCCTGCGCCGGACGCAGGAGGCAGACGGCTCTTGGTCTGGCCGTTGGGGCGTAAACTACATCTATGGAACCTGGCAGGTGCTGCGCGGGCTCCAGGCAGTGGGCTGCGAGATGGCCGAGCCGTTCACCCAGAGGGCGGCGGAGTGGCTCCTGTCCGTCCAGCTCGCGGACGGCGGTTGGGGAGAGACCTGCGCGACCTACGAGGACCCCTCGCTGAAAGGCCGGGGCCCGGCGACCGCCTCCCAGACCGCGTGGGCCATCATGGGGCTTCTAGCGGCCAACCGCGGGAGCGATTCGGCCGTCGCACGGGGGATCGACTACCTCCTCTCGACCCAGCAGCCCGACGGGACCTGGGGCGAGACGGCCTGCACGGGCACCGGCTTTCCCGGTGTCTATTACCTGACCTACGGCCTATACAAAGACTACTTCCCGCTGATGGCGCTTGGCCTGTACCGGCGCCTGCTCGTCGAGGCTCGCCCCTGTCTCGCCCCCGCGGTCGTGTCACCCGGACGTCGCGGAGCGAACTAGTGCAGACCAAGAGCTGGTGAACCGCCAAAACACCGGTCAAATCCCAGCTAGAATTCGCGCGACACGTTCTTTATCCAGCGTTCCACCACGACCTTGGTCTGGGTGAAGAACTCCACCGCATGTTTTCCTTGCGCATGCAGGTCCCCAAAGAAGCTCTCCCTCCAGCCACTGAAGGGGAAAAACGCCATTGGGGCGGCCACGCCGATGTTGATCCCGATATTGCCCGCCTGGGCTTCGTGCCGGAACTGGCGGGCTGCCGCACCGCTCTGCGTGAAGAGGCAGGCCATATTGCCGTACTGACCTCTGTTCACGAAGGCAATCGCCTCCTCGACAGTCTCAGCATGGATCAGGCTCATCACTGGCCCGAAGATCTCCGTGCCGGCGACGGTACTGCCGGGGGGAACGTTGTCCAGGATGGTCGGGCGCATGAAATTGCCCCGCTCGTACCCGCGAACCGGCCCATTCCGACCATCCAGCAGCAGGGTCGCCCCTTCCTCCACGCCTCGTTGACTCCGTCGGGCTGGGGGACCGGGCGGAGCACGCGGCCAGCGACCTCCCCCACGGGGAGCAGCGCCTGTTGGAGATCGCCATCACCCTCGCCACGGAGCCGGAAGTCCTGCTCCTGGACGAGCCTCTGGCCGGCCTGGGGCAGAACGACCGGGAGCGGATCGGTGCCCTGGTCCGCCGCCTCGCCGGCCGGCACAGCATCCTGATGATCGAGCACGACATCGACCGGGTCCTCTCGCTTTCCGACCGGATCACCGTCCTGCACCAGGGGCGCGTGATCGCCGAGGGTGCGCCGCAGGCGGTCGTCAACCAGCCCGAGGTGGTCACGGCATACCTCGGTCGACGCGAGGAGGCGCGGCCCGCGATCCACGCTGGCGCCCGCGCGCCCCGGGAGAGGGCCAAGGCGCCGATCCTCAAGCTCGGGGATGTCACCTCCGGCTATGGAGGGAGCCGCGTCCTCCGCGACGTGAACCTGGAGGTAGGCGAGGGGGAGGTGGTGGCCCTGCTGGGTCGGAACGGGGTGGGGAAGACGACCATGCTGCGGACGATCATGGGAACAGTCAAGCCCACGGGCGGCGCCATCGAATTCTGCGGCCACCCGATCGGCGGACGCCCGCCCCATCGCATCAACCGCCTGGGCATCTCCATCGTCCCCGAGGGGCGGCGCATCTTCCCGAACCTCACCGTTCTGAATAACCTGCAATTGGCCCAGCGCCCGGGGGGCTGGAGCGTGGGCGAGGTCTTCAAGCTCTTCCCCAGCCTGGGGAACCTTCAGGGGTCGAAGGGCGAGAGCCTGAGTGGCGGCGAGCTGCAGATGCTGGCCATCGCCCGGGCCCTGATGGCGCCCACCAGGCTGATCTTGCTCGACGAGCCGCTGGAGGGCCTGGCCCCTGCCATCGTCAATGAAGTCGTGGCGGCGATCGCCAAGCTGCAGGGCCGGACCAGCATCCTCCTCGTGGAACAGAAAGTGGACCTCGCCCTGCAGATGGCCGACCGCGCCTACGTGATGGTCAGCGGCAAGATGGCCTACGCGGGTGACGCGGAGGCCTTGCGGCAGGACGAGAGCCTCCAGGTCCGCCTGCTCGGCGTCTGAGGGGCGGCCCTTCCCGTCGGCCGGCCGGTCCGTCCCCATCCGCTTCAGGCGGCCTCTTCGAGGAGTTTCACCAAGGCATGCAGCGTGGCGTTTACAGGGACCGGTACGCCGAGCTCCGCGCCGCGGCAGGCCAGATAGCCGTTGAGGGCATCGATCTCGGTGCGCTTACCGCGGGCGAGGTCTTGCGCGGTGGACGAGGTGGCATTCGCCATCGTCTCCCCGAGCTGCAATGCGGCGGCGGCCAGATCCGTCTCCGGCAAGCGGACGCCCGCGGCCTGCGCCACGGCCACCGCCTCCCTGGTCACCGAAAGGATCAGGTCGCGGCCGAATGGATTCCGCCCCAGCCGGCCGTAATCCGAACGCGCCAGCGCCGAGGCGGCATTCCAGGCGCAATTCATGATCATCTTGGTCCACAGCTCGCCCTCGATATCCTCCGCGACTCGACACGGCACCCCGGCCCGGCCAAACACGTGGGCCACCCGGGCAATTTCCTCTTGCCGCGACGGCCGGCCGCCCACTGAATCCCGCAGCTCGCCCAGGATCAGATCGCCGCGCCCGACATGCCTCACGCGGCCGGGCGCCGGCATGGAGGCCGCGACGTACACGACCGCCGGCAGCGCCTCGATTCCCGCCGCCGCACGGATCCGTCCCACATTGTCCACGCCGTTCTGGAGGCTCAGGACCGCTGCGCCGGGCTCGAGATGGGGCCCGAGAGCGCGCGCAGCCTCTTCGGTATCCAGTGTCTTCACGCAGAAGAGCACCAGCCCGGCGCCACGGATGGCCTCCGGTTGCGTCGAGGCGCTCGCCGCGACGCGTTCCTGAAAATTCAGGCTGTCGATGAAGAGCCCATCGCGAGCTATGGCGTCCACGTGGGCATGCCGGCCGATCAAGGTCACCGGCGCGCCTGCCCGGGCCAGCATGCCGCCGAAATAGCAGCCCACCGCCCCCGCCCCCATGACCGCCACGCGTGGCCAATCCTGCTCAGGCATGCGCTTCATCTCCGACTCCCTGCTGGAGCGCTCCCGGCGGACGCCGGAGATGCCAGTCCGTCAGCGTCTGATACGCGCTGGCCGCGGCGATGATGATGTTCTCGTCGTACGCCCGCCCCATGAACTGGATGCCCGTGGGCACCCCGTTTTCTGTGAAGCCGTCGGGCACGGAGATGGCGGGGAGCCCTGCCGCATTCCCGATGGCACCCATCACGTCCGTGACCCCACCCCGGATGGCGCTGGGGAAGTCCTCGTCCAGCCGCGTAGAGGGGGCGGGTCGCGACGGACCCAGCAGGGCGTCGAATCCACGCATCACGCGGTCGATCTCCGTGACGAGAATCCCGCGCAGCCGGAGCGCTCGGATGTAATCCGTGGCCAGGACGGTCACGCGGGAGTACGGCGTATAGCGATCCTCAAGGGCCGTGAGGGCCGCTATCTGACCCGACTCAATGAGCTCCTCGAAGGCGCTCGCCATCTCCGCGAAGAGGATCGTCCGGGTGATCTCCTCGTAGGGCAAGGCGGGGACTTGAACTTCCTCGATGGTGGCAACGTCTTCCAGCGTCTTCAGCGCTGCCTCGAAGTTCTCCCGCGTCGCCGCCTCCGCACTGTCCGCAACGCCGCGGATCACGCCGAACCGGAATCGTCTCCGGGGCAGGTTCGGCTCGTACCGGAAGGCCCGATCGGTCGTCGAGGGGTCCGAGGCGTCCGGGCCGGCGATGGCTTCCAGCACGAGGCCGCAGTCGTCGGGAGTGAGACACAGGGGCCCGATCTTGTCGAGGGACCAGGACAGGACCATCGCGCCGTGTCGGCTGACCCGACCGAAGGTCGGACGCAGTCCGGCCAGGCCACAGTGATTCGCAGGCCCCAGGATCGAGCCCCACGTTTCCGACCCGATGGCAAAGGGAACCAGGCCGGCGCACACGGCGGACGCGGAGCCACTCGAGGAGCCTCCGCTCCAGCGGGTCGTATCCCAGGGATTGACGCCCGGGCCCGTGAAGGATGCGTTCGGTTGGCGATAGCCCATCCCTCCGGCCAACTCGACCATGGCAAGCTTGGCGGCGAGAACCGCGCCCGCTTCTCTCAGCTTGCGAACGACGGTGGCATCATACTCGAACTGCCGCTCTCGAAAGGGGGCCGCTCCCCAGGTGGTGGGAATGCCACCGGCGGTCGCGAGCAGGTCCTTGGCGCCGTACGGGATGCCGTGCAACGGGCCTCTGTACCTGCCGGCGAGGATGTCCTGCTCCGCCGCCCTCGCCTGCTCCAGGGCGAGATCGCGGGTGATGGTGACCACCGCGTTGTAGCACGGCCCGAGCACCTCGAGACGATCGAGGAAGACCTTCGCCAGCTCGATGGGCGACACCTGGCGGCTGCGCAGCAGGTCGCCCAGCGCACGAATGGACAGGAAGACGGGGCTTCCGGTCATGCGATCACCCCTCCTTCCTCACCGGTGCGAAGCCGGTGAGAGGGGCATCGCCATTCTCGAGCCTCACCGACCGTACCGCCGCCACCGTTTTCCCCACCGCCTGCACGGCTCCCCGCAGGCCGTCCGCCATCTCGGGCGTGAGCCGATCGCCAT
This sequence comes from uncultured Methylomirabilota bacterium, assembly GCA_963714585.1. Lineage (GTDB taxonomy): Bacteria > Methylomirabilota > Methylomirabilia > Methylomirabilales > 2-02-FULL-66-22 > 2-02-FULL-66-22. The sequence goes on from CAVQPC010000085.1 coordinate 18,996, forward strand.
AGCGACGCATCAGCAGATCGAAGGCCGCCTCACATTCCTCTTGAATCGCGTGCTCTTGGCTCACGGCGCATCCCCTTTCCCTGGAGGTCCCCCTCCGCCCCGCCGCCTGCCCGCGCACCGGGCAATCGATTTTTCTGCGCCGACGGTCCGATGGCGGATCCCGTCCGCACCTACCCCCGGCAGGGCTTGGGCAACAACCGCGATTACCGCGCTACGCCCTCATCCCCAAGCGTTCACCCGAGATCTCTCTAGGAACCTCTACGCCTCTGGCCAGTCATTCATATCGGCGGAGGATATCCCAGTATGCGCCACGATATCCTGCCTTGATGGCATCCACCAGCCGTTGATTGGCATTGTAGTTGTAGTTCCTCTCGGGTCGTGATGGGTCAAAGAAGAGGAATCGTTTGTCATCCCCGATGAGCTGATCAAGCAACTCGAAAGCGAAGGGTGCGACGCTCGGCTCAAGGAAGAAGGGAGGATCCAACGCCTGATTGCCACCGGCAAGATCCCTCCCCGGTTCCTCCTGCCTCACCGAATCGGCAAGCTCTGTTCCGGGATAGACGCGCACGCCCACGGCAACGCCAACCCGGTCCGGTTTGGCACGTTGCATCAGCTCAATGGTGCGAATGATGCTGTCTCGCGACTCCCCTGGTGAGCCGAGCAGGAGATCGAGCATCACCGCTATGCCCTCCTCTTTGCATACACGGGTAGCATTCGCGATGTCCGCCGGTGTGAAATCCCGCTTCAGCCGTCGCAAGATCTCCTCATCACCGCTGTCCACCCCAAAGTTGACTCCGATGCAGCCGGCCCGGCGCATCAGCGTGGCAAGTTCCGCGGAGAAGGGCACCGGCGCACAATAGGCGTACCATCGCAACCTGGTACCGAGATGGCGTCGAACCATCTCCTCGCATACTGCGTAGGTGTGCCACTCCGGGATATTGAATTCACTGTCGCAGGTATGGATGTGGTCAATTCCCTGCGCGAGGAGTCTCTCCAGCTCATCGATGACAGCTCCCGGCGGTCGAGTCTGCGTTTGCCTGCCCTTCGCGATCGGGTCGGCGCAGTAGACACACGGGCGAGGGCAACCGCGCTTGGTTTCAATTCCGGCCTGCCCCCCCTCGCGGAAATAGCGCGGGTTATCAATCCAGCTCCGGCTCATCGGGGGAAGATGCACCCGGGGCGGGGCTCCGGCCGGGTTGCGATGGCAGTTGCCGTTGCCACGCCACACAAGATTCGGCAGGTCTGCCCACTCCCGCTTCGCCTCCATCCTGTTCACAAGCTCGACGAGGACGAATTCCCCGCCGCCCCACACCCCGGCATCAGCCTCACAGAACTGCAGAACGTGCTCGGGCATGATCGAGAATCCAACGCCACCCAGTACGATCGGGGCATCCGTATGCCTGCGAATCGTGTGCACGATGCCGGAGAACTCAGGAAGAAACGACTGACGGCTGGTGAACGCGCAGTCGTCCGTGTTGCGGAGCGTGACTCCGACCACGGCAAAGCTGGTTTTCACGAAGAAGCTCGCTATGGCTGAGCCCCAATCATCCACCCAGCACAGGTCGAGAATTTCCACCTGGTGCCCCGCTGCGTTGACCGCCTCGGCCACATACTCAAGACCGATCGGCGCTATTGGAGGCTTGATCCGGTTCGTATTGACCAAAGCGACGCGCATGAACCATCCTCTTCAGGATCTTATTGCGCGGTGGAGGGCTTTCAGGTTCTCCAGCGGCGTGCGGAGGGGGACGGCGCATTCGGGGGCGAGGACGCGGACGCCAGCGTCGAGCGCGTAGCGGGCGTGTTGCTCCACCGCCTCGGGCGTCCCCCGGAGCAAGAGGTCGGTGTTGTTGACGTTTCCGACAAGAGACATGCGGCCGGCGGCCCGCACGGCGTCTTTCGCGTCCACCTTGGAATCGAAGTGGAAGGCCGCGAAGCCGGCTTCGGCGATGTAGCCGATGCGGTCGAGGGTGTCGCCGCAGATGTGCAGGACGATGGGGCAGGCAAGCTCCCGCACTAGCTCACGATGGACGGGCTGCAGGAAGTCGCGATACATGGTGCCGCGTACCAGGTCTCCGGTCGCGTGATCCGCGAGGCAAAGCATGTCCGCTCCGGCGGCGATCTGGGCTTTGCCGAACAAGCGGGGGACGGCCGTAAGCCGGTCGAGGAACCCGCGGACCTTGTCCGGCTCCAGCAGTGTCTCGATCAGGAAGTCCTCCAGGCCGTGGAGATGATAGGACAGCGTCCAAGGGCCCATGACCTTGCCGATGATGGCCACGCGGTCGCCGTACCGGTGCCGTAGGATCCGAATGGCATCCAGAACGACCCTGATGGGCGGTCTTTCCAGGAAGTCCTCGGGTACGCGGACCTGGTCGGGCTCGGCCCAGGGGTGGGTCTTGGCCGCGGGCATCCTGTCGAGCTCGCCCCAGTCCATCTCGCAGCCGAGAGCCGCCGCCTCCTGCGTCACGCTGAAGACGGGCATGATGGCGTCGTAGCCCAGGATCTCGTGGGCGCCGGCCGCCAGAGCGGCCATCACCTCACCGTCCAGGTGCACCTCGGGGAAGCCGGCGCCGGTCAGCTCCATCTGCTCCACGGTGGCAACGGAGGTGGGGCTGCCCACGGGCATCCGGTCCACCGGCCTTCCTGTGATCCCCGCCAGAAATCGCTCTCGCGGCGTCATGGGCTTCGCGACTCGCTCCCTTACTTTCCCCCGACCACCACGTTCCACTTGCGGACCTTCCAGGCGTTCACCAGACCGCCCTTCACGTACGGGTCGTTCTGGGCGAAACGCTCGGCCACGGAGCGATCCTCGGTCTCGAAGACAAGGGCCGCGCCGTCCACGGGGTCCACGAGGGCCCCCGCCATGATCAGCTCGCCGCGCTCGTGCGCATCCTGAACGACCTTCAGGTGCGCCTCGCGGAAGACCGCTCGGCGCTCGATAAAGTTTTCGACGACGTCGTAGAGCAGCATGTGATACATGGCGTCATCCTTTCCCCTGGGTAGACTCCGGCCCGAGAACGACCGTGTAGTGCTCCGCCCGGTGGTCGTACCGCGACAGGACCCTCTTCGCCTCCTCCGCGATCACCGCGAGGCCGTAATCGGGCCCGGCGAAGCCACGGACCGCCTGGATGGATTCGAAGTACGTGATCGCCACGAACTCCACCTCCTCGCCGTCCTGGCGCCGCAAGAGCTGGGCGCCCTCGAAGCCGTTGAGCCGGTGCAGGTCGGGGAGCACCGTCATGCGGAAGTGCCGCTCGTAGGCGTCGGCGTTCCGCCGCGCCGCCCAGCCGTGCCAGACCCTCGCGACCATTCGTGCTCCTCCCGTCTGTGTGGAGTGAGGGGCTAGAGGCGCGTGGCCAACAGCTTGAGAATGTCCGGGCCCTGCTTTATCTCGCCCGCCTCCAACCGCTTGGTGACCTCGACGATGGCCTCGTTCATCGGCGTGGGCACCCCCACCTCTCGGCCCTTGCGAACCACGTAGCCGTTCAGGTAGTCCACCTCGGAGCGGCGACCCTTCATCATGTCCTGGAGGAGGGAAGGGCGCCCGGCACCGAGGGCACGACCACGCTCCACCCACATCTTGCGCAGCTCCTCCAGGCCCACACCGCGAGTCGCATCCAGATACGTCTGGGCGGGGATGCCGCCCACCGGCTCCACCTGCACGCCCAGCGACTGCGCCACCGTTAACGCCTCGCCCGCAATCTTGACGGTGATGGGGAAGACGTCGGGGTTGGCGCGCAGCTCCGCGCCGCCCAGGCCGGTGATGCCGGCCAAGGCGTTGGCCATGCAGTTGACGGTGAGCTTGGCCCAGCGGTCGCCCCAGAGGTTGGTGGTGGCATGGGTCGGGCCCACGGGAGCAAGCACCTTGACAAGCTCCTGCACCCGGGGCGTTATCATCCCGTTCAGCTCACCCACCGCGAACGAGGGCCGCGAGGGCGCGCTGGTGCGGGTGACGTGGCCCGGCTCGTAAAGGCCCGCGCCGAGGGTCACCACGCAGCCGATCGTCCGCGTGTAGCCGATGACGGGGGCCACCCAGTCCTCGTTGATGCTGTTCTGGGCCGAGACCAGGACGCCCGAAGCTTTGAGATGCGGCGCGATGAAATGTGCCGCCCAGACGCTGTCGTAGGATTTCACGGACAGGAAGACCGCATCGAATAGCTCGCGCAGGCTGCACGCATCCGCCAAATGCACGGCCTTGACCTTGACCGTGAATTCCTCGTCCTGGGCGGTGACCGTCAGGCCGCGCTGCCGCATCGCCTCCACGTGGGCCGGCCAGAAATCGATGAGTGTGATGTCCCGTCCTGCACGCGTAAGGTAGGCACCGATGACGCTCCCGATGGCCCCCACCCCGAGCACCGCCAGCTTCTCGAATGCCATGCTCCCATCCTTCTCCCGGTCGAACCAGGCTCGCCAGAAAAGCTCACCACCAGGACACCAAGGCACCAAGGAAGCCCCGTTCTCTCTATCGCAGTCGGCAGGCCCAAATTTCCCCGTTGGTGTCTTGGTGGCTTGGTGGTGAGATGATTTGTCTTTAGTCCGTGATGCGCGCTTTCATCCATCCGCTGGTGTTGAAAAAGTCGGCGACTGCGCCGCCGGGATGGACGAGGGCGTCGAAGCGCGGGCGGTCGGCCTCATCCAGCTTCTTCTCCAGGATGGCCAGCGCATCCTCCAGGTGGGCCAGGGTGCGCGGCCCGATGATGGGGGAGGTCACCCCCGGCTGCTCCTTCAGCCACAGCAGGGCGAGTTGGCTGGCGGTCATCCCGCGCTCCCGGGCCAGCTTTGCCACCTCGATCGCCACGGCGTTGCTCCGGCCCGTGATCCGCTCGGTGAAGAACGCCCCGCTGTGTGTCGCGCGTGAGCCGTCGGGGGGCTTCCCGGATGCCGAGTATCGCCCGGCCAGGATTCCGCCCGCCAGCGGCGACCAGGGCAGCACCGCCAAGCCGTGCTTCAGGCACAGCGGAATCAGCTCGTTCTCCACTCGCCGGTCGAGGAGGTTGTAGGGCGACTGGTCGCTGATGAAGCGGGCCAGGCCGTGCCGGTCGCTGATGGCCAGCGCTTCCATCACCATCCAGGCCGGGAAGGTGGAGCTGCCGATGTAGCGCACCTTGCCCGCCCGCACCAGGTCGTCGTAGGCCCGCAAGGTCTCGTCCTGGGGGATGGTGAATGAGGGGCGGTGTTGCTGATACAGGTCGATGTGATCCGTCTGCAGGCGGCGTAGCGAGTCCTCGCAGGCCTTGAAGATGTGATAGCGAGACCCGCCGGCATCGTTGGGCAGGTCGCCCACGCGGCTATAGACCTTCGTGGCCAGGACCACCCGCTCGCGCCTGCCCTCTTCCTTCAAGAACTTGCCGACGATGCGCTCGCTTTCGCCGCCGGTGTACACGTTGGCGGTGTCGATGAAGTTGATGCCGGCCTCCAGTGCGCGATTGAGAACGACGAGGGCATCCGCCTCGCGGGTGGGACCGCCGAAGTTCATCACCCCCAGGCACAACGGGCTGACCATGACACCGGTCCTTCCGAGGCTGCGATATTCCATGGATCCCCCCTATTTAGTGGTACACCACGCCCGAGTCGAGGACGAGGACCTGGCCGGTTGTGCTGTCGCTTCTGCAGAATTCGAGGATCTGGCGGGCGACATCGTCCCGCTCCACCGGCTTCTGCAGGGCGGCGTTCTTGGTCGTCCGCTCGACCAGCGCCGGGTCCAGCTTGGATGTCATCCGGGTGCCCATCATCGTGCCGGGGGCGACCGCGTTCACCGCCACCTCCGGCCCGAGGGCCACCGCCAGACAGCGGGTCAGGTGGATGAGCGCCGCCTTCGAGACGGCGTAGGCGATGCTGCTCCCGAGCGGCGCGAGGCCGGCGATCGACGCGACATTCACGATCCGGCCGCGCTTCTGCCGCTGCATGCTGGGCGCCACTGCCTTGACGCACAGGAAGGGCGAGGTCAGGTTGGCGCGCAGCATGTACTCCCAGAGTTCCAGCGTCAGGCCGTCCAGGTCCTTGAATGGGACCAGTTGGTTGTAGGCGGCGTTGTTGACGAGAATGTCGATCCGGCCGTACGCCTCCAGCACCTGGGCGACCATGCGCTGGATCTGCTCCGGGTCGTTCACATCGGCCTGTACGGCGCGGCAGCGCGGCCCGAGGGCCGACCACTCCCGCGCGAAGGTCTCGGCCTGCTCCTTTGACTGCACGTAGACCCCGGCTACCTGCGTGCCGTGCTCGGCGAACGCCCGACAGATGCGCTGGCCGAGGCCGCCCGTGCAGCCGGTGACGATGGCCACTGCCCCCTTAAGGTCCATGGGCTCCCTCCGTTGTGTTTCTGCGCCTACTCCGCCTGCTCCCCCGGCTTGGCGCGCTGCTGCCGGGCGATCGCCAGATCGAAGGTGTGCCGGCTCGCAGCCCAGTGCTCAGTGAGCCAGGATTGCCGAGGCGTGGATTCCATGAGGTCCCTCGTCGTTAAAGGTTCTGGGTCGGAAAGAATTGCTTGTGGACCAGGCAGGTCAGGGAGTCTCGGACGGCCGAGGCGGGGCCGGGGATCCCCAACAGCCACGAAAGCATGGTGCAGGGAGCGATGCGGTGTCAAGCCAAAACTGGGTCATACCTCCAGCACCACTTTCCCGATGCTCTCGCCGCTCTGGAGGTAGCGGAGCGCAGCGAGCGCCTCAGTGAAGCCGAAACGCCGGCCGATGAGCGGCGGCCTGTGAATCAGGCTGGCGATCTGGCCATAGGCCCGCACCAAGCGGTCCGCCTGGTCCCATAGCCAGATCAGGTTGAACGCCATCACGCTCTTGTTCTCCGCGATCATCCGGAGCGGGTCGAGCCGAGGGCGCCGCAGGTACTTGAGGGCGAGGCGCGGATAGTCCGGCCGCGCGCCCTTCGGCATGAAATCGGCCGCACCGTAGAGGACGTAACGCCCCTCGGGTCGCAGACGCTCGTAGGCAGGCTGGAAGAATGGGCCTGCAACCGCATCCAACACCAGGTCGAGCCCATCCAACCCCAGGGTCGTGAGGGCGCGGTCGAGCTGCGCCCCAAAGGTGCGGCGATCCCGCACGATCACCTGATCGGGCATGAGCCTGCAGCGCTCGAGGAGAAACTCCCGCTTGGCGGCCCGGCCGACCGTTGCGACCACCTGCGCATCCCGAGCCGCGAGGATCGCCAGGGCATTGAGTCCCACCCCTCCGGCTGCCGAGTGCACCAGCACGCAGTCGCCGGGCGCGAGGGCGCCCAGCTCGATCAGTCCGTACCAGGCGGTGAGGGCCTGCACCGGGAACGCGGCGGCCTCAGCAAAGCTCCACTCCGCCGGGATCGGCAAGAGGTAGCGGACATCGAGGTTCACCGCCGTCGCGTAGGCACCGAAGCGCGTCAGGCCGAAGACTCGATCGCCCGGCCAGGGCGCGATGCCCGCCTCGGGGGACGCGGCGGGGGGGCCGAGCGCCTCCACCACGCCCGCCAGCTCCAGGCCGGGGACGAACGGCGCTGCGGGCGTCGCCGAGTACAGGCCCAGGCACGCGAAGACGTCGGCAAAGTTCAAGCCGATAGCCTTCACCAGGACGCGTGCCTCGCCTGGCCCGGGGTCGGGGATGGTCTCGGTGACCCGTGCCAGTCGGTTCAGTGACCCGGCACGCTGGATGCGCCAGACCTCCCGAGTATGCATTGGCCTTCTTCCCTGCTGTGGACGCTCGGTGCGAGGTTTCGCCCCCCTCACTCGCACCCCCTCCCCGGGTAGGGGGGAACAGGGTGAAAGGTGGCGCTCAGTCGACCGATCTTTATTGCGTGGGCGGGTACGGGTGGCGCTCGCCGCGCCAGTCCTCGACCGTACCGTCCTGTTGCAGATAGGTCGGGCCGATCGGCACCTTGCCGAAGCCACCGGGGATGTCGAGCACGTAGCTCGGCTGGCAGAGGCCCGAGACCCGGCCGCGAAGGGACCGCACGATCGCCTGGCCTTCCGCGATGCCGGTGCGGAAGTGCCCGGTCCCCGGGGCGAGATCGAGATGGTGCAGGTAGTAGGGCTTGATGCGGTTCCGCACCATGGCCCGCATCAGCGCCTCCATCACCCGCGGGTCGTCGTTGACGCCCTTGAGGAGCACGGTCTGGCCGACGAGGGGGATGCCGGCACGGACGAGGCGGCGGCAGGCCGCGGCGGCAGCCGGGGAGAGCTCGCGCGGGTGGTTACAGTGCACGGCCACCCACACCGCCTTCTCCGCCTCCAGCGCGGCGACGAGCGCCGGCGAGACCCGCCCTGGATCCCCCACCGGCACGCGGCTGTGGAAGCGGATCGCCGCCAGGTGCGGAATCGCATCCAGCGCCTGCACCAGCGCCCGGACTCGCCTGGGTGATAGTAGGAAGGGATCGCCGCCGCTCACCACCACTTCCCACACTTCGTCGTGCCGGCGCACGTAGTCGAGGGCCGCCTCGAGCTCCACCGGGGAGAGCACCCCGTCACCCCGGCCCACTCGCTCGCGGCGGAAGCAGAAGCGGCAGTAGACCGGGCAGTGCAGGATGGGCGTGAGGAGCACCCGGTCCGGGTAGCGGTGCACGAGGCCCTTGACCGGCGCATGCAGGCCGTCGCCGATGGGATCCGGGCGCTCTAGGGGCGCCGCCTCGAGCTCGCGGGGATCGGGCAGGAACTGGCGGACGATCGGATCGGCCGGGTCGGCGGAATCGATCAGGCCGACGAGCGTCGGCGTCACCGCCACCGCATAGCGCTCTGCCACCCGCTCGATGTCCGCCAGCTTCTCGTGCGGCACCAGGCCCAAGGCGGCGAGGTCGGCCCCGCTACGCGCCGGGCGGCGGCGTGGCACGGGAGAGGATTTGTTCATGACAGATGTCTCCGGCATGTGGCAGCCTTTCTTACGGCAGCGTCGAGGGAAGGCGCAGACCCTCACGAGCGTCGTGGACGCCTGGCCCGTATTATACTATAAGGAATGACCATGTCCGCCAAACCCTGGTGGCACCCCGAGGCGTTCGAGCGGCGGCGGCCCGCGCTCGCGCTTCGCGCGCGCGTCCTCGCCGCTGTGCGCACCTTCTTTGCGGAGCGCGGGTTCGTCGAGGTGGAGACCCCGTCTCTCCAGGTCTCACCGGGCATGGAGCCGCACCTCATGGCGCTCGCCACCGAGCTTACCGAGCCCTCCGGCCGAAAGCAACGGTTGTACCTGCACACCTCGCCAGAGTTCGCCATGAAGAAGCTGCTGGTGGCGGGTGCCGAGCGGATCTTCCAGGTCGCCCGCGTCTGGCGCGACGGCGAGCGCGCGCCTCTCCACCACCCCGAGTTCACGCTTCTCGAATGGTACCGGGCCCATGCCTCCTATGAGACGCTGATGCAGGACTGCGAGGGGCTCTTGCGGTCGACCGCCTCGGCCGCTGGGGTCGCGGAGTTGCGGCACGGCGAGCGCCGCTGCGACCCGAAGGCCTCAGCCCAGCGGCTGACGGTGGCCGAGGCCTTCGCCCGCTATTGCGGCATCGACCTTCTGGCGACGGCTCCCGATCCCCGGGCGCCAGACGCTTCCCGCCTCGCCGCGGAGGCCAAGCGCGCCGGCCTCCACGTGGGCGAGAGGGAGAGCTGGGAGGACCTCTTCCACCGCATCCTGCTGGAGCGCATCGAGCCCCATCTCGGCGATGGCGCGCCCACGATCCTCTACGAGTACCCGCTCTCGCGGGCGGCCCTGTCGCGCCCGAGCCCGCGCGACCCCCGGGTGGCCGAGCGCTTCGAGCTGTACGCCTGCGGCCTCGAGCTGGCGAATGCCTTCGGCGAGCTGACCGACGCCGCCGAGCAGCGCCGCCGCTTCGAGGCGGACCAGGCTCTCAAGGAGCGGCTCTACGGGGTGCGCTACCCGATCGATGAGGACTTCCTGGCGGCCCTCGAGGCCGGCATGCCGGAAAGCGCCGGCATCGCCCTCGGTCTGGACCGGCTGGTGATGCTGCTGGCTGGCGCGGAGACCATCGAGGAAGTGCTCTGGGCACCGGTGGTGGAATGATCCCCCGCAGAGCGGCGTGTCATTCCCCGGCTATTTGGCCTTTTGCTCTCGGGCCCGCCGCAGGGCCACGCTGAACCAATCCCGGGCGGGCGGCTTGGCAGCGGACCGTGGCGCCGTGGCGTGCTGCGCACTCGCGGCGCTCTTCTCACGGCTACTTGATTCGGGATTGCTCCGCATCGAGAGCCCGATCCGCTTGCGCGGCAGATCCACCTCGATCACCGTCACCATCACCCGCTGGTGGACCTTCACCACCTCGGCTGGGTTCTTCACGAACCGATCGGCAAGCTGGCTGACGTGGATGAGTCCGTCCTGGTGCACCCCGATGTCGACGAATGCCCCGAAGGCCGTCACGTTGGTCACGATGCCGGTCAGCTTCATGCCTGGCTGGAGATCTTCGATCTTCTCGACCCCCTCCTTGAACTGGAAGACCTCGAACTGTCTCCGGGGGTCGCGGCCGGGCTTGGCCAGTTCGGCCAGGATGTCGTTCAGTGTCGGCAGTCCGACTTGCTCCGTCACGTAATGCTCCAGGTTGATCTTCTTCCGTTGCTCGGCGTCCCGCACCAGGTCCTGGAGCGAGCAGCCCACGTCACGCGCCATGACATCCACGATGGGATAGCTTTCCGGATGCACCGCGCTCGCGTCGAGGGGATTGAGCGAATCGCGGATGCGCAGGAAGCCGGCGGCCTGCTCGAAGGCCTTGGGGCCGAGCCGCGTCACCTTCTTGAGGTCCTCGCGGAAGCGAAACGGCCCATTCTCGTCGCGGTAGGCCACGATGTTGGCCGCCAGGTGCGGCCCCAGGCCGGAGACATACGTCAAGAGTTGCCGGCTGGCCGTGTTCACCTCGACCCCGACCCCGTTGACACAGCTCATCACGACATCGTCGAGACTGCGCTTGAGGGCGGTCTGGTCGACGTCGTGCTGATACTGGCCGACGCCGATGGACTTGGGATCGATCTTCACCAGCTCCGCCAGCGGATCCATCAGCCGGCGGCCGATGGACACCGCGCCCCGCACCGTGACGTCCTCATCGGGAAATTCCTCGCGCGCCACCTCAGAGGCGGAATAGACCGACGCCCCGCTCTCGTTGACCATCACGACGGGGACGGAGGCCGGCAGGTCGAGTCCGCGGAGGAAGGTCTCGGTCTCCCGCCCGGCCGTGCCGTTGCCGACGGCGATGGCCTCGATCTGGTTCTGCTCGCAGAGTGCCATTACCGTCCACGCGGCCTCCTCGACGCGACCTTCGGACTGGGTGGGATAGATGACGGCATGGTGCAGGAGCTTCCCCTGTCGGTCCAGACAGACCAGTTTGCAGCCCGTGCGGAAACCGGGGTCGATGGCCAGGACCTTCTTCTGGCCGAGAGGCGGCGCCAGGAGCAGCTCGCGCAGGTTTTCCGCGAACACCCGGATGGCCTCCGCGTCGGCCCGCTTCTTGGATTCCAGCCGGATCTCGGTTTCCATGGCAAGGCCGAGCAGCCGCTTGTACCCGTCCTGAACCGCCAGGCGAACCTGCTCGGCCGCCGGGCCCTTGCCAGCCACGAACAGCGGTCCGAGGAGGGCCAAAGCATCTTCCTCGGGTGGGGTGACGCGCAGGGTCAGGACAGACTCGTCTTCGCCGCGGCGAATGGCCAGGAGTCGGTGCGAGGGAATCGTCGCCACGGGTTCGGCCCAGTCGAAGTAGTCCGTGTACTTGGCCCCCTCCTCCTGCTTGCCGGGCTTGACTTTGGACCTGACGACGGCCTTGCGGGCGTACAGGTCCCGCATCTTGGCGCGCGCCACCTGGTCATCGGCCACGCGCTCCGCGATGATATCCCGGGCCCCGGCCAGGGCCTGCTCCGCCGACTCGACACCTTTTTCCGGGTTGACGAAGGCCGCGGCTTCCGCTAGCGGATCGACGGTGTCCTGGCCCGCGAGGATGACATCGGCCAGCGGCTCCAGGTCCTGTTCCTTCGCCACGGTCGCCCGGGTGCGGCGCTTGGGGCGGTACGGCAGGTAGACGTCTTCCAGTGTGCTCGCCGTGTCGGCGGCCTGGATCGAGGCCTTTAGCTCGTCGGTCAGGAGGTTGCGCTCTTCCAGGGACTTCAGGATTGCTTCCCGGCGGCGATCCAGCTCCTCGAGTTGGGCGAGCCGATCGCGGATGCCGGTGATGGCGACTTCGTCGAGGAGGCCCGTGGCTTCTTTCCGGTATCGGGCGATGAAGGGGACTGTGGCGCCGTCCTCCAGAAGCCGTGCGGCCGCCGCCACCTGAACCGGCCTCAAGCTCAGTTCCCCGGAAATTTTCAGGATGTGCGATTCGTTCATTTCCACTCCAGGTCGTGCTCGACGGCGCGTCGCGGTGCCCGCACCGCCGCCCTGACTACCGCACCCCAGGGGGCCACGAGCATTGTCGGCATGGGTATCGCAGCAGGCCTTGTGCCTTCGTCTCGTCTCACCGATGAATTCCCGTCGGGGTATTGCCAGGAATTGCGGAGGTACTATTAGCGTAGCAGAGAGTCGGCCGGGAGGAAAGTGGCAACTGCACGGGAAGGTGGACTTGTTCCCCTCCTCCCGCACTCAGACTATACTCGGGGATGTTGAGGGGGAATGCGGCACGGAACGTTCCCCGCACGAGACGGGGAACGTTCCGTGGTGAGAAGTCTCGGGGTCGCAGGATGGAAGCGTCAGCTTCCCTACCAGCCCTTGGCTGCGGCGCCGCTCGTGCTCGCCGTGGAGCTGGTTGTCGTCGGCACGACGTACCACACACCGCCCATCCCTTGGCCATTCATGTCGCCGGGCTTGCTGTCCCGCGCGAAGCGGTACAGGGGCATGCCGTCGTAGGTCACCTGGTAGGTGTCGTCCTTCCGCTCGACCTGACCCAGCGTCCCCGGGACCCCCGAGCTGGCCATCGGCTGCATCCCCTCCGGGACCGTCAAGGGTGGCCAGTTCTTGGCGCACGTATCGACGCACGCGCTCTCCCCGGGCTTGTCCTTCTTGAAGACGTACAGGGTCATCCCCTGGCTATCCGTCAGAATGTTGCCCAGCTTGGTGTTCTGTGCCACCATCACCGACGGCATGGTCGATGCCGCTCCTGCCGCCGACGCGGAAACGGGCAGAGCGCTCCCTGCGAACAATAGAGTACCCAGTACGGCGAGGCTCATGCCAAAAGGCCAGCGTACGTTTCCAGCCATTGTCCCCCCTCCTTCGTGTGTATACTCGATCGCTTGGGCGAGATGCCCCTTTCAGTCGCGGGCGCAACAAACCTCCCCCCGGTTCCCACCTCTTGCTCGGCCGGCCCGCGTGTCTGAATTGGAGAACACCCGAGCCTGGCCGATGGTTCCCGCCACACTCGGCGCCATGACAATTCCTCCTGTGTCCCGCTCACTGTGCGTTGACATTTTCGGGTAGCCCCGCAACAATCCAGATTGGGAAGCTCATCGGCAAGGACGGGGGGTGAGAATGCCTGATTGGCTTGCAAACCTGCTGGTCCGATACGGATATGTGTTCGTTTTCGCCGGCGTCTTCTTGGAGAGCACCGGCCTGCCGATCCCTGGGGAGACCGCGCTCCTCGCAGGTGCATTCTTCGCCCAGCAGGGATATTTCTCGTTGCCCTGGATTATTGGCGTGGGGATTGCGGGGGCAATCCTGGGCGACAACTTGGGGTATTACATCGGCCATCGTGGTGGGCGACCCATGGCCGAACGATACGGACCTCGCGTTGGGTTGACGGGGGCACGCCTCGCCGCCCTGGATGGGTTTTTCACCCGCCACGGCCCGAAGGCGGTTTTCTTTGCCCGGTTCATTACCGGCGTGCGAGTGTTCGCGGCCTTCTTCGCCGGCCTGAGCCGGTTTTCGTGGTCGTACTTCCTCCTCTACAACGCAGCAGGGGGCATCGTCTGGGCGACGGGGGTCGGCCTGCTCGGGTACTTTTTTGGTCAGAGCTGGGCGTTGCTGGAGCATTGGATCAAGCGGGCCGGTCTCGTCTTTGCCGCGGTCGTGGTCGTGGTGCTGGTGTTCGTCGAGCTGGCGCGGCGGTATCGCGCCCGCGCCATGTCCTGGCTGGAGACGTGGGTCGGGCCGGAGCTCCCCTTCCGGACCCTCTGGTTGGGCCTGGCCGCCATCGGATCCGTCTCCCTCTTCATCAAGGAGGCCGAGGACGTGGTCACCGGAGAATCGGTAGGGTTCGAGCGCGTCATCGGCGCTGCACTTCAGCGGGCCGCCGCCCCCCCGCTCGGTCTCGTGGTCCATGGTCTCGCCATCCTCGACTCCTTGCCCGTGATCCTCATCGTTGCGGCGCTGGGCATCGCGTGGTGTCTTGGTCGCGGAGAGCGCCGAGTCGCGAGCGTCCTCGCCGCCGTCGAAGTGGCAACGGGGGTCCTTGCCATTCTCTTCCAGTCAGCTTTCCGTTTGGCCCGACCGCTCATGGATATCGCCGCGGGCTCCCACCCCTCTGCCTTTCCCAGCGGGCACGCCATGGCCGTGGTGGCGATCTACGGAATGGTCGCGGTCGTCACCGCGCGCCTCGCCCCCCGTCTGACGCATCCCCTGTGGGTTGTCATGCCCGTTCTCGCCCTGCTCATCGGCGCCTCGCGGGTCTCCCTGGGCGCGAGTTCGCCGACCGACGTCCTGGCGGGCTTCGGCGCCGGAGGATTCCTCCTCACGCTCGGCGTGTATGTTCTCGTACCCCACCCCAAATAAGACCCGCGAGCACACGCCACCCCTCAGACACCTAGGTCCCTCAGTGGCAACAGGGGCGGGCCCTGGCCATTTTCGCCGGGATCGGAAGCCTGGCCCCGGGGCTCTTCCCGTTCCTGCTGCCCCAGGTCCTCACCGGATGGGGTCTGGCCGGCTCGTACCTCGTGTGGTCTTGCATCCTGGCCGTTGGAACCGCCCTGTACGCACTCTTCGGCCGGAACTCCTACTACTTCCAGTTCCCGCAGGCCGGTAACGCACCGGACCAGGCGCGCGCCCTGTCGCGCGAGCGGGGGCAAGAGCCGTTCCCGGCGGTGAGCCTCGCCGAGAGCCTGCACTACCATCAATAGCGCTCAGCCGAGCGCCGCCTGCCGACCGCACCGCCGGTTCATTGGAGAATTGGGCAAGCATGCCAACTTGAATACCAACCCGAATGGCGCTTGACAGTTTCCGGTCGGGTTGATAGCTTCCACCTACTCTAGGAGGACTCGGGAGGGGCCGCGGGTCTCCTACCGTGCCCGTGTTGCGTCTTGTGCTGCCTCTTCCTCCAACCTGATCCTCGACATGTCCCTGATTGTCCTCGATTTGCGAGGCCTTGCCGCCGTATCGCTTAGTCAGCGCGCCGTATTCTCGAAACACTGGACGGGGGACGATCCCCACATGGAAAGGGAGGGCAGACAGATGAGATGCCGGAAGATCTTCGCCGTTGTAGTCGCGGTATTCACGATTGTCGTGTTGGCCGCCTCGGCCGGCGCCCAGCAGACACGGCGCTTCACATTTGGCTATGACCAGCCCCACAGCACCGGATACGGTTTCTCAGGTGACGTCTTTGGAAAGAAGCTTGAAGAGCTGAGCAAAGGGACGATGGTTGTTGACCAGTTCCCGGCCGCCCAGCTTGGCCAGGAGCCGGTCATGCTCCAGAAGGTCCGCTCGGGGGACATTGACTTCGTCATCTCCTCCACGGCGAACGGCGCAACGATCACGCCGCAGATGGGCGTCATGTCCATCCACTATCTTTTCCGGGATGCTGCACACCTGGCGAAGGCAATTGCATCGCCCGAGCTCAACGCGGCTGTCCGGCAGCTCGTCAAGGAGACCGTCCAGGGTGCGCACGTGATCACCCTGCAGACCCTCGGGCTCCGCAACCTGTACGGCAAACGAGAGGTCAAGAAAGTGGAGGACCTCAAGGGTGCAAAGGTCCGCGTCCAGGCGACCAAGACCGAGGACACCTGCTTCCCGGCCTACGGCGCCCAGACGGTCCACTATGCCCTTCGGGGATGTCTACACCTCGCTGCAAACCGGCGTGGTGGAGTTCGCCGAAAACGGCGTGAACGTGTACTTGGCCGGCAAGCATTACGAAGTCGCGCCCATCATGTCGATGACCGAGCATGAGGCCAACAACAGCGTGCTCTGGATCAGCGAAAAGACCTGGAACAGCTTCACCGACGAGCAGAAGAAATGGGTCGAGATCGCGGCCGACGAGGTGGCCAAGCTGGAGCCGCCGTACGCGCTCAAGCTCGAGAAGGAATCCGGGGAGCGGCTGCAGAAGATGGGCGTGAAGCTTGTCGACGTGGACAAGAGCGGCTTCATGAATGCGGTCAAGCCGATCCAGGATTCGCTGGCCAAGGAGCTCGGGCCTCACGCCGTGAAGATGGTCGAAATCATCCGCAGCATAAAGTAGCGGGCGAACCGAATCAGCCGGGCGGCGGGGGCCGATGGACCCGCCGCCCGGCACTCTTCCGCAGTGGCGAGGCCGGAATGAGTCAGCGTCGCTCGATCGTGCTCCAGCGAGACCGGCATCTGAAATGGCGGGCGTTCGATCCCCTCGAATGGCTGCTCATGGTGCTGTGCGGGATCTCCATCGGGGGCTTTTCGCTCTCGGTCCTCTGTGACATTGTCACTCGAACCATCGGCCGACCATGGCTCTGGCTGCAGGAAGTCACCTCGGCCTTCTTCATCTACGGCAGCTTCATCGGCATGGCGGTCGCGACCCGCCGCGCCGACCACCTGTACCTCTCTGCGATCACCGAGTCCCTGGGCGGTATGAAGCGAACGCTCGCCGAGACATTCAACCGCCTCGTGGTGCTTGGCTGCGGCCTGCTGATGGTCTGGTTTGGCTACAAGAACTTCCTGCACGGATTCGGGAGCTTCCGCATGCCCTCCCTCACGCCGCTGGCGTGGTGGTATCTCTCCGTTCCGATTGCCGGAGTTTTCATCTCTCTGTTTGCCATCGAACAAATCGTGAACGGCTGGCACAACGGGTTTGAAGGTCAGCCAGGCTCGGAGCCGGAGAGAGAATTCACGATATGACCTTTGAGTCCGGCGTCCTCATATTCATCATGGCTTTTCTGTTCCTCAGCCTCGGCTACCTGGGTGTGCCGGTGCCGTTCGCCCTCGCCGCCGGTGTGTTCGTTGCCACGATGCTGACCCCGATCAGCATGCAGTCCATGGTGGGGCAGCTGTTCAACGGGCTGGATTCGGAGGCGCTGCTCGCCGTGCCGTTCTTCCTGCTCGTCGGGGAGTTGATGACCTCGGCGGAGGTGACGCGGCGGATGATCGTTCTCGCGCAGACCATCGTGGGGCATTTCAAGGGTGGGCTGGCGCAGGTCGTGACGGTGTTCAGCATGTTCTTCGCCGGCATCTCGGGCTCGTCCACGGCAGACGTCGCCGTCCTCACCAGGACGGTCGCGCCTGAGATGGACCGCGAGGGGTATGACCGCGGCTTCACGGCCGCCCTCATCGCCTCGGCCTCGACCATCGCCAATCTCATCCCGCCCAGCATCATGGCGGTCGTGTACGGCGCCACCGGGAACGTCTCCATCGCGGGCCTGTTCCTCGGGGGCGTGGTGCCGGGTGTGTTCATCGGGATGGGGTTGATGCTCTACTGCTTCCTCTTCGGTCCGGTGGGGGTGCGCAAGAGGCGATCGAGCTTCGGCGAATTCAGCGAGGCCGTGAAGCGTGCAGTGCTCCCCCTCATGATTCCGATCATCATCATGGGAGGGATCCTCACCGGCTGGTTCACCCCGACCGAGGCGGGCTTGGCGGCGGTGACCTACATCGTCCTGGTGGTGATCCCTTTCCTCCGGTGGGACCACGTGAAGGAGTTGCCGCGGGACTTCGTCCATGCCGGCCTGCTGTATTCGATTCCCATGGCGGCGGTGGCGGGCGCCTCGGCGTTCGGATGGATGCTGGCATACCTGCGGGGACCGGATGTCGTGGCCGGATGGATCGAGCACTATGCGGGGAAGGACCCTCGGACCATCATGTTGCTCCTGGTGGCCTTGTTCGTCATCGTCGGCGACTTTGTGGACGCGGTGCCGGCGATCATCATCTTCATGCCGATTCTGCTCCGGCTGACCGAGCTCGGGAACATCAACCCGGTTCACATGGGTGTCGTGATCGTCACCACGCTGGCTTTTGGCCTGATCACACCACCATACGGTCTGACGCTCTTGATGGCGTCCAAGTTCTGCAACGTGCGGTTCTCACGGGCGCTCATCCGCTCCTTGCCCTTGTATGTCGTCTTCTTCGCCGCGATCCTGTTCACGGTCTTCTTCCCCGATGTCGTGCTCTGGCTCCCAAAGAAACTGCTCCCCGAATCGGTGGGCTGCTTCAAGAATCCCTCCGGGATCGGCTACATCTGCCCGCCCTGATCCGAATCCCGGCAGATCGGCTCCACAGCGGTGCGATTCTCCATCGCCAGGCCTAGCCCTCGGCTTCGTGACCTTCATCTTCCTCTCCCTCTCCGCCCTCTCGACGGCGTGGATCCTGAAGTACACGCGAGTGGTCCCGCGGCCCGAGGCCGCCCTATCCTGGGGGCACGCCGTGCGGAAAGATGCCGGACGCGGGTAGCCGCCTCCCGCCCCACCGCACCTCCGACTCGCTGGGAGCCCACCCTATCATCAAGAAGGGAACAACTCCTCTTCCGACAGCGTGATGCTCGACAGTCGCGCGGGGGATCGGCTTGAAATGTCAGGTGGGATGGTGGAGAGGCGAAATTAGTTCCTGAGGTTACTCAGTCCCTCGCATCCGCTCGTAGGTCTCGCCGAACTTGGCCCACGGGATCAGCAGGTCGACCCAGTAGTCCATGCGCCCGATGTAGAGGGACAGCTCTCCGGCGAGCGCGACGAACTCCGCCAGGCTCTTCACGTCCGGGAGCGCCGCCCTTCCCTTGCGGACGATCGCCGCGGTGTCGGTCATCTGGTAGAATCCGCCATACGTACTGGCGTAGAACTCCAGCAAGGGATCGGTGATGGCCTTCAGCGATACGAGATCAACGTCGCCTTTCCTGGCCACCTCGCGCAAGTGGTTCAAGAATGTCACGAGCTGCCCAAGCTTCATGGCGGCATAGAGCACGGCCGAGGCGCCCTGGTTTCGCGCCCCCTTCCTCGCCTTGAGCCGGGCAATGTCGGCAGGCTCCCTCAGCCAGATGGCTTCCCGGGCGGCCTTGATCTCCTCCAGCGCGCGCATGGGTCACCTCGGCTTCGCCATGATGGTAATGCGCTTCCCCGCCTTCTCCCAGACCTCGGCGGCTTCCCGTTGCAGCCCTTCGAGATTGCCGGTAATCTGCCCAAACGTGGTCACCGGACCCAGAGGCACCATGTCGTCGAAGAAAATGCAAAGGGTCTGGCGCGCATTCCAGTAGGCCAGGTCGCCCTTCTCCGAGAGCTTCAGGTTCTCCGGCTCGTCGATGAAGAAGGGCACCTGAAAGAAGACCTCGCGGTCCACGAGCTTGGCGTGGCTCAGGATTCCCGTGAGCGGCAAGGCGGCCGCGATGATCCGGCAGGTCTTTGGCGCCAGGTCCGTCAAAAGCTCTGCCGTGCATTCTTCGTTTCCAATGCGGATGGAGATCTCTCGCTGCATTGCAAACCCCTTTCCCTCGCCATCAGGCAGGAGCGGGGGACGCGGCAAAGCGGGACAGGCGGAATTCGTGGAGGGAGAGGGACGGCGCGCCGTCGACGATCAGCTCGCTGAGGAGTTTCCCGGCAATGGGGCCGAGACAGAAGCCGTGCCCGCTGAATCCGGAGGCCAGGATGTATCCCGCGATCCCTTCCACCGGGCCGATGATCGGCACCTTGTCGGGCGTATTCTCCAGCGTGCCCGCCCACGTGCGCAGGATGTTGGCTCCCCGCAGTGCCGGGACGACGCGTCCCGCATTCCGGGCCAGGAGCGCGACGGGAGCCATGGGCATGGTCTGATCGAACGTTTTCTCGGATGCGCCTACCCCGCCGATGTGGACGTGGCCTTCCCGCGCCTGCCTGCAGTACGCGCCCAGGTCGTGGGACGAGACGAACTCTTTGAACAAGAAGGGGAGCCGCTGCGTGATGGCGACGACCGAGCGGGCCGGCTCGATCGGCACCGCAATGCCCAGCGTGCGGCTGAGCTGGGGCGTCCACGGCCCGCCGGCATGGATCAGTTGCGGCGCCTCGATGAGGATCTCGCCGTCCCGATCCCGGGCCGTCACGGAGGTCACCTGTCCGCCCTGGAGGCCGATCGCGACCGCCTCGGTCCGCGTGAGGAGCGTGACGCCGGCCCGCTTGGCCGCCCAGCCGAAGGCCCGAGAGGCCAGGATCGGGTTGGCAGTCCCGTCGATCGGGCAGTACTTCGCGCCGATGAAGACATCGCTCAGGTAGGGGGCGCGCCGGCGCAGCGTCGTCGCGATCCCACATCTCGACGCCGAGGCCGTCCGCACGCTCCTCCTCGGCCTCCTGCCGCAACAGCGCCATGCGCTCCTCGTTGGTCGCCATGCGGAGGTTGCCGCCCTGAACATACTCCACGTCGAAGCCCAGCTCCTTCTCCAGTCCCACCCACAGCTTGATGCTGGATATAGCCAGGGGACGCTCGCGGCGGTCCCGGCACTGCGCCCTCACCCCACCGCCATTCCGACCGGAGGCCTCGCCGCCGATCACCGACTTCTCCAGCAGAACGACCTTCTTCCCGCGGCGCGCCAGGTAGTACGCGGCGGCACAGCCGACGATGCCCCCGCCGACGATCACGATCTCGGCGCCGAGCTTGCGCAACGCGCTCATGGTTGGGCCACCCCCGGTCGTCTGCCCGTCATCACGTATGCGGTGAGCTGCGCTGCCGACAGCCCGGCCAGTTTCAGGTTCGCCAGGTTACGCCCCGTCTTGTAGTACTCCGTCTCGTTCACCAGCGACGCGATGTGGATGATGGCGTCGTAGGTGGGCGTGGGCACGCCGAGCAGGCGGCCCAGGGAGGCCGTCAGTGTGACGCCCATGGGAACGTCCTCTGTGATGTAGCGGTCCCGCATGGAGAACGGCCCCTTACTGGAGGCCACGGCGAACTCGGCCACGCTGACGTTGAACAGGTCATGGAAAACCTGCTCGTAGGTCATGGGCGGATAGCCCAGGGCGGCCATGATCGCCTGGCGCTCGCGGTCCATGCCGTTGATGATCTTCTTGACCGACGGGGTGATCCCCTCCTTGTACATCCAGAACTCGCCCTGGCTGTGCTCGATGCGCCCCATGTTGAACAGGGCCCCGGCCGGATGGACGATGATGTTGGGGTTGTAAAGGGCCGGCTCCAGGATGCTGCGCGCCGGGACCACGGTGTCGTAGACCCCGTCCAGCGCCGCCATCAGCTCGGGCGTGCGCGAGGCCGGCAGCGCGGCCACCTGGTTGCGAGGGCCGTCGATGCGGTGGATGTTGACCGTGCCGGGGCCCTCCAGGCGACGGCAGCAGTAGGGGAACGTCGCCGCCTCGCCCAGGATGACGTCGGCCTCGACGCCCAGCTCGTCGAAGATCCGGCGGACCTCCAGCGTCCCGCCCGATCCCGGCCAGAGGATGAGGACCTGGCCATCGCGCACGTACGGCGCGATGGCACGCGCGACCCGGGTGTGGGTCAGGGCCTGCGTGGCCACCATGATCAATTGGGCGCCGTCCAGCGCCGCCCTGATGTCCGTCGTAGCGAGAGCCGGCTTGGCGAAGCCGGTCCGGGCGACACCGGTCACCTTGATCCCGCCCTGGTCGACTACGGCGGTCACATTGGCGGCCCACTCCTCGAACTCGAACAGACGACAGGCGTGTCCGGCCAGGCTGAGATCCCCGGCGATGGCGGTCCCGCCGTTGCCCGCCCCGATGATGGCGATCGGCTTGCCCACGTTCCACAGTCTCCTTCCCTATAACCTCCGGATCATCCCAGGAAATGGGGGTACTTCTGACGTAGCCTTTCCACGACCGCCGGGTCCACGGGAAGCGGCTTATGTTCCCGCAGGATTCTCTTGGCCACCTCTTTCGCCCGAACGTACGTATCCTTGGCGCCCTCCGCCTCCCACCTCTCCCGCCTCTCGCGATCACTGATGGTATAGGGCGCAAACTCCGAGCGCATGTGCTTCACCGTATGCTGCTCGCCCAGATAGTCGTTGCCCGGCCCGACCTCGAGCATGAGATCGAGGGCGATCGTATCATCGGTGACCTCGATGCCGCGCAGCACCCGATGGGTCCGGGCGAGGATTTCATTATCAATCACGACCTTCTCATAGGATGCCGTGAGGTCAAATTCCATCAACCCGGCCGCATCGTGGATGAAGTTCGCACCCGACAAGGCCACGAGCAAGCTGCCCATGCCGCTCTCGTATCCTGCCTGGCAATCCACCAGCTTGGAGTCGGACATGCCCGCCGTCGAGTAGTAGGGCAATCGGTAATGCTGGGCCATCTGGCTGCAGCCTGCATGGATCATGGCCCGCTCGATTGCCCCGCTGAGATGGGCCAGGGTGCGCATGTCCGCGACCGATCCCACGCTGCCGCAGATGACCGGCGTTCCCTTGTTGACCGCCTGCGTCAGGACGACCCCCGCCAGCGTCTCCGCCGTGTGCATCACGACGTTCGCCGCCAGCGTCACGGGGGACGTGAGGCCGGCCAGGGGTTCGGTCGGGACGACGACCGGAAGCCCCTTTTCCGCGATGTAACACGTGTAATCCCCGTAGCGATCGTCGATCTTGAAGGGGCTGATCATCAGGGTGATGAAGCTCACGAAGGGCCGCGCCCGGAGCTGTCGCGCGCCCCCGGCAAACATCTCGGCCATATCCACAACTTCGCGAAGGCCCTGCGACCCGTACATCCCCGCCTGGACGTGCTTGCTGGTATGGCTGATGGCGCTGTAGAAGCGGTTGAGGTCCACGTGCTCCGGCTCAGGGATATCATTCGGATAGACGTTGATCAGAAAGAAATGCACCCAGTCGCAGGCGTCGACCAGCCGCGCCATGTCTCGCACATCGGCCAACGTGGAGGGACGGCGCGCACCGGTGTCGATGTCGAGGACATTGATCGCCGTCCCGCCAGTCCCCAGGTACACGTTCGCCCCCTCCAGGACGATGTCGTGCCTGGGGTCGCGTCCGCACAACGTGACGCTGTGGGGGGCGGAGGCGATGGCATCCTCGAGCAGGCCACGGGGGATTCTCACGATACAGGAGGCTTCATCGACGGCGGCGCCGGCGCGCCTGAGATACTCCCGTCCCCTGCTCGTGAAGACCTTGACGCCCCCCTTCTCCAGGAGTGTCACCACGGCATGATGGATCTTCTGAACGTCGGCGTCGGAGAACGGTCGGTACTGCCCGCCCTGTGACGGCATGCTGAGGACCTCCCTCGTCATTCGGTATGGCGCCGCTGCCTCGCCTCGCGACGCTCGTCCGCGACATCAGCGCGTCCTCGCCCCGGAGGCTACCAGTCCCCTTCCTCGCGTCGCACGACGATGCCGCGCTCCCGGAGCTCCGCCAGGAAGAGATCAACGGGGATGTCCGCGAGAGGCGAGAGGAGCCCTCGCTTCGGATGTCCCCGCGGAGAATCAACTGGGCCCCGATGCTGGCGGTGTACCCGACCGTGCGGTTCATGGCGAGCAGGCCGCTCGCGAGATCGCGGAGATCGATCACCTGGTAGAGGAGGCGGCGCCTCCGGCCGTCCTTGATCCCGCGCGCGTCCACCCGGATCACCGCCACGTCCCGCTCGTCGTCCGCGAACTGCAACTGCGGCTCCAGGACGCTCCGCACGAACTCCCTGGGGACGACCGAGGCATTGCCGACCGGCACCGGCGCCTGATCCAGGAAGCCGAGCTGGGCCAGGGCGTACCAGAGGGCGCAGTGGCCGGGCCAGCGCATGGCAAAGCGGCCCGCGTTCTTCACCGTGGCCGTGACCCCCAAGGCGTCCAGGAAATGGATCACATTCCCGTTTGGGTAGGCCTCCAGGCTCCCGTAACCCTCCAGGTCAACCGTGTGGATGTTCGACGGCGCGAAGATCTCGCGTCCGGGGACCGCAATGGCCTTCCCCTGGCGGATGACCTGGGCGTCGCGCACGTAGGACTTCAGCACGCCGTCGAACGTCCAGGAGATCTTGTAGCGGAGGGGCCCGGTGGCCGCCTTGGGCTCAGGGAAGCCCGCGCCGTAGGAGTAGAACTCGTGCACCTCGTCCAGCTCCCTCACCGCCTGACCGGCCAGAACTAGGTCAATCCCCGGATCGAAGCCGAACTCCGGCAGGATGGACAGGCCGCGTGCGGCCGCGTCCCGCCCGATGTCGTGGAACTCCGGCGGGGCATACGAGGAATTCACCAGGTGAATGCCGCTCTCGACGGCCAGCCTGGTGATGGGCACGTGGAATGCGATCGGAAGCAGGACGATGACCGCCTGGACCCTTCGCATGAGCGCGGCAACCTGGTCGCGATTGTTCGCGTCCAGCGCAACCGCCTCGATCTTGGGTGACTTCAGGCGATCGAGGTAGCGCGTCAGCCCGGCCAGATCCGCATCCGCGGCGATGACGTGGGATACGCTTGGGCTCCGGGCCAGATCGTGCAGGGTGGCTCGTCCTTGCAGGCCCGTGCCGAGGACCAGGATTCTCACGGTCCCGCCTCCTCTGTCAGAACGCCAGCAGTTGTGTGAGGGAGGTCACGTCTCGCGCGCGAGGCAGCTCGAAGACGGCGGCCTCCAGCCGTCCGGCCGTCTCCTCACCCACAACCCTCGCCGTCAAGGAGCGGAACTTGGCCCTGAGATCCTCATCACTCAACGGGTTCTCCGGATTGCCCCGAGGGTACTCGACGGTGCTCTGAAACTCTCCACGGGCCGTGCGGATGGTCACGCGGGCGATGGTCTTGGCGGGGAAGTGGCTGTTGATCTCCGGGTCCACGACGACCTCGATCTTCCGGGCCAGCTCCAGGATCTCGGGCTTCTGCAGGTTCTCCTCGCTCACATCCTCGGGTGCGATCCTCCGGTACAGCAGGGCGATTGCCAGAGCAAAAGGGATGCTGAACTGGGCCGCGATGGCATTCCTGGGCGCGTAGTTGACGAGTCTCGTGACCTCGTAGAAGGTCTCGACCAGGATCTTCTGGACCTCGTCGGGCCGGAGATCGTGTCGCGTGACCAGATCCAGCACGGCATCCACCGAGGAATGCGCCCAGCGGCAGACGGCGTATGGTTTGAAGTAGGCGCCGAGGATGGCGTAACGGTCGGGGTCGCCGAGCCCCTCCACCAGTTGGGCGGTGTCCCAGCGGCCGGAGTAGTCCATCACGTCCTCTGGGCCGATGAAGCCCTGCTGCGCCAGCAAGGCCGCCGCGCACCCCGTCATGCCTGCCCAGCCGATCACCTCTTTGACCATGCTGTAGTTCGCCTGCAGGCCGCCGGGCGGGAAGGATCCGTGGGAGGCAGCGTTGCCCACGGCGGATTGCAGCGCCGCCTCGTCGAGTCCCAAGAGTTTTCCGGCGGACGCGGCGGCGCCAAAGACGCCCCAGATGCCGCTCGAGTACATGCGGTCCTTGTACCAGGGAACCCGCGCCACGCTGGCCCGGACGGCGACCTCGTACCCCGCCACGATGGCGGCCAGGAGCTCCCGCCCGGCGGCGCCGGTCGTCTCGGCAATGGCCAGGGCGGCCGGGATGACCGCGGCGCCGGGGTGCCCCATCGCCAGGCGGTGCCCGTCGTCCAGGTCCATGGCGCTGGCGGCGTTACAGTTGACCCAGGCAGCCCCGGGGGGGGTGAGGCTCCGGTGCGAGCCGATCACCGTGCACTTCCCGACGGCGAAGTGATCCGTGCCGAAGCGCGCCGAGATCTCCGCCATCGGGGTCCGCGTGCCGGCAATGGCCACGCCCAGCAGATCCAGAACAGCACGGCTGGCCTGGTGCAGCACCCGGTCGGACAGGTGGGCAGGATCCAAGCCCCGGACGAATGCAGCCAGCTCTCCCGTTGCGGACACTGCCTTCCCTCCTCGCTACTCCCTGAGGTGCGGATCCAGCACGTCGCGCAAGCCGTCGCCCAGCAGGTTGAAGCCCAGCACGGCCAGCAGGATGGCCAGGCCCGGGAAAATGGACAGCCAGGGCGCGTTGAGCAGATGCGGGGTCCCCTCGCGGATCATGTTGCCCCAGGTTGGCGTGGGCGGCGACACCCCCAGTCCGATGAAGCTGAGGTTCGCCTCGGTCCGAATGGCGGAGGCAGTCCAGAGACTCCCCAGCACGACGACCTCGCCCATGACGTTGGGCAGGATGTGCAGGGCCACGATGCGGATCGGGCCGGCCCCGACGGACCGGGCCCCCTCCACGAATTCGCGTTTCTTCAGCG
This sequence comes from uncultured Methylomirabilota bacterium, assembly GCA_963714585.1. Taxonomy (GTDB): domain Bacteria; phylum Methylomirabilota; class Methylomirabilia; order Methylomirabilales; family 2-02-FULL-66-22; genus 2-02-FULL-66-22. Next base: position 45,186 of record CAVQPC010000085.1, read on the forward strand.
ACAGGGCAGAGCCATGCATCACCCTGGCGAACGCGGGAGACAGCATGATGCCAATCGCCAGGATCATCTTGAATAACCCATTCCCGAGGACCGCCAGGACCATGAGGCCCAAGAGCAAACTGGGAAACGCCATGAGGATGTCCACAAACCGCATGATCACATTTTCGATCCTGCCCCCGGTATAGCCGGCCACGAGGCCCAGCGTGGAGCCGATCACCCCACCCAGCAGGACGGAACACACACCCACCAAAAGCGAGATCCGACCGGCGTAGAGCACGCGGGCGAAAACGTCGCGGCCGAAGGGGTCACGCCCCAGGAGATGCGTCTGACTCGGGGGTTGCAGGCGGGATCTGGCTTCCTGGATCAGCGGATCGTACGAGGTGAAGAGCGGGGCGGCAACGGACAGAATGCTGACCAAAACAGCAAGGACCAGTCCGAACACCGCTGCCCGGTTCCGGAGGAAGGTCTTCCAGAGCCGCCGGCCCTCACCGCTCGCCCTGATCGGAGTTGCCTCGATGGTCATCCGTCCCACCCACCCTGACCCGGAATCCTCAGTGCCTGATGCGGGGATCGACCCACCCGTAGATCAGATCGATCGCCAGGTTGATGACCACCACGAAGGCGGTGTAAATGACCATGACCGACTGCAGGGCCGTGTAATCGCGCTGGAGAATAGCCCCCACCATCATTTTGCCCAATCCCGGCCTGGCGAAGACGATCTCGACGGTGACGGAGTCCCCAATCAGGCTCACCGCCCAGATGCCCGTCACGGAGACGATGGGGATCAGGGCGGAGCGCAGCGCGTGCCGGAGGTGGACGACCCGCTCCTTCAGGCCCTTGGCCCGGGCGGTCCGCACATAGTCCTGGCGGAGGACGTTCAGCATGGCGGACCGCGCCAGCCTGGCGACCGAGGCCGTCATCACCAACCCCAAGGTGAGCGCCGGGAGGATCAGGTGGCTGACGTTTTCCCGGAGATCGTCCATGCCGCCGCCGCCCACCGCCGGCAGCCAATTGAGCTGGATGGCGAGCAGCAGGATCAGCAGGATCCCCAGGTAGAAGGCCGGCACCGACAGGCCCGTCAGCGACAGGACCCGCCCGAGATAGTCGGCCATGCGATTGCGGCGGATGGCCGTGTAGACGCCGATGGGAATCCCCAGGAGCGTGCCGATGATGATGGCCAGGACGGTCAGCTCGAGGGTATAGGGGAGCGAGTGCAGGATATCGGCACGGATCGACGTGCCGGTGATCATGGACTTGCCCAGATCCCCGCGGACGAGGCCACCCAGGAACCGGACATACTGCACTGGCAGAGACGCGTTGAGGCCCATCCGCTCCCGCAGGGCCTCCACCGCCTCCTTGGACGCATAGTCGCCCAGGGCGGCCACGGCGGGATCGCCGGGGATGACGCGCACCACCAGGAAGACGATGGTGGCCACACCCAGGAACACCGGAATCGAAAGGGCGAGGCGCTGCGCAATGTATTTGAACACGGTCGTTGAGTGGTGAGAGACCACGCGCGGTGGGCGCGTCCACTGGCGGCGCACCCACCGCGCGACTGCGGTCCGGTTTACTTCGACAGGCGGGTCTTCTCGTCGATGCCGGGATAGAGCGCCAGGACGGAGATCAGCTCATGGCCGTAGTCCACGGCGGTCGAACCGAGCGTACACCTGGTTCTGGTACTGGATGGGATAGACCACCATGTCTTCCAGGGCCTTGACCTGTGCCTCCTTCCAGAGGGCCACCTGCTTCGCCGCATCGGTTTCGTTCCGGGCCTGCTCGATGAGCCCGTCGATCTTGTCGTAGTGGGAGAAGTTGGTGTTGGGCTTCTTGCCGGTGACCACGATCGAGTCGGAGTGCAGGAACTGGGTCAGGTACACATCCGCGTTGGGACGCCAGGCGATGTAGATCACCAGCGGGTTGGCGTCCTTGCGGATCATGCTGTGGAAGCTCGAGTGGTCCACCAGCTTCAGGTTCAGCTTGATACCCACTTTGGCGAGCTGGGCCTGCATGGATTCGTAGAGCACCTTGTACCCGGTCATCTCGGAGGTGAACACGTCCAAAGAGAAGCCGTTGGGAGAGCCGGCATCCGCCAGGAGCTTTTTGGCCTTCGCCGGATCCGTCTTGTAGTCCAGGCCCTTAACCGCCAGCTCCTGCTGGGTGAGGCCGCCGGCCAGGAACTTGACCGGAACGGGCGAGTAGACGTTCTCGGCAATCCCGCGGCCCACCAGCGCCAGGAACTCGTCGCGGTCCAGGGCGTAGGCAATGGCCTTGCGCACCTCCACCTTGTTGAGCGGGGAGGCGTTCGTATTGAAGAAGAGCGACGCCACCTCGCCCACCCCGAAGACGTCCACTTTGACGCCGGAGACGCCCTTCATCTTGTCCACCCATGCCTTGTCCGGGGCTCCGTTGATCACATCCAGTTGGCCGTTCCGCAGGGCCAACTCGCGGCTGCTGATATCCGGCATGAACCGGTAATCCACGCCGTCCAGTTGCGGCTTGCCGCGGAAGTAGGCGGGATTCGCCACCAGCTCCACCCGCTCCTGCGGGCTGTAGCTCTTGAACATGAAGGGGCCGGTGCCGACGGGGTGGGTCTTCAAGGCGTCAGGGCCCAGCTTCTCCGTGGCCTTCTTGCAGACGATGAACCCGCCCGAGTAGTTGGCCACCTTGGCGAAGAAGAGGATCGGCGACAGCGGCTTGTCCGGGGCGATCTTCACCGTGTAGGCGTCGGGCGCCTCGAAGGTCATCCCCGTGTAATCGGCGGCGTAGGCAGAGCGATTCTTGTCCGCCGACTTCTGCAGGGAGTACAGCACGTCCTCGCTGGTCAGCTCGTAGGAGGGCACGCCGCTCATGGGGTGGCACATGACCCCCTTGCGGAGTGTGAAGGTCCAGACCTGCTTGCCGCCCTCCATTTTCGGCGTCGGCAGGCCCGTGGCCAGGTCCGGCTCGAAGACCGAGCCGTCGCCGGGCTTGTAGCGGACCAGCCCGTTGAAGACCATGTCCACGAGGCTCCGATCCTCGGTCGTGGTGGCGAAGTGCGGATCCATGCTGCGGAGATCCGAGGTGTTCTGGGCGATGCGCAGGATGCCAGCCGAATGAGCGAGAGTGGGGACAACGAGCGCGCAAGCCACCGCCAGAAGTACTGCCAGCGTAAACCTGTTTCTCATTGACTTGTCCTCCCCTTTGCGATCTTCGGACGATGCGGATGAGACGCGCAGACCAAATGTGGTCTCAATTGGGCAGGTTCTCCTCCCCGACCGAGTCCGTTAGAGAGATCGGATGCGCGCAAGGTACTCAGGAAGTCATTGCTTTGTCAAGTGGGAACGCCCGTTTCGCTGGTTTCACCAGATTGACAGTCGAGCACGACATATAGTAGATACGACAAGAAATAGCAGCCTCCGTCGCATAACGGCAACTCTCCTCAAGGCGGAGGAATCCACCAACCCCGAGAGAGAAGGACTAAAGGAGTGGCGACCATGGTCAAGCAATCCGATAAGCCGCGTGCCTCGCGTGCAGGTCGTCCCGCTGCGGCCTTGGTGCGCCCAAAGGCCGCGCCAGGCACGGGCGGCGCCTTCCGTCTGACCTACGCCACCATGTTCGATCCGCCCGCGCGCCTGCACGCGGAGTTCGAGAAGGCCTTGGCCGGTGTGAAGGCGAGACTGGGTCACGATCACCCCATGTGGATCGGCGGAAAAGAGCGCCGCGCGGCCGAGCGGTTCGACGACCGGAGCCCGATTAACACCGACTGGCTCCTCGGGACCTTCCCCAAGGGGACGGCCCAGGATGTCGCGGATGCCCTGGCGGCCGCCCGGGCTGCCTTCCCCGGCTGGAGCCGGAGGCGCTGGCAGGACCGGGTCCGCCTTTTGCGGAAGGTCGTGGCCCTCGTCGAGCAGCGCGTCTACGAGATCGGGGCGGCCCTGGCGCTCGAAGTCGGGAAGAACCGAATGGAGGCCCTGGGGGATGTGCAGGAGACGGCGGACCTGATCGCCTACTACTGTGACGCCATGGAGCGGAATGGCGGCTTCATCCGCCCCATGGGGCGGGATCCGCTCACGGGCTACCAGGCCACCAATATGAGCGTCCTCCGCCCTTACGGCGTGTGGGCCGTGATTTCGCCCTTCAACTTCCCGGCGGCGCTGAGCGGCGGTCCCGCCGGCGCTGCCTTAGTCGCGGGGAACACCGTCGTCTGCAAGCCGGCAACCGAGGCCCCGTGGTCGGGGACGCTCCTCGTTCAGTGTTTCCGCGACGCGGGACTCCCGGACGGGGTCGTCAACTTCGTCACCGGGCCCGGGGCCACTGTGGGCGAGGCGTTGATCACCAGTCCCCGGGTGGACGGGATCACGTTCACCGGGTCCTACGAGGTCGGAATGCACATCTACCGGACCTTCGCCGGTGGCAAGTACCCTCGCCCCTGCATTCTCGAGATGGGGGGAAAGAATGCCGCCATCGTGTCGCGCCGGGGGGACCTGGATCGGGCCGCTGTCGGGATCCTGCGCTCGGCCTTCGGGCTGCAGGGACAGAAGTGCTCGGCCTGCTCTCGGGTCTTCGCGGAAAAGCCGGTCCAGGAGGGACTCGCCCGGAGACTGGTGGACCTGACGGGCAAGATCGCCGTCGGCGATCCGACCCGGCGGGAGAACTGGATGGGTCCCGTGATCAACCGGAAGGCCTATGACGACTTCAGAACCTCCGTCGAGGAATTGGGCCGCAGCGGGACCATTCTCGCCGGCGGCACCCAATTGCGTGAGGGGGAGATGGCCCGGGGGTATTTCTGCGCGCCCACGCTGGTGGATGGGGTGCCACCGACCCACCGGCTATGGCAGCACGAAATGTTTTTGCCGATCGTGATGCTTGCCCCGGTGGAATCCCTGGACGAGGCCATGCAGCGGGCCAACGATGTGGACTACGGCCTCACCGCTGGATTCTATGGGTCCAAGAAGGAGGCCGACTGGTTCTTCGACAGGATCGAGGTCGGCGTGGCCTATGCGAATCGCCCACAGGGGGCGACGACCGGGGCCTGGCCAGGCTACCAGCCCTTCGGGGGATGGAAAGGCTCTGGGTCCTCCGGGAAGAATGGCGGCGGGCTGTATTACCTCCAGTTGTACATACGCGAGCAGAGCCGGACCCTTGTGGAGTAGCCTTCCCGGCCGCCGGGAGGCCGCCAGTTGGCGGGAATCGATCCCCTGGCCTGCTCCGTCTGCTCTCGGCTAGTCCACGGTGCGGCCGCCGTCCACGAGGAGGATCGCCCCGGTCACGTACGCGGCGAGGTTCGAGGCCAGGAAGAGCACGGCGCCCACGACATCCGCGGGGCCACCGATGCGGCCCAGGGGGATTTTGGAGAGGATCGCGGACCGCACCGCGGGATCGCCCAGGTAGTCGCGGGTGAGGCCAGTCTCGAGGTAGCCGGGGGCGACGGCGTTCACCCGCACGCCAAAGGGCGCCCACTCGTTCGCGAGCACCTTCGTGAGCTGGGCGATGCCGCCCTTGCTGGCGGCGTACGGCGCCAGGTTCCGGTGGCCGCGCACGCTCGACACGCTGGCGGCATTCACGACCGCGCCGCGGCCGCGCGCCACCATGTGGCGCCCCACCTCCTGTGTCACAAAGAACAGGCCCCGCAGGTTCACCCCCAGGACGTAGTCCCAGTCTTCCAACGTGACGTCCAGGGCCGGCTTGCGCCGGTTCACCCCGGCAACGTTGAAGAGCACATCCACCTGTGCTTCAAGCGCGAGCACGCGCCGCACGACCTCTCGCGTGGCCGCGACGTCGCGGAGGTCGGCCACCTCGCCACCGACGCCCCCAGGGTGCGACCGGCTCAGTTCCTCCACGGCGCCTGCCAGCGCGGCGGGCACGGCGTCCAGCAGGACCACCCGGCGCGCGCCGGATGCCAAGAAGGCCTCGGCGGTGGCGCAACCGATGCTGCCCGCACCGCCGGTGATGAGCACCACCTGCCCCGCAAAGTCGAGGTTCACGGGCCCACCTGCAGGCGTGCCGCGCCGCCGAACGACACCCGGCGCGCCGCGACATCAAAGGCGCGCGCGCTCATCGCTCCCGTCCCAGCAGCGCGCCTTCCCGGAACCGCGCCGCCGTCCGGGCGCGCACCGTCTCGATCGAGACACCCGGCATGCACTCCTCCAGCACGAGCCCGTCCGCGTCGAGGCGGAAGGTGGCCAACTCTGTCACCACCCAGTCCACGGGCCGCAGCGACGTCAGGGGGAGAGTACACTCCCGCACCAGCTTGGGGGCGTCGTCCTTGGCGGTGTGGAGCATCACGATGACCACGGTCCGGGCCCCCGACATGAGGTCCATGGCCCCGCCTACGCCCAGCACCGGCTCCCCAGGCATCATCCAGTTCGCCACCCGTCCCTGCTCATCCACCTGGAGCGCCCCCAGGACAACGGCATCCACGTGGCCGCCCCGGATCATGGCGAAGGAGGTGGCGCTGTCGAAGAAGGCGGCGCCCGACCGTTCCGTGACGGGCCGCTTCCCCGCGTCCACGAGGTTCGGGTCCACCTGGTCCGGCTCCGGCGGAGGCCCCACGCCCAGCAGGCCGTTCTCTGTCTGGAAGCAGAGGGTGTCCGGCTCCACGAAGCGGGGGACCAAGGTGGGAATCCCGATCCCCAGGTTGACGACCCAGCCGGGCTGGAGCAGTGCGGCCGCCCGGCTCGCGATCAGCTCCTTCTCGTTCACAGCGTCTCCTTCGCCAGGACCAGGTAGTTCACGTAGAGGTGGGGGGTCACGATGGCCTCTGGGTCGAGCCGGCCGACCTCCACCACCTCGTCCACCTCGGCGATCACCACATCCGCGGCGGTGGCCATCATCGGGTTGAAGTTCCGCGCCGTCTTGTAGTAGACCAGGTTCCCCAGCCGGTCCGCCTGGTGGGCACGCACGAGCGCCACGTCCGCCCGGAGGGGCTCCTGGAACAGGTACCGCTTCCCGCCGATCTCGCGGACCTCCTTCCCCTCCGCCAGGAGGGTCCCCACCCCGGTCGGCGTGTAGAAGCCGCCCAGCCCCGCCCCGCTGGCGCGGATCGCTTCGGCGAACGTGCCCTGGGGGATGAGCGTGACCTCGATCGCCCCCCGCGCACGGGCCTCCGCCACCTCGGGGTTGCTCGTGAAGAACGAGCCGATGGCGCGCCGCACCTTCCCGAGTCGGAGCGTCTCCCCCAGCGCCTTCCCGGCCTCGCCCAGGTTATTGCTGATGATCGTGAGCTCCCTGCGCGGGCTGGCATTCAGGGCGTGGATCAGGGTGAGCGGGGCCCCCACCAGCCCGAACCCTCCGACCATGAGCCTCATCCCGTCCGCCACGCAAAGTGCTACCGCCTCTTCCGCGCCGATTAGCCTTGCCAACACCCTCCCTCCGCGTCCAGATTGAACTGCTCAGACGCAAAAGATCCTCACGCCGAGACCGCGCATAGTGCACACTCCGTGACCAGATCCCTTTCCGTCTCACGTAGCTCCACAGGGCTGCGTCACACCCTACCACTCGCGATAAGAGAGTCAAGCGGATTCCTGCGAGGGCAGCCGTCTCGTTTTCGCGGGCTGCTCCTTGATCGTGGGGTGTATGCTCGGATCGCCGATGGGCCACCGGCGCCGCGAGGGCGGCGTGAAGGCAGGGCTCAAGCGGGCGCGATCAGGGAAGAGCTGCTTGCAAGGTGGGGATGGGACCGCGAGACGATCAGAGCCCCAGCCAGTAGCCGAGGAGGACGACGACTGAGAAGAAGATGCAGTAGTAGCCGAAGTAGTGCCAGCGCCCGCGCTCCAGCCAGGCGGAGAGCCAGCGCAGGGCGACGAGGCCGGCGAGGAAGCTGAACACCATCCCCAGCATCCCCGGCAGGGTCACCTGCGCGAGGGTGGCCCCGGAGAGCGCCGAGGCCTTGAGGAGCCGACGCAGCTCGATCAGGATGACGGGCGGGGTGAGCAGCACCGCCAGGGCGAAGCTGAAATCCTCCGCGAGCTCCTGCCGGATCCCGAAGAACAGCGCGGTGGAGATGGTCGCCCCCGAGCGCGAAAACCCGCGGAAGGGAAGACAGATTCCCTGAATCGCGCCGATTACCACAGACTGCCAGGTGCTGACCACCGACTGCTTGGAATCTCCCTCCCCCGCTCCGGCCGCAAGGATCAGCACCCCGACCGCCAGGAGCGAGGCCGCCATCAGGGGTAGGTTCCGGAAGAGGTCCTCGACCTCGGCCTGCGGATGTCCGAGGGCACCCTCCAGGATCACCCGCTCAATGATGACCTTCAGCGCCAGCCCGAGGACCCCAGTGACGGCCGTCGCCAGGATGATCTGCTTCAGGAACTCCAGTCCTCCTCCGGCGAATGAGCCACCCGCCCTCCTCGCCGAGAACAGAATGGGCTTCCAGCGCGGCCAGAAGTAGACGAGGACCGCGAACATGGTCCCCGTGTGCAGCATGACCAGGAGAAAGGTCATCTGGGGCGAGCCGGGGTCCAGCCCCATGAGCCGTTGGACGAAAATGACGTGCGCCGAACTGGAGACCGGGAGCAGCTCTGCCAAACCCTGGATCACCGCGAGGACCGCGACCTGGAACAGGTGCACCGATGACTCCTCCCTGGGCGTCGAGACCGGAACCGGCTACATGCGGCAGGCAGCGTACAGGAGCAAGACGGAGGGGTCAAGGACGCGGGAGTCCCGCATCAATTTTCTTTCTCGCGTCGCAGGGACGGTTCAGGCTATGATTACTCCCGCGGAGTTGGCGTGGAGCGACTGATCGGCCCGAATCAGGGCGTGCGTTCCCTGGAGACGCTGAGGAGCGGCCATGCGAGACGTCCTGCTCGCGTTCGTGGCTCTTTTCGTGTCGGTGGACGTTTTCGGGCTGATCCCCCTCTACGTCAACCTGACGAACAAGCTTCCGCGCGAGGTCCGGAACCGGCTCCCCCTGCGGGCCACCCTGACGGCCACCGCCGTAGGGCTGGGCTTCCTCCTGATCGGCGACGCCCTATTCCGCATCATGGGGATCAGCGTGGGGGATTTCCAAATGGCGGGCGGCATCCTGCTTCTGGTCCTGTCCATCAACGATATCATCCATCCCGGGAAGACGCTCCGCCAGCCGACGCCCGAGGTGGGCGTCGTTCCGCTCGGGACCCCCCTGATCGTTGGACCGGCCGTCCTGGCCACACTGGTCATCTTGGTGAAGAGCAGCGGCTACGCCGCCACCCTGATCGGCCTCGGCGCGAACATGCTCCTCACCTTCCTCGCCCTTCGCTACGCCGACAAGGTGAAACGCTTCCTGGGCGAGGCAGGCTCCGGCGCCCTCGCCAAGGTCATGAGTCTGTTTCTCGCCGCCTTCGGCGTGAGCCTCATCCGGCGAGGGATGCCGACCTTCTCCGGCCGCTAGACTGAAGTTCCTACGCCCTTAAGGCAAAATCCCGTGCCGTTTCACGTAGATAGATCAGAAGCAGCCTGCACGCTCCTGTCTACACCCTGATCGCCTCCAGCAGGTTGAGGGCGGAGCGCTGCTTGGCGGTCGGGGTGGTGACGAGATCGAAGGTGGGCGCGTCGGGACCGGTGCCCCGGCGGCGGCAGACATTCCGGACGACGGCGCTCAGCTCCGTGAGCAAGGTGCGGAAGCTGTGAACGGCGGTCCCGTCGTCGAGGACTTTCGCGTGCACCTTGCGGAGGGCGGCCTCCGAGCGCGCCGCCGGCGCCACGGGGTCGCGGGTCTGTTTGGCCGTCTGATCCTCATCGGCGAAGAGCAGCGGACGCCACGCTTCGAGCATATGCCACTCCACGTAGTAGGCCAGCAGGCAGAGGAAGAGGTGCGCGCGCACCCGTGGCTCGAGCCGGTGGTAGATGGGTCGCACCTTGAGGTCGATGGTCTTCAGCGACCGGAAGGCGCGCTCCACCTGGCTGAGCCGCTTGTAGCTGCGCACGGTATCCGCGGCGTCCAGCCGCTCTGGAGGCACGCTCGTCCGAATCACGTAGAGGCCATCGAGCGCCGCCTCGGCCGCGACCTGGGCCTCGTCGATCTGGAAGTCGAAGCCGTCGGCGCGGATGTCGAGGCGGAAGTGCTTGGCCACCTTGTACTTGTTGACGACCTTCCCGACCCGGACCCCGATGGCGTCCTGCCCGTTGAGCCTGCCGCGGGCGACTATGCCCCGCACCGTCTCGAGTTCCTGCGTGGTGGCCGCCAGCAAGGCCTGCCGCTTGCGGGCGCGCAGGGTGGCCAGGTCCGGGTTGCGGCACGCCACCAGCCGCTCGCCGGGGAAGTCGGGGTGGGTGAGCTCGCAGAGGTTGCGCTCATCGAAGAGCCCGAGCTGCAGATGGCCCCCGGCGACGAGGTCCCGGATTGCCCCGGTCTTGAGCGCGGTGATCCAGTCGACGCCGGGGAGGGCCTGGAGCGCGGTGATCTGGGTCTGCGAGATCATCCCGCGATCGCCCACCAGCACCAGGTGCGCGATCCCGAAGTCCGCCCGCACCCGCTCGACTTCGGGCCGCAGCGTCTTCGGATCCCCGGTGTTGCCCCTGAAGACGGAGACCGCGACCGGGCAGCCCCGGGCGTCGGTGAGCAGGCCGTAGTTGACCTGGAGCTTGCCCTTCTTGCCGTCCCGGTCGTGCCCGAAGGCCGCCAGCGGGCAGGTGCTCCCCTCGAAGTAGCTCGAGGTGAGGTCGTAGAGGACCAGCCCGCCCTCCTGGAGGTGCCGGGCTGCCAGCTTCTGCTCGATCCTGGCTTGCCGCTCGAGCAGCCAGTCCATCGCGGCATAGAGGGCGTCCTCATCTGCGTCAGCCACCCCGAGGTCGGCGGGGAGCGTGGTGGTGTGCCACCAGCGGGTGGTGGCCAGCTTGCTGTCGGGCTCCAGGATCCGGGCCGTGACCAGGGCCACGACGAGGGCGCGCTCGCGCGAGGGGCGGGACGCGAGGAGTGTCTCGAACCTCAGGCGCCGCATCGCGGTCCGGACGGCCTCCACGTGGCCGTGGTGGGCCGAGGCCATCACCTCGAAGAGCTGATCCGCGGGCGCCAGCGGCTCGCCCCGCAACAGCCGGCGCAGCAGGTTGACCTTCTCTGCCGGCCAGCGACTGAGATTGGCCAGAGTGCGGTTCTTGACCTTCCCGCCCTCCCGGTACCCTTCCCGGAGGAGGATGGCCGGCGGGGAGCCACGATTTGGGACGGTAGCGATGTACATGCCAACATATTATTACACATCCTTGATAAGTCAAGAACAAATTGCCTATTACATGTCAACTCTATGCATGGCAAACTCTCGATAACCCTCGGATTCTCCGGGCGTCTTAGCGCAACATTGGCGGGAACTTCAGGCTAGACGGCAGACGCTCTCGGTGGGGCGGCATGAGCTGGTTGATAACTGCGTTAGACCGAGCGGCTGAACGACGAGAGGGCGACGATGCGGTCCGTCGTCTCTCGCAAGCGGAGGGAGAGCGTTCGGCAGAAGGCCCAGAGAATTTTCCGGCCGATGACCGGGTCTTCCTGGACCATTTGAATGAAAGCCTGCTTGTCGATGAAGAGAACCTTGCAGTCCTGGCTGGCCACGGCAGTGGCAGAGCGGGGGAACTCATCCACCAGCGCCATCTCGCCGAAGAAGCTCCCCCGTTCCATGAACGCCATGGCCTCGTCCCGCGAGCCGGGCACGGCCTTCGAGACTCGCACCGAGCCTTCCAGCACGACGTAGAGCGCCTCGCCCTTGTCCCCCTCCCGGAACAGGATCATCTCCTTCGGATAGGTCACGACCCGGCCCAGGGCAACGACCTGTTCCAACTCCCCGGGCGTGAGCTCCTGGAAGAAGGGAAGGCTGCGCAGGATGTCCCGCACGGCCAGGGTGTCCGGGTTCGGATTCATCCCCACAATCGCACCCCTTCCGCAGGAAAGGCGTCCTGCACCCATTCGATGCGCGGCGCATCGTCATCGCCGGCAAAGGTCACGGCGATGACATCGAAGCGGCAGGCGACGTCCGCGATTCGCTGCTCGGCCAGATACCACTGCGCGGCCCGCACGATCTGCCGCTGCTTCTGGTAGTGCACCGCCAGGTGGGGCGGGCCGAATGCGTCGGAGGTGCGGGTCTTCACCTCGAAGAAGATCAGCGTGTCCGGCGCCTGGCCGATGAGGTCAATCTCCCCCGCCGCACAGGTGTAGTTCGCAACGAGGACCCGGACCCCGTGTCGCTTGAGGTAGGCTCGCGCCGCCGACTCGCCACGGCGGCCCAGGGCCTGCCGCTCGCCCGTCACCAGAGGACACCCTGCCGGGCCGCATCCGCCAGGTGCTCCCGGACACCCGCGAAAGTCCGCCGGTGAATGGGCGACGGGCCCGCACGGGCAATCGCGGCCAGATGGACGGCCGTCCCGTAGCCCTTGTGCTGGGCGAAGCCGTACGCCGGGAACTGCAAGGCCCAGGCCTCCATGATATGATCCCGCGTCACCTTGGCCAGGATGGAAGCGGCCGAGATGGCCGGCACCAGGCGATCGCCCTTCACCACCGCCCGGGCCGGCATCGGCAGCGGCGGCACGGCGTTCCCGTCCACCAGGACCAGATCGGGCGGCGGCGTGAGCTGGCAAACCGCCGCGCACATCGCGCGGAGCGTTGCCCGCAGGATGTCCGTGGCGTCGATCTCGGCCGCCTCCACCGCCGCCACCGCCCAGGCCGTGGCGACCGCCCGGATGGCCACGGCCAGGCGCTCGCGCGCCCCGGGCCTGAGCAGCTTGCTGTCGGTAAGCCCAGGTAAAACCGCATCCGACGGGAGCACCACGGCCGCGGCCACCACCGGGCCCGCCAGGCACCCCCGTCCCGCCTCATCCACGCCGGCGACGCGGGCGCCTGCCGGGATCTCCCACAGGATCCACTCGGCCTCCCTGCGGTCGCCACCTCCGGCGAAGCCTCGCCGGCGGACCGACCGGGCCACGACAGGCGTCTTGCCCATCCGACGGCACGCGCACCCGCGAGCCTACGAGGGCCGGCGCTCCTTGATGCGGGCGGCCTTGCCCCGGAGCTTCCGCAGGTAGTAGAGCTTGGCCCGCCGCACCTGGCCTTGACGCAGGACCTCGATGCGATCGACACTGGGCGAGTGGAGGGGAAACGTCCGCTCAACCCCTATGCCATAGGTGACCTTTCGGACGGTGAAGGTCGCGCTGAGGCCGCCGCCGCGCCGCCGGATGCAGATGCCCTCGAAGGCCTGCAGGCGCTCCTTGTCGCCCTCCACCACCTTCACCTGGACCTTGACCGTGTCCCCGGGACGAAACCCCGGCAGGTCCTTCTTCAGGTGCTTCTCCTCAACCGCCTCGATCAACGACATGGTCATACCTCCCGGATCTCGTGGACGCACACCCGCACAGGATCAAAGGGTTCCAAGAGGACATCACGCGCGCGCCTCGCCCGAGGCCGCGTCTTCCTCTTCCAGCTCCGCCAGCAGCCCCCGATCCAGCTCGGACAGGGTGGCGCCGGCCAGCAGGTCCGGCCGGCGGTCCCGGGTCCGGCGAATCGCCTCCTTGCGCCGCCAGCGGGCAATGGCCGGGTGATCGCCCGACAGCAGCACCGGCGGCACTGCCAGGCCCCGATAGACCGGGGGCCGCGTGTACTGGGGATACTCCAACAGCCCTGACGCGAAGGATTCCACCTGGGCGGAGGTCTCGTCCCCCAGGACCCCCGGGATGAGGCGGACGACCGCATCCAGCACGACCAGCGCCGGCAGTTCGCCGCCCGTCAGGACGTAGTCCCCGATGGATACCTCGCGCGCACCAAGCCCCTGCGGGATCCGATCGTCGAAGCCCTCGTACCGTCCGCAGAGCAGGATGAGATGCGGCGGCGCCGCCAGCGCCTCCGCGACGGCCTGCGTGAAGCGCCCCCCTTGCGGGGACAGGACGACGATCTTCGTCTCGGGACCCCGTCGGAGGTCCTCCACGGCCTCAAAGACCGGCTCGGGCTTCAGCACCATGCCGGCTCCGCCGCCATAGGGTGCATCGTCCACGACGTGATGTCGATCGTGGGCCCAGGATCGGAGATCGTGCACCACGATCTCCGCGAGCCCCTTCTCCTGCGCACGGCGAAGGATGCTCTCTTGCAGCGGGCCCTGGAAGATCCCCGGGAACAGGGTCAGGATATCAAATCGTGTCAGGGCGCTCCCCGTGCTCGGACGACGGGATCACCAGTCCAGTCATGGGCTCGATCTCGATGCGCCTCGCCGCCAAGTCAATCCGACGAATATGGGCCCGGGTGGCGGGCAGCAGCCACTCGCCCACCGGGCCCTGGATCACGTACACGTCATGCGCGGAGGTCTCGAGGATCTCGCGCACGGTGCCCAGGGCTTGTTCGCCCCCCACGACCTCAAGCCCCAGAATATCGTAGTGGTAGTACTCGCCCTCCGGCGGATCCGGTGCCTGCTGTCGCGGGAGACTCACCTCGTGGCCCACCAACCTGGCCGCCGCTTCCGGGGAATCCACGCCCTGAAGCTTCAGGATGACGCCGCCGTGCCCCTCGCGGCACTCCGCCAGCGCCACGGGCCGCAGCGGCCCCTGGCGTGGGCCGATCCACACGTGGGTCAGCCCTCGAAAGGGAGCCCACCGCTCGACGAAGGCCGCCATCTTCATCTCGCCATGGACGCCGTGCAGCTTCACGATGCGGCCCAGGATCAGGTAGCCGGGCGGTGCCACCGCTCTCACTCCAGGATTTCCAGCACAGCCCTCCGTCGTGAGCGGGCGGCGGTCGCATGCAGGAGGGTGCGCATGGCGCGGGCCGTGCGGCCCTGCTTCCCGATCACCCGACCGAGATCGCCTGGGGCCACCTTGAGTCGGATGGTGGTGATGGTGGTATCGTCCACTGCCTCCACAGTCACCTGGTCCGGATTATCCACGAGGGCCTTCGCCACGTACTCGACCAGATCCTTGTACACGGATACCTCCTTCGTGGCTGCGCGCGGATCCCGGCGAAATGTCGCGAGCCCCCTCGGGCCCCTGTGGAGTCCGGGGGATCAGACCGTGGCCGGCGGCTTGGCCCGGAGAGCCGCCAGCCGCTGCATCACGCCAGCCTTCCGGAGCAAGGTCCGCACGGTGTCGGTGGGCTGGGCTCCCCGCTGAAGCCATTGCAGCGCCTTATCCGCGTCGATCTTGAGGGCGACAGGATTCTTCAGCGGATCGTACGTCCCGAGGCTCTCCAGGAACCGCCCGTCCCGTGCCGTGCGCCCGTCCGCCACCACCAGCCGGT
Organism: uncultured Methylomirabilota bacterium; assembly: GCA_963714585.1. Classification (GTDB taxonomy): domain Bacteria; phylum Methylomirabilota; class Methylomirabilia; order Methylomirabilales; family 2-02-FULL-66-22; genus 2-02-FULL-66-22. The sequence goes on from CAVQPC010000085.1 coordinate 60,340, forward strand.
AGAAGGGCGTCTGCTTGGTGCCCATGCGCCGTAACCGAATCTTGACCGCCATGGAACCTCCTGTCCACTCATCGAGTGCCCGGCCCCGCAGCCGGGGCGGGGCGCAACCAAAACTAGGGAGGGGAAAAGGGGAGGTGTCGCGGCAGGCGGCCGCCTTTGCCCGCCTGCATGAGCTGCCGCATCATCTTCTGCATGTCCGCAAACTGCTTCAGCAGGCGGTTCACGTCGGCCACGTTGGTGCCGGAGCCTGTGGCGATGCGCTTGCGCCGGCTCCCATTGATGATCTCGGGACGGTGCCGCTCTCCGGGGGTCATGGAATCGATGATGGCCTCCACGCGCTTCAGTTCCCGCTCCTGCGCGGCACCATCCGGCAGCCCCTTGAGCCGCGAGAGCCCCGGGATCATGCCGAGCAACTGCTCCAGCGGCCCCATTCCCCGGATCTGGCGCAATTGATCCCGGAAGTCTTCCAGGGTGAAGCGCTGCGCCTTGAGCTTCTTCTCCAAAACGACCGCCTGCTTGGCGTCCACCTGCTGCTGCGCGCGCTCCACCAAGCTGAGGACATCCCCCATCCCCAGGATGCGGGAGGCCATGCGATCCGGGTGGAACAACTCGATGGCGTCGAGCTTCTCCCCCACGCCCACGAACTTGATCGGCACCCCGGTGACCGAGCGGATGGAGAGGGCTGCGCCGCCCCGCGCGTCGCCATCCAGCTTCGTCAGGATGTAGCCCGTCAACTCCAGCGCCTTGTGGAAGGCCGTGGCCGAGTTGACGGCGTCCTGGCCTGTCATGGCGTCGGCCACCATCAGGATCTCGGCCGGCTGCACCGCGGCCTTGATGGTGGTCAGCTCCTCCATCAGGGGAGCATCCACGTGGAGGCGTCCGGCCGTGTCCAGGATGACCGGATCGAGCAGGCGCGATCGGGCGTGGACCGCGGCCCGGCTGCAGACATCCACGGCCGAGGTCGCGCTGGCGTCTCGGAATACCTCCACGCCGAGGGTCTGGCCGAGGGTGACCAACTGGTCCTGCGCCGCCGGCCGCTGGAGGTCTGCGGCGACCAGCAGTGGACGCTGCCCCTGCTCGCGGAGGAACCGCGCGAGCTTTCCCGCCGTGGTCGTCTTTCCCGAGCCCTGGAGCCCCACCAGCATTACCACCGTGGGCGGCTGGTTCGCCGTCTTCAGCCGGCTCGCGGTCCCACCCATCAGGTCCGTGAGCTCCTCGTACACCACCTTCACGACCTGCTGGCCCGGGCTGAGGCTCTCCAGGACGTCCTTCCCGACGGCGCGCTCGCGGACCCGCTCCAGGAACGAGCGGACGACCTTAACATTGACGTCCGCCTCCAGGAGGGCGAGGCGCACCTCACGGAGCGACTCCGCAACGTTCTCCTCGGTCAGACGACCGTAGCCGCGGAGCCGCTTGAAGATGTCATTGAGCCGATCGGCAAGGTTTTGAAACATCGAACCCTCCGGCGAGCGAAACTGGAACATTACTTGCCGGACCCGTCTTTGTCAAGGTCAAAATCCCCTCGATCGGTCCGCCAACTCCGCGTCCGAATTGAAGATTTGGCCATTGCCGCGCGGCCCCTTGACCCCCGGGCAGACGGCTGGCATGCTGGAAAAAGGGGCCGGCATGTTCTGCACACCCCGGCACCCCGACCTCTTCCCCCTCCGCACACGATTGAGGCAACATGCAGATGAGAGGCAAGCTGGAAGACGAGGAGGAGATCAGTGAATTATTGGCAGGCCTGGACCCGAATGGCCCGCCCAGGCTCGCGTATGTCCGGAAGGCACCGGCGGGAATACCAGGGGAGGGCGGGACCCTTCTCTGCCTCTCGGCCTCCTTCAACCCCCTGACCACCGCCCACGTGTGGTTGATCCAGGAAGCCGGCCGGCTCGTCCCGCCGGACGAGGTCCTCCTCGTCCTGGCGAAAGCCAACGTGGACAAGGAAGTGACGGGCTTCCCGTTGGAGCGGCGCCTCCTCCTGCTCAGGCGCTTCGCCGAGGGTCGCCCCAACTTCTCCGCCGCCGCCGCAAGCCACGGCCGGTTCGTGGACAAGGCCGAGGCCATCCGGCTGCACTACCCGGAGAATACCCACCTCACGTTCATTCTGGGCTTCGACACGCTGGTCCGCCTGTTCGACGCGAAATACTACAGCGACTGCGCGGACGCCCTTGCAGCCCTCTTCGGCAAGAGCGATTTCATCGTTGCCAACCGGGCCCCAGAGCCACCGGAGGCCGTCCAGTCTTTCCTGGGCCGGCCGGAGGTCGTTCCATATGCGGGGCGAATCCAAGTCATCCCTCTTCCAGCCGACATCGCCGCCATTTCGGCCACAGAGGTCCGGGCCCGCCTCGCCCGCGGCGAGCCCGCCACCGGCCTCGTCCCGCCCGAGATCCTCCCGCTGCTCTCCTCGGCCCAAATGAGGTGACGCTCACGCTGCCCGCGGTCCCTCTGCTCCCCGGCCGCCTCAGCCCACCAGCACTAACCGGACGTCCATCACATTGGTGTTCGTGGGGCCAGTAAGGATGAGGTCGCCGAGCTTTTGGAAGAAGGGGTACGCGTCGTTCTCTTCCAGGGCCTTCCGCGGCTTCAGCCCCAGCCTGAGGGCCCGGGCGCAAGTCTCGCCATCAGCAATGGCCCCCGCCGCATCCGTCGGGCCGTCCGTCCCGTCCGTCCCCGCGCTCAGCGCCACGGTCTGCGGGAGGCCGGAGATGTCCAACGCCGCGGCCAAGACGAATTCCTGATTCCGTCCGCCCTTCCCGGACCCCTTGAGGGTGACGGTGGTCTCCCCGCCCGAGATGAAGCAGACCGGCGGCTTCACCGGGTAGCCGCTGGCCAGGACTTCCCGGGCCAGGGCGGCATGCATGCGCGCGATGTCTCGCGTCTCACCCTCGATGAAGGATGAGAGGATCATCGGCGTGAGCCCCAGCCTCTCGGCCTCGACCCGGGCCGCCTCCAGGGCCTGGATGTTGCTCGCCACCATCACGCTCCGGACGCCCTCGAAGAGCGGATCGTTGGGTTTGGGTGTCTCGGGAAACTCGCCCCGGGCGCCGCCCTCGAGGTGCATCCGGATTGAGGCGGGGATCTCCCACCGGATGCAGTACTTGTCCAGGATGGCCAGGGCATCCGCGTACGTCGTGGGATCGGGGACCGTGGGGCCCGAGGCGATGGCGTCCAGCGGGTCTCCCACGATGTCGGAGAGGATCAGGGTCCGGACCAGGGCCGGCGCCGCGGCCCGGGCGAGCTGACCGCCCTTGAGGAGCGAGACGTGCTTGCGGAGCGTGTTGATCTCCCGGATGTCGGCCCCGCAGGCCAGGAGGGCCTTCGTCAGGGCCTGTTTCTGCTCCAGCGAGATGCCGTCCACGGGTGCGGGCGTGAGCGCCGAGCCCCCGCCCGAGATGAGGACCAGGACGAGATCCTCGGGCCGGAGGCCGCGCAGGGACTCCAGGATGGCCTGGGCCCCCGCCACGCCGGCCGCATCGGGCACCGGATGGCCGGCCTCGTGGATGCGGATTCTCGCCGTGGGTCTGACGTGCCCGTATTTGGTCACCACGACGCTGCTCGCGATCCGGTCGCCCAGGATCTCCTCGATGGCGGCCGCCATGGGCGCACCGGCCTTCCCGCAGCCCACGACCACGATCCGCCCGACCTTCTGGAGATCGATCGTCTCGGAGTCGATGCGCAGGCGGATGCCCTCCCGGCTCACGTGGCGGTGGATGGCCTCCGCTGGATCGACGGCGCGGACCGCCGCGGTGAAGATCCCAAGGGCCGCCTTCCGCACGTCCTCAACCTGCATGGCGCTCCTCCTGCCCCTCCGGTGTTGCCAAGACAAATCGCTCCAGCGCTGTGTACACGGACCCGCCCGGGCGTAGCTCGCTTCGGACCAGTTCGAACGCCTCCGCGGCCACCGCTCCGAAACGCCCCTCCTGAATCTCCCGGATGCCCGCGGCCAGCCCCTCCAGGTTCTTGGCCGACCGCACCCGGCCCAGGGTGAGGTGCGCCGTGAAGCCGCGCTTCTCCCGCGGAAAGCCCAGGTCCTCCAGGGCCGCCTCCACGTGGCGGGCAAGGGCCGTGAGGGGCTCGGCGCCATCCGTTACGCCGACCCAGACCACACGGGGAACCCGACCGCCGAAACTCCCCACGCCGGCGACGCTGAGCCGGAAGGGCGCGTGCGCGCGGGCGACAGTGCTCAGCGTGCGGCAGACGAGGTCCAGCCGCTCCTCCGCCGTCTCGCCCAGAAACTTCAGCGTGATGTGCATGTTCTCCGGCCGGACCCAACTCACGTCGGCCCGCGCGCGGCGCAAGTGCTCCTGGGCCGCGGCCAGCTGCTCCCGGATCTCCGGCGACAGATTCACCGCCACGAACAGCCGCAATGACACCGAAAGGCCTCCACAATTCATCCGCAGATTACGCAGATTCCGCAGACTTCATCGGAAAGGGCCGTCGAGGGAATCTGCGCAATCTGCGAAATCTGTGGTTTCATGGCGTCCGTTTCTCAGGCCTCGTCGATCGGCAAGCCCAGGAGGTGGCGGCGGAGCATCTCCAACGCCATCTGGGCGCCCCGGTACTTGACCAGCTCCCGATCCCCCAGCATGCGGTACTCGCGCCCGACGGCCCCTCCGTCCCAGGCCAGCCCCACGCAGACGAGTCCGACGGGTCTTTCGGGCGTGCCTCCTGTCGGGCCCGCGATCCCCGTCGTGGCCAGGCCGAAGGTCGTCCGGCTCCGGCGGCGGATCCCTTCCGCCATGGCCCGCGCCACCTCCACGCTGACCACCCCGTGCGCCCGGATGGTCTCGGGCGGGACACCCAGCAGCTCTTCCTTGGCTGCCTCGGTGTACGTCACCACGCTGCGCTCGAAGTAGTCGGAACTCCCCGGGATGTCCGTGATCCGGCTGGCCAGGAGCCCGCCCGTGCAGGACTCGGCCACGGCCAGGCTGGCCTGCCGCTCGCGCAGGAGCCGCCCCACCACGGCCTCAATGCGCTCCTCGTCCCGCCCGAAAATCCGATGGCCCAGGCGGGCCCGGATCTTCGCCTCCAGCTCGTCCAGCTTCCGCGTGATCTCCGCAGGCTCCTCCCCCTTGCAGGTGAGGCGGATGTGGATCTCGCCCGCGTGGGCCAGGACTCCGATGGTCGGATCGCGCATCTCGCGGAAGTAATCCCCGATGAGCTGATCCACCCTGGACTCGCTGATCCCGCAGGTCTTGAGGACGCGGGAGACGATTCGCCCCTTGATGCCCAGGGCCTCCCGCACTCGGGGAATGACCTGCTCGGTGAGCATCGGCTTCATCTCGGAGGGGACTCCCGGCATGCACGCGATGAGGCGCCCGTTTATCTTGACGAACAGGCCGGGCGCGGTCCCGCGCGGATTGGGCAGCACCTCGGCCCCCGCGGGGACCAGGGCCTGCTTCCGGTTGTTCTCCGCCATGGGGATCTTGCGCTTGGCGAAGCGCTCCTCGATGTGGCGCAACACGCCGGGATCCAACTGGAGCGGCCATCCCAGGACGGCCGCCAGGACGTCACGGGTCAGATCATCCTCGGTCGGCCCGAGACCCCCGGTCACGATGACGACATCGGCGCGGCCCATGGCCTGGCAAAAGGCGGCCTCGATCCGTCCCCAGTTGTCGCCCACCGTGGTCTTGTAATAGACGTCGATCCCCGCCTCGGCCAGCCGCTGGGAAATCCAGCTCGCGTTGGTGTCCACGATTTGGCCGAGCAGCAGCTCCGTGCCCACCGTCAGAATCTCCGTGCCCATCGTCGTCACCCCGATGATGAACCACCAAGACGCCAAGAGCGCTTGATTGGTCCGTGGCGTTCTTGGCGCCTGGCGGTTCACGCCTCTCACAGGAACGTGAAGTTGACCTTCAGCAGCCACCAGGTTGCCCGCGCGAGGAGGCCGGCCGCCACATCATCGGCGACGATCCCCCACCCCCCGGGGAGTCGCTCCAGCATGGGGATCCACAACGGCTTGACCACGTCGAAGGCCCGGAACAGGAGGAAGACGGCGGCGAGATCGTAGGGCCGCGGCGGCAACAGGAGGGCGGCACACCACATCCCCACGACTTCGTCGATCACCACCACGGAGGGATCCGCCTGTCCGAGCGCCTCCGCCATGCGGGTCGCGACGAAGACGGCCACCGCGGTGAGCAGAAGGGTCACCCCGAGAAAAGCGGGCCAGGGCAGCTTCAGCAGAGGAAGGGCGATGGCGGCGCCCAGCAGGCTCCCGGCCGTTCCGGGTGCCACCGGGACGTAGCCGGCGCCCGCCCCCGTGGCCAATAGCCTCACGGCGCGTGGGACCTTCCGGAGTGCATTCGAGGGTACCGCGGGCGGCCGCCTCGGCATGGCTAGCCCACGCGCTCCAGGGTCTCGCCGGATAGGTCGTGCTCGAAGGCCTCTCGAACCCGGGCCCGGACCAGCGTTCCGGGCGGGAGCATCGGTCCTTGGAGATAGACGGTCCCATCCACCTCAGGGGCGTGGGCGGCGGTCCGGCCACACTGCACGCCGGGAAACGCTGGGCACGGGCCGTCCACCACCACCTCCTGGATGCTCCCGATCATGGCCTGGCCCTTCTCTTCCGCGATCTGCGCCTGCACCTCCATCAGGCGGCGCCGGCGGGTTTCGGCGACGGCTCGGGGAACCTTGGGCCGGAGTGCCGCCGCCGGCGTCCCTTCCTCGTCGGAGTAACAGAAAACGCCCATCCGGTCGAAGCGCATCGCCTGGACGAAGGCGAGGAGACCGGCGAACTGCTCCGCGGTCTCGCCGGGGAACCCGGTGATGAAGGCGGTGCGGATGGTGATTTCGGGCACGGCCTCGCGCACCCGCTCGATGAGCCGGCGCAGGCTGTCCGCGTCGCCGCCCCGCCGCATGGCCTTGAGGATGGCCCCGTCGCTGTGCTGGAGGGGGAGGTCGAGGTAGCGACAGAGGCGCGGCTCCGAGGCTAGCAGGGCGATCAGTTCGGGCGTGATGCGCGTCGGATACAAATAGTGGAGGCGGATCCAGCGCAAATCCGCGATCCCGAGGAGGTCCTCCAGCAATCGGGTGAGTCCGTGCGCCTCCCCGCGGCCCGCCCCGTAGGCTGTCGTCTCCTGCGAGATGAGGATGATCTCCCGGACGCCCTGGGCCGCAAGCTGCCGGGCCTCGGCCACGATGTCCTCCCGTGTCCGGCTTTGAAACCGCCCGCGGATCCCAGGGATCGCACAGAAGGTGCAGGTCCGGTCGCACCCCTCAGCGATCTTCACGTAGGCGAAGTGCCCGGGCGTGAGGAGCCGTCGCGGGAGATCGGCTGTGACCAGGGCCGTGTGGCCGCTGACCCACACGCGATCCCGTCCGGTCCGCCCGAGCACCGCGCGCGCGATCTCGGCGATGCGGGGAAACTCCCCGGTCCCAACGAAGGCGTCCACCTCCGGGAGGAGAAGGGGAAGCTCCTGCCCGTACCGCTGGGGGAGGCACCCGCTCACCACCACGGCCTGACAGCGACCGGATTGCTTCAATCTGGCGGCCTCGAGGATGGTGCGGATGGATTCCTCCTTGGCCTCCTGGATGAAGCTGCAGGTGTTCACCACCACCATGTCGGCCTGCTCGGGCGTCTCGGCGATCGTGAAGCCTGCCGCTTGAAGCTGGCCCAGGATGACCTCAGCATCCACCTGGTTCTTGGGGCAGCCGAGGTTGACCAGGCTCACGCGGATCGGGCGGCCGCCGCCGTTCCGATCATTCTGCACGCCTTCGCGCATTGGGATCCTCACTTCCACCGGGCACTATGCAAACCCCGGCCGCCGAGACCCGCGCGAGCCGACTCCCAGCGGTCGCCATTCACCGGGCTCCGCGGCCGGTACGCGTCCTGCCTTGGCACGGGGAGGGGAAAGAGCGAAAGGCGATTCCCTATGGACCGGCCGGCTTCGGCGCCTGCGCCCCCCGTCCCTTCGCAGGGGCCAACTCCAACCGGTTCCGGCCTCGGGATTTGGCCTGGTACAGAGCCTGGTCGGCGTCGTGCACCAGATCCTCGATCTTCCGAATGTGCGACCCCAAGGCGGCGGCGCCGATGCTCACGGTCAGACGCGCCTCCGGCTCGGCCGCCGTGCCCGGGAAAGGATGGGTGGCAACGGCCGCCCGGATTCGCTCCCCCTGGTAGGCCGCCCGGGTCAGGTCGGTCTCGGGGAGGATGATGGTGAACTCTTCCCCGCCGTATCGGGCGAGGATGTCCACGTCCCGGGCATTCCGGCGCAGCACCTCGGCCAAGTCGCGCAGGGCCTGGTCTCCAACCAGGTGCCCGTAGCGGTCATTGTACTCCTTGAAGAAATCCACATCGACCATCAGCAGCGTGAGGGCCCGCGCGTAGCGCAGGGCGCGGCGGACCTCGCGCGCCAACTGCTGGTAAAATTCGCGGTAATTGGCCAGGCCGGTCAGCTCGTCGGTGATGGCGAGCATGCGCGTCTCCTCGAAGAGCCGAGCATTATCGATGGCGATGGCCGCCTGGCTGGCAAACGTCGAGAGGAGCTGCATCTCGTTGGCATCCGGCTCGTGGGGCTCGGCCAGGTACAGGTTCATGCACCCCAGGGCCCGCTCCTGCACGATGAGGGGGACGGCCAGCAGGGCGCGATAGCCGATGTCGCGTGCCTGCCGGAGCCAGGGGGCGGGCGCGGGGTCCATCCCGAGATCGGCGATCGCCACCAGGCGCTTCTCCTGCACGGCGACCAGGCTCGGGTTCAGGGGCGAGCCCGCAGGACTGGCTTCGATCGTCTGGGGCAGTTCCTCGTCCCAGTTGAACCCGCCCACCGGCGTGAGGACGCGGCCATCGGGGCTCAGGAGCAAGAGCGACATGGCCTTGGCCCGAATCAGGCGGGAGACCGCCTCGCTGATCCGCGTCAGGATCTCCTGCAGGTTGAACGTGGAGGTCGTGGCCTTGCCGACCTGGTAGAGCCCCTCGAACTCCTCCGCCTTGCGGAGGCTCTGCGCGTACAGGTGCGCATTCTCCAGGGCCATGGCCACCTGCCGTCCGATGGCGGCCAGCAGCTCCACCTCGTCCGGAGAAATGCTCTGCCCGGGATGCCCCGCGACGGTGAGGGTCCCCTGCTTCCGCGCGTGCAGGTGAAGGGAAACGGCCACCAGCGGCCGCGGCGCCTCCTCGACAGAAGCCCCCAGCCCCTCCGCCTTGGCCGCATCGGCGAGGACCAACGGGATCTCCTGGCCCAGCGCGCGCCAGGCCCATCCGGCCCCGGGGGGGACCTGCTGGAGCGCCTCCGGCGGCGGACCCGGCAGGCCCCGCCAGGCCGCCAGCGCCAGATGCCCGCTCCTGGCATCCACAAGGTGGACGAGGCCATAGGCCGCCCGCAGGCTCTCCAGCGTCTCGATCAGGGCCCCGTCCAGGATCTCTTCCAGGCTGAGGCTGCGGCTCACCGCCGAGGCCACCGCGTTCAGCGTCTGCAGCTCTCGGTTGCGGCGGAGGAGCTCCTGACTCATGGACTGGACGCGGAGGAGGACCCGGATGCGGGCGACCAGCTCGTCCGTGTTGAACGGCTTGGTGACGTAATCGTCCGCTCCGATCTCCAGGCCCAGGACCTTGTCCCGCACCGCGTCCTTCGCGGTGAGCATGACCACCGGGATGTGGCGCCAGCGCGCATCGGCCTTCAGGCGGCGACAGACCTCGAGGCCGTCCATGCCCGGCATCATGATGTCCAAGAGCACCAGATCCACCAACTGGCCGGTGAGCCGCTCGAGGGCCTCCGCGCCGGAGTGACACACCACCGTGCCGAAGCCCCGGGCTTCCAGGAGGACCTGGATCATCCGGGCAATGCCGGCCTCGTCCTCCACGATGAGAATCGTGGAGTGCGTGCCTGCGTTGAGGGTCGCCGCTACGGCCACGCCAGTCCTCCGCGCCCCGGGATCTCGAGGATCACGGCGCGGGGCGAGTCTCCGGCTGTCGCTTGGGGATCGTGAAGGATACCGTGGTGCCCTGCCCGACCGCGCTCTCGAGCCAGATCCGTCCCTCGTGCTCCTCGATGACAGCCTTGCAGATCGTGAGGCCGAGGCCGGTGCCGTCCACCCCGGTCTCGACCGGAACAGGCACCCGGTAGAACCGGTCGAACACCCGCCCCTGGTACTCCGGTGGGATGCCGAGGCCTGTGTCCTGGACCACCACCAGGAGGTCATCCGCCCGCTCCTGCACCGCGACCTGAATCCGGCCGCCGCGGGGGGTAAACTTCAAGGCGTTGCCCAAAAGGTTTGTGCACACCTGCTCCATCCGCAGCGCGTCCGCCGCAACCAGGGAGACCCGGTCCGGCGCAGCCAGCGTGATCGCGATCTCTTTCGCCTGGGCCAGGTGGCGCAGCCGGTCGATCGTGCCACGCATGCAGACCAGGATGTCGAAGGGCTCCCGCCGTTCCTGGAATCGCCCGGCCTCGATGCGAGCCAGGTCCAGGATGTCGCTCACCATGCGGAAGAGCCGGTCGGCATTCTTCTGCGCGATCCCCAACAGCTCTCGCCCCAGCTCGACCCCCACGTTCTCGTGGAGCAGAACATCCAGAGACCCCTTGATGGCGGTCAGCGGCGTGTGGAGGTCGTGGGAGATCATGGTCAAGAGCTCGGACCGCGTTTTATCCAGGGCCTGCAAGCGCGCGTTCAGCCCCGACAGCTCCTCGATCTTCCACGCGAGGTCCGTGACATCCTGCAGGATCACGAAGAGGCCTGCCGCGGGGTCCCCCGCTACCGCGCAGGCGAGCGTCAGGCGGAGGACGCGCTCCCGGTGCCGGAGGGTGACCGCATCGGCCACTTCGGCAGGACGCGCCATGACGTAGGCCAACGCCTCCTCCAGGATGCCGCGCTTGTCGGCCCCGAGGAGATCGGTCAGGCGGGTACCGAGCAGCTCCATCTCGGAGCACCCCAGCATCTCGGTCCCCGCACGGTTCACGGAGATGACGCGGCGGCAGCGGTCCACCTCCAGCACTCCCTCGGTAATGGTGGACAGGACGGTCTCCGTGTAGCGCCGTAGCGCCAGCAGCTCCCGCACCTTCTCGCGCGGCAACAGCCCCTCCACGCCGATGACCGGCGGGCCTTGTCCGGAGGGACCGGCCTCGACGCTATGGAGGGCCGCTTGGATGTTCCGCTGCATGTCGTCGCGGCGCCCCTTGGCCACGTACGCATTCGCCCCCAGGGCCACCAGGGCGTCCTGGTCCTCCACGAGCGTGCCGGAGAGGATGATGACGGGGAGGTGGCTTGTCCGCGGATTCCCCCGGATGTACTGGAACACGCGATCGCCGTCGATCCGCGGCATCACCACGTCCAGAATCACGATATCCGGCAGGTCCCCCCTGAGGGCTTCCATGGCCTCGATGCCGTCGTAGGCCTTGGAAACCTCGTAGCCCTCCTGCTTCACGATGTCGCCCACCAGTTCGACATAGAACCAATCGTTGTCGACGACCAGCACGCGCTTGGGCATCCGAGCCTCCGGCTTTCGGGAGTCCTGCCTTCCGGCAAATTCGCAATCCGAATTTCACAAGAGACGAACGGCTCAGGACCGGTAATTGGTGAACTCCATGTGGATCCCCAGGTCCTGCTCCCGCAGAAACGTGATCACCTTCTGCAGCTCATCCCGATCCCGGCCGGAGACGCGGACCTGGTTCTCCTGGATCTGGGCCTGGACCTTGAGCTTCGTCCCCTTGATGAGCTTGACGATTTCTCGCGCCTTCTCCGTGGGGATCCCATCCTGGAGCGTGAGGTCCTGGCGGACCGTGCCGCCTCCGGCGGCCTGGACCTGCCCGCGCGTGAGGGCCTTGAGGGGCACCTGCCGCTTCACCAGCTTGGTCTCCAGGACGTCCACGACCTGCTTCAGCTTGAACTCGTCCTCGGCGGTGAGGTGCAGGCTGTTTCCCTCGCGTGTGACACCTGCCTTGCTTCCCTTGAAATCGAAGCGCTGGCTGATCTCGCGGGTACTCTGGTGGACCGCGTTGTCCACCTCCTGCAGATCCACCTTGCACACCACGTCAAACGAACACTCTTTGGCCATGGCTCGATTGCTCTCCGACCGTCCGCTCGCCCACGAATCCGCCCGACCCGCCGGGCCTCACGGCTGGGGCGGCTTCACCACCGTGACGCCCGCCGGGGGCGTGAAGGTGAACTGCTGGTCCGGAATCCCGGGGTCCAGCTTGACCTGCGACAGCGTGATGACCGTCGTGTTCCCCTGCGAGTCGAAGATCGTCGTCCGCATGACGGTGTAGTCCTTGAGGCTGACCTCCAGCAGCATGCGCGCGATCCCGGCCTCCGGATGCTTGGGCTTGAGGTCCAGGATAGCGGAGGTCGTCGACCCACGCGTGGCGGCGTTCACCACCTCGCTCACCTGGAAGTCCTTCCGGAGCGCGCAGTCCCCGGCCAGGATCGCCAGGGGGAGGCGGGAAGCGAATGCCTGACCGACTGCCTGCACCACGACCTGCTTCTCGGCAGGGCTGTAAGCCCACAGGGTCTTGCCGTCCGTCACGAACAGCCGCGGCTCCGGCGTCCGGTACTCCCAGCGCATCTTCTCCGGCCGCTTCAGCAGCAGGATCCCGCTGGCCTTCTGCACCTGATCGAGACTCTTGATCGTCGCGACCTGCTCGAAGTGTGCGGACAGGTCCTGGGTGCGGGCGCAGGCCTCCTGGACCTTTGCCACGATCTCGTCCAGGCTGGGCACCGCCTGTGCGCGAGGGGCTGAGGGCGCGCCCCCCGCCACCAGAAGGGCCAGGACGACCCCGACCTTCAGGCGGTGTCCCCCGCCCCAGCCCTGCCGGATCGCTGCACTGCTCATCTTACGACTCTGCCCGGGAAACCAAGACCTCGCGCGGTCGCGTGCCGTCCATGGGACTCACGATCCCCTCCTGCTCCATGCGCTCGATCATGCGGGCCGCCCGGTTGAATCCCACCCGCAGCCGGCGCTGGATCATGGAGATCGAGGCCTGCTGCGTCTGTACCACCATCTCAACCGCCTGCCGGTACAGCTCGTCGCCCTCCCCGTCCTCCTCTTCTGGAGCGTCAGGCTCCGGCGGGAGGAGCGACCAGACGAACTCGGTGGGTTTGGCCTGAGCCGAGAGAAACTCCACGACCCGGCGAATCTCTACCTCGGTCACGTTGCAGCCGTGGATCCGGGTGGGCTTGGAGCTGCCCGGCGGGATGTAGAGCATGTCCCCCTTTCCCAGCAGGGCCTCGGCCCCGTTCATGTCCAGGATCGTCCGGGAATCCACCTTGGAGGCCACCCGGAAGGAGAGGCGCGCTGGGAAGTTGGCCTTGATGACGCCGGTCAGGACGTCCACGGAGGGCCGCTGCGTGGCCACGATCAGGTGGATTCCCACGGCCCGGGCCATCTGCGCCAGGCGCATGATGGCATTCTCCACCTCGTTCTGGGACGTCAGGATGAGATCGGCCAGCTCGTCGATCACCACGACCAGGAGCGGGAGCCGACCTCGGTGGGAGCCCTGGCTCAGATCGTCCGGCGCGGGGGGCTCCAGCTCCATCCGGCGGTTGTAGCTCTGGAGGTTCCGGGCGCCCACCTGGGCGAAGAGCCGGTAGCGCTCCTCCATGTGCAGGACGACCCGCTGGAGGCGCCGCGACGCGTCTTTCGGATCGGACACCACCTTGTCCACCAGGTGGGGGATGCCGTTGTACACCGTCAGTTCCACCCGCTTGGGGTCGATGAGGAGGAGGCGCACGTCCTTCGGCTGCGACCGGTAGAGGAGGCTCAGGATCAGGGCGTTGATGCACACGCTCTTCCCCGAGCCGGTCTCCCCGGCGATCAGCAGGTGTGGCATCTGCGCCAGGTCGGCCACCACCGGCGCGCCGCCGATGTCTTTCCCCAAGGCCAGTGGAAGCTGCAGGGCCTCGTTCCCGAACTCCTTGGTCGCCAGGACCTCCCGCAGGTACACCGTCGCCCGGCGTTGGTTGGGGATCTCCACCCCCACCGCTGCCTTGCCCGGGATGGGCGCGACCACCCGCACGCTCATGGCCTTGAGCCCCAGCGCCAGATCGTCCGCCAGGGCCACAATGCGATTGATCTTGATGCCGGGCCCTGGCTCCAGTTCGTAGCTGGTGATCACCGGGCCGGGGTTCACTGCCGTGACACGGCCCTCCACGTCGAACTCCTGGAGCTTCTTCTCCAGGAGGCGGGAGTTCTGGGCCATCTCCTCCGGGCTGGAGCCAGTCGGTTCGGAGGACGGCGGCACGTCCAGCAGCCCCAGCGAGGGTCGCGTGAAGCCATCCTTGGACCCAACGAAGGGGAGGGCCTGCTGACCACGAGGCTCCTTGGCCTCTTTGGGCCCCTTGGCGTCTCTCGTCTCTCGTGCCGGCTTGGTCGATCCTCCCGCAGGGGCCGCGTTCTCCGCCGGTCGAGGTGCCGACTCGCTCGTCGCTTCCGGAGCGGGAGACGTCGCTGCCTCTTCGCTCGCCGGGAGGACGGGCGCAGCCGCCCGGGCTTTCGCCCGCCGCCCCCGCCATGCCTCACGGGCAGCGGAGTACCGGTCCGAGGCCCAGCCGAGGCCGGCCGAGGGCCAGGCCAGGAAGGCAACCAGCGGCCGCTGGGATAAGCAGATGACCGCCAGGGCGATGCCGGTAAGCGCCAGGACCGCCATGCCGAACGCGCCGAACCACGCCACCAGGAGCCGGAATACCTCGTCGCCCACGAAGCCGCCCGGCCGCTCGACGCGCCCGCCCGGCAGGATGCCGGCGTGGTGGAGGACGCTCGCCAGGAGGGAGAGGGAGGGTCCTACCAGGACCAGCCCCGCACCTCGGCGCCAGGCGTGGGCCAGGCGCCGCCCGCCGACCCAGGTCCAGCCCCAGGCGAAGAGCGCCAGGGGGACCAGCAGGGCGGAGATCCCCAGGAGCCCCAGGAGGTCGCCAGCCGCCTCGGCCCCCAGGCGCCCGACGGCGTTGCTGACTTGCCGATCGACGCCGCTCACATAGGTGAAGAAGGAGGGGTCCTGTGGATCGAACGTCCAGAGGCTGGCCAAGGTGAGGACGGCCGTCGCCATGGCCAAGACGCCAATCCCCTCGCGCGTCTTATCATGCCGGAAAAATGCCCCGAGCCCCTTCAGCCATACGCTCGGCCGGCTCAAGTCGGCTGCCACGTGTACTCCTCGCCTTTTCTCCTGCCGCCGACGTTATAGCTGACGCGGCGCCGAACGCCAAGCGCTTTCTTTGCCAAGGGACGACCGGCCAAAACCCGCCGGACTCGGCGGCCCTCGCCTCGTCGCCTCCCGCCCTCCCGCCCCCTCTCCGGGCGCTAGACTTTGATGATCACCGGCAGCACCATCGGACGGCGCCCCACCGTCTTCCAGAGGAATTTGCGGAGCCCTGCCCGGATGCGCTCCTTGATCAGCGTCCCGTCGGTCCTCTCCTCCACGCTGCAGCCCTCCAGCGTCGTGAGGATCAGCCTCCGTGCCTCCTCGAAGAGGCTCCCGCCCTCGGGGAGGAGGCCGAACCCCCGGGAGATGATGTCCGGTCCGGCCAGGATCGCCCCGGCCTTGTCGAACCCGATGACCACCACCACCATTCCGTCCTGAGCCAAATGCTGCCGATCCTGCAGGACGCTATCTCCCACGTCCCCCACCCCTTTACCATCCACGAAGACCCGCCCCGCCGCCACCTTGCCCACGATCGCGCCGCGCGCGGTCGTCATCTCCAGCACGTCTCCATCCTCCAGGAGGAAGACATGGTCCGCAGGCATGCCCATGGAGCGGGCTAACTCGGCGTGGGCGTACAGGTGCCGGTACTCTCCGTGGATGGGCACGAAGAAGCGGGGGCGGGTCAGGTTCAGCATCAGCTTCAGCTCTTCGCGGCTGGGGTGGCCGGAGACGTGGACGCCCGGCAGGACGTCCTCCGTGATGACCTGAGCGCCGCGGCGGAAGAGGTGGTTCACGGTGTGGGCGATGGACGTCTCATTGCCAGGGATCACTCGGGCGGAGAAGATCACCATATCCCCTGCCTGGATTTCGAGCTGCCGGTGCTCCCCCACCGCCATCCGGGCCACGGCCGACAGGGGCTCCCCCTGGCTTCCCGTGGTGATGATCACGCTCTGTTCCGCCGGGCAGCGCCGGAGCTCATCCAGGCGGACCAGGGTGTCCGGCGGGACCTTGAGGTAGCCCAGCTCCGTCGCGATCCGGGCGTTGGCGGCCATGCTCCTGCCGTTCACGGCCACCTTCTTTCCCAGCCGCGCCGCCACGTCCAGCACCTGCTGGATTCGATGGATGTTGCTCGCGAAGCAGGCCACGATGATGCGGCGCGGCGCGGACCGGAAGAGCTGCTCGAAGGTCCGGCCGATGGCCGACTCGGAGGGGGTGAAGCCGTCCCGGATGGCGTTGGTACTGTCCGACAGCAGGGCCAGGACGCCCCGCTCCCCCAGTTCGGCGAACTTCTGAAAGTCGGTCAGCTCGCCATCCACGGGTGTCTGGTCGAACTTGAAGTCCCCGCTGTGGATCACGAGGCCGGCGGGCGTGTGTGCCGCGATGGCCACCCCGTCCGGGATGCTGTGGCTGACCCGGATGAACTCCAGGGTGAAACCGCCGAGCGAAAGGACCTCGCGGCCCCGGATGCGGCGGAGATCGGCGACCTTCTCCAGGTCGAACTCCCGGAGCTTGTCCTGGAGCAACCCGAGGGCCAAGGTCGTGCCGTACACGGGGACGGGGAGCTGCGGGAGGAGAAAGGGAACCGCGCCGGTGTGATCCTCGTGGCCGTGGGTGAGCACGATCCCCCGGACCTTTTCCCGCCGCTCCAGCAGGTAGGTCACCTCGGGGAGCACCAGATCGATGCCCAGCATCTCCTCCTCGGGGAACATGAGGCCGGCATCAATGACCAGGATGTCCTCCTCGGTCTCGAGGAGGGTCATGTTCATCCCGATCTCCCCCAGCCCCCCCAGGGGGACAATGTGCACCCACGACTCAGGCTGGCTCAAAACGAATAGGCTCCTCCTTCAAAGACATGGCACTCAGGCAATCGGGCAACTGGGCACTCCGGGCATTCCAGGTTGTCAGGGTGCCGAGTCGCCAAATTGCCAGCTCTTCAGGCGCGGGCCGCCACCCGGCTCTCGGTCGCCGCCGCGGGCCGGCGCACTGCGGTTCGCTTGGCCAGGGCCACACTCAGCACCTGGTCCATGTGGTCTACGTATTCGAAGTGCATGCCCCGCCGCACGTTCTGGGGCAGCTCCAGCACGTCCTTGTCGTTCTTGGCCGGCAGGATGACGGTCTTGATCCCCATCCGGCGGGCCGCCAGGACCTTCTCCTTGAGGCCCCCGATGGGGAGGACCTTCCCGCGCAGGGTGATCTCCCCCGTCATGGCCACGTCTCGGCGCACGGGGGTCCTTGTCAAGGCGGAGATCAGGGTCGTAGCCATGGTGATGCCCGCCGAGGGACCGTCCTTTGGAATCGCCCCCGCCGGCACGTGGATGTGGATGTCCTGCCTGGCGAAGGCGTCCTCCCTGAGCCCGAGGCTGCTCCCCCGGGTCCGCGCGTAGCTCAGGGCCGCCTGGGCCGACTCCTTCATGACGTCTCCCAGGTGCCCGGTGAGGGCCAGGTTGCCCTTCCCGCGCATCAGGGTGCATTCGATGTACAGGACGTCCCCGCCCGTCTGGGTCCAGGCCAGGCCCGTGGCCACCCCGATCTCATCCTTCTCCTGCTCGGGCTCGGGCAGGAACTTGGGCGCGCCCAAGTACTTGTGGAGCGAGGCGGGGGTCACCTTGGTGAGGCCCGTCTTTCCCTCGGCCACCTCGCGCGCCACCTTCCGGCAAATCGAGGCCACCTCCCGCTCCAGGTTGCGCAGGCCGGCCTCCCGGGTGTAGTTCTGGATGATCTTCAGGACGGCGTCGTCCGTCAGCTCGAGCCGCTTGACGCTGATCCCGTGCTCTTCCAACTGGCGGGGGAGGATGTAGCGGCGCGCGATCTGCAGCTTCTCCTCTTCGGTGTAGCCGGAGATCTCGATGACCTCCATCCGATCACGCAGGGCGGGGATGATGGGATCCGCCAGGTTCGCCGTGGTGATGAACATCACGTTCCGGAGATCGAAGGGCACGCCGAGGTAGTGGTCGGTGAAGGACTCGTTCTGCTCCGGATCCAGCACCTCCAGCAGTGCCGCAGACGGATCACCGCGGAAGTCGGCCCCCACCTTGTCCACCTCGTCCATCATGAAGACGGGGTTGTTGGTGCCCACCTGCTTGATCCCCTGGATGATCTTGCCGGGCAGGGCCCCGATGTAGGTCCGCCGGTGCCCCCGGATCTCGGCCTCGTCCCGCACGCCGCCCAGCGAGATGCGGACGAACTTGCGCCCCAGGGCCCGGGCGATGGAGCGGCCCAGGGAGGTCTTGCCCACGCCGGGCGGGCCGACAAAGCACAGGATCGGGCCCTTCATCTTCTTGTTGAGCTTCCGCTTCAGGCTGCGGACCGCCAGGTACTCCAGGGTCCGCTCCTTCACCTTCTCCAGGTCGTAGTGGTCCTCGTCCAGGATCTTCTGGGCCTGCTTGATGTTGAGCTTGTCCTTGGTCTGCTTGGCCCAAGGCAGGTCGATGAGCCACTCCAGGTGCGTCCGGATGACCGAGGCCTCCGCCGCGTCGGGATGCATGCGGGCGAGGCGGCCAAGCTGCGTCTTGGCCTCCTGCAGGACCGCCGGCGGCATCTTGGCCTTTTCGATCTTCTGCTCCAGCTCCTGGATCTCCTGGCTTCGTTCGTCGCTCTCGCCCAGCTCCTTCTGGATGGCCTTGAGCTGCTCCCGGAGGTAGTACTCCCGGTGGGTCTTGTCCATCTCTTCCCGTGCCTGGGTCTGGATCTTGTGCTGCATCTCCAGGACTTCGATCTCCTTGCCCAGGAGCTCGGACAGCTTCCTCAGCCGCTCCACCGGATCGAAGATCTCCAGGATCTGCTGGGCCTGCTCTACCTTGAGGTCGAGGTTGCTGGCCACGAGGTCGGCCAGCCGCCCCGGATGCTCCAGGTTGTTGATGATGACCAGGACATCCGGCGAGACCCCCTTGCCCAGGTTGACGGCTCGCTGGACCTGCTCCTTCACGGACCGGACAAGAGCCTCCATCTCGAGGCTCTGGGCGGCGGCCTCGGGCTCCACCACCTCGGCGATCTTGGCCTCGAAGCAGGGATCCTGTTGCGTGAGTCCCAGCACCCTGGCCCGCGAGACGCCTTGGACCAGGATCTTCACCCGACCGTCGGGCATCTTCAGCATGCGCATGATCATGGCGACCGTGCCGACCGCGTAGAGGCCATCGGACCCGGGGTCCTCGGCTTCGGCGTCCCGCTGGGCCACCAGCAGGATCAGCCGCTCCCGCGACAGAGCCTCGTCAACGGCCCGGACCGACTTGTCCCGTCCCACGAAAAGCGGGAGGATCATGAAGGGATAGACCACTACGTCCCGCACCGGCAGGAGCGGGATCTGGGGCGGCATCTTCCGCTCCCCCTGGGGCTGCTCGATCCCCACGGCGGTCCCGGTCTCGCCTTCCATCTCAGCGGCGTCCTTGTCGTTCGCCTTCTCTTCACCGGCCATCTTGGCCTCGTCGTCTCTCAAAGAATTGCCTCCTCTGACGTCTCATCCCGCGAGTCTAGGGGGATCTGGCGCGCCGACAGGATCAAGGACTCTCGCGCTTCCGTCCCCGCCCAGGGGCGCCCCCCTTCGGGCGAAATTCGCGACGCGCCCGCGTCTTGCGAATGCGCTCCGGCCGGGTGTCCATGTCCGGATCCCAGAGTGCATCGTAGGGATCCGGCTCGTGCTCCTCCCCCGTCTCGGTCTCGGCTGCACCGGCGTCCGCCGCGACCGGCTTCACCGCCTCCTCTGGCAGCGGGCGGTCCTCGTCCGGAGGCGGTTCCGGCGTCGACGTTTGGTGGGGGGGGAGCCTGGTCGTCATGGTCCGTCTGGTTTCTCAGTCGATGGGAAGAGCTCCACCGGCACGGGCCGGCGCCGCGCTCGCGCCCCCATCGTCCTGGCGCGCTGCGGTCACTTCGACAGGTCCAGGCCGCGCAGGAATTCTCGAAAGTGGGGGGCGACGTCCGGGCGGCGCAGAGCGAAATGCACCGTCGTTTTCAGGAAGCCCAGGACCGTCCCCGCATCGTGCCACGTCCCCTGGAATTCCAGCGCATACAGCATCTGCTTCCGGCTCTTGAGCAGCGTCTTGAGGGCGTTGGTCAACTGGATCTCGCCGGTCGTATCCGATCGCGTCTTCTCCAGGATTGGAAAGATATCTGGCGGGAGGATGTACCGGCCGACGAGGGCGAGGTCCGAGGGGGCCTTGTCGATCTCCGGCTTCTCCACCAGGTCCATGATGTGGTAAAGGTTGTCCTCCAACCGGCGCGCTCGGATCACCCCGAATCGCGAGACCTCGGCCTTGGGCACCCGCTTCACACACAGCACGCAGCAGTGGTGCTGCTCGTAGACCGCCATCATTTGCTTGAGTGCCGGTGTGCCGTCCGTCAGGATGTCATCCCCCAAGAGCACGGCAAAGGGTTCGTCCCCCACCATGGGCCGGGCCGCCAGGACCGCATGACCCAGACCGAGGGGCTCCTTCTGGCGGACGTAACAGACCTGGACCAGCTCCGAGACCCGGCGGACGACCTCCACGAGGTCCTGCCGCCCCTTCCGAGACAGCATCGTCTCCAGCTCGATCGAGCGGTCGAAGTGATCCTCGATGGCGTTTTTGCCGCGACCCGTCACGATGATGATGTCCCGGATACCCGAGGCCACTGCCTCTTCCATCACATACTGGATCGTGGGCTTATCCACGATGGGCAACATCTCCTTGGGCTGGGCTTTGGTCGCGGGCAGGAAGCGCGTGCCCAGGCCGGCCGCAGGAAATACCGCCTTGCGGATCGTCACCTCGGCTCCTCCGTAAAGTCTAGAGTCCGCCCCGGATATGCCGGAACTCCACGTGGACGTTGGGGCGGGGGCGCAGCAGCCAGCTCAACAGGCTGCCGACCAGGCTGATGAGCAGCCCACCCAGCACCGCGCTCCCGAAACCCGCCACATGCACACCCTTCACCACGCTCGCTACCAGAGCCAGCATGGCCCCGTTGATGACCAGCGCGAACAGACCGAGCGTCACGAGGGAAATGGGCAGAGTCAGGAGGATCAGGATCGGCCGCAGGGTGGCATTGACGAGACCCAGCAGCAGCGCCGCCACAATGACCGCCCACGGGCCATCGACCTGAATGCCCGGAAGGATCTGCGCGACCACCCCGATGGCCAGAGCTGTGGCCATCCACCGAAAGAAAAACGCGGGCATCACCCTCCTCAAGTTTTACGCCGAGTTACCTTTATACCAGCTTACCCTCACTTGTCAACCGCGATCGCCCGCCGATTGAGCAAGCCACTCTGCCGGGGCTCTTACGGACTGGAAGTGGGCGTCCCCTGCGAGAAGAGCCGCTGCTGCAGTTGCAGGACGTCGCTCTCGATCTCTTCCGCCAACCGCGTGAAGGGGCCAATGTCCTCGATGTCCAGCGACGCATTCCGGCCCAACTGCTGGAGCCCGAACAGCCCGAACTCGAGGAGTTTCAGCTTCTCCAGGACGCCGTCGAAATCGCCGGGTTGCAGTGGCCCGCTGCCCGCCGGGTGCGGTGACGGTCGCGCGCCAGTCGTCCTTCCGGGTCGCACCCGTTTCGGCCTCATCCCGTTCTCCCACGACTTGCCGCGCCTTCCGCGGTTCCTTCGGGCCGCCGCATTCATGCGTGTTGTCGCACCCCCAGAGCATACACCGCCAAGTCGGATTCTCCACGCGCGAACGCACGTGCACTCGTGGTCCGCAGGCCGCCAAGCAGATACGCGAGACAGCCGACCAGCATCACGTGAAGGAGCGCCAGCAACCTTCTGCTCCTTCCACCTGAATTGGCTGGACAGGATTTTTTACCATTTGACATCTCCGGCCGGGTGCGATACTTTTGGCCCTGTTTCGCTGCTTCCTCAGGCCTGACCTCTGACCTGAGACGGGACCCCGCAGGCCTCCTCGATATCGCCCCATTTCCCATGAGCTGACGCGATCCGAGGATCCTCGGCGGCCAGGCTTGCGACGAATGTATTGGCGCACGGGCGCCACGTGGAGGAGCCTCGGATGCGCAAGATCGTTCTGGTCGAGCCCAAGTCCACCCACCTGCACGTGTACAGCAAGGTTGCCATCCCCCGCTTGGGAGCGGTCCTGCTGGGCACTATCATGCGCAACTTGGGCTACGAAGTCCAGGTTTACATCGAGGACATCTCGCCCATCGACATGCGGGAGGTCCTGAGCGCCGACTTCGTCGGGATCTCGGCCATAACGTCCACCGCTCCGCCCTCCTATGCCCTGGCGGAGAAGGTCCGGGCGGCGAGGATCCCGGTGGCACTGGGCGGGACCCACACCTCCTTCCTGACGGAGGAAGGCCTCCAGCACGCCGACTACGTCATCCGGGGCGAGGGCGAGGGCGCCTTCGTGGAGCTGGTGGAAGCGCTGGAGGGCAAGCGGGACCTCGCCACCATCCAGAATCTCTCCTATCGGCGCGACGGCGCGGTGGTCCACAATCCGGAGCGGCCCAAGATCCGCGACCTGGACGTGAATCCGATCCCCGACTTCTCGCTGGTCCAGGGCTGGCGCAGCGGAGGCATTGTCAGCATCGCCACGTCGCGAGGCTGTCCCTTCTCCTGCACCTTCTGCTCGGTGCCCGGGATGTACGGCCACGCCTTCCGGACCCATTCCGTGGCCCGGGTCATGGACGAACTGAAGGTCCACCGGGATGCCAGCTATATCTTCTTCGCCGACGACATCTTCACCGCCAACAAGCGGCGCACCAAGGAGCTGCTTTCCCGCATGGTCGCCGAGGGGGTGACGCCGGAGTGGGGGGCACAGGTCCGGACGGAGGCGGTGGACGACCCGGAGATGCTGGACCTGATGCGGCGCAGCAACTGCTTCAACGTCTACGTCGGCTTCGAATCCATCAACCCCCGCACGCTGAAGCTCTTCCAGAAGAAGCAGGACCTGGCCAAGATCGAGCGGGCCATCGAGCGGTTTCACGCTCATAATATTCGGATCCACGGGATGTTCGTGGTGGGCTCGGACGAGGACGACGTCGAGGTTTTGGATGCCACCGCGGACTTCGCCAAGTCGCGGAGCCTGGAGTCTGTCCAGTTCATGATCCTCACCCCCGTCCCCGGCTCGCCGGACTGGGACCACCTGTACGCCAAGGGCAGCAAGGATATTCTCACGACCGACTGGAGCCTCTACGACGGCCACCACTGCGTCCACCAGCCCCGCAAGATGTCGCCCTACGAGCTGCAGATAGGCTCCATGAAGGCCATGCGCAAGTTCTACTCCTGGGGCAACATCGTGCGGAGCCTCGTGGTGCGCCGCGACGTTTTCACCGCGGGGATCCAGTTGTACGGGAAGCGATTGATCCGGGAATGGTACAAGGTCAACCAGGGCTACGTGGCCAAGCTCCGCCAGGACCTCTACGGCGAGGTGGAGCGCACGGCAGCGGACGGGGCCCGAGCCTGGAAGCGGGTCGCGGTCCCCGACGTTTTCCTCCAGCACCGCTTGGGGCTCCTGCTGCAGCGCTTTCTGTCTGACCTGGGCGTGGAGGTGATTGCCATCCCGACCGAGGCGCAGACTACGCCCGAGGCGTACCTCATGCCGGCGGCGGCCGACACGCTCCACCGCCTGCGGGAACGGGTGGACGTCATCATCGCCCCGATCGTGAAGCGGGCCGCCCAAGGACAGGAAGAATTCTCGGCTCGCGTGAACGCGCTGGCCAAAGCCTTCCAGGCCAATTTGGATCGGCTGCCGAAGGTCATCGCGCTGCCCATCAACGAGGAGCAAGGGCCCATCTTCGAGAGCTTCGCCAAGATTGGACTGGTCTTCACCCGGAACCTGAACCGGGTGCGAACGGCCTACCAGCGGGCCGGAGAGCGGTTGGGATTCTGGGGGGACGACGCCCTGAGTCTCACCTCCCCGGCTTCCGGGCCGGATAGTTCTCCTGTCTAGCCAATAGACGATCGACCGGACAACCACGGAGGGCCCGGAAAAAATTCTTGACAAGATTTCTTAGTCAGGCTAACGTCCGCTCCGATTTTACGTGACCTCATGCTGTCGGTCGAGTCGAAGAGATGCTCTTGGCGGTAGGACCCAATTCCCTGGACCGCGACTGCGCAAGGCTCGTGCAGTCGCGGTCTTTTTGTTGCTGGTGCCGGCCGCCGATCGTGGCGGACCGGTGATTGGACGCGGGCCGGCTCAGCCTGGAGCCCCGCAGTCTCCGAGAAGCGGTTCAGGTAAAGAAGGAGGTTCGGAAGTGAGGCTCAGCGGGAAGGTCAAGTGGTTCAATGATGCGAAGGGCTACGGTTTCATCGAGCGACCGGACGGTGACGATGTCTTTGTCCATTATACGGCCATTGAGGGCACGGGCTTTCGCTCCCTCAGTGAGGGCCAGGAGGTGGAGTTCGAGGTGGTGGACGGTCCAAAGGGGAAGCAGGCGGCGAATGTGGTGAAGGCCGTTGCGCAACCGAAGTAGGTCCGACCCGAAAGATTGACGCTTGCCGCCCCGGCGACATGGGGAAGTCGCCGGGGTTTTCATTTTCCAGGAGACGCCTCCCCGGGAGGCCGGGACCCATTCCGCTACTCGATGAACAGCTTCAGGCTCTTGGCTCTCGTATTCCCGGTTCTACTGTCATGCGCGTACCCGCGATTCGCGCTCATCGCCTGACCAAACGCTTCGGGGACCTCGCTGCCGTGGACGGGATCGACCTTGAGGTCGAGGTGGGGGAGTGCTTCGGCCTGTTGGGCCCCAACGGCGCCGGGAAGACCACGACTGCGCGGATGATCCACGCCGTGACGCCGCCCTCCGCCGGCGAGCTGGTCGTCCTGGGCTACGCCGTGGACCGGGAGCCTCGCGAGGTGCGGAGGCGGCTCGGCGTGGTCCCCCAAGAGGAGAACCTGGATCCGGACCTCACCCCGCTGGAGAACCTTCTCGTGTTCGCCCGATACTTCGATATTCCTTCGCCAGAGGCCAAGCGTCGCGCCTGGGAGCTCCTGGACTTCGTGGAACTCTCGGCGCGGGCCCACAGCTTACTCGGGGAGCTATCCGGCGGGATGAAGCGCCGCCTCCTTATGGCGCGCGCCCTCCTCAACCAGCCCGAGCTCCTGGTCCTGGACGAGCCGACGACCGGCCTGGACCCCCAGGCCCGCCATCTGGTCTGGCAGCGGCTCCGGAGCCTGAAGGCGCGGAGCGTCACCCAAGTGCTGACGACCCACTACCTGGAAGAGGCGGCTCAGCTCTGCGACCGCGTGGCGCTCATGTCCGATGGCCGCATCCTGTGCCAGGGGCGCCCCCCGGATTTGGTGCGACGGGAGGTTGGGGAGGAGGTCATCGAGGTTCGCGCCGACGAGGTCCTGCAGCGGACGATCCTGGCCGCCCTGCATGGAAAGCTGCTGCGCTGGGAGCGGGCCGGGGACACGCTGTACCTGTATTGTGCCGACGGCCGGGCCCTCCTGCCCACGGTCAGTGACTTCCGTCCCCCACACCTCCTCCACCGCCCGGCCAACCTCGAGGACTTGTTCTTCAAGCTGGCCGGCCGGAGCCTGCAGGAGTGAAGAGGTAGACCCATCTACGGAACCACAGATCCGGCAGAATATTTCCGGAAGGTTCCTCCGTGAAATCTGCGGAATCTGCGGTGAAGTTGTGTCGGAGTTCTTCATGCCGCATGTTTGGCCCACCTGGAGAGCAGTTCGGTTCTGGCAGCGCAACCTGGACGTCTTCCGGAAGTACTCGCTTCCGAGCCTGGTGGGCCCGAGCATCGGTGAACCGCTCCTGTACCTCCTTGGGCTGGGGTTCGGCCTCGGGACGCTGGTAGGCCGGGTGCAGGGCGAGCCCTACGTGCAGTTCATCGCCCCCGGCATGGTCCTCTCCTCTGCCATGTTTGCTGCCGCCTATGAGAGCACCTACGGCGCCTACGTGCGAATGATCCACCAGAAGACCTATGAGGCGGTCCTAAGCACCCCCTTGAGCTTGGAAGACGTCGTGGCGGGCGACTTACTGTGGGGGGCGAGCAAGGGTGCGTTCAACGGCAGCGTCATGCTCACGATCGTGACGGTGTTCGGCCTCTCCCGCTCCGCCTGGACGCTGGCCGTTCCCCTCGTCATCGGGCTCGTGGCCCTGCTCTTCGCCTGCCTCTCGCTGGTCGTGGCGGCCCTCGCCCGGAGCTTCGAGTTTTTCAACTACTATCTCACCCTCGTCGTGACGCCTATGTTCCTCTTCTGCGGCGTCTTCTTTCCCCTCGACTCGCTCCCGGCCTGGGCGCAGACGCTGGCCCGGTTTCTTCCCCTCACCTATGCCGTCCAGGCCGCCCGTGCCTTGATGGAGGGCCACCCGACCCTCGGAGACCTCCTGCCCCTCGCAGGGCTCATCCCCCCCATCGTCGTGGGCTTCTTCCTGGCGGCCGGCTTGATCCGCCGCCGCCTCATCCACTGACGGCAGCCGACCTGCGTGCAAGCTGACCTTGACAGGAACGGCACGGTTGGGATATGCAATCCCCGCCACGCAGGAAGCTTCGCTGTGAACGGTCGAACGGAAGGAGGAAGGGATGCTCTGGTACCTGGGGTACGTCGTGCTCTTCGTGGAGGACTTCGAGCGCACCTTGGCCTTCTACGCCGAGAAGGTGGGGCTGCCTGTGCGCCTCCGGGCGGAGGGGTATGCCGAGTTTGCCGTGGAAGGCGCCAAGTTCGCCCTGCTCTCCCGCTCGCGCGTACCGGAGTTGGCAGGACAGGCCCATGCGGGTCGGCCAGCCACGGGAAGCCACGAAGGGTCGGTCACCATTCTCGTGGAGGATGTGGATCGGGTGCACCGCGAGCTGTCCGGCCGTGGCGTGACGTTCCTGGGCGCACCCCAGGATCGCTCCTGGGGCCAGCGCACCGCCTACTTCCAGGACCCGGATGGGCACCTGGTTGAACTCGCCACGAACCTCCCGCGCCCCGAGCGTACAGGCGTGTAGGGAAAACGAGACGAGTCTACCGTTTCAATTCTTCAGCGAGGGTAGCGAAGGCGGGAATGCCGACGTTGCGGGCCGAGGATCTACGGGCACTCGTGGCTCGAGCCTTCGAGAGGATGGGGGCGCGACCTGCCGATGCGGCGCAGGTCGCCGCCTCGCTGGTTCGGGCCAACCTCTGCGGCGTCGATTCACACGGTATACATCGTCTCGTCCAGTACCACGCATGGTGGAAGGAAGGAGTCCTCGATCCGACCGGCCGTCCAACCGTGGTCGAAGAGACGTCGTTCGCAGCAAAGGTGGATGGAGGGCAAACCTTCGGCCCCGTGGCCGCCGGATTCGCCACAGGGGTGGCAATCCAGAAGGCGCAGGACGTCGGCATCGGAATCGTCACGGTAAGAAGATCCACGCAAGTGGGCCGCTTGGCAGACTATGCAGAGACCATCCAGAAGGCCGGGTTGATTGGCTTCGTGACGGTGAACGACTGTGGGGGGGGTCAATGTGTGGTGCCGTGGGGCGGGATGGAGCCTCGGCTGGCCACGAACCCCATCGCCATGGGCATTCCAGGTGGGAAGGGACCGGGGATTCTCTTCGACTTCGCTACGAGCGCCGCTGCCTTCGGAAAGGTCCGCCAGCTTCTCTTCCGCGGGGAACTCGTGCCCCAAGGCTGGCTGATAGATGCCTCCGGAAAACCATCCACTGGTCCTTCTTGCTTATTCACCGAACCACGGGGAGCGCTCTTGCCAGCCGGTGGACATAAGGGCTATGCCTTGAGTCTGGCGGCCGAGGTGCTGTCGGGCATTCTTTCCGGGGCTGGGTTCTCCGGCCCCGGTCCCGCCCCGGAGCAACTGAACGGCATGTTCATCCTGGCCCTGAACGTCGCCTGGTTCGTTCCCGTGGATCAGTTTCGCGAGCAGGTGGACCAGTTGACTGCCTATGTCAAGAGCGCCAGGCCGCTGCCCGGGGGAACCGCCGTGCTCATCCCTGGAGAGCCGGACCGCGAGGAGGCCGCGCGACGGGCCCGCGAGGGCATCATCTTCAGCGACCAAGCCTGGTCCAAGGTGGCCGCCGTCCTCCGGGACCTCGGCCTTCCCGCGCCCCTCCCCTGATCAGCGCCGCACTCTTCCCCCTTGCCATCGCAGCCCTTTTCCCCCTGCCGCCGCGCATCCGGCGTCCTGCCAGTATGCGGTGAGAGTCAGATCCCGTACAGCGGGCCGAACTTGGTCCGGAGATGATCCAGAAAGACTTGCGGGCTCAGCGGCTTGCCGGTGACCGCCACCACGAGGTCGGCGGCGCGGTAGCGCTGTCCCTGGGAATGGATCTTCTTCCGGAGCCATTCCAGGAGCGGGGCGAACTCGCCGCGCCGCAACTGCTCGTCCAGGTCGCCCAGGTCGGCCCGGGCCTGCGCGAAGAACTGGGCCGCATACAGGTTGCCCAGCGCGTAGGTGGGGAAGTAGCCGATGGCCCCGCCGCTCCAGTGGATGTCCTGGAGGCAGCCCGTGGCGTCGTCTGGGGGAGTGAGGCCGAAGTACCGGGTGAACCGCTCGTTCCAGACCGCCGGCAGGTCTCCCGCCGGCAGGTCTCCGCTGATGAGCGCCTGTTCCAACTCGTAGCGGAACAGGATGTGCAGGTTGTAGGTTGCTTCGTCCGCGTCCACCCGGATGAAGGAGGGCGTGACCTCGTTGATGGCGAAGTAGAAGGTCTCCAGCACCACATCCCCGAGGGCCGACGGAAAGGCCTGGCGCGCGCGCGGAAAGAAGTGTTCCCAGAACGCCCGGCTCCGCGCGACGAAGTTCTCCCACAGGCGCGACTGGGACTCGTGAATCCCCAGAGAGACCGCCGTGCCCATGGGGGTGCCGTGGTGGGCCGGGTCCAGCCCCTGGTCATACAGGCCGTGGCCGGTCTCGTGCACGATGCTGAAGAAGGCGTCTCCGAAGTCCCGCGGGTTGTAGCGGGTGGTGAGGCGGGTGTCGCCGGGGCCGATCCCGCTGCAGAAGGGGTGGGTCGTCACGTCCAGGCGCCCGGCTTCGAAGTCGAAGCCGATGGCGGCCGCGGCGGCCCTGCCAAAGGCCTCCTGCCGCTCCAGGGGATAGTCCCGCGACAGGATGGAGGCTTCCGGCCGCCGGCCGGAGCCGGCGATGGCCTCCACCAGCCGCAGTAGCTCCTGGCGGAACTCGTCGAAGAGCGCCGAGAGGTGCGCGGTCGTCTCCCCCGGCTCGTACTCATCCAGCAGGGCATCGTACGCCACCTTCGCGTAGCCCACGGCCTTCGCCTCCTCGCGCTTGAGGCGGACGATCTCTTCCAGCCAGGGGCGGAAGGGCGAGAAGTTGGCGGCACGCCGCGCCTCCACCCAGACGTCGCGGGCCAGGGTGGTGACCCGCGTCAGCTCCCTGACGAGCCGGTCCGGAATCTTCCGGGCCCGATCATACGAGCGCCGGATCTCGCGCACGTTCACGGCGACAGCCGAGTCCGTGGCGCGGACGAGGTCGCTTGCCTCCACGCTGGCGAGAAGCTCTCCGAGCTTCGGGGCCGTGAACTGACGATGACTCATGCCGGCCAGGAGAGCCAGTTGCTCCGCCCGGTGCGCCGAGCCCTTGGCCGGCATGTAAGTCTGGTGATCCCAGTGCAGGAGGGAGGCGCAGGAGTCGAGCAGCGCAATCTCGCGCACGCGCCGGATCAGTTCCCCGTAGGCTTGGGCAGGTGTCCTCGGCATGCAACCCTCCTTGGAGGCGCACGAACACCACGGCCCCTCCGGGATGGGGAGGGGCCGTGCGGTGTCAGTCGAAGGGTGGGGCTACTTCTTCCCGTCGCGCTCGAACTTGTCGTGATATTTCTTATTCAGCTCCTCGACGCCGTCGATGTACTTGATGGTGCTCCAGGCGGCTCGAGCCCGGCCCCGCATGGCATAGTACAGGGTCTCCATCAGCTCGTCCTCCGTGGCGCCGACTTGCTTCGCGGCCGCGAAGCGTCCTGGCACTCAGGAGGTGCAGCCGGCGGCCGCCATGGCGGCCAAGGCAACGAGCTGCATGGTTTTCGGCTCCAGTGCGCCCTCTCGGTAGAAGATCCCCGCGAACTCCTTCATCGCCGTCCCAGCCTCCTCCTTCAGTGCCATCGTCATCTCCTCCTGCGAGTTGGGCTTCTGGGTTTTCGAAGGCAGGGGCGACCGTTTCCCCCTCTGGCCCCTGCCCTCTGCTCTCGACTCCAGACTTTCGGCTCTGCCGGGGGATTGTATCCCACGAAGCGGCGCTTGCATCCGAAAAATTGGCTCGGGCCTGGCGCAGCCTTTTCTCGGAGGCATGGATGGGCGGATCTCGACCCGGCTGGGCAGCGGGCGCGGAGGCCACATCTGCGGGTGTGCCGCACGATGACCGCCCGAGCTTCTCGGCTACTTCCTGTACAGAAGCTTGGGAGCGATGAGTGTCAGATCGGGGACGAAGGTCACCACGGCGAGCATCACGACCATTGTCCGGAAGGGCTCTCCAGCAGACAGGATTGCCAACTTGATTCTGCGCGTGTACGCTAACACTACCATTTCATTCCTGATCCCGTCACGCACCCAACAGCTCACCGCCGGCACTCCAGAGGAGGAAGCCATGGCCCAAACACCGTACACGCACAGTGGACTCTCCCGACGCCACTTCTTTCAGCTTACGGGCGGCTGCGCCCTAGTGATGGCCACGTTGACCGAGGCCGTCGCCAATACGGATCGCGTGCGCGTGGCCCAGGCCAGCGGCCCCGCCCCAAGCGGAAAGGCCCGGGCGACGTGCCTCGGCCACTCGGTCTTTCGGATCACGACACCCGGCGGGAAGGTCATCTACATCGACCCGTGGCTCGGCAACCCCAAGGCCCCGGCCAACGCCAAGCAGGTGGATCGGGCCGACCTCATCCTGGTCTCCCATGGTCATGCAGATCACGTGGGGGAGGCGGTGGAGCTCGCCAAGAAGACAAATGCCCGCCTCCTTAGCATCGTGGAGCTAGCCGCCTATTTCGGCAATCAGGGCGTCCCCAGTGGCAACCTCATCCGGATGAACAAGGGGGGCACGACGACCGCGATCCCCGGGACCCCCATCAAGGCCACCATGATCCGCGCAGATCACAGCTCGTCGGTGAGCTACACGGATCCGCAGACGAAGCTCGCCTCTGTGACTACCACGGGCGAGCCGGTCGGCTACATCCTGCACCTGGAGAACGGCCTGCGCATCCTGCACGCCGGGGACACGGCCCTTTACGGGGACATGAAGCTCTTCGGCGAGCGGTACAAGCCGGATGTGGCCATGCTGCCCATCGGCGACTACTTCACCATGGGACCCGAGGACGCGGCCGAGGCCGCCAAGCTGTGGGGGGTGAAGACCGTCATCCCGATGCACTACG
This sequence comes from uncultured Methylomirabilota bacterium, assembly GCA_963714585.1. Taxonomy (GTDB): domain Bacteria; phylum Methylomirabilota; class Methylomirabilia; order Methylomirabilales; family 2-02-FULL-66-22; genus 2-02-FULL-66-22. The sequence goes on from CAVQPC010000085.1 coordinate 91,633, forward strand.
GTACCTTCCCGGTCCTGACAGGCACGGTGGAGGCTTTCCGGAAGGCGTTGGATCCCCAGATCACACTCCTGGCCCCCGCACCGGGAGATACCGTGGAATTCTGACCTGGAGGTGCAACCGGTGCTTTGCGGGTGGCGCGGACGCCGGCGCGCTGGCCTGCGCCAGCGGCTGATGGCGCATTTCCTCTCCCGACATACGGGGAGGCACGAGCGCCAGGTCGCCCATCGGAAGCGCGCCCTGCTGTCCGATCTTTCCGGCACGATCCTGGAGCTGGGGCCCGGGGCAGGCATCAATCTCCCGTACTATCCTCCGGGTGTCCGGTGGATCGGCGTCGAGCCGAACCCCTTCCTCCACCCTTACCTCCGATGGGAGGCGGCGCGCCTCGGGATGCGGATCGCCATCCTCGACGGGACGGCGGAGCGGTTGCCGATCGCGGATGGCAGCGTAGCTGCCGTGGTGAGCAGCCTGGTCCTCTGCTCCGTCCGGGATCTCGCGGCCTCCCTTCGCGAGGTCGAGCGGGTCCTCCGGCCCGGGGGGCGCTATATCTTCCTGGAGCACGTGGCGGCCCCGCCGGGGACCTGGCTGCGCCGCCTGCAGCGATGGCTCCGCCCGCTGTCCCAATTCCTGGCGGACGGCTGCTGTCCGGACCGTGAGACCTGGCGGGCGCTGGAGGCGGCCGGCTTCGCCCCGCTCTGCCTCGAGCACTTCCGTGTCCGCATCCCGATCGTCTCGCCCCACATCGCCGGCGTGGCCGTGAAACCCGCGAAGATCTAGCCGACCCTCCAGCCCTTCGCCCAGTGGAAAGCTTCACGCAACTGCAGGCAACCCTGACCCAGATCGAGGAGGCCATCCAAAGCGCCCGTCGGTACTACAACGCCGTGGTCCGCGACCTGAACACGCGAATCGCCCAGGTCCCCTCAAACCTGATCGCCGGCCTCTTCACCTTCCGGCCGCGGGAGTTCTTCGAGACTGCCGCCGCCGAGCGCGAGGTCCCCCAGGTCCGCTTCGAGTCCGGTACCCACTGAGCATTGAAAGGGAGGTGGCCATGAGGCGCCACGCGCTCGTGCTGTTCGCCCTGCTCCTGGCGGGGGCGGTGGTACCCCTTTCCGTCCAGGCCCGCTCCCTCGTCATCGAGCGCTTCGATGCCGACATCGTCGTGAACCCGGATGGGACCCTGGATGTCACGGAGACGATCCAGCCCCATTTCGTCGGCGTCTGGAACGGCATCTTCCGGACCATTCCCGTGGAGTACCGCACGCCCCAGGGGATGAACTACACGCTCTTCCTCGACCTGCTGGGCGCCACCGACAACGCCGGCAACCCGCTCAAGATGGAGCGGAGCCGGGTCCGCCATTACCTGAAGATCAAGATCTGGGTGCCCCGCGCGGCGGATGCCACCCGAACCGTCGTCCTCCGGTACCGGGTCGCGAACGGGCTTAAGTTCTTCGAGGAGCACGACGAGCTCTACTGGAACGTCACCGGCGACGAGTGGCAGGCCCCCATCCGCGCGGCCGGTGCCCGCATCCAGTTGCCCTCGGGGGTCACGGGCCTCCGCGCCGTGGCCTTCGCCGGTGTCTATGGCTCGCGCGAGCAGGCGGCCAGCGTGGAGACGGATCAGGAAGGCGTGAGCGTGCGGGCTCTCCGGCCGCTCAACTTCCGGGAAGGCCTGACGGTGGCGGTCGGGTGGGACCCGGGACTCATCCTGCGCCCCGGCTGGGTCGCTCAAACGATCCTCTTCCTGCGCAGCAATTGGATGCTCGGCACCTCGCTGATCGTCTTCGGGATCATGTTCGGCCTGTGGTTCGTCCGCGGGCGGGACCCGCGCCGCCGGCCCATCGCGCCGCAGTATGCCCCGCCGGAAGAGCTGACGCCCGCCGAGATCGGGACGCTCCTGGACAACTCGGCGGACATCCGGGACATCACCGCCACTCTGGTGGACCTGGCCGTGCGCGGCTACCTGCAGATCGAGGAGAAGGAGGAGCGGAAGCTGCTGGGCCTGATCCCGAGCCGGGCGTACAGCTTCAACCTGCGGAAGCCATCGGCCGAGTGGCAGGCCCTCCGGCCGCACGAGCAGGCGCTCCTGGAGGCGATGTTCTCGGGCGGGGCCCGGAGGAGCGTGGACTCCTCGGACCTGGAGCACAGGTTCTTCGCGCACCTCCCCGGCATCCGGGCCCGGATCTTCGATCGCCTGCTGGAGCATCGCTATTACACGCGACGCCCCGATCGGCTCCGGGCGACGTTTGTCGGCATCGGCATCGCCCTGGGCATCGCGCTGGCGATTGGAGGCAGCCTGTTGAGCGGCGCCTGGGGACTGTCTCCCCTCCCCGCCCTCCTGGGGGCATTCCTCAGTGCCGCCTCCATCGTCGGCTTCGGCTGGATCATGCCCGCCCGGACGGTGCGCGGCGCGCGCGCGCTGGAAGGGGTGCTGGGATTCGAGGACTTCCTCCTGCGCGTCGAGGGCGATCGGCTCCGGCGACTGGACAAGAGCCCGGAGCTGTTCGAGAAGTACCTGCCCTACGCCATGGCGCTGGGGGTGGAGAAGAGCTGGGCCCGGGCCTTCGAGGACATCTACCGCCAGCCGCCCGAGTGGTATCGCGGGAGCCACTCCGACACGTTCCACTCTGGCAGCTTCGTCTCCAACCTCAGCCACATGAGTGCGCAGACCGCAGCAGCCATGACATCCTCTCCCAGAAGCTCCGGAGGATCCGGGTTCGGCGGTGGCTCGTCGGGCGGCTCGTCCGGTGGAGGCATGGGCGGGGGCGGGGGCGGGGGCTTCTGAATGTGCGAGCCTTGAGCGCTTGGCCCAGGATCCAGCCTGGGGAGTCCGGTGACAGGTACGTACCTTCACCCCGCCCCCTCTCCCTCGAGGGTACCCGGACAGGGCGGCTGTGGCCCAGGTGAGGGCAGAGGTCCTGAGCGGCGAGGGTCAGGCAAGACCGGTCGCGGTATTTTACGGCGCTCGCTAGAGATATTTCCGCGGGTCGGCGATGCGGCCTTCGATGGCGCTCGCCGTGACCGTGACGGGGCTCGCCAGGAAGATGCGGGCCTCGCGAGAGCCCATGCGGCCCTGGTAGTTCCGGTTGCTGCTGCTGATCATCTGCGCGTTCTTGGAGAGGACCCCCATGTGGCTTCCGAAGCAGGGGCCGCAGTTGGACGATTCGATGTTGGCCCCCGCCTTCACGAATACCTGTAGGATCCCCTCGTCCATGGCCCGCTCATAGACCCTACGGCTGGCCGGGATCACCACGAAGGACACGTCCGGGTGCACCTTGTGCGCCCGCAGAACCTTCGCCGCCTCGACCAGATCCTCATAGCGGCCATTGGTGCAGGCCCCCAGGAAGGCGTCGGTGATCGTGTCACTCTGCACCGCCGGGAAGTCGGGCGTGGGATGCGCCTGGCTTTTCGCGATCATCTCCGCCACGCGCGAGACGGGCGTGGCGTTGGCCGGCTTGTGCGGGAAGGCCACCATGGGCTCCAGCGCCGAGAGGTCCACCTGCATGCGGTCGGCGAACCGGGCGTCGGGATCGCTGGCGATCGGCTCCAGGGGCCACTGCGCCCTGCCCGTGAGATATGCGGCCAGGGTCTGGTCGTAAGGCATGATCCCCGTGCGGGCGCTCATCTCCACGGCCATGTTGCAGATCGTGGTCCGCGCGTCCATGCTGAGCCGCGAGACCCCCTCCCCGACGAACTCCGCCACGCGCCGCGAGCAGCCGCCCGCTCCCAGCGTCCCGATGATGAAGAGGATCAGGTCCTTGGCGAACACCCCTCTCGGGAAGCTCCCGGTCAGCTCGAACTGGAATGTCTCCGGGACCGTGAAGTCGTACAGGTGCCCCGTCGCCATGGCGTAGGTGCTATCGGTGGTGCCCACGCCGCAAGCCAGGGCGCCCATGGCGCCGCTGGTGCACGTGTGCGAGTCGGTCCCCAGGACGATGTCCCAGGGGACGATATGCCCATCCTCGATCAGCACCACGTGCTCGATCCCATCCCCCTCCCGGTACGTCTGGACACCCTGCTCGCGGCCAAAGGATTCCATCAGGTCCACCCCTTCGGCCACCTCGATCGAGAGGGCCGGGACGGAGTGGTCGGGGAGCAGGAACACCCGCCGCGGGTCGAATACCCGAACGGGCTTCGCGTGCTTCTGGAAGGTCTCGCCGAAGAGCCGGGTGAGGCTCTTGATGGCGGGAGGCCCGATGATGTCATTGAAGAACAGCTTGGTGATCGGCAGGCGCTCGATCCTGTCGCCGGCATGCACCGGATGCCCCACCTGTCGCGATACGATTTTCTCGACCATCGTCTGTGCCATGACGTTGCTCCGCTTCGCCACTGGAAGGTGTGAGAGCTCTGCCAGTCAGCCCTTCCGCTGCAGGAGGATCTCCTCCAAGTGTGCTCGAACGCGAGCGGTCATGCCGCCCGCCTGAAATGTCCGGCGGTCCTCGGGCCTGATCTGAATGGGGAGGCGCGTCTGCAGGGTTCGGTTGTGCACCACTCCCGCTTCGAGATCCACCTCGAGCTGATCGCCGAGGTGGATCCCGCTGTGATCGGCCAGCGCGATGAGGGGGAGCCCGTTTGCCAGGGAATTCCGGTAAAAGATGTCCGGGAAGGACTCGGCGATCACACAGACCACCCGATTGAACTGCAGAGCATAGACGGCCTGCTCCCGGCTGGAGCCGCACCCGAAATTTTTCCCCGCCACGACGACGTTCGCCGGGTGCTGCAGGCAACGGGTCCGGAAGTCCGGCTCGAACTTCGCGAAGGCGTACGTGGCGAAGTACTCGGGATCGTCGCTCCGCTGCAGGTAGGGCGCCGGGATGATGTCGTCCGTGTTGATGTCGTTGCCAAAGATCGTCGTCACCGTCCCGCTCAGCATGGCTCGAACCTCGTCTCGTGTGCGAGGGAAATGCCGCTATCCTCCATCCCATTCGAAGGTGCCGGATTATGCAACGCTCCGCCCCATCGCGCAAACCGTTTTCTGCCGGAGGGGTGGCGCTAGGCCGGGATCACCGGGACGCTGGAAGCGATGACACACCCGGCGGGAGCCGCGACGGGGTCACGTAGATGGTTTCCTCGAAGTACGGGCCATCCAAAGGATCGGGCTTGTCGAAGAGGGCCAGCGGCCGCAGCACCCCCCGATCCAAGAGGGCCTCCACGGCGACCTCCCGTCCCGGAATGAAGCCCTCCACGAGGATCCAATCGGCAGCCGGGTTCTTCAGGCGCCGCACCACCGGGCTCTCCAGGATGGCCCGCAGGCGGTGAAAGGCCGCGACGAATTCCTCGGGGCTATCCGCGCGGATCACACCCTGGCTGGCGGTGAGGCATAGCGGCTTGAGGACGCAGGGAAAGCGCACCTCGGCGAGAAGGGCCCGCGGCTCGGCATCGAGCGGAAAGCGAGTGAACCAGGGGACGCGCAGGCCCGCCTCACGGAAGCGCTGCCGCGCCAGGAATTTGTTGCGGCAGGCCGCTGCCGCCTCGGGCGGGTTGTGGGGAAGTCCCAGGGCGGCTGCGGCCACGGCTGCGGCCAGGGTCGGCCGGTCCCCCACCGGCACCACGGCGTCCAGGGGGCTCGTGCGGGCATACGCCGCGATCTTCTCTGCCGCGCCCGCCGGATCCTCGAAGCGGAGGGGAATCGCCCCGTCGCCCCACGGATCCTCCAGGACGTGGCAACGATCCGTGCCGAGGACACAGCGCACCCCCAGACGGTGGGCTGCCTCTACGAAATCCCCGCCGTCGTATCCCGTCGTCGCGAACAGGAGCATCACGCACCGCGGGGCGCCAGCCCCGCCGCTCTCGCCGGCCCTGCCCTCTGCACGCCTCATGCGTCACGCCGCCCGGTGTGATAGGCCTGCAGGGTCAGGTTCGCCTGGATGATCGACTGCAGCCGCTCGATCACCGCCACCAGCTTCTCGCCCGGAATGGCGTAGTACAGCTCGTCGTCGCGAAGCCCCGTGTACACCCGATTTCCGACGCAGCCGAGGCTCACCGTTCCCGTTCCCGTCTGGATCGCCTGGGGAATCATGGCGCAGGCGGGGCGGCCCATGGCGGCCGCATCGCCGGGCAGGCCGGCGTCTCGCGCCGCCTCGGCCAGCGCCATCACCTGACGGGCATTGCCGCGAACCAGGACCACGTCGGGCGGACACGGCGTGACGGCCAGGGGCGCGTACACCAGGATCCCGAAGGCCTGGCTGCGCCGGGGAATCTGCGGGATGTCTTCTGGCCTGAGATGGCCGAGGCCCGTCGTGCCGAGGAGCCCGTCCAGCTCTTTCGCCTGGGCCGGGGGGAGGGCGATGCCGTGGGTGTACGCCCCCACGGGGCATCCGAGGTGATCGGCCCCCTCCGTGTAGAACACGGCGCCCTCCGCCGCCAGGCGCCAGTAGGTGCAGCCTGAAGCGGCCAGCCGATTGATGCGCGGCACACCCGGCGGTGGCGTCGGACAGAAGGCGATGGCGAGGGGATGGCTCTTGAGGCGCAGCAGTCCCCGCAGCTCCTCGGCGTAGGTCCGATAGTTCATGATGCGTATCTCCATGATGGCGATTCGTCTCGGGATCACAGGGGAGCTGCTCCGGTGGTATCCAGACACGGGACCGGACGCGGGCCCGGCCCGCTGAACGCCACGCCGCCGGGGACACCAGTCCGAAGAGGCTGTCGCCCCCGCTCGGAAGGTCGAGATGAGGACAACCTTCTGCACGGATCTCTCCCGTCCCGGGCTGCCCGGGACGCCTCAGGCCTTGCACATGGGCGGCGTGTAGCCGGGGGGTAGGGCCGCCCCTTCCCCGAAGAAGAACTCCTGGAGTTGCTGGCGGATGATCTCGTTGGCCTCATCGGAAGAGGGATCCAGGCGATACTCGTTGATCACCATGGTGAGGTGGTTCATCCACATCTTCCACGCCTCCATGGACACATGGTCCAGGACGCGCTGCACGAGCACCTCCGACCCCAACGACCGGAGGAACACCGCCGCCGCCTCACCTTCGTTGCTGGTCTCGTCAATCGCGGGGAGTTCCCGGGAGAGTTTCGCACACATGACCATGCGTTGCGCCATGAGTCTGCCTCCGGAGGAGCCGAGGGATCCGTCCCGCCCGGCACCTGGCTGCGACGTTCCGATCGATTCACGCGAGGGAGTACCGAGAGAAGGACAAGGGAACGTGAAGCCCCACGGCGGCCCTGGGCCTTCCCGCCGGGCAGAATGATAGCCGGTTAACCGGGACGTGTCGAAGAAATTGCCGGCAGGGAACAGGGGCAGGGGTTGGGGAGCGGTCGCAACCCCCTGCCCGGCCCCTAACCCCCTGCCCCCGGCTCCGGTGCCGTCGCCGAAGGCGACCCCCGTCCCCCGCGCCGACAGGATCGTGCCGGGGGCCGAGCCAGACTTTGCGGGGCTTCCCGATCGCCACCTCGGCAAGCGGGACCGGGTCGATGTTGGGCGGGCGCAGGCAGACCATCCAACCGAAGCCCTCGGCGATCATGCGGATGACCGCCGTGCCGCTTCACTCGGCCTGATTGATCGCAGACAGCCGCCACGGGTTCGGCCCCACGGGGCGCACCCACGTCCAGAACTCCTCGAACTTCACCGGCTCGAGGTTGCTGCCACTCACCACCTTGCCCGTCGTCTCCTCTACGGTATAGTCGAGGAGGTTGGCCAGGAAGCGGACCGTCACGTAGTCCACGCCCTGCTCCTGCCAGACCTCGGTCACCTCCACCGAGCGCACCGTGATGTTCTCCAGTTTGTTCATCTGGCCCTTGGCCTTGGCCTCCTCCAGCTGCTTCCGGAAAACCTCCTGCATCTCGTCGGTGAGCACGGACTTGAGCGCGTCCAGGTCCTTCCGCATCCAGGCTGCCTGGATCCGGAAGAAGATGTCGGTGCACCACTCGGCGAAGGCCGCCTCGCTGAACCCCGGGTCCATCTGGCGGAGGTGCAGCAGCCCCCGCTCCCGGTTTTCGGCCCCGAAGAGCGGAGGCTCGGCCGTGGCGGTCGAGGCTGCGCTGGCCCCATAGGACTCGGGGGAGACCGTGCGGTAGGAGCCCGTCGCGGGCTCTTCCGCGGGCTGGCGCCCGCGGACCATGCGGTAGATGAGGTACCCGATCCCCCCGAGTAGCAGGAGGTCGAAGAGGCCGAAGCCCCCACCGAAGGCCCCACTGCCGCCGGCATAGCCCATGCCTCGGAACAGCATCCCGCCGAGCACGCCGCCGAGGACACCGCCCGCCACCCCGCGCCAGAAGCCGCCTACGGGCGATGGCTGAGACAGCGGCGCTGGAGCCGGCTGAGTGTAGGGAGGCGAGCTAGGAGTCGAAGGACGGGACGGACTACTGTAACTTTGGCTGGGACTCGAGTAGCTCCGGGAGCCACGACTGCCCAAGCTCCCGCCACCGCCCGCCCGCGCCCAGACCTCGACCGGCACGGCCAGAGCGATGATGGCGGACACGACCAACAGGGTCGTCATCCCTTTTCGCGGGGAGCAATGCATGCATGCCTCCTTTTGGGCGGTCGTCCTCCAGCCTCAGCCTTTGGACGGGGTGATCGGCGCGCGCCAGTGGGCCTGCCGCCTGCCCTTGGAAAGCGCGGAATGAGGGCCGCCCCACGTGAGGAGCGCCACCGTTTCCAGATGGAACGTCTGGGGGAAGAGGTCCACAGGGCGGAGCGCGAGGCATCGATAGCCCGCCTGGGCCAGGATCCCAAGGTCCCGGGCCAGCGTGCTCGGATCGCAGGAGACGTAGATGAGGCGGGGCACACGTGCTCCCGCCAGGGCTTCCAGGCTCCGGCGACTGCAGCCCTGGCGGGGAGGATCCAGCACGACCAGGTCCCATGGCTCTTCCTGGAGCAGGGCCGGCAGCGCCTGCTCCACCTGGGCGTGCACGATGCGCCCGTGCGAGCCTCCGTTGCCCCGTAGGTTGAAGACGGCATCGGCGACTGCAATGGGGTTCGCCTCGACTCCCACCACCTCGCTGGCCTTGGTCGCGAGCGGCACGGCGAAGGTCCCCACGCCGCAGTAGAGGTCCAGGATCCGCTCGCTCCCGGCGGGGGCGGCCAGCTCCAGCACCAGGGCCGTCAGGGCCTCGGCCGCCAGGCCGCTCACCTGGAAGAAGGCCGTGGCGTCGATCCGGAAGCGATGCGGGCCCACCTGCTCCATGATCGCCCCGTGCCCGTGCCGATCCACCAGCCGAGGTTGCTGGCGTGAATCGCCCTCCAGCAGAACAACCCCCTGGAGTCCCGGCACCTCAGCTCGGAGCCGGTGGTAGAGCAGTCGGAGGGTGGCGCGGTCCCGCGTGTGGGCGAACAGCGACACGACCACCTCGCCCGTCCCGCTGCCGCATGCCACCCATATCTCTCGCAGGCCGGGGAAGAGCTGGATGACGGTTGGGTGTCGCATCGCCCGCACGCCGCGCAGGACACCATTCAGGCGCGGGTCCAAGAGGGGGCAGCGCTCGATGTCCACGACGCGATTCGTTGCGCGTTGGTGAAAGCCGATGCGGGGCTTCTCCCGGACCATGACCTTGAGTTGCGCCCGGGCTCGGTATTCCCACGGACCGACGGGGGCCAGGGGTGCCGCCACCGGACTCTCAGACAGCTTCCCCACCCGCAGGAGGAGCTCCTTCAGGACTTCGGCCTTCCAGTGAAGCTGTGGTGCAGGGGCGAGGTGCTGCCACTGACAGCCGCCGCAGGTGCCAAAGTAGGGGCACGGGGGTGCCGTGCGTAGCCGGGACGGGGTCAGCACGCGGCGGAGCTCCCCCCGCAGGAAGTCGTGCCGGGCCTCCGTGATCTCCACCTCAACCTCATCACCCGGCGCCGCGTAGGGCACGAAGATCACCCGGCCGTCCGGCAACCGCCCGAGGCCGTCCCCCTGGAAGACCAGCCGTTCGATGGCGAGCGTGACGAACTGCCCCACCCGGAGATCGGTCGGTGTCGTCATTCGCTCCCCAGGAAACGACGTACCGCAGGGGCCTTCACTCATATCAATGCCCTTCTCGGAGGAGATCGTAGATGACGCGGAAGATCTTACTCCCTTCCGGCAGGTACACGCTGAAAAAGTCTCTCAGGGTCAGTGGCGGGAAATCGGGCCTTACGTGGTCGAAGCTCCGGAGAAGCACCAGGCGAACATTGCCCCGCGACCGGAGCGCCGCCGCCAGTCGCATACTCTCGGTCACGGGAATGTAGTCATCCGGGTTGCTGTGGAGCACGAAGAGCTTCGCCCGGAGATGGGGGAGCACGCGTGCAGGCGACAGAAACTGGATCTCCCGACGGATTCCCGGCCCCAACGCCGCTACCAGCGTTGGCACGCGCTTCGGATCCCGGTTCGTGAGCAAATCGTACACGGCGCGGCCCTGGGGGCCAAGGCCTCGCGCCAACGGCCCCTCGTCCACGGCCGGGTTCTTGGCCTTGGCTTCAG
>CAVQPC010000086.1:0-24542 GCA_963714585.1 uncultured Methylomirabilota bacterium
TGCGGCGCCACGCATGGCGGTTTCCAGGTTGCCGCTCAGGACCCCCTCCGCTTTCGCTGCGGCCTCTCGAAGGTAGGCCACGGCCCCGCTGTCCCGCATCTCGATTTCCACCCAGCCACCCCGTGGCGCCGGGAGAAAGATTGGACTCTCCGCGCCCAGACCACCGAACCGCAGCTCCGCTGTGTCCACCAGGCGCCGCCAGGGGCCTGGTGGAACTCGCAGGCGAATCGGGCGAGATCGCGCCGTGAAGCTCAAGAGGATGAAGACGGCCGCGCCCGCCGGCCCGCGCCGGTGAAGGAGGAGCGTCCGCTCATCGATCTCCCGCGCCTCGAGGCGCCGCGTCTTGACCGCCCCCAGGACCGGGTGCTCCCGGCGCAGCCCCAGTAGCGTCCGGTAGAATTCCCAGAGCCTGCGATGCGGCTCCTGGCTCCGGAGGTCCCAGTTCAGCTTCGAACGGACGAAGGTGGGGAGCGCCTGGGGATCGGGTACCTCGCCCGCCCAGCCGAAGGTGGCGAACTCTTCCTTCCGTCCTCGGCTCACCGCCTCCCGCAGCGCGGGATCCCCGAATTCGGTGAAGAAGAGGAAGGGTGCGCGTTCCCCGTACTCTTCCCCCATGAAAAGCAGGGGAACATAGGGGGACAGGAGGATTGCCGTCGCCGCCAGCTTCAGCGCCTCGAAATCCACCAGGGAAAACAACCGGTCACCCTGGGCCCGGTTCCCCACTTGGTCGTGGTTCTGGGAGCACACGACGAAGTGTTCGGGGGGGACGTCCCGGGTAGGAGTGCCATGGGGGCGCTTGCGAAAGGGCGAGAGCTGGCCGTCGTACACGAAGCCGTCGGTATATGCCTTGGCGAGGTGCCCCAGGGAGCCGAAGTCTTCGTAGTAACCGTTCCGCTCACCGGTGAGGAGCGTGTGGAGGGCGTGATGGAAGTCATCGCTCCACTGACCTGCCAGCCCGTAGCCACCCTTCCGCACCGGATCGATTACCCGTCGGTCGTTGAGATCGCTCTCGGCCACCACGGGGACGATGCGGCCCAGCCGCCGGGCGAGGCGCTGTACGGCGTCATTCAACTCCCGCAGAATGTGGACAGGACTCGCGTCGAAGATCCCATGGATGGCGTCCAGACGCAGGCCATCGATGTGGAACTCCCGCACCCAATACAAGGCGTTGCCGATGACGAAGTCGCGTACCCCGCGCGCATCCTCGCCGTCGTAATTGATCGCCTGCCCCCAGGGGGTGGCGTACCGATCCGTAAAGTAGGGACCGAATTCCGCCAGATAATTTCCCTCCGGACCGAGGTGGTTATAGACCACGTCCAGGACGACAGCCAAGCCGCGGGCGTGGCAGGCATCCACGAGGCGTTGCAGCGCGGCGGGCCCGCCGTAGCTTCGCTGGGGGGCGAACAACCCCACGCCGTCGTATCCCCAATTCCGCCCGCCGGGAAAGCTCGCCACCGGCATCAGCTCGACGGCGGTCACCCCCAGTTCCCGAAGCTGCGCCAGGCGGGGGATGACAGCGTCGAACGTGCCCTCCGGAGTGAAAGTACCCACGTGCAGCTCGTAAATGACCATGGCCTTCAGGGGGAGACCCCGCCAGCCGGTATCGCTCCAGACGAAGGCTCCCGTGTCGACCACCTCCGACGGCCCGTGCACTCCAGCAGGGAGGGCTCGCGAGGCGGGGTCGGGGCGGCGGCGTTCTCCGTCGAGGAGATAGACGTACCGGAGACCCGCTCCGCCTGACACCGAGCCGCCGAAATACCCATCCGCGCCTGCGTGAAGCCGAAGTGTGCGACGCTCGGGGTAAACGATCTCGACGTCGACCCTTCGGCATCTGGGAGCCCAGACGCGGAACCGGACGCGCCCATCGGGCAGGCACCTCGCACCCGCATCAGCGACTAGCCTGTTTCGCCGCGCTTCTGTCCCCATTGAACTCACACTCTATGTGCGCTCAATGATGGTCGCAATCCCTTGGCCGACACCGATGCACATCGTCGCCAGACCGTACCGAACGCCGCGGCGCCGCATCTCGTGAAGGAGCGTCGTGAGGATTCGGGCGCCACTGCATCCGAGGGGGTGTCCCAGTGCGATCGCCCCGCCGTTGACGTTACATCGCCTCTGGTCCAGGTTCAGTTCCTGGAGGCAGGCAAGGCTTTGCGCGGCGAAGGCCTCGTTCAACTCGACAAGGTCGACCTGCTCAAGGCGCAGGCCGGCCCGCGCGAGCGCCTTCCGCGTCGCGGGGACCGGCCCCATGCCCATATAGCTGGGATGGACGCCGGCCACGCCGGTGGCGATGACGCGGGCGATGGGTTGGAGGCCGAGCTCCCGCGCCTTGGCGTGGGAGGCGAGCAGCAAGGCAGCCGCGCCGTCGTTCACCTGCGAGGCGTTCCCCGCTGTCACCGTCCCGCCCTCGCGGAACGCCGGCTTCAGCCTGGCCAGCTTGTCGAGGCTCGTATCGGGGCGGGGTCCCTCGTCGGCATCCACGATCATCGGATCGCCTTTCCGCTGCGGCACGACGACGGGGACGATCTCTCCCTTGAACCGTCCGCCTTGCATTGCCGCCACTGCCCGCTGGTGGCTCTGGAGGGCGAAGGCGTCCTGTGCTTCCCGACTGATGCGGAATTTCTCCGCCACGTTCTCTGCCGTCTCGCCCATGCTCTCGGCGGGAAACATCGCAGCCAGCCTAGGATTGATGAATCTCCAGCCGATGGTCGTGTCGGCCAGATTGACGGCGCCCCGCGGAAACGCCTCGGTCGGCTTCGACATCACGAGGGGCGCTCGGGTCATGCTCTCCACGCCGCCCGCGATGAAGAGGGCGCCGCTGTCGCTTTGGATGCACCTGGCGGCGGCGTTGACCGCCTCCAGCCCGGAGCCGCATAGCCGGTTCAGCGTGGCCCCGGGGATGTCGACGGGCAGCCCCGCGAGCAGTGCGGCCATCCGCGCCACATTCCGGTTATCCTCCCCTGCCTGGTTGGCGCATCCCGCGTACACGTCCTCGATGGCCTCGACCGGCACCCGCGTCCGCTCGACCAGCTTGCCGATGACATGGGCAAGCAGATCGTCCGGCCGCACGTCCTTGAGAGACCCGGCGTACTTGCCAATCGGTGTCCGGACGGCATCGATGATCACCGCCTCCGTCATGGCTCATCCCCTTCCATATGCACCCGGCACCACTGCCACCTTGGCGTCCCCAGCGGTGAGCTTCACGCCCTTCTCGTCCTCGCACCAGACCTCCAGTGCGTATCGGACGCCGCCACCGGCCTGCGCCTCGACCGCAGTCACGCGCCCCCGGACGGCGACCACTTGATAGCCGGACGCGCCAGAGGGTCAGCCTTGCGCCCCCCACAGGACCTCGTGCACCTGATGGAGCCCCGAGAAGCCCTTCAGGTTGAAGAAACCCACAAACCGCAGGGAGATGCCGCCAGTCCGGAGTTCCTGTGCCGCCTCTTCGTCGAGGAAAATGCGATTGCGGTCGGGGATCGCCTCAGGCTGGAGTCCCCCTTCCACCTGCGCAAGCCCCTCACGGGTAAGGCCTTCAAGCCGGAACGCGCGGTTGATCACTGCGCCGTGGCGAGCTCCCTTGGCATCGATGAGGATTTCGCCATAACTGATCCCTACCCGCACCCCGAGGGGCGGGCCGGGAGAGAGGTCCGGCGGATTCTCGCTCAGGTCCTCTAGAAGCGCGATTGCCGTTCGGGCGGCATTCACCACGGAGGGAAACGTCATGAAGTAGCCATCCCCGGTGTTCTCCGCAAAGGCAAGTCCGTGACCCTCGGTGGCCGCCAAGGTCCGGTCCTTCAGGATGGTTCTGGCCCGCATGGCCAGACCATCGCCGTAGTGTGTGGCGAGGTGGGTGGAATCCACAAGATCCACGACCAAGACGGCCTCGGTCATAAAGCTCGCAGGACCGGGACGCCGGCGTACGCGGGACCGGGCGATCCGGTAGGCAAACAGGCCGACGGCTGTCATCACCGCACCGACCAGCCCGAGGAACGCCCACTCCTTCCACTCCTTGGAGAAGCGCACCACGGCGGCCGGATGTTCCACTCCCGTGCCGTTCGCCCCCTGCATCCGGGACGTCCCGGTCGCTGTCGGCACCTCCGACGAGGGAGGTCGCTTCGGGTCGGCGACCTTCTCCTGCCTCTGCATCACGGGACCGCCGGGCGGGCCCATCCCCTGGCCAGGGCGCATCTGCGCCGACGTATCGGCCGGGATCAGCGCTAGGGTTCCCACGCACACGAGGATCGCTACCCAGAAATTCCGCATCTCTCCTGTCCACCTCGCGCTGCTGGACGGCCCGCCGAAAGACGCGTTTCGGCCCGCCGGCCACGCCCCCGACGACCAGCAAGAGGCTGTTGGGCGTCGGCTCCAGCCCAGCAAAGCGAAGAGTCACCTTTCAGGCGTGTTGCCGCCATAACCCCCCTCGCCCTCGTTCACCAGCCTGCCCAGTACAATACCGTGCACAGCTACATGGTGTCCAGCGCCGGCTCCCGACCGCAGACACCGTGACGCTGCGCAGCCGTCGTTCCTGCCCATTTCCTGTCAGGACTGCGGAACCGAAGCCGTCGCCCCCTCCCAGCGGGCGGTGACGCGTGAAACAGATCGTGACATGGTGTCTGACCTCCGCTATGCTCAATGGCATCGGTATTTCAGGCCGGTCCACTATGGTATATGACATCCCCTAATATGAAGTACGTCTCTGCCTATACATGCCAGCACTAAACGGCTCCGCAGATTCGCCAATGAGCACATCGCGGTCATCGGCACGGGGGTAGCGTCGCAGTCGACGGTTGATGCCTCAGGGGAGGCTGCGTACCCCGAAGCGCCCGAAAGGAGGAGTCACAATGGCAGGCAAAGCGAAGGTGGTCCTCACCGACTATGTGTGGGGATCCTTGGACGTGGAGAAGAAGACGCTCGAGGGGTTGGCTGACCTCGTGCCCCTCCAGACGAAAAAGCCCGAGGAGTTCCTGCCGCAGGCGGCGGACTGCGATGCGCTCCTCAATACCTATGCGGGGCCGATTACGGCGGAGGACATGGCGCGCATGCCCAACTGCAAGATCATCGCCCGCTACGGCATCGGGGTGGACACGATTGATCTGGAGGCGGCCACCCGGGCGGGGATCATCGTCACCAATAACCCCACCTACTGCATCGAGGAGGTCGCCGAGCATACACTGACCCTGCTCCTCGCCTGCGCCCGCAAGGTGGCGTTCTACGATCGCCTGGTGCGAGGGGGACGCTGGGAGGTCCCGCCCGGCAAGCCGTTGTTCCGCCTCGCGGGCAGCACCCTGGGGTTGGTCGGGTTCGGCAATATCGCCCGGCAGGTGGCCGTGCGGGCGGCGGCCTTCGGGATGCGCGTGCTCTTCGTCGATCCGTTCGTCACAGAAGGGCAGTTCGACGCCCCCGGCAAGAAAATGGAATTGCCCGACGTGCTGCGGGAGTCCGACTTTCTCTCCGTCCATCCGCCGCTGACACCGCAGACCAGGAAGATGATCAACGACGAGGCCTTCGTCCGGATGAAGCCGACCGCCGTGCTGATCAATTGTAGCCGCGGGCCGATCGTGGACACCGAAGCGCTGGTGCGCGCGCTCGACGCGAAGCAGATCGCCGGGTGCGCACTGGATACGACTGACCCCGAGCCGCTGCCCGACCCGCACCCGCTGCGCGGGCGTGACAACGTCATCATCACCCCCCACACCGCCTGGTACAGCGAGCAGGCCATGGTGGGACTCCAGGCCGGGGCGCCGAACGAAGTGCGCCGGGTCCTTTCCGGCGCGTGGCCCGTGAACGTGGTGAACCGGGGGGTGAAGGGAAAGAACCGCGCAGGCCTGTAGCCAAGATTCTTCGTGAACGAGCACGTCGCGGTCCTCGTCGCGGTGGTAGCGTTACCGTGGACGGTGTGGGAAGGACCGGGAGGTCACAGCCCGCCTCCCGGGTGGCCTGCGAAGCGCACGCGAGGGAGACGAGTCCTGCGAGAGATCGACGCTCCCAGCGAGAGATGCGGATCGCTGCGCGTATCGGCGCAGGGTTACTGGATGCGCCGCGACCCAGAGGTTTGCCGGACGCTCGGGGTCTAGAGAGATCTCTGGTGCCGGGGGGACGGCACCAACGTAGTGCGCGTGGTTCTGGCTGGGAAGACTTGCTTCGATGACGAGAAGGCATTTCGCTGTGTTTATGAGGAGTTACGTCCACATTCTATGCGCGATTGGACGAGCAGACAGAGTTCTTACCGACCACAGCCCGGCCTGCATATCTCCGGCGTGCCCGTCGGGGAGTCTGGCGATGCGGTGCGGATGCGTTCACGGGAGGGGCTCTGTAAATCCCCTATAGCTTTTCGGCACAGCCCGGCCTTGCCTCCCGCGCAGAGCTGGCTGCGATCCTTCAGTGTCTGACCCCGTTCCGTGCTCGCCCCGGATCGGGATCCAGTTGGCAGGCCACTCGAGTGCGCCTAGCTCGTCCTCGTCGAGGTGGCCTTGCGTTTTGTCTCCTTGCCCATCCCTCCACCGATCCCCCTGTCCGCCCCCAACGGTCCTCTCTGAGAAACCGGGAGCCAGAGCGGGCGGTCTGCCACGCCGGTCCTAGCCTCCCAACTCGTCGCCTGCTGTGGGCCCGCTCCGGCCCGGGCTCTGGGGGGTGAGGTCGGTCCCGCCGGCGACGGGAAGCGGCACGTGCGCGGCGCGGAAGAAGGCGGTGCGGTTCAACACTCGCTCCTGGAACTGCTCCAGATACAGGTAGATCACCGGCGTGATGTACAGGGTGATGAACTGGGACACCACCAGACCGCCCACCACGACCAGCCCGAGCGGGCGGCGCGAGGCCCCGTCGACGCCATACCCGACCGCGATCGGGATCGCCCCCATGACCGCGGCGAGGGTCGTCATGATGATGGGCCGGAAGCGGTCCAGGCTGGCGTCGTGGATGGCCGCCTCGGCCGACTTGCCGGCCGCCACCCGCTGGATGGCGAAGTCCACGATCATGATCCCGTTCTTCTTCACGATCCCCATCAGCATGAACATGCCGACAAACGCGTACAGCGAGGCCTGCTCGCCGAACAGGTACAGTGTCAGCAGGCCGCCGACGAGCGCGGTAGGCAGGGTCGAGAGCACGGTGAGCGGGTGCAGGTAGCTCTCGTAGAGAATGGCCAGGATCACGTACATGACGAACACCGCCAGGACCATCAGGATGGTCAGGTTGCGGACCGTATCGCTGAACGTCAGGGCCTCGCCCTGGAGGCCCGCCCGCACGGAGGGGGGCACGATCTCCGCGGCGGCCTTGCGGATGAACTCGGTGGCGTCGCCAATGGCCACCCCGGGCTTGAGGTTGAAGAAGAGCGTGACGCTGGTGAACTGATTCAGGTGGTTCACTGCCTGAGGACCCAGCGAGGGCTTCCACGTGACCAGGGCGCGGAGCGGCACCAGTTGCTTGCCGTCGTCGGACTTGATGTAGAGACGCGCCAGGTCCTCGGGCTTCGAGCGGGCGGCGTCCTCGACCTCCAGGATGACCTGGTACTGGTCCTCCGGCTTCTTGATCAGGTAGAGGTAGTTCTCGGCGTAGGCGGTCCGCAGGAGTGCCAGGATGCGCGCCTCGGAGACCCCGTACGTCCGGGCCTGCTCGCGCCGGATCTCGATGTCCAGGTTGGGCGTGTGGTTGAAGAGATCCGAGGAGAGAGTCGCAAAGCCCGGGTACTGCCGCAGCCGGGCCATGAGCCTCATGGCCACATCGTACACCCGGCTGGGGTCTGCCCCGGAAACGGCGTAGGCGTACTGCCCCTGGGTCTGCTGCGTCGCGCCCGTGCTGATTTCCAGGACTGGAAAGGGCCGTAGGAACGGGATCACGCCGGGGATCCTGGCCAACTCGCCCATCAGCCGGCCCGCCACGGCCTGGATCGGTGCGCGCGCCACGCGCGGCGTGAGGAACAGGAGCACGAGCCCCTGGTTGGACGAGAGGAACTGACTGCTCCCGGTCATCGTGAAGGTGGCCCCGACGGCAGGGTCCTGCCGGAGCACGGCGTCGGCCCGGTCCTGGAGGGCCCGCATCTGCTCGGCCGACGAGCCCTCCTGGCCGATCATGACGCCCCAGACAAAGCTGCTGTCGCCCACCGGCAGGAAGGTCCTTGGGATGATCAGGAAAAGCCCGATCGTGCCGGCCAGACAGGCCCCCCAGATCAGCAGGGAGAGCCACCGGTGCCGCAGGAACCACCCGAGGGACGCGCCGTAGCCCGCCAGCACTCGCTTTTCAACCCCGCCGATCACCCGCTCCATCCAGCTCTGTTTGGCGCCGTGGCCCCGGCCTTTGAGGAGTCTCGCGCACATCAGCGGCGTGAGCGTGAGCGACACCAGGCCGGACGCGAAGATTGCCACCACGATGGTGACGGCGAACTCGCGGAAGATGCGGCCGACCAGCCCGGACATGAAGACCAGCGGGAGGAACACGGCGGCCAGCGAGATGGTCATGGAGAGGATGGTGAAGCTGATCTCCTGGGCGCTGTTGAGGGCCGCCTCCAGCGGCCCCTCGCCGTGCTCCATCCGGCGCACCGTGTTCTCCAGGAACACGATCGCGTCGTCCACCAGGAACCCGATCGCCAGGGTGAGCGCCATCAGCGACAGGTTGTCGAGGCTGTATCCCAGGAGTCCCATGACCACGAAGGTCAGCAGCAGCGATAGCGGCAGCGCGACGGCCGGGATCAGCGTGTCTGTGGCCCGCCCCAGGAACAGGAAGATGACGATCACCACCAGGACAAAGGCGATGAGCAGCGTCGCCTGCACGTCCTGGACGGAGTTCACGATGGTTTGGGAGCGGTCGTAGATCAGCGTGACGCGCACCGATCCCGGGAGCTCGGATCTGATGAGGGGGAGAATGTCCCGGACGCGCTTCGCCACCTCCACGACGTTGGAGCCCGCCTGGCGATTGACGGCCACGATGACGGTGGCCGTGGGCACGGGATA
Organism: uncultured Methylomirabilota bacterium; assembly: GCA_963714585.1. Classification (GTDB taxonomy): domain Bacteria; phylum Methylomirabilota; class Methylomirabilia; order Methylomirabilales; family 2-02-FULL-66-22; genus 2-02-FULL-66-22. The sequence goes on from CAVQPC010000086.1 coordinate 8,943, forward strand.
GCCGCGGGCCCAGAACCGCATGTTGATCCGCTCGTCCTGCACCGAGTCGCGCGCCCGGGCCACGTCGCGCAAGTACACCGGCGCGCCGGCCTTGCTGGCGACGATCAGGTCGTTGTACGCCTGGGCCCGCTCCAATTGCCCGCGGGGACGGAGCAGCAGCGTGCCCTCCGCAGACGTCGAACTGTCCCGTGCCGACGGTAGCTCGTGCCGTTCTGGATCGCCTGCGGCCAGGTCGTCCACCGAGATGCCCCGTGCCCACATGGCGGACGGATCGGCCTTGATCCGGATGGCGGATTTCGTGCCGTAGACGTTCACGCGGCTCACGCCCTGCAGGATGCTGATCCGCTGCCCCACCTGGGTGCTGGCGTAGTCGTAGAGCTGCCCCGGCGTGACCGAGTCGCTGGTCAGCGGCGATGTACAGGATCGGCTGGTCGTTGGGATTGGTCTTGGAGAAGGTCGGCGGCGAGGGCAGGTCAACGGGGAGGCTGCCGGTGGCCTGCGAGATGGCCGTCTGCACGTCCGTGGCGGCGGCGTCGATGCTCTTGTCCAGCGCGAACTGGAGCGTGAGGCTCACGTGGCCCTGGGTGCTCTTGGAGGTGATCAGCTCCAGCCCGTTGATCTGCATGAACTGCCGCTCGAGCGGAGTGGCGATGGTGTTCGCCACCGTGTCGGGGCTTGCGCCCGGGTAGTCAGCCTGGACCTGGATGACGGGATAGTCCACGGCCGGCAGGTCGTTCACGGGAAGCTGCCGGTAGCTCAGCACGCCGAAGAGGACCACGGAGACGGTCAAGACCGCCGTCATGACCGGGCGGCGGATGAAGCGCTCGGAGAAGTTCATGACTTCGCCTCCGGGGACCCGCCGGGCGATGCCCCGGCGGGGGCAGGTTCCTCGATGCGAACCTTGCCACCCGGAATCACCCCCAGTTGCCCGGTGACGACCACCCGCTCGCCCGGCACGAGCCCCTGCTCCACCACCACCAGATCACCCTGCCGCTGCCCCAGCGTCACCGGGCGCAGCTCGGCGGTGAGGTCGTTCTGCACGACGTAGACGAAGGGGCCCTTGGCCGAAAGCTGCGGGGCGGCGGCGGGCACCAGCACCGCCCCCTGCCGCATGCGCAGGATGAGGCGGATCCTGACGAAGCGGCGCGGCCAGAAGCGATGATCGCCGTTTCCAATCGTGGCGCGGAGCTTCACGGTGCCGGTGGCGTCCTGGACGGCGTTGTCCAGGAAGGTGAGGTTTCCGGGGCGCGGCTCTCCGGGCCCGTCGGGCAGACGCACCTCCACGCGCAGCGTGCCTTGCGCCATGTGCTGCTGCACAGCGGTGAGGTCGCTCTCCGTGACGGTGAAGTCGGCGTAGATCGGGTCCAGCCGCTGGATACTCAGGAGCGTGCTGCTGTTCGCGGTCACGACGTTCCCCAGATCGACGAGTCGTTCCCCGGCCCGGCCGGCGATGGGCGAGCGGATGCTGGTGTAACCCAGCTGGATCCGCGCGGTCTCCACCACGGCCTGATCGGCCTGAATGACCGCCTTGGCGTTCTCCACCGCCGCCTGGGCGAGCGCAATCGCAGCCTTGGCGTTCTCCACCGCCGCCTGGTCGGCCCGGACGGTCGCCTCCGCCGCCAGGGCGGCGGTGCGGACCTGGTCGTACTGCTCTCTCGAGATGGCCCCCTCGCCGACCAGTTGCGTGTAGCGGCGCGTCTGCACATCGGCGTTCTCACGCTGGGCCATGTCACGCGCCAGGTTGGCCTCGGCCTGCGTCTCCGCCGCCCGGCTCTGGGCCAGCGCAGCCCCGGCCTGCCGGAGCTGGGCCGTGTCCCGGCCCAAGTTCGCCTCCGCTTGGCGCAGCCCTGCCTCGAAGGGGCGCTGGTCGATGGTGAAGAGCGCGTCGCCTGCCTTCAGGTCTGCCCCGTCGCGGAAATGGATGGCCGTGATGGGCCCGGAGATCTGGGGCTGGACCGAGACCGCCTCGGACGCGACCGTCTTGCCGACCTCGTCCAGGTAGACGGGTACGTCCTGTGCGACCGCCGCCACGACGGCGACGGGCGCCGGCGGGCGGTCGAACGCCTGCGGGGCCTTCTGCTCACAGCCGGCGGCCAGGCCGAGGCACGCGAGCCCTACCAGCATCCGGGTTGCGACCATGCTCCTGCTGTTCATTCTCTTTCCTCTCGTCCGAATTGCTTCTACACTTCTTACCCGCCGACCGGGGAGGCTTGGGGCCCGCTCCGAGCCTGCATACCTGCGGCAGGTGTTGGCTCAGGCCTTCAGGAAGAGGGGCGCACGCCAGCGCGCTTCCCCGAGTCGGGTCCAGCGGGGCGAAAAGCGGCCCGGAGCGCAGACCGAACGCCGGACGGGATAGTGCCTCGGGGGTGACAAGGAACCGTAGGGGGGTCAGTTTAGCTCATGGCTTCACGCGGCGCCTATCCGACGAGCATTCCTACCGGCTGAGGTAGCAATTCGGAGTGGCGAAAGTATACTCCATCCCGACACTCGACGCCGCAAGAAATGCCGATCCTCCTCCCAAGCGGTGGTGGACGGAGCCGTCCCGGGTCGGTGTCCAGCTCGCGGGCGATCTCGTCATTCCGTCGTCCCGCAGCCGCGCGCAAGACGATCTGTGCGTGGAGCACCAGGCGGGCGGCTCCGACTAGGGCTTGACACCGCCCCGAAGCGACAATACCCTTTCGGCGAAAGCGAGGGATCGGCCACGGATGTCTCCCCGGTGAATAACCGGACGGTCCCGGGAAATAGCTGCCCCGTAGGAGAAACACACTCCTCCGACGGGGCATTGTGTTCCGTGGGGCACACGCCACGGAGAGGCTCGGAGTCCAGAAGAGGGTCGCGTCTAAAGCAACGCGCCGGTTCTCCAGTCGAAGAAGGCCTTCGGGGAGGGGAGCGATGAAGACCGTCAGGGAGATCTTGCGGCACAAGGGAACAACTGTCTGGTGGGTGACGCCCGAAACGCTGGTCTATGACGCGCTCACGCTGATGGCGGAGAAAGAAGTGGGCGCGCTGCTGGTCAAAGGAGACGAAGGGGGGCTGGTGGGCATCCTCTCGGAGCGAGACTATGCGCGAAAGGTCATCCTGAAGGGGCGGTCGTCCTTGGACACGCCCGTCCGGGAGATCATGACCCCTCACGTGGTCTGCGTGCGGCCCGACCAGACCGTAGACGAATGCATGGCGTTGATGACGGCGAAGCACATCCGGCATCTCCCGGTGATCGTCGACCGGGATGTCGTCGGCATCATCTCCATCGGAGACCTCGTCAAGGCCAGCCTCGACGAGAAGGACTTTCTCATCCAGCAGCTCGAAAGCTACATCACGGGAGGCCGCTGACAGTCTCGGCGGGCCCGTTCTCGCTCGAGGCGGAGCGGGGATGAACGGATATTGTGCGATCGCTGGGCCGGTCTTTGCCATATGGTCTAGGCTTCGGCCGCTTCAAGCTTGAGTGTGGGTAGCCCCAACATTTGTGGTCCCAGCAGCAAAGCGGACTCATGGCCAGCGCGTATTCTATGCATTAATCATCTTGACTTCAGGTGCATGATGCGCTAGCATCTATTAAAGTGATGTGGCTGGATATTGAGAGTGGAGCAGAACCATGCGAACGACAGTAGACTTGGAAGAAGATGTCCTCATGGCTGCAAAAGAGCTCGCCCGACAGCAGGGTGTGCCGGTCGGCAAGGTCGTATCCGATCTCGTGCGCCAGGCGCTGACGCGTCGCCCTGCCGGCACGACCCGGCAAGGGATTCCGCTCTTCCCGGTCCAGCCGAAAGCCGGGGTCGTCACGCCAGAGTTAGTGAACCAATTGCGGGACGACACGCCATGATCACCCCGTATCTGTTGGACGTGAACCTCCTGTTGGCCTTGACTGATCCGATGCACCTCCACCACAACGCAGCCCATCGCTGGTTCGGCGAGACCGGGCAGACCGCCTGGGTGACCAGTCCGCTCACGGAAAATGGTTTCGTGCGGGTGGCGAGCCACCCCGCCTACCCAAATCGACCCGGGGACGTACCAGTCGTCCTGGCAATCTTGCGAGATCTCTGCGCCGCCCCCGGGCATCGCTTCTGGAGTGACGACATCAGCCTTCGCGACGTGCTCGACCCGACTGTCATTCTCACCCACGCACAGATCACCGATGCCTACCTCTTAGGACTCGCCGCACACAACGGCGGCAAACTGGCAACGCTGGATCGACACCTCCCGGTCAACGCGGTCCGCGGCGGCCAGACCGCTCTGGAACTCATCACCCCGTAAGTCCCGAACGATAGGATTTGTCCCTCCCGCGTTCGACCACGCCCTTCCCCCAGGATGTTGGGGCTACCCACACTCAAGCCGGAAGGACCAAACTTCGAAGGGGGGAGTGTCTCATTCATATTGGCACAGAGGGCGGTTTGAATGGAGGAACGTTTCTCTTGAAGCTGCTGCAAGCAGACGATTACGGCACACGGGTACGGGTGCCGGTGGCCCCTCACGTATGGCTTCGCTGCGATAAAGGTTTGAGGGATGGTTTTCCGATGTCAGCTCCGGTGGGTTGCTTTGCACAATTATGGTGCCGGGGGAGCGGACCCATGGTCGAGCAACGGGGAATCGCTCGCGGCCCGAGAGGCTTCCCGACGGAGCCGTCATTGGTCCCGGTGTCCAGGTCAGCCTCCGAACGGTGATCTCCGTTTCATCAACCCCCCTCCGCGCGCTCGGCCCTTGACGGCGGCGCGGTCGGCTCCGGCACGGAGGCAGGACCGGGGCAGAGGATGACGCGCCCGTGCCTTCATCGCCTCTGCCGTCCACCGGTTCGTCCCGGCTCTCGGCTGGCGTGAGACTTACGGACGTCCATGTTTCCCCTTGACACGCCGGACCGGCGCGCCGGATACTCCGGCCCGATCCAAGGGCCCGGTACGGCGCGGGGGAAGCCGGCCTGGGGTGGTCGGGCAAGGCACCGGCGCGGCCGACGCCTTGATCGGCGCGCGGCCCCCAAGAGCAAATTCCCATCACCTTGACACGTTCCGCGCAGGCAGCGCCTCCGCATCGCGTGATCCCGTGAAAGGTGACCATGAGACATCAAGCAAAGACAACAGTAGATAATAGCCTAAAGAATACACGGGCCTTATTCTTATTTATCTGGGTTCTTATTTCATGCTTGTATTTCTCTCCGTCAGCACATGCAGAGGGCGATTGGGCGTTAACACTCTATGGAGCAAGACTGAACGCTTATTCCCTTGGTGACACGCTAACTTTCAAGGCGCATTACTTTGATTCATATCTGGCCGTTTTGGCTGTGTCATGGAGGGCGTTCTCCTTCAGGGAGTTTGTGGATATCGAAGCAGAGGGTCAAGTCGGGAAGCACCTTGGCGGCGGTCAGAACAACTGGGAGGTAAACGCCTTGCCGGTGATTCGCTGGCGGTACTTCCCTTGGAATGAGTATCTCCGTACAAGTATCGCAGTAGGAACGGGTCTGTCATACGCGCTTGGGACCCCTTCCTTAGAAGCGATTGGAACCGCCCACCCCTCTAGGCTAAATGGCTATGTAATGCTTGAGGTTGCTGCCTCCTTGCCCCAGTGGCCAAAATGGTCTGTCGTTGCGCGGCTTCATCACCGCTCCGGCATGGGTGGTCTAATCAGTAAGACCATGGATGCGTCGAATGCTGTCGGTCTTGGAATAAAATATGTCTTTCACTAAATTTCTCAAGATAGCGTATCCCTCCCGCTTTCCTGGACAGTGGGTAAGCATGGTCCCGCCGCCTCGGCCCGCGGCCGCCAGGTCAACCTCCGAACGGTGATCGCCGTTTCATCAACCCCCCTCCGCGCGCTCGGCCCTTGACGGCGGCGCGGTCGGGTCCGGCACGGAGGCAGGACCGGGGCAGAGACTGACGTGCCCGTGCCTTCATCGCCTCTGCCGTCCACCGGCTCGTCCCGGCTCTCGGCTGGCGTGAGATTTACGGGCGTCCATGTTTCCCCTTGACAGCCGCCGGCGCAGCGCCCGATACTCGCGTTCAGCGAGGACACGAGCCAGGGGCCCTGATCACCCGAGGTCGTCAACCGATGTGGTCCCGGGGGGCTCGCGGCCGGATCGTCGCGCGCCCCCGAAAAGCAAAATCCTATCACCCCACCCCCACCAATCCGGAGCCACGCCCGACGGGATCGACCATTCGGCGGACGATGTCGGTGCGGACGGATTGCGCTCACGCCGCGTGGACCCGCGGCATGCCCCTCAACCCGGAAGGAAAGGATCATTCCAGGGAAACGGGCATCGCCGCGATGGCGCCGACGGGCCGCCTCAGCCCCACGCTACCGTTCACGGGGCCCGGCGTCGAGCGTGTCGGGCATGTTGCTTGGCAGCGATTCGGCGCAACTCTTCCAGCCGGACACTCCTCCGCAGATGACCCGCGTGTGCGGCGGCGGGTGAGCTGAATGGGCATCACATGAGAAGGGAAGCGCTCTACAGCAGCTCCAGCCGGCCGCGGCCGGTCGGTCGGCCATCCCCGACGAGCCGCTCGGGCGAGCCCGTCGCTCCACCCCCCGACAGCGCCGGCCAGCCAGGCGGTAGCTCTCCCGCTCAAGCGGAGAGTCGGCGAATCCACTCGTTCGGGGCCGAAGCGTTTCCAGCGCCATCAGCGACCGCTGCTGGGTCGCAGCCGGCGGGCTCGTCGTCCTGCTCCTCGTATCGCTCCATGCGGCGATGCAGCCGCCGCCGCGCCAGATCAGCCAGCGAGACATCGACGCCGCGGTGCTGCACACGCTGGAGACCGCGCCCCTGCCGTCGGCCGCGGCGCGGGCGTACGAGGTGATTCGACCCTCTGTCGTGCGCGTGCGCGGGTTCGGACACCCCGGCAGCCAGAAGGATGAAGACAGTGAAACCTCCGTCGGCAGCGGGGTCGTCATCGTCGACAAGGGGATCATCCTCACCAACCTGCACGTCGTCGCCGGCGCCAGGCGGGTGAAGGTGGTGTTCGCCGACGGGCTCGAGTCCGACGCCACGGTCGTCGCCCTGCAGCCGGAGAACGATCTTGCGGTGCTCCAGGCGGCGACGATTCCGGACGATCTCGTCCCGGCCACCCTGCGCTCCACCGCGGACCTCGTGCCGGGCGACGAGGTGATTGCCGTGGGCTTCCCCTTCGGCATCGGGCCGTCGGCGTCGGCCGGGGTGGTATCCGGCCTGCGGCGCACGTTCCAGTCGCCAGAAGGGAAGCAGTTGCTGACGAACCTCATCCAGTTCGACGCGGCGGCCAATCCCGGCAGCTCCGGCGGGCCGCTGGTGACCACCGACGGCGCGGTGGTCGGCATCGTCACCGCGATCCTGAACCCGACCGAGCAGCGCGTGTTCGTCGGCATCGGCTTCGCGGTGCCCATCGAGAATGCGGCATCCGCCGTGGGAATCCACCCGTTCTAGCAGGGCATCGGCACCGGAAAGGACGCATGGACACCGTCGAAGCAGAGCGCGGCGCGGTCTCCCCCCTCATGGAGCGCATCCTCTACGAGGTGAAGAAGGTCGTCGTCGGCCAGGATCACTTTCTCGAGCGCGTGCTCGTGGCCACCATGGCGCAGGAGCACCTGCTTGTGGAGGGCGTGCCGGGGCTCGCCAAGACCTTGACCGTCAAGACGCTCGCCCGAACCATTCGCGGCTCGTTCAAGCGGATTCAGTTCACGCCGGACCTCGTCCCCGCGGACATCGTGGGGACCCGCATCTACAACCAGAAGACCGGCGACTTCGCCACCTCGCTCGGCCCCGTCTTCACCAACCTCTTGCTCGCCGACGAGATCAACCGCGCGCCGGCCAAGGTCCAGAGCGCGCTGCTCGAGGTGATGCAGGAGCGCCAGGTCACGATCGCCGGGCAGACCCACAAGGTCCCGGAGCCGTTCCTCGTGATGGCGACGCAGAACCCCATCGAGACCGAGGGCACGTACCCGCTGCCCGAGGCGCAGGTGGACCGCTTCATGATGAAGGTCCTGGTGGGCTACCCGAGCGAGGAAGAGGAGTTCGTCATCGTCGACCGGGTCACGGGCGTCGCCGAGCCCGGCGTCGCCGCCGTGGCGACGACCGAGCAGCTCAGCGCGCTGCAGCGCGAGTGCCGCAGCGTGTACGTCGAGCCGTCGCTCATGCAGTACGCGGTGCGGCTCGCCGCAGCGACGCGCAACCCGGAGCGCTATGGCCTGGCGGAGCTTGCGAAGTACCTCTCCTTCGGCGCGAGCCCCCGCGCGCCCATCCATCTCATCGAGGGCGCACGGGCGCTCGCCTGTCTGCGCGGACGCACCTACGCCCTGCCCGAAGATGTGACGGACCTCGTGCCCGATGTCTTCCGGCACCGCCTCGTCCTCACCTACGAGGCGCTTGCCGAGGGGATGACCGCCGACGAGCTGATCCGCCGGATCATGCAGCGCATCCCCGCGCCCGAGAAGCCGCTCGAAGCCCATGTCAGAGTCGCTGCGGGATCCTGAGCGCATCCTCCGCCAGCTCGAGTGGACGGTGATCCGTCGCCTCGACGGGGCGGTGCATGGCGACTACCGGACGCTGTTCCGCGGCTTCGGCCTGGATCTCGCCGATCTGCGCGAGTACCAGTATCACGACGACGTCCGACACATCGACTGGAACGTCACCGCACGCCTCCAGACGCCCTACGTGCGGGTCTTCAACGAGGATCGCGAAATCACCGGGTGGTTCCTGCTGGACCTGAGCCCATCCATGGACTTCGGCTCCCGGGAGATGAAGAAGCGGTCGGTCTCGACCGAGTTCGTCACGGTCTTGGCGCGGCTCCTCACCCGCCACGGCAACCGCGTAGGGGCGCTGTTCTACGGCGACAGCCTCGACACGGTCATCCCGGCGCGAGCCGGGCGGCGCCACGTGCTGCACCTGCTCCACCGGATGCTTTCCCGGCCCGAGCGCTCCCGCTCGGGGGCCACGAATCTGCGCGATTTCCTGCGGGCCGCCTTTCAGGTCATCCCGAGACGGTCGCTGGTGTTCGTCGTCTCGGATTTCATCAGCGCGCCCGGCTGGTCGCAGCCGCTCGCCCACCTCGCGGAGCGGCACGAGATCCTGGCGGTGCGGCTGTACGACCCGCTGGAGATGGACCTGCCCGATCTCGGACTGCTGGTCGTCCAGGACGCCGAGACGGGCGAGCAGGTGTTCGTCGACACCCACGACCGCGCGTTCAGGCAGCGCTTCGCCGCGGCGGCCGAGCGGCGCGAGAAGGCGCTGCGCGCGGCGTTCCGCGACGCGGGCGTGGACGCGCTGGAGCTGTCCACGGAGGATGACCTCGTGGACACGATCCTGAGGTTTGCCGACCTGCGCAAGCGGCGCAGCCAACTGGCGGGCGGCGGGACGCTGCCCACGCACCTGGAGCGAAGCCCGTCATGACGTTCCTGTGGCCCGACACGCTCTGGCTGCTGATGGTGGTGCCGGCGCTCGTTGCCCTCTACGTTCTGCTGCTCCGGCGGAAGAAGAAGGCGGCGCTACGGTACGCGAGCCTGAGCCTGCTGAAGGAGGCAATGGGCGCGGGCCAACGGTTCCGGCGCCACGTGCCGCCGCTCCTCTTCCTGCTGGGGCTCACCACGCTGATCGCCGCGGTAGCCCGTCCGGCCGCGATCGTCACCCTCCCCACGCAGCAGCAGACCATCATTCTGGCCATGGACGTGTCGGGCAGCATGCGAGCCACGGACGTGGAGCCGAACCGGCTGGTGGCGGCGCAGCAGGCGGCCAAGGCGTTCGTGGCCGACCTGCCGCACAGTGTGCGCGTCGGCGTGGTGTCTTTCGCGGGAACGGCCGCGGTCGTGCAGCCGCCCACGCACAATCGCGAGGACATCCTGGCGGCCATCGACAGGTTCCAGCCCCAGCGCGGCACTGCCATCGGCAGCGGGATCATCCTCTCGCTCGCCACCATCTTCCCCGACGCCGGCATCGACGTGAGCGATTCGATCTACGGGCGTAACGCGCTACGCTCGCTCCCGCTCGACCCGGGGCGCACGCCGGAGAAGAAAGAGTTCACGCGCGTCCCGCCCGGCTCGTACGCCTCGGCCGCCATCGTCCTGCTGACGGACGGCCAGCGGACGACCGGGCCCGATTCCCTCGAGGCCGCCAGGATGGCCGCCGACCGCGGCGTGCGCATCTTCACCGTCGGCGTCGGCACGCCGAAGGGCGCGGTGATCGGCTTCGAGGGCTGGTCCTTCCACGCGCGCCTCGACGAGGACACCCTCAAGGCGATCGCGGATTTGACCCGCGGCGAGTATTCCCGGGCGGGCACCGCGACGGACCTGAAGAAGATCTACCGGAACCTGAGTGCGCGACTGGTGTTCGAGAAGCGGCAGACCGAGATCACCGCGCTCTTCTCCGCGGCAGCGGCGGCTCTGGTCCTGCTTTCCGCGCTCCTGTCGCTTCTCTGGTTCAATCGGATTCTTTGATCGCCTTCGATCCGAGCCCCGGATGGGTGAGACAGGGGACCCGGCCGTTTCTGTATTACCCCCTCACCGGCTGTGGTCCGCAAGAACTCCATCCGTCGTTCGCTTGTCCGATATGGGAGCGAAATGACCCGTGTCGCCATTGCCCATCGGGTCCACGAGGACCATCAAAGAGGATCCCGCGCTCATTTCGACGGTGAGGGCCCCCCTTGAGCAGATTTCCCTTGAAAACCCGGAAACCATTGCTAAGATCTGGCCTGATCGGTGCAGACCATCTGGTCTGTTGCTCTGGTTTCTCGGAGGCGAGTCAGTGTCCCGCGGTGCGGGATGCCTTACCGAGACCGCTCTGGATTCCTCAGGGGCCCTGGCGTACGGCGCGACAGGGGAGAGGCCGGTGCTCGAATCGGACGCAACCGACAAGGAACCGCAGGCCCCGCTGGCGGAGGCGCCATGGCATGACAAGATCCTCGGGGATGCCATCGGCTACACCAAGGGCCTCGTCACCATCCTCGACTCCCTGAGCGAAGGATTCCGTCGCCGAGGGCAGGAGCTCGAGGAGTTGCGCCATCGACTCGCCATCCTCCAGAGCGAGCGGCGCGCTCTCCAGGAAGAGCGGGCGGGCCTCGAAGCCCAGATCGGCACCCGTACTGCCGAGTGCGAGGCCCTCCGACAGGAGTTGACCCAGGGCCGGACCGCAGTGGAGGCCCGCGCCCAGGAAATCCAGGCGCTCAATGTCGCTTGTGAAGATGCCAAGCGACAGGCCGAGGAGCTCCGGGAGATCGTCCGGAGCCTCGAGCGACAGTTGGGGCAGGGTCGGCCGTCGACAGTCCAACACCTGCCGGGGCCACGGCCTCCGATGGGGGCCGCTCCCGTGGACCTTCCTGGGGCGTCGCGGCGCGAGGGGGCCGAGCCCTCACAACCGCTCTTGGCGGTTGCGAGGCCCGCGGAACTCCAGTTGCACTCCCTCACCACGGAGCGCGATCGGCTCCAGGCCGAGTTGGAGAAGCGGGACCAAGAGCTGGACAGGCTCCGGCAAGAACTGGCGCAGGGCCAGGCCTCTCTGGAGGCCCGGGTGCGGGAGCTGCAGGAGCACCAGCGCGCTGCAGCAGAGGCCAGCCGAGAGAAGCAGCACCTTCAGGAAGTTGTCCGAGGACTGGAACGGGAGAAGGAGAGCGCCGCGCAGCGGCACGCGGCGCGCATCACGGAATTCGAGGGGGAGCTGGCCCGGATGCGCGAAGCAGCCGCGCGGGCCAGCCAGGATCAGGCCGCAGTGCGCGAGGAAGTGGCGGCGGCGGAATCACGGCTGACGGCGCCAGAGCCCCGGCAGGCTGAGACGCGCCCGCAACCCGCGCCGATCGCCACGCCGAAAGCTCCCCCACCGTCGCCAGCCCGCCGCCAACTGCAAAGATATCGAAGTATCGCCATCCCTACGCCGGCATGACGGTGGAATGCCTGCTGGAGGCGTCCGGTGGGGAAACCACCCGTATCCTCCGTGGCGAAGTGTCACGGCTCAATGGCATGGGGCTGATGGGCGTGTTTGACGAGCGACTCCCGGAGGGGCGGCGGGTGGTCGTTCGGTTCGCCCGAGGTGAGGAGGAATACTCATGCCATGGCCGCATCGTTCGAGTGCGCCCCTCCGCGAGGGTTCCCGCAGGTCCTCCCATTTTCGACCATCTGATCCGGTTTGACACCCCGATGCCGGGATTCTCCGACTAGTCGCGAGACCATCCGGTCTGCCGTCCGGGCGCGAGCGACGCGCTCAACATTTCTGGTGCTCCGAGAACACGGTCGGAAGGAGCCCAGGAGGCTCGGTGCATTTCGCGACCTGCCCGTGACGCGAGGCCGCCGGTGCTACCCTCGGCACGGGGGGCTCCGGCGAGGGGACGTGTCCGGGTGCGCGTGGCTGCCAGAGACCACCGGGCGGAGACACCCGGACGATCTTGCCCGCGGAGGAGGGCGGTGGTCGAAACGGGTCGCTCCCCTCAGGGGGATGCGCCCAGCAGGAACCCGAGCGCCAAAGAGACGGACCAGGTGGACGACGTAAACCGCGCCCCGTGATCGATCAAGGCGCCTGCTTTCCGTTGCTCAGGTTGCTGCACCCACACGATGGCCCCCTCCAGCGTGAGCGGCCCATTCCCAGTGTGGAGGGTGATCTCGATCCCTGTGCCGGGGGGGAGAGGTTGGGGGAGGCGAAGCTGCAGCCCTCCCCGGCTCAGTTCGCCCACCCGGCCGCGCAGCGGGAGCCCTCCTGGCTCTTGCGGCTTGCAGACGACGGCGAGATCCACGGCCATGCGCATCCCGGCGTGCGCCACCATGGAGAACGGCAGGAGCAGATCTTGGAGGGCCCGGAGGTGTTCGGAGGCCAGTTGTGTGAAGACCACGCCGTGGCAGGTTTTCGGCGCCCGCAGGGGCAGAGTCCGCCAGCCAGACCACCTGGGCCTCGGCTTCGATCGGGCCGCGGTCGGTCTGGATGCGGACACGGAGCAGCGTCTGCGCAGGGAGGCGCTCCGGCAAGTCCACGGTGGCGCCCTCCGCGCTGAGTTCCCGCGTCCAGCCCGCCCCGGCCCTGGTGCGGGAGGCCGCCTTCCGCCAGTACAGGAGCGGGAGCTGAATCGGGTATCGGGTCAATCGGGGTTGTCCGGTCGGCTGGGACATGCTGGGCCCTCGGTTTCTCGGGGGAGCATACGACGATCGGCGTGCGCTTCGCAAGGAGGATCTTCAAAACGTGAGAGCGGGAGGCGGACCTGATCCACGGAAGCGTCCGGCCTGCCCCCGCTGTTCTTGGAAACTTGCACGCGAGGTGCTTCGGCCGCGAAGCAGAGGGACGACTTACGCGGGGAGGGACCAGTTGATGAGTGGCTGGACACCCGCGGCCGCTCAACGGGGCGTCCCCGAGTATCCCCTTATCTAGCGCGAAAGGCACAACGGCCAGCGGCTGGCGATGGATGCCGGGGCACCTGCCGCCTGCTTCGCCAAGGCGAGTCTGCGTAGCGAGGTGGCTTTTCCCGAGCCTCTGCTGGTAACATGGGCCGACCCGCAGGAGTCGGCAGGGGAAGGAAGGGGCGAGCCGGAGGGAGGGGGGCAGCATGGTGAGGGTCGGCGATCTGGCAGGCAGGACGGCTATGGTCACGGGGGGCGGCCGGGGCCTCGGGCGGGCGATGGCGCTCGGCTTGGCCCGGGCAGGGGCGAACGTGATGATCACCGCGGCCCGGGGCAGCCGGGAACTCGAGGCGGTGGCGGCAGAGGCCGCCGCCGATCCTGCTGGCGGACGCGTCCGCGCGGTGCGGGCCGATGTGACCAGCGAGGCGGACTGCGCGCGCCTGGTGGACGAGACCCTGCGGGCGTTCGGAGGAGTTCACATCCTGGTGAACAACGCGGGGCGGGGCATGCGCTTCGTCAGCGAGCGCTTCTTCGACACGCCGACCAAGTTCTGGGAGACCGACCCGGCGGTGTGGCGGATGATCATCGACACCAACGTCACGGGGCCGTTCCTGATGGCCCGGGCAGTGGTTCCCCGTATGCTCGCGCAGCGTCGGGGCCGCATCATCAACATCTCGATGAATCACCAGACCATGCGCCGGGCCGGCTTCTCGCCCTACGGGCCCTCGAAGGCCGCCCTTGAATCCGCGACCATCGTCGGGGCGCAGGATCTGGCGGGCACCGGGGTGACGGTGAACGCCTTGCTGCCGGGCGGCGCGAGCGCCACGGGCATGGTGCCGGACGACCTCGTGCCTGAGGTCCGCCGGCGCCTGCTCGATCCGGCGATCATGGTTCCCCCCCTCCTGTGGCTGGTCTCGCCCGCGGCCGACACCGTGACCGGTGCGCGGCTGGTCGCCAACCTCTGGGACCCTGCTCTGCCGCTGGAGGAGGCGGCCAGAGCAGCGTGCACCCAAGCAGGATGGATGATTCCGCATCCATAAGTCTTGTTCCCAATCTGCCGCTCAGCTGTTGAGCCTCGGGGCCTGTGAGCGGCGCATCCAAGAGGAGAGATCCCGATGGCAGCAGCTCACGATCCCGTTTGGTTCGTCACCGGCTGTTCGAGTGGCTTCGGGCAGGCGCTGGCGACACTCGTGCTCGAGGGCGGGGGGCGCGCGGTGGTGACGGCGCGCGACCCGAGCCGGGTCGCCCGGCTCGTGGCTGAGCATGGCAAGTGCGGTCTCGCCCTCGCGCTCGACGTCACCCAGCCCGCGCAGATCATCGAGGCCGTCCGGGCGGCGGAGGCCCGATTCGGGGCCATCGACGTTCTCGTGAACAACGCCGGGTATGGCTACCAGACCTCGGTCGAAGAGGGAGACGACCGGGCGATCCGCACCCTGTTCGAGACCAATCTCTTCGGGCTCGCTGCGCTGATCCGCGCGGTGCTCCCGAAGATGCGCGAGCGCCGGCATGGGACAATCGTCAACATCTCGTCGGTCGGGGGGTTCGTCGGCTTCCCGGGCTCGGGTTACTATGCCGCCACGAAGCACGCCGTGGAGGGCCTGTCGGACGCCCTGACGAAAGAGGTGGGCCCGCTCGGGATCCGGGTGCTCTCTGTCGAGCCCGGCCCGTTCCGCACGGACTTCGCCGGGCGGTCGATCCAGCAGACGCCGAGCCGGTTCGCCGACTACGAGGCCACGGTGAATGCCCGGCTGCGGGCGCTGGTCGCCCGGAGCGGAAGCCAGCCCGGGGACCCGGTGCGGGCGGCCGCAGCCATCATCGCGGCGGTGCAGGCGGCGCAACCGCCACGGCACCTCGTGCTCGGCGCCTTCGGGTTCGAGATCGTGCGCAAGCAGCTCACGGACACGCTGGAGGAGCTCGACGCCTGGAGGAGCACGAGCCTGGGCGCCGACTACCCTGCCGGCCAGGATCGGGAGCGGAAACCGTAGCCTGGCCGGAGGGTCTCTGTGGGGGCGTTACTGGCAGCCTACACCGTGAGTCTCCGCAGGAACAAATACTGGATGAAGCCATGAAGCCTGTAGCGTGCCTCGCTACGATCTTTCTCGCGCTGGTGGCCCTCGCCCAGCTCCTCCGCTTGGTGCTGCGGGTCGAGGTGATAGCCGGGGGCGTGGCCATTCCGCTCTGGCTCAGCGCCGTGGCTTGCGTGGTAACCGGCGCACTGGCGGTGCTGCTGTGGCGGGAGAGCAGGCGGTGAAGCTGGCCGTCCCTGATCTCTCCGGAGGCCCCGGCTCGCATTGATCGGCAGGCTGGCCTGACCACCCTCGCCGAAAGCCCCCTTCCACA
>CAVQPC010000087.1:0-159521 GCA_963714585.1 uncultured Methylomirabilota bacterium
TCATGGGGGAAGTTCTATAATTCGCCTGTTACAGTTGGACAAGCGCTATCAAGGATAATTGGACAAATAGCTCTAATGTTTGTAATAGTGAATTTGTTTAGAGTATTTATGAATGATGAAGTTATGTTTAAATGGTTTGCATTTACAAATATTGTTATGGCAGTTGGGCCAGGTTATCTATGGAATGAAAGAAAAAGTAGAAAAGGAAGTTCTATTGGACTTGCAATTGTTATATTTATAGGTACAGTCAACACTTTCTTACCATCAGGATATGGTATGTGGACTACGACTTTTGCATATTTTAATCAACCATGGTTCTATATAACAGGCATAGTGGTATCTGCATATGCATTTAGAAATATAGTAATGTTATTGAAATTTCCGAAAAGGAAAGCAAGGATGGTAAGAAAGTAATTTGGTAGATCGTGAAGTTTGTTTTTTTAACAAAGAAAATAACAAAACTATTTAAAATTCAAATTTTGAGATTGTGAATGTGAAATGTTCATGAATTTGCTATAGAATACAGAAGAAGATATATTGACAAAAAGGCATTCAAGAGATAGTATAAATAGTGTAGATACACTAAAACTAAAAAGGTGATAAAGAGAAAGCAGATAATGGAATTGAAGTCTGTAGATTGCAGAGCAGCTTTGGTAAAAAGCACAAAATTTTTTTGGAGAATATTTAGGGATAGATAATATAACTACCTTAACAGCAATACTTTCTAAAATTGAGGCATTAGTGCCTTAATTTTTCAAGATTATCGTGTATATACACGATAAACTTGAAAATATACAATAATTAATTAGTTTATATTGATACTTTAAAGTATAAGATTAATGGAAGTTAAAATGAAAGAGTTAATAAGAAATAAAGTTAAAAAGTATTTATTAGAAAACAAAGAAAATTGGAATTCTGAAACTAATGATCGTATTTATGATGAACCAATAATTAAATTTGCATCTGCTGAGGATCCATTATTTAAGGAATATAAAAGTATTATTGGTAAGAAACATTTTACGCCAAGGGAAGCATATGAGAAGGAATTTGGGAAAAATAGCTATAATGACGGAACTGTAATAAGTGTTGTTTTGCCTATAAACGAAAAAATTAGGAAAGGTAACAGAGGACAGAAAGAATGGGCATCAAAGGAATTAATTGCTTCATCTTCCTTTGATTTAAAGAATGTTTCTCAATATTTAACTGATATATTAACGGAGATGGGATATAAGACAGTGGCTCCTAGCGATGCTAAATGGTTTAAAAAGATCATTAAAGTTAAAGGACCAATTTCCAATTGGTCGGAGCGTCATGTTGCTTATGCCGCGGGACTTGGAACTTTTAGTTTAAATGAAGGGTTTATAACAGAAAAAGGTATGGCAATGAGATTAGTATCTGTCATTACTGAGTTAAAACTTGAACCGGATGTCAGAGAAGCAAAAAATCATTTGGGAAATTGTCTATATTATAATAATGGAACTTGTGGAGCTTGCATTAAAAGATGTCCTGTCAATGCTCTTAGTAAAAAAGGGCATAACAAATGGAAGTGTTATCATCATGTATATGTGGTTACTGAAAAAAAATTTGGAGCTTCGCAGTGCAGTTTGTGCCAAACCAATGTGCCATGTGAATATAGAAATCCCACAGTGACATTGGCTAGAAAATAAGTCAGTAGGTGCTTTTAAGGAAATTATCACCAAAGTAAATGATATACCAGTAAAAATAAATGAAGTTAATGAAGTGCTTCAAAAAACCATGAAAGGCAAAGATAAAATAATATCTACTGTAGAGAATATAGCCTCTAACTCAGAAGAAATATCATCACTTTCAGAAGAAGTTACAGCATCTACCAAGAAGAACAATCTGCTATAACAAATGAAATGGCTGTTGCAGCTAAGAAATTACTTAATATGGCAAAGGCTTTAGAAAAGAATACTTCAATATTTAGAGTATAATTATTTAGCAATATATATTTTTAAATTGATCAATAAAACCTCTTTACATTTCGTATTTCCCATCAAAAGTGTAAAGAGGTTTTATTTATGTGAATAATATCTATATGCGGTTTATTTGTTTAGAAATTTATTACTTATTACTTAGCAAGCAATTTATTTGCTACCCAAGTTAAAGCAGCATTATTTACATCTTCACCTTGATATCCATGAGGACCTTTAGAGTTAGACATAAAAATATTTTCAACACCTGCTTTTATAAGAGCATCTCTAAGTCTTAAACTTTGTTGAATTGGAACTAAAGTATCATGTCCTCCATGTGCTATAAACATTGGTGGATCGTCTGAAGTTACATTATTTATAGGACTAGCAAGTTCAGCTAATTTTACTTTATCCCAGTAAGGAGAATTAGTTTCATTTTTATCTCTAATGTCTCTAAGAACACCTACACCTTGTCCTTCTTTACTGAATCCAAGAAGTTTAGATTCATTTGCGTCTGGAGAATCATGTGTTACTACTGCATCTGCGTGAGATTGAAGAGATGGATCCATCTCAGGTGCCATTGTTAGTAAATCTGTTGGACCATAAAAATCAACACAAGCCATTACTTTGCTTGAATAATCAAGATTACCTCCTTCATCACCTTCAAGTTCTTTTACATCACCAGTAGTAGCAAGTTCTGCAGCTAAATGTGCACCAGCAGAAGTTCCTGCATACTGCTATTTTATCTGGATTAATACCATATTCTTTAGCATGTGCACGTAGGTATCTAATAGCACCTTTAACATCATAGATTTGCGCTGGAAAGGCAGCTTCTGAATTTAAACGGTAATCTATAGATACAAAAGCAATTCCATTATTTAATATACTTTTAAAAATTTTATATGCTGATGTATTATCACCAGACATTTGATCAGTAGGTTTACCTGTTGGAGGTGCAGTTTGATTTTGTGCAGGTGTTTTTGAAGCATTTGCATCTTTAGGAGCATCATCACCTTGATAGTCACCCATAGCCCATCCTCCACCATGTATATATACAAGAACAGGAGTTGCTTCAGTTGCACCTTGTGGTTTAAAGATATTCATTTTTAAATCTTTTTTATCTCCATTATCATTATGTTACATTAGCAAAAACTACATCTTTATATGTAGGTGCCATATTAGTTTGATCTGTAGTTGAAGAAGTTGTAGCTGCTGATGCGATTTCATTTGTTGAACATCCAGTTAAAGGTAATGCAAAAGTTGATGTTAATAAAAGTGACATGGACATAATTTTAATTTTTTTATTCATATTATTCTCCTCATAATTTATGCGATTACAAAAAATAATGATTTTATGTAATCTAAACATATCAGTTGTAACTTACTTATTTTCATTTTGAAATTCTATTAAGTTATCTAGAGTTCTTTTTAAGAAACTTTCATATAATGCTATTTCATCATCACTAAAGCCCTTATAAAAAATCTCTCCAGCTTCATCTATAATTTTTTTGTTTAAAGCTACTAGGTCTTCATTTCTATTTATTACCTTAACTAGTGTTTTTCGTTTATCAGTTTCACATGGTATTAACTTAATATGACCTGCTTTTTCTAGTTTAGCTAATGTACTTGTTAAGGTTGACTTTTGAAGATGAGTAATTCTTGAGACTTCTTGTATAGATATTTCATCTCTTCTCCAAAGTAAGAATAAAATTCTTGCTTGTGCTGCTGTTAAAGTATCAACATCTGATTCTCTGTGTTTTTTTGATAGAATTCTATCTAATAATGTATCTATTGATGCAGATAATAAAATAGAAGCTCCTTTTATAATATCCATTTTTACCTCCGGATTAAAAATTAGTTTTATATAGTACTATATTAAAATTATAGTACTATATAGAACTAATTTCAATATATTACGTAATTATGGATTATATTTTATAAGTTTTACATTAACTACATAGAAAGATTTTACAAATATCATAGCTATAAATATAATCACAGTGAATTCGCTCCTTCGGACATCTTAGATAAGTTTGCTGATATAGATGAATATTGTGATGTAGAATACTGTTTAGAACAAGTATGTAACAAGGAAGGGATGCCAGTAATGGATTGCCTTAATTGTAATGCAGATTTTTATTATTCAGAAAAAACTAAAAAAGACCTTCTTTATCATAAAAGGGTATTGTATATATGGAAATACCAAACATATTTGATACATCATTAATTGAATATTCCCTCAAAAAACCTCCTTCTGATATAGTGTTATAAAATCTATGAATATAAAGATTTGTATATAATAATTGCTTTGACAAGGATATGCAAATATATTGACAAAAAAGAATTTAAGAGGTAATCTTTAATAGTGTAAATACACTAAAAAAAATAGGGTGATAATATGGATAGAAATATTTATGATAAGAAATCATCTCCTTGTAATTGTCTTAATATGCGAAGATCTTCACAAGCAATTACTGAAGTTTATGATGAATTTCTTGCACCAAGTAATTTGAAGATAGGTCAGTTTTCATTACTTAAACATATAGATAAATTAGGACCTAGTAAGTGTAAGTGATTTAGCTCTAAATATCAGATTAGATAGAACTACTCTTGTGAGAAATCTTAAACCTTTGGAAGAAAGGGGCTTTGTAGACAGATATATCAATAGAAGGTACTAGAAATCGGCAGTTAATATTGACTGCTAAAGGAATTGAAGCATATAGATTAGCAGAAGAGCTTTGGGAAAAAGCACAAAATTTTTTAGAAGAATATTTAGGTAAGGATAATATAGATGTTTTTAGAGCATTGCTTTCTAAAATTGAGGCTTTAGTGCCTTAATTTTTTTAGTAGTTAACGTGTATATACACGACAAGGGTAGAAATATTATGGGATGTATAGATTCATAAATCAACCCCAATACGCTGTAATCTTGTTTTTGTGACATTTAATATAAAAAGTATTATGAATATAACTTACTACTTACAGTTGATTAAATTTATTAAAGGAGTGACTCATATGGATACAATTGAGCAAATGATTCAAAAAAGGGCTTATGAACTAGGCTATGAAAAATGTGGTATTATTCCGATTAGTTTAATGGATGAATATGGTGAAAAATTTAATGAACGTATCGGAAAAAATTCCAAAATCAAAGATGTTTTATCAGAGTCAGCAGCGTTTGGTTAACCCTAAGGAAATATATCCATGGGCAAAATCTGTGGTAGTGCTTACAGTAGCATATGGAAAATACAAGGTTCCAGAGATATTAAATGGGCGAATTGCTAAGTCATATTTATTTGATATACGTGTGGATGAAAATACAAAAGAATATCAGAATAATCGTGTATTGGAAAAATATATGCTGGAGCTTGGTTTAAAGGTAGAAACAGATCAAAAATTTGGAGTGGTTGGGATGCGTTGGGCAGCTTTGCAGGCTGGAGTTGGTATTATTCGTAGAAATAATTTTTTGTATACAGAGTCTGGTTCATGGGTTCATCTTGAAGCTTGGGTAACTGATAGAGAAATGGAGTTAAGGAAAACAAATAATGTTATGCAGTGTCCGAAATCTTGTAATCGATGCGTGAAATCATGTCCTGCAAAAGTCACTTTCAGCGCCATATACTATGTCACCAACAGAATGTGTTTCATTCTTGACAACATTTGGCGGGGGTGATTTGGCGCAGGATCCGTTAAGCAAAAAATTTGGAAACTGTATTTATGGATGCGACATTTGCCAGGATGCATGCCCTATGAACAAAGGAAAGTGGAAGGGTGAAGAGGAATTCCCAGGTCTTAAAGAGTTAGCCTCTTCATTGACGCCAGAGAATATTTTGAAGATGGAAGAAGATTTTTATCGGGAGAAGGGACAGCCAAAGTTTTTCTACATATCAGCAGAGGACCTTTGGAAATGGAAAGTAGATGTGTTGTGTTATATGCGTAATAACTTATAGGAAGTTATAAAACACTTGATTATAGATGCATGCAATAATGAAAATAATAAAGTGAGCGAAATGGCGAGATCAATTTGCAAGGAGCTTTGTTTAAATGATTTCTTGACGATAAGAGAAGTACCAAATTTATAATATGGATACTAAAACCAAAAAACACGCAACTTAAAAGTTTATCACTTTTTTAGGTTGCGTGTTTTTATAATCTAGTGAATATAAAGTATGGGGAAATATTACATGAAAAATTATTTAGATGCAATATATTGTCTTTTATATTTTGCCAATAAAGTATCCTCATGTTCTATAATATTTGAATGAAGTAAAATGGCATATAGTTGTAATTTAGAAATAAATTTAAAGCAAGTTAAGTGATTAGATATACCCGTAACTGGCGTATTGCTTAGGAAAGTTGATAATCATGGTTAATTTTCTTTTATGCTCGAATAATATACATCAATAGGACGCAACCAATTTTTTCGAGCTATGTTGGAAGCAGCTTCTTTATCTCTACATTCAAAAGCTTGTAAAATCGCTTCATGTTCTTTAACGGAATCAGTTGTAAGAATAATAGACTTATGGAAAAAGAGTCTGCGAACATGAGCCTGAAGCATGGAGATTGTGTTGGTGATATATGGATTTTGTGTTATATCAACAATACTTTTATGGAATTGTTCATCTAGCTTCAAAGCGGAATAGTAATCGCTTTCTGTAATAGCTTTGGCGAATTCTATGTTAATATCATGCAACGAATCTATAGATTGATTATCAATAACAGGTGTTGCTAGTTCGGAAGCTAAGGCTTGTAATACTGCTAATGGAGGTAAAATCTTTGATATATCATCTTTATTTACAGTCGTAACTTGTGTAGCTATTCCTGGCTGCATTTCCACAAATCCTTGTACATTAAGTAATTGTAAAGCCTCTCTTACAGGAGTTCTACTTACTCCTAATGCTTGTGCCAACTCGCCATCATTGAGTTTTTCTTTTGGTTGAAGAGTACCATCAATAATCCATTCTTGTATTTGATTAAATGCACGTTCCTTTGCAGATAATCGGCTCGGGGTTAAAAAATCACTTGGTATAGGCATTATCATTCACCTTTCTTTTTCTATTGTATTTATTTTAGTATAGGCTATTTATAATTAGAATTCAATATGCGATATATTACATATTGAATTCTAATTATAAATATGCTATTATTTCGGTATGCAATATATTGCATATGAATATTAAGGAGGTTGCATATGGAAAACTTATTTATGTATATACTAATATCTCTAATGATGGTCATTGTACCAGGAGTAGATTTTATATTGGTAACGAAAAATACTGTATCTAGTGGAACAAGAGCAGGTCAGTTTACTACATTAGGCATTGCTTTAGCTCTTTCAATTTGGACAATAGTAGCAGTGCTTGGTTTATCCGCAATTGTTGCCCAATCTATAGTATTATTTAATATAATTAAATATTTAGGGGTAGCATATCTTGTATTTCTTGGGATTAAGTCTATTAGGAATAAAAGTACTTTCCCTATTGAAATTGATGATTCAGAAAATAATAATGAATGGAGTAAGTTATCTATAAATAAATATAAAGCTTATTTTTTTCAAGGGTTTTTAAGTGATTTCCTTAATCCTAAAACAGTTATTGTTTATATGACCCTAATGCCTCAATTTATTAATACAGATAAAAATGTCTATTTGCAGTTAATTATATTAGGGGTGATTCTTATAGTAGAAGCAATTTTATGGTTTTTAATTCTAGTCTACATTTTGAAATATATTCGTAGTTGGTTTAAGGAAGCAAAAGTTCAGAATATTTTTAATAAAGTAGCAGGGACTATGTTAGTTTCGCTTGCAATTAAACTCGCATTATAGAAAGAGCAAGTAAAATTAAATTTAATAATTTGATATTTATTAAATATATTATAACTGATAGAATATAAATAGTAATTTTATCAAAGAAAATACATGGTGACAAAAATGAATGATAATAAATATGAGTTGATACAAAACTTAGATAAATTACACACAACCGAGTTTGGAGTGGGACAAATTAAAAAGAATCTTCTTTTAGAGTTGGACGATGTTGTAAAATGGTGTAGAGACAAAATACTAGATTGCAATGCCATAATAGTTCGAAGAGGCAAAAACTGGTATATAGATATAGATAACTGTGAAATAACAGTTAATGCATATAGTTATACAATTATTACCGCTCATAAGATGAAAAAATAGATTAGATCTATGCAACTGTGAGTTGCTAAATTTCCAAGCTAATTTGGTAGAGTGCAACTATAGAATATACTATCATAAAGAGAAAAAAGAAGGAGTTTTTATGATATGACATTAGGAGAAAAAATACAACAACTAAGAAAATCAAGAGGAATGTCTCAAGAACAGCTTGCGGAGAAAATTAATGTTTCGCGTCAATCTGTTTCAAAATGGGAGTTGAATGATGCTATTCCGGATTTAAATAAAATTGTAATGTTAAGTGAATTGTTTTCTATTTCTATAGATGAATTAATAAAAGAAAATAGTTCTTATAGACAGAGCATAAAACCAGAAAGCATTAATTGTGAGGAAAATGAAAGGAAGAACTCATTTAAGTCTGAGGATGACTTTAATCAAGTAATACAAGATGAATTATTTGATAATTACATTGGGAAAGTTTGTTCAGTTGAACTAACAAGCTGGAATGATGGAGTGGATGAAAGAATGCTTATTTGACTTCCTACGATAACTATTTTGTATATTATATGATAGTAGAGAAGAATGAATATAAAATAGGAGCTTTAGGAAAAAACTATATCAGACAAGTAGAAATTGAAAAAGTTGAAAAGCTAGAAATATCAAGAAAATACCAAATGGAAGATATTAATAAGGAATTTTTTATCGGAAAAAAAGTTGACTTATACTTAGATGACAAACATTTTTGGTCAGGTTTTATAGGAGAAAATATTGAGTATCTTAATCTTACAGTTAAGGAATTTGATGATAAAAAAATATATGTATATCAGAATGTAAATAAATTAGCACTGCAACTTTGTAAAATTCTAAATTTGAAATCAATTATGATAATAGGGCTTAAATATTACTTAGTTATTGCCTTACATGAAGCATGACAAATTTCAATTTCGTTTGATTCAAAAAATGAGTATAATATATGTTCAAGTAATACAAATAATCGTAATTGGAGATTGTTTTGAATTGAATGGATGAATGATTTAACTTTTCAACATCGTTTATGAGAAGAAGACCATAAGAGATATATTTTATAAGTAGGAGGAAAGGAGCAAATGAATAATATTCGTAAGAAAGTAATTGATGCCATGGAAAGTATGAATATTCAATATGATATTATTGAACATCCAGCAGTGTATACCATAGATGAAATGGATAAATTAAATATTGACAGTAATAATGAAGTAGTTAAAAACTTATTTGTTCGAGATGATAAAAAGAAAAGATATTTTTTGATAGTTCTTCAAAAAAATAAGCAAGTGAATTTGAAAGAAATTAGAAATGAACTAAATTGTAGACCGTTAGGTTTCGTCAGAAGAAGACTTGAAAAATTATATGGAATTAAGTAAAGGCTCTGTAACTCCATTTGGAATTTTAAATGATGCTGATTGTAGGGTAGAGGTGGTTTTTGATAAAGATATTTTATTATTTGAACGTATTGGAGTTCATCCAAATGATAATACAGCGACTGTTTGGATTTGTCCCAAAGATTTAGAATTTATAATAAAAAATCACGGAAATAGTATTAGATATCTAAATATTTAAAATTTTAAATAATGAACTATTAAAGTTAATCAAAATATGAAAGCAATATTAAGTGCATAATATTCTTAATCGACGCAGACTCTAGAGTGTATAAAATTAAGATATAAGTACATGTTGAAGTAATAAACAAAAATTAAAAGGAATGCTTAAAGTAATAAAAACTTTGAGTATTCCTTTTTTCAACTTTAAGACGGCAATAAAAATACATAATAAAGTTGTATAGAAATATTAACTAGATGTAAAAAACAAATATCTTTGAGATACAGTGTAGTTGGAATTGTATAAATAAAATGACAGTGTGTCACTTTAAATATTTACAAATGAAAATAATAATGGTAAGAGTGTAAAATGACAGTGTGTCATTTTAATCTTGTTTCGCAAGGAGGATATGAATAATGCCAAAGGTTACAGAAGAGTATTTGGAGAGCAGGCGGAACTTTATATTAGATTGTGCTGCTATGGTTATAAGAGAGAAACCTTTATACCAAATGACTATGAGGGATATTATAAAAGAAACTAAGCTTAGTCAGGGTGCCATTTATCGATATTATTCTAGTGTAGAGGAAATTTACGTAGCAATAGCTAATCGTAATACTCCTGTGGGAATTATGGAAAAGCAAATGGATGAAATGATTTCTTCTGAAGAAGATTCAGCATCTTTTATTTTGGAAGGTTTTCGGATAATGGCAAAATACATTATGTTATTGCAAGATGTATTAGGTGGGAAAATGTATTTCGAATTGCTGATTCTTCATGCACAAAATATAAAAGAAACAGAGCATTTAATAAATGATATGAATTTTAAAAAAAGCTTTAATTATATTCAAAGCAGATTTACGGGATATATTTTGGAACATATAGAAAAAGGAGATTTCAACCCAATTATTCCAACAAAAAATCTTATGGACTTTATAGGAACTGCTATGGATGGTATTTTAAATGATTCAGCCATAAATTCTATGAATGACAGGGATATAGATATTTTAGGATTATGCGAGACTTTGGCAAAATCGCTTATATATTTTTTGAATCTAAAAGAGTAAAAAAGAGTTAGTGGGAGGAATATATGCTATGAGAAAGGTCAAAATCATTGGAGCAGGTTTTGCAGGGCTGACAGTAGGATGCTACCTGCAAATGAATGGATATGAAACTGAAATTTTTGAAAAACATAGTATTTCAGGAGGACTTTGTACTAGTTGGAAACGATCTGGTTATAATTTTGATGGGTGTATACACTATCTGGTTGGATCAGATAAGGGAAGTGCATTTAATAAGCTTTGGCAGGAATTGTTAAATCTTAAAGAAATGGAATTTGTTAATCACTCGGTAAGAGTTTGTATTGAAGTGAAAGAAAATAGAGATAAATATGGTAATAAAGTATTTAACTTATATTCAAATGTAGATGAACTTGAAAAATATCTTCTTGACTTATCTCCAGAAGATAAGTTACCAATCGAAGAATTTATTGACTTAATAAAATTTGTGCAAAAATATGAAATACCTCCATTAATTGAAAAGGCACCTGAAGTAAGAAATGTTTTTGATAAAATTAAGCTAATAAAGTACATCCCTTTAATGAAGGTTTTATTAAAATGGAGTAAAATTACATCTATAACTTTTGCAAAAAGGTTTAAAAGTAAGTTTTTGAAAGAAGCTTTTGAATTACTTTATGAAGGAGAAGAGTATTCAGTGTTGTTTATTGCAATTCAATTAGCTTATTTCAGTTCTGGATCTGCTGGATATCCTATAAATGGTTCTTTAACTTTATCTAAATGCCTTGAAGAACGTTATTATAAACTTGGAGGTAATATAAAGTTTAATACTGGTGTCAGTAAAATAATTACTAAAAATGATGCTGCAGTTGGTATACAAACAGAGGATAATGTGATAGTTGATGCTGATATAGTTATTTCAGCTGCTGATTGGAATTTCACAATTTTTAAAGCTTTAGAAGGTAAATATATTGATAGTGCTATAAATTCATTAAAAAATGAAAAAAGCTTAGATGTGTTTGAATCAGCACTATTAATCTCTCTAGGTGTTTCAAGATTGTTTGAAGATACTCCACATCTGATAAGATTTCCATTAGATAAGGAATTAAAACTTGAGGATGGATCTAAGTATAGTAGAATGGAGGCTCATATATATAACTATGATAAAACCATGTCACCAGAAGGTAAAACTACGATTACTGTGACATTAACTACAAAGAATGCTGATTTTTGGATTGATATTCGCAAGAATAACTACCTAAAATATAAAGAAATGAAACATGCTATTGCACAAGAAGTAGTAAATATAATTGATAATAAATTTGGTAATATAAAGAACAATCTTGAAGTAATTGATGTGGCAACTCCAGCAACTTTCAATAGGTACACAGGTAATTGGAAGGGGAGTATGCAAGGCTGGATGATTAAGAATAATTTATTGTCACCTTCACCAGTTAAAAATACCTTACCAAGACTAAAAAACTTTTACATGGTAGGACATTGGACAATGCCAGGTGGAGGTCTACCTACATGTCTGTTAAGTGGTAGAAATGTAGCTCAAGTACTTTGTAAAAGTGATAAAAAAATATTTAAAGTAAATAAATGAGATTACGGAATATATAGAACTAGGATAAGATTTAAAATACAACATAGTTATTGTAATTGGAGCTTCAACAACTGATTGATGTTTAAGCATTAACCAAAATAATTTAATAAAATGGAGTGAATTTATGAGCAGAGGAATAGAAGTTTATTATAAATTAGTAAGTATAGATAAAGAGAAAATTACGTATGGGTATTCTGGAGCAAATATAAACAAAGAATATGAACTTATTAAATTATTGGACTATGATGGATTAATTGAAATAGCTATTGAAGCACTAGAAAAAAATAAAACTTTATCGGAAGTTTTCACGAATAAAGAAGTTAATATTATAAAAGAGTGCAGATATGAATGGCATGAAAACAAGCTGGAAAATGGAGAGGATAAAGTAGGTTATTTTGCTGTAACTGCAGTTTCTAAGATTTTCAAAGAACATAAAATAAATATGAAAATTCCAACCGAAGGCTCAGTGGTATATTAAGATAAAAACTATATAGTAATTTTAAAGGAGAGACTGGATTATGAGAAATGAATATAAGGATAAAACAGGATTTAATTATGTATTAAATATATTATAACTGATTGATAGTTATTTTATGAAAGAAAAAAATGGTGATAAAATGAATGATAATAAATGTGAGTTGATACAAAACTTAGATAAATTACACACAACAGAGTTGGGAGTAGGACGAATTAAAAAGAATCTTTTTTTAGAGTTGGACGATGTAGTAAAATGGTGTAGCGAGAAAATACTAGATTCCAATGCCATAATAGTTCGAAGAGGCAAAAACTGGTATATAGATATAGATAACTGTGAAATAACAGTTAATGCATATAGTTATACAATTATTACCGCTCATAAGATAAAAAATAGAGTGGATTTGTAATATTTAATGAGTATAATGCACCAGCAGTTTATAATGATTTTGAAATTATAAGAGAAGCTGCTATTGCACTACATAAGGCAGCCGGGTTTGATATAATTAATGAAGCTAATGAAAGTATTAAATTGCTAATTACTAGAGAAGATTATTTTAATAACCAGCCTACAAATTATAATTTGAAAGGATAGAGATATGGAATTATGGGACGCATATAATGAAAATGAGATAAAAGTGGGAATTGATTTAATTAGAGGTGAAAAAATAGATGAAGGATTATTTCATGCAGTAGTTGTAATTATTGTTTATCATGAAGATGGAACTTATCTATTAATGCAAAGAGATTGGAATAAAGCAAAATTCCCAGGTTTATGGGAAGCGGGTGCTAGTGGGTGCGTTTTAAAAAGTGAGAGTTTTTTAGAAGCGGCAAAAAGAGAATTACTTGAGGAAACTGGGATTGTCTCTGAAGATTTTAAGTTGATTTATAGTAGCATTAATGCAGAGATGAATGCATTCTACAAAGTATTTTTATGTACTTGCAATATTGATAAAAATAATATTGTACTCCAAGAAGGTGAAACCATTGATTTTAAATGGACTTCTTCAAAAGAATTAATTAATTTTATAGATTCTGAATATTTTATAAATCCATCTCCAAAAGAATTAAAACAGTATGTTATGTCTATACAATAAATTCTAATTTGTCTGATTCAAAAAATGAGTATAATTTATATTCAAGTAATACAAATAATCGTAATTTGAGATTATTTTAAATTGCATGGATGCCTGATTTAACCTTTCAATATAGTCTATTTGAAGAATGCTTGGAATTAACAAAAGATTTTAATAACCATAAAGGTATTTAGCCTAATTGAGAAACAAGACGATGGGAAGATTTAAATTCATTAAGAAGTAGAGTTAAAAAAGTTGCAGATAAGTACGCTAATTATAACAAAGTGATTATAGTGTTCCATGGAGTGGTTATACGTGTGTGCTGATTATACAATTATATTAAGTTCGGGAGGCATTTTTATGATAGAAAGAGAAGAAATTTTGGATTATGTAAAGGAAAAATTTGATACAGAACCAGACTATCCTTGGTTTAAATATCCAGATTATGCGGTACTTAGACATGAGGGCAGCGGCAAATGGTACGGACTAATTATGAATGTACCAAGAATTAAATTGGGTTTAACTGGAAAAGGAAGTGCCCAGATATTAGACTTAAAGTGTGACCCAGAATTAAATAGCTTATTAAGAAGCCAGCAGGGGATTTTGCCTGCATACCACATGAATAAAAAACACTGGATTACAATTGTTTTGGATAGCCCTTTTCCTAAAGAGGAAATCTACAATTTAATTAATTTGAGTTATGATTTAACAAAATAGAAATTAATGAGCAAAAATAAAATTTATAATTCAAGTATAGAAACTCAATCTTTCTAAAATAGGGACTCACGTGGTAAGAGACTATTAAGAACAGTTAAAGTTGCATCAAAAAGTAAAAATAGCCGATAACCTTAGAGCAAACGAAATCGGCAGTTTTCTTATTACAATGTTCCTAGCGTATATTTTCAATAAGATGCTCGTGATCGCCCTGCAATCGCCGGATAACGTGTAAACTTTAGACAATCTTTTGGAAGATGCCATTCGTTACAGTATATATCTGTCAGGTTGGGACTCAAATTATAAAAATATATAAGGCACTCTGTAAAGAGTGCCTACAACTATGTTAATCATTATTTTTAATTTTCTTGCAAATCAGTATTCCTAATAGTAAAAGAATCGGAAATATACTGGCAATAAGAATTCCCATTTTCAAATTATCATTTTGGCTGCTGGATACCATACCAACTAAAGTTGGACCACCTGAGCATCCAACATCACCACCAAGGGCAAGTAGTGCAAACATCGCCGTTCCACCTTTTGATAATTCAGCCGAAGCTTTGCTAAATGTCCCAGGCCACATAATTCCAACAGATAAGCCACAAACTGCACATGCTATTAGACTAGCCGCAGGTATTGGTATTAGTGAAATTCCAAGATAAGATAAAATACATAGCATACTGCTAAAAATCATGAATCGATCCAAATTGATTCTGTCTCCGTATTTTCCATAAAATGCTCTTGAAATCCCCATCATGATTGCAAAAGTCATTGGTCCTGCTAAGTCCCCAACCGCCTTTGTAATTCCAAGTCCATGTTCTGCAAAAGTAGATGCCCACTGGCTGACTGATTGTTCACTGGCGCCTGCACATACCATCATAATAAACAGTATCCAGAAGAGTTTCATTCCAAATAAATCTTTCATTCGAAGACCAGATTCTCCTTCTGGAAGCAGAGGCGATATAGGGATTTTTGTAAACACACCTGCATTGAATAGTGGGATAATTGCCCAGATAATTGCGAGTATCTTCCAGTTATTTATACCAAACAAGTAGAAAAACAGAGTAGATATTGCGACAACTCCCACGTGTCCCCAGCAGTAAAAAGAATGTAGCATACTCATTGCCTTTTCTTTATTGTCCGATGGACATGATTCCACTATTGGGCTTACTAATACTTCTAGCAAACCACCTCCAATAGCATAAATCACTACTGCAGCAACAATTCCAATAAATGGCTGTGTTATAACTTCTGGCAAAATGGTAAGAAGTATCAATCCAACTGCTGAAAAAACATGAGCAATAACCATGGATGCACGATATCCAATTTTATCAATAAATCGTATTGATAGCAGATCTACAAGAAGCTGTATTCCAAAATTGATGGTTACAAGCAATGTTATCTGAGTTAATGGAATTCTATATAATCTTTCGAAGGTCAGGAATAATAGTGGTACAAAATTATTTACAATTGCTTGAACGATATAACCGACGAAACAGGCTGTAATTGTTTTATTGTATTGATTTTTCAAAATACTTATTTCCCCGCTCTTATATTTTTAACAGTTGTCTTTTCGATGATTAAATCCTCGTAAACTCTTGTTCCACCACTACCAACAGGAGCTTGTGCTAAAAGTCCTACTTTAATAACAGGTTCAACAGGAAGATGGAAATATCTCATCATATAGAAATTTTCACCATCTATGGAATAATGGAA
This sequence comes from uncultured Methylomirabilota bacterium, assembly GCA_963714585.1. Classification (GTDB taxonomy): domain Bacteria; phylum Methylomirabilota; class Methylomirabilia; order Methylomirabilales; family 2-02-FULL-66-22; genus 2-02-FULL-66-22. The sequence goes on from CAVQPC010000087.1 coordinate 16,248, forward strand.
AGCAAAGTCATTTCCAACTCTGCAGACCTGAAGCCACGCTGAATTTCCCTCAATATTGCATCCGTTAGCATCATCTGAATCTCCATTGGTAACAACACTAACCACCGCATGAGTGTCAAAATCAGTTAATTCAAAACAAGCTTTTGCCCAGCATTTAAGGTCCTTCAGAACCATTACAGATGCTGAATCGTATGTATCCTTAAATTCATGGTATACCTTTACCTTAAGTACAAAATCACCATCAATCTCCGTGTAATAGTATGGAGCATTGCAAAGTGATTCTGGTAGAAATCCTTCCTCACATTCATTAATACTCCCACAGAAGAAATCTGTCTGTGCAGGAGCTTTGATTTCAATTCTATTCTCTTTCTTAGAAATTTCTCCTTCATTTAACCATTTGAATTCCATTGATATACCTCCAATTATTTTATTTAAATAGGATTATATCACATGTCTTTTCAATTTTCATTGCACAAAATCACAATTATATTGTACAATATCCCAAGGAGGTGTGAAGTATGCAGTTCTACAAAATAACCACAGATGATACGTTAAGGGAAACCGTACAACATGGAAGTTCAGATTTTTCTTTTGCTTACTACGTTGATGATATATGGAAATTCGATTTTCATTATATTGATTATCACTGGCATCATGAAATAGAAATTGTCGGCGGCGGGAAGACCCACACGCTGACCGCCCTCTACCACCTGGCGAAGGCCGGGAAGAAGGTTGCGAAGGATCCAGGCGTCGCCTGGATGCTCAAGGACGCGGGACTAGGAGAGGTCCCCTCGGCCCAGGTGGCGGTCTTCGTCGGGAATGCCTGGGATCCGCAGGAGGGCCGGGAGACCCCGTGGATTGATCTGGCGCGGCAGCTCGCGGGCGACAAGGGCGTCTCCGTCCTCGGACACAAGGCCAAGACCGCTCCGCCGGGGACCGACGCACTCCACGAGTTGTTCTCGGTGGCGGGCGGGCGAGTCCTGATCCTTTGCGACGAGGTCCTCAATTTCGTCAATCGCCACCGGGATCTGGCCGACGGGTTCTATGCCTTCCTCCAGAACCTGACGGTGGCCATGACTGGGACGACGCAAGGGGCGGCTATGATCAGCCTGCCCCGCAGCGCGGTGGAGATGACCGAGCACGACCAGGTCTGGCAGGAGAAGCTGGTCAAGGTCGTGAAGCGGGTGGCCAAGGACCTCATTGCCACCGACGAGGCGGAGATCAGCGAGGTCGTCCGCCGCCGGCTGTTTGAAGATCTGGGTGCGGAGAAGACGCGGAGGACGGCGGCCAAGACCTATGCCGACTGGTGCTTCGAGCGGCGGGCGCAATTGCCGCCCGAGTGGACGGCGGTGGATTCCACGGCGACCGAGGCCAAGGCCCGTGAGTTCCTGCAGCGGCGGTTCGAGGCGTGCTATCCGTTTCACCCTTCCACTCTCTCCGTGTTCCAGCGGAAGTGGGTTTCCCTCTCCCAGTACCAGCAGACGCGCGGCACCCTGGCGATGCTGGCGCAGTGGATCTCCTGGGCATATCGGGACGGCTACAAACGCGCGCGTCGGGAGCCTCTGATCACGCTCGGCTCTGCCCCGCTGGAAGTTTCGGAGTTTCGCGCCACTATCCTGGGTCAACTCGGTGAGCCCAAACTGGAGTCCGCCATCACGACGGATATCGCCGGGGAATTGGCCCGGGCACGGGCCCTGGACGCGGATGCCAAGGATGCGCTGCAAGACATTCATAAGCGCGTGGGCGCTGCAATACTTTTTGAGTCCTCGGGCGGCATGGTGGACAGGTATGCTCACCTGCCGGAACTCCGATTTGCGCTCGGCGAGCCGGAGGTGGACACCACGTCGATTGACAACGCCGCCATCGCCCTCGAAAAGACCGGCTTCTACATCCGGAAGGCCGGGACGGACGGCTACCGCTTCGGCTACCAGCCCAAGCTGACAAAGGTGATGAACGACCGGCGCGCCTCCCTCGACGAGGCTGATACGAAGAGGAATGCCCAGGGGCTCGCCAGGAAACAGTTCGAGGCCAAAGCCGGCGTGTCCCTGGCCTTTTTCCCTACGGATTCCGAATCCATCGCGGACTCCCCGCGCCTCACGCTTGTTGTGATGGATCCCGAGACGGCATGGAGTGTGGGGCAGGCCTCTGGCCTGCCGTCTCAGGCTGGAAGCCTGAGCCACCAAATCTCAACCTGGACTTCCCAGCGTGGCAAGTCGAAGCGACTGTACCCCGCGGCATTGGTCTGGTGTGTCCGGAAGCCGGGTCGCGATCTGCAGCAGAAGGTCGAGACGTGGCTCGCCTGGAAGCGGGTCGAGCATGAAATCGCTACGGGCACGCTGGGCGGAGAGTTCGAGAAGGCGGAGAAGGCGGATGTGACCACCAGGGTCCGGGACGCGGAGGAGGCCGCCAAGGACGAGGTTTGGGCGGCCTATCGGTATGTTGTCCTGGCCGACCAGGGCGAGGCCGGCGGCCTGAAGGTGATCGATCTGGGGGCTGGCCACGCCAGTGCGGCAGAGAGCCTGAGCGGCCGGGTCATCACGGCCCTAAAATCCCAGGGCCTGCTGAATGAGTCCGTGGGGGCGGGCTATATCGAGCGGAACTGGCCTCCCGCCTTGAAGGAGACAGGCACCTGGCCGTTGTCAGGTCTGCGCCAGAGCTTTCTGAATGGGGCCCTGACACGCCTCTTGGATCCGGACGTGGTCCTGCGTGGGAAGATTCCCGAGTTTGTGGGACGTGGCGATCTCGGCCTGGCATCCGGCCAGCGGTCGGACGGCGGCTTCACGCGAGTCTGGTGGAACGAGATCGTTCCTCCAGATGAGATCACCTTTGATGGGGAGGTCTTCCTTCTTACGAAAGCGCGCGCGAAGACTTTGAAAGCGGCCTCGGAGCCGATCGGAGCAGGGGAAAGGAAGACAGGCGAGCCGGTCGCTGAACCCACGGCCCGGGAAATCGAGGGGGAAGGAGAGGTGGCACCACCGGACGCGGAAGCTGGACCGACTGTGGCCAACCGGACCCTTCGAATCAGTGGCAGCATCCCGCCGGAGATCTGGAACCGGCTCGGTACGCGCCTCATCCCGAAGCTGAAGTCCGGCTCGGGGCTTCAGCTCGGAATCAACGCGACTGTGTCGGTGGATGCCGCGACCGCACCGACCCTCCGAAAAGACCTGGAACAAATCTTGGGCGACCTCGGACTCTCTGATCGACTCGATGTGGATGTCGAGTGATGAGTGGAGGCTCCGTTCAATCTCCCCTCGAGGTTAAATAATCGTGTCCGTTCCCATCATCGCCATCGTGGGCCGACCGAATGTGGGGAAGTCCACGCTGTTCAACCGCCTGCTGGGCGGGCGGCGGGCCATCGTGGACGACATGCCCGGCGTCACCCGGGATCGCCTGTACGGGGAATATGAATGGCGCGGCCGACGCTTCATCCTGGTGGATACGGGCGGGTTCGAGCCGGCGGGGACCGGCATCCTGGCCCAGGTGCGGGCGCAGGCGAAGCAGGCGGTGACGGAGGCGGACTGCATCCTCTTGCTGGTGGATGTCAAGGAGGGACTCACCCCCGCAGACGCTGAGATCGCACGTCAGCTCCGCGTGAGCGCGAGCCGGCCCATCCTGCTCGTCGTCAACAAGGTGGACGCGGACAGCCAGGAGGCCCTGGTCGGCGAATTCCATCGGCTGGGCTTCGACGAGGTCCACCCGATCTCGGCCGAGGCAGGCCGGGGGATCGGCGACCTCCTGGACGTCGTGGCCGCCAAGCTCTCCAGGGGCGAGGAGCCACCCGGAGGAACTGAGGCCATCACGGTGGCGGTGGTTGGGCGCCCCAACGTCGGCAAGTCCTCCCTGGTCAATCGGATCCTGGGAGCGGAGCGCGTGCTGGTGAGTCCCGAACCAGGTACCACCCGTGACGCCGTGGATACTGGCTTCACCTACCAGGGGCGTGACTACATCCTGGTGGACACCGCAGGGATCCGTGCCAAGGGCCGGATCGGCCACTCGGTGGAACGCTACAGCGTCTCCAGGGCCCTGGCAGCGGTGCGGCGGGCGGACGTTGCGTTGATCCTTCTGGACGCCGTCGAGGGGGTCGCCGAGCAAGACACCAAGATCGGCGGCGAGGCGCACGAGGCGGGCTGCGCCAGCATCCTCGTGGTCAACAAGTGGGACCTGCGGCAGGAGCCGGGGGCGATGGCGGAGTTTCGCCTTGCCCTGCAGGAGAAGTTCAAGTATCTTGCCTACGCGCCGGTGGCTTTCGTCTCGGCTCACACGGGCCTGCGCGTGATGTCGCTGTTCCCGCTCATCGATGCGGCGGCGGCTGAACGGGAGCGGCGCATCCCCACGGCGGAGCTGAACACCGTCATCGGCGAGGCCGTGGCCCGGCGACCGCCGCCGGCCGAGGGAGGGCGGCCGGTGCGCATCCGGTACGTGACCCAGGTGAGGGTGAAGCCCCCGACCTTCCTCTGTTTCGCCACGGCCAACCGCGGGCTGCATTTCTCCTATGTCCGCTACTTGGAGAATGCCTTGCGCCAGGCCTACGGCTTCCGCGGCACGCCGATCCGCGTAGCGGTCCGCGGCCGGGGCTGACCGATTCGTCTGCAGCGTCTTGTGATCCGCGTCGGGAACTGCCTTGTGAGCCACACTATCCCAAGCTCGCGAAATCTTCCATGAGGAGCGAGGGATTCGACGTTGCCGTCCTGGGGGCGGGGATCGGCGGATTGGCCGTCGCTGCGCTCCTGGCCCGGGCGGGCCGCTCGGTCATTGTCCTGGAGCGCGCTCGCGAGGCGGGCGGAGTCTGCCAGCCGATCCGACGCGAGGCCGGCTGCTTCGGAATCGGGGGCGCGGTGCTCTCGGGCTTCGGCCCCGGCCGGCCGCTCCAGCGGCTCTGCGAGCGTCTGGGGCTCAGCTTGCCCGTCTCGCCATGCGATCCGCCGCTCCAGGTCGTGCTGCCGCGCCACCGGGTGAGCCTGTACGCCGATGCGGAGCGCTTTCGGTCGGAGATCCACCGGGAATTCCCCGTGGTTGAGGAGGGCTGGAGGGCCCTCTGGTCCGAGCTGGAAGCCCTGGCCGCGGAGCACGATCGGGCCGTCGCGGAGTTCCCGCCGCTTCCGCCCGAGGGCTGGCAAGGGCGGGTGCGGTTCTGGCGCGCGAGCGTCCGGCGCGCAGTCTCTGGCCTGGTGGCGCGCGCCAACGGCCAGCTCCCACGGGCGCAGGCGACCCCCTTCCGCGCCACGCTCCGGCGCCACGGCCTGGATGGCGCAAGCCGGCAGGTGGTGGAGGCGACCCTTTACTACTTGCTGCTACGGGACTCGGACGAGTGTTCCACGCTGGATGCCGCCCTGGCCCTCCAGGAGGTGCGTCGCGGCGTTGTGTCGCTGCCCGGGGGGGCCGCCGCACTGGTGGAGGCTCTGGTGCAGCAGTTCCAGCGGGACGGCGGCACCCTCCGCCTGGAGGCGGAGGTGGCCCGATGCCTGGTCGAGCGGGGGCGGGTGACGGGCGCCCTCCTCGCCGGCGGCGAGGCGATCCGGGCGGGCGTCGTGGTGGCCGCTGTGCCGCCGGGCATCCTCGGCGGGACGCTGGTGCCGCCGCGCCGCCGCTGGTTTGGCCGACACTCGCTGCCGGAGGGCCCGTGGGCCCCACGGATCCTGGCGGAAGTCATGCTCCTGATCGTGCCGGCACAGCTCCTGCCCTCCGAATTGGGGGAGCTCTGCCTGATCGTGGGGGAGGCCAGTCGGCGCCCTCGAGAGGAGATTCTGATCTTCCTCCGGAACGCCCCCGCCGGAGGCGGCGAGCAGGCGTCCCAGGGACGGCGCTGTCTCACGATCGGACGGTTTATCCGGCCGCGGGAGGACAAGCAGGATGATGGGCCGGAGGCGATGCTGCTGGAGGCCCTGGAGCAGGTGGCTCCAGGCGCCGCCGCCGCCGCCCTGTACCACGAGGTCCTGCGGCCCGCGGATCTTGCCGCGATCTGGGGGCGCCCCATGGCCGCCGTTGCGTATGCGGGAGCCGCCCGCGGCTGGCTGGGGCGGGGCGGGGCCTCTCACCGAACGGAGTGGCCCGGCCTTCTGGTCGCCGGGGAGTGGACCTATCCGGGGCGCCTCCTCTCCAACGTGGCGGAGGGAGCCCTGCGGGTGGCAGATCTCGTCACGGAGAGGGCATGATGGGACACTCGACGGAACGCGAGGCGCGTGGGCTGGAGCGATGGTTCAAGGTCAAGGAGCGGGGCACGACCGTGAGGACCGAGGTGCTGGCCGGAATCACCACCTTCATGGTCATGGCCTACATCATCTTCGTCAACCCGGCCATCCTGAACTTCTCGGGCATCAAGGAGCTGCAGGGCCTCGGGCCCGGGTTCGCCCCGACGCTCGCCGCTACCTGCCTGGTAGCCGGGGTGATGACCATCGGCATGGGCCTCTTCACCAATTATCCTTACGCCGTGGCCTCGGGCATGGGGCTGAATGCCGTGGTGGCCTTCCAGCTCATCGTGGGGCTGAAACTCCCATGGCCAGCCGCCATGGGCGTGATCTTCATGGAAGGCGCCCTCATCACCCTTTTGGTCCTCACCGGCTTCCGCGAGGCGGTGATGGACGCCATCCCCCTCTCGCTGAAACGGGCCATCGGCGTGGGCATCGGCCTGTTTATCCTCTTCATCGGCCTCTACGAGGGCGGGTTGGTCAAGCAGGGCCCGCCGGGGGTGCCCGTCACCTTGGGGGACCTCAACAACCTGGCCGTCCTGGTGACGCTCCTCGGGCTGTTCCTGACGATCGCCCTCATGGCCCTGCAAATCAAGGGGGCGCTCCTGATCGGCATCCTCCTGACGACGGGGGTGGCGATCCTCATCAACGCGGCGAGCGGCCATACCGCCTTCACGCTTCCCGGGGTGGCCGTGATTCCCTCCCGGGTCGCGGCCTGGCCGGACTTCTCGACCTTCGGTCGCGGCCTAGACTTCTCGATCTTCTGGCGGGCCGGCGCGGTGACGGCCCTGGTGAGCGTCTTCTCCATCATGCTGGCGGACTTCTTCGACACGATGGGCACGGTGATCGGGATCGCGGGCGAGGCCGGATGGCTGGACGCCAAGGGCCGGCTGCCCGGGCTGAAGCGGATTCTGTTGGTGGATTCCCTGTCGGCCGCCTTCGGCGGCCTGGCATCGGCCAGCTCGGCCACCACCTACGTCGAGAGTGCGGCCGGGGTGTCGGAGGGCGGACGGACGGGGCTGGCATCGGTGGTGACGGGCCTGCTCTTCTTCGTGGCGCTCTTTTTCTCTCCCGTGGCAGAGGTGGTCCCGCCCCAGGCCACGTCCGCGGCCCTGATCCTCGTGGGCTTCTTGATGTGCAGCCTCGTGCGGGAGATCCCCTTCGGGGACTTCGAGGAGGGATTCCCCGCCCTGCTGACGCTGGTTACCATGCCGTTCACCTACAGCATCACGAACGGGTTCGGGGTCGGCTTCATCACCTACACGTTCATCAAGCTGGTCCGCGGCAAATCCCGGCAGCTCCATCCCTTGCTGGTGGGGACGGCCCTCGCCTTTGCGCTCTACTTCGCGCTGCCCTGGCTGCGCGCCGCGTTCAAGTTCTGACCCGGAGATTGTCACCACAGAGGCCGCAAGACACCATGAAGATTTGGCCCGAACGCCGGATAGCAAGACCGAAAGATGCCAAGGAATCCGCGCGCCCCCCATCCGGGCCAGGGAGGTCGTTTCTCCTGAGTGCCTCGGCGGTGAGATGCTCGGGGCGGGCGCGCATTTGCACTGCGGGCCGACACGCGGACGGGTTTGCGCTTGACACCTCCAGACCCCTGTGTTACCAAAATCGGACTGACGACCGCCTCCGCATTTCTTCCGACAACACGGCCATCGCCTCTCCCGTCGATGACCGCAGCGCGTGCGGGGTGACGGGCCTCGACCCGGTGAATGCCAGGCCGGCCGCAAGGGAGTGCCGACCTGGCGGCCTCAACAACTTCCCTGATCCAGATTGAGTCCAAGTCGTGGGACGACAGAGGGGGTAACTATGGCGCAACGGATCAAGCTGGTTCCACCCAAGGACAGCAAGGCCATCAGCCTTCGCGGGAAGAAGCTCGTCGTCCCGGACAATCCCATCATCCCCTTCATCGAGGGCGACGGGACCGGCGTGGACATCTGGCCCGCCTCCCAGCGGGTCCTGGATGCGGCGGTAGCCAAGGCCTACGGCGGGGCCAAACGCATCGCCTGGTTCGAGGTCTATGCGGGAGAGAAGGCCAACCGGGTGTACGAGAAGGAAGTCTGGCTTCCCGACGACACGGTGAAGGTCATCCAGAAGTACCGGGTGGCCATCAAGGGGCCCCTCACCACGCCGGTGGGCGGCGGCTTCCGGTCCCTGAACGTGGCGTTGCGGCAGATTTTGGACCTGTATGTTTGCCTGCGTCCGGTCCGCTGGTTCAAGGGGGTGCCCTCCCCGGTGAAGCATCCCGAACTGGTGGACATGGTCGTCTTCCGCGAGAACACGGAGGACATCTACGCGGGGATCGAGTGGGAGGCGGGGACGCCCGAGGCCAAGAAGGTTATCGGGTTTCTGCAGAAGGAGATGAAGGTCAAGAAGATCCGCTTCCCCAAGACCTCCAGCATCGGCATCAAGCCCGTGTCGATCGAAGGCACCAAGCGGCTGGTGCGCGCGGCCATCCGGTACGCCCTGGAGCACAAGCGCCGCAACGTCACGTTGGTGCACAAGGGCAACATCATGAAGTACACCGAGGGTGGCTTCCGCCGCTGGGGGTATGAGCTGGTGAAGGACGAGTTCAAGGACGTCGCGGTGGGCTGGGACGACTGCGGCGGGAACCCCGGGGGGAAGCTCCTGGTCAAGGACGTCATTTGCGACGCCTTCCTGCAGCAGATCCTGACCCGGCCGGCCGAGTACGATGTTATTGCCACCATGAACCTGAACGGCGACTATATCTCCGATGCCCTGGCGGCCGAGGTGGGGGGGATAGGGATCGCCCCGGGCGGCAACATCAACTACGACACCGGCCACGCCATCTTCGAGGCGACGCACGGCACTGCCCCCAAGTACGCAGGCCAGGACAAGGTGAATCCGGGCTCCCTGATCCTCTCGGGCGCCATGATGCTGGAGCACCTGGGTTGGGTCGAGGCCGCCAACAAGATTTACGAGGGGATGTCCGCCGCCATCGGCGACAAGATCGTGACCTATGATTTCGCCCGACTGATGGAGGGCGCGCGAGAGGTGAAGTGCTCCGAGTTCGCCTCGGCCATCATCGCGCAGCTTTGAGGCCGGTTCGCGGGACAACAGGAGGGAAGCCATGGCGCGGAAAAAGATCGTCCTGATCGGCGCGGGGCAGGTCGGCGGCAACCTGGCCCTGCTGGCGGTGCAGAAGGAATTGGGGGACGTCGTGCTGTTCGACATCCCGGCCGCCGAGGGGGTGGCCAAGGGGAAGGCCCTCGACATCGCGCAGCTCCTGCCGGTGGCGGGCTGCGACGCCACGCTGGCCGGGACCAGCAGCTACGACGACGTGGCCGGCGCGGACGTCTGCATCGTCACCGCAGGCATCCCCCGCAAGCCGGGGATGAGCCGCGAGGATCTCCTGGGGACCAACATCAGGATCATCACGGACGTGGCCACCAATCTGAAGCGCGTCTGCCCCCAGGCCTTCTGCATCGTGATCTCCAATCCGCTGGACGCCATGGTGTACGCCTTCAAGCAGCTCACCGGCTTCCCCAAGCAGCGCGTGGTGGGCATGGCCGGGATCCTGGATTCGGCCCGCTTCCGGACGTTCATCGCCATGGAGTTGGGGGTGTCGGTGGAGGACGTCTCCGCCTTCGTCCTGGGCGGGCACGGGGACGACATGGTGCCGCTCACCCGCTGCTGCTCTGTGGGCGGCGTCCCGGTGACAGAGCTTCTCTCCACGGAGCGGATCGACGCCATCGTGGGTCGCACGCGAAAGGGTGGCGGGGAGCTGGTGGCCCTCTACAAGACCGGCAGCGCCTACTACGCCCCGGCGGCGTCGGGCATCGCCATGGCTGAGGCCTACCTCAAGGACAAGAAGCGGGTCCTGCCGTGCGCCGCCTACCTGGAGGGCGAGTACGGGATCCACGGCTACTACTTCGGCGTCCCGGTGGTGATTGGAGCGGGCGGGGTGGAGCGCGTGCTGGAGGTCCGGCTCTCCGAGGAGGAGCGGGCGCTGGTGCAGAAGAGCCTGGAGAGCGTGAAGCGGACCGTGGCGGAAACGAAGCTCTAAGAGCCAGCCATTGGCCATCAGCCAAGGGCTGGGTCCAGCCTTCCGGCGAACGGCTGACGGCTGTTTTCCTCGGAAAGGAGGCAGGATCGGATGCGAGTGGGTTATCGAAGCGCGGCGCTGGGCTTGGTGCTGGTGGGGGCGCTGGCTGCGGGAGGCTGCGGCCAGGAGGTGAAGAAGGAGAACGAGCAGCTCAAGGCCCAGGTCGCCTCACTGCAAAAAGAGAACACGGACCTCAAGGGGCAGGCGACGAGCCTCAAGGCGGATGCGGATGCTTTGAAGAAGCAGCTCGACGACCTGACTCAGCAAAAACAGGCGCTGGAGGATCAGGTGAAGGCGGCCGAGGCCAAGGCCTCGGCCAAGCCGGGCACCAAGCCTCCGCTGAAGCCCAAGAAGTCGTCCTGACGTCAGCGGATTCACCCCCGCGCCCCCAGGCGATCTCACACGTGCCGGGGACGCGGGGGCGGGAGGGGCGTTGATCGCGGCGCTTCCCAGGGGGGAGGAGTCGGCAAGGTCGCGCCACATACCCGGTCGGTTTGGCCTGCGCCGGCTGCATGTCCTAACCGGTCTCTTTCCCATCGGCGCCTTCTTTGAGCATTCTTTCGGGACGGCTCAAAGCGGTGCCTGCGTCTGCTCCGAGGCGATCCCGGCGACCGAGTCCATAGCCCCATGGGCAGGCGGACGGCCCGCGACATGCTTCAGCAACTGCCGGGTGCCTGAAGGCCACTTCGGCGCCCGTTCTGGAGGAGGCATGAAGATCCACGAGTATCAGGCGAAGGCGATCCTGGCAGAGTTCGGCGTGCCCGTGCCGCGGGGGCGGGTGGCCAGCCTTCCCTCGGAGGCGCGCACGATCGCGGAGGAGTTGGGCGGGAAGGTGGTGGTGAAAGCCCAGATCCACGCGGGCGGCCGGGGGAAGGGGGGCGGCGTCAAGCTCGCGGATTCCCCACAGGCCGCGGAGGAGATGGCCCAGCAGATCCTGGGCATGATGCTCAGGACGCACCAGACGGGCCCCGAGGGCCAACGCGTGAAGCGGGTCCTGGTCGAAGAGGCCATGGGCATCCGGCAGGAGCTGTACCTCGGCATCGTGATCGACCGCGCCGCCACGCTCCCGGTCATGATGGCCTCCAGTGCGGGCGGCATGGAGATCGAGGAGGTCGCGCGCGCCCGGCCCGAGGCGATCGTCAAGGTGCACGTGGACCCGGCCACGGGGGTGTGGGGCTCCCACACGCGGCGGCTGGCCTACGGCCTCGGCCTCACGGGGGATCTGGCGAAGGCCGCGGCCGACTTCGTGGCCAGGCTGTTCCGCGCCTTCGAGGCCAAGGACTGTTCCCTGGCCGAGATCAACCCGCTGGTGGTCACGGAGGACGGGCGCCTGCTCGCTCTGGACGCCAAGATGAACTTCGACGACAACGCCCTCTTCCGCCATCCGGAGATCCGCGCCCTGCGCGACCCCGACGAGGAGTCGCCCCTGGAGGTCGAGGCCTCCACGTACAGCCTGAACTACATCAAGCTTGACGGGAACGTGGGCTGCATGGTGAACGGCGCGGGCTTGGCCATGGCCACCATGGACATCATCAAGCTGGCCGGGGGCGAGCCGGCGAACTTCCTGGATGTGGGCGGCGGCGCCAGCGCCGAGCAGATCGGGAACGCCTTCCGCATCCTGATCTCCGACCGGAACGTCCGGGCCGTCCTGGTCAACATCTTCGGCGGCATCCTCCGCTGCGACCGGCTGGCGGAAGGGGTCATCACGGCGGTGCAGAAGTTGGGCGTGACCCTTCCGATCGTGATCCGGATGGAGGGAACCAATGTCGAGCTCGGCCGGCGCATGCTGGCCGAGTCGCGGCTCAACTTCATTTCGGCGGACGACATGAAGGACGCGGCGGCACAGGCCGTGCGCGCCGCCACGGCGGCCTGAGGTCGCGCCGACGGAAACGGAGCGGGCATGAGCATCCTGGTGGACAAGAGCACGCGCGTTGTGGTGCAAGGCCTGACCGGACGGGAGGGCTCCTTCCACGCGCTGGCCTGCCGGGAGTACGGCACGAAGATCGTCGCCGGCGTGACGCCCGGCAAGGGAGGGATCCTGCACGAGGGAATCCCGGTCTTCGACACCGTGGCGGCCGCGGTGGCCACGGAGGGGGCGAACACCTCCATGATCTTCGTCCCGCCCGCCTCCGGCGCAGACGCCATCCTGGAAGCGGCGGATGCCGATCTCCGGGTGATCGTTTGCATCACCGAGGGCATCCCCACCCTCGACATGGTCAAGGTGGCCCGCGTCCTCCGCGGACGCGACATCCGGCTCATCGGGCCGAACTGTCCGGGCGTGATCTCGCCGGGCAAGGCCAAGGTGGGCATCATGCCAGGCCACATCCATCAGCCTGGGCACGTGGGTGTGATCTCCCGGAGCGGCACCTTGACGTACGAGGCGGTGGGGCAGCTCACGGCCCGGGGGATCGGTCAATCCACCTGCGTGGGAATCGGGGGAGACCCGATCGTCGGGACCACGTTCGTCGATGCCCTGCGCCTCTTCCAGGCCGATCCGGAGACCAGGGCAATCCTCATGATCGGGGAGATCGGCGGCACGGCAGAGGAAGAGGCGGCGGCCTTCGTCAAGGCGCACGTCAGCAAGCCGGTCGTGGGCTTCATCTGCGGGCAGACGGCGCCGCCAGGGCGCCGGATGGGCCACGCCGGGGCCATCATCTCCGGCGGGACGGGGACCGCAGCGGAGAAAATGGCGGCCATGCGCAAGGCGGGAATCAGCGTGGTGAAGAGCCCGGCGGAGATGGGCGCCGCCATGGCACGTGTCCTGGGGACGCCGCCGCGGAAGGGACGCCCCGTCTCTCGCGGACGAAAGGCGCGGACGGCCGCGAAGCCGCGGACGCCCCGGGCCAGGCGCCGCGGATAGAGCCGCGAGCCACGAGCCCGCACGTTCCCTCTGTTCCTGGAAGAGGGTGAGGGGAGGCCGTCTTGGCGACCGGATGGTCTCCCTGTTGTTTTGTTATCTCCTGCAAGAGAAAGAGAGCATCCGAATGGTCGAGCGCACGCTGGTCATGGTGAAGCCGGATGCCGTGCGGAGCGGGAAGGTGGGCGAGATCATTGCCCGCTTCGAAAAGGCGGGCCTCACGATTCGCGCCCTGAAGATGATCTGCATGGAGCGCCAGGAGGCGGAGGGGTTCTATCAGGTTCACCGGGAGCGGCCGTTCTTCGGAAGCCTCACCCGGTTCATGTCCTCCGGCCCCACGGTGGCCATGGTCCTGGAGGGAGCTGGCGCGATCGCCAAGGTCCGGACCCTCATGGGCGCCACCGACCCCGCCAAGGCTGAGCCAGGCACGATCCGGAAGGACCTGGCCACCAGCATCGAGCAGAACGCGGTCCACGGCTCCGACTCGCCAGAGTCGGCCGCCTACGAGCTTCCGTACTTCTTCAGCGTCCTTGAGCAGTTTGGCTGCGAGCGGATCGCGGGGTAAACGATTCCACCTCCCCCGGGCGGAGTTGCTCCACCTGAATGCAAGTCCGCGTCCACCTTGGACTTTCCGGGTGGATAGGTGAGGCGGCAGCGGGGGCTTTTCGCTTGACACCCCCCCGGGCCGTCAGTATACTACGCCCGCTTTGTCCGGGATTTACACGGATGTTAATCGAGGTATCACGAATTCCGCCGGAGGGTTTGGACGCCACCCTGCCGGAGGAGGAGTTGGATCTTGGGACCTCGACGGAGGTGTGGGTCAGCCCCGCCAAAGTCTGCGGGGATCTGCACGTCGACCGGTCCGGCCGGGGGCTGTTGATCAGCGGCACCTTCAGCGGGGAGGTGCAGCTCGTCTGCGGCCGGTGTCTTGAGCAATTTCGCTTCGAGGCGCAGGACCGGTTCCAAGTGTACTGCGAGATCCCCACGCCGGCCCAGGCCGCGGAGGAGCACGAGCTGGCCGACGGCGAGCTGGATGTGACGTATCTGGAGGACGGGCGGATCAACACCGAGCACCTCCTGCGCGAGAACATCTTGCTCAGCCTCCCTGTTCAACCGCTTTGCCACGAGGACTGTCGCGGGCTCTGTCCCCGGTGCGGCGCAAATCTGAACCTGGGGGCGTGCGGCTGCACAGAGACCCACGGAGACCCGCGGCTGCAGGTCTTGCGGAAGCTGCCTTAGCCCCCAGCGGGCGGCCGCCTTCCGCGCGATTCGATCCCTGGACCACGCTCGAGAAAGGATTGCGTCATGCCGCTACCCAAGCGAAGGCACAGTAATGCCCGAACGGCCAAACGGCGTGCCCACGATGCGCTGTCCGCCGCCGGCCTGGTTCGCTGCCCGCACTGTCAGGCCATGACCCTACCCCACCGCGCCTGCCGAAGCTGCGGGTACTACCGGGGCCGCGAGGTGGTGAAGCGCTCAGAAGAATAGGTGCCTCGCGGGGCCTACAGAGTATGGGCGGGACGGAAACAATCCGGATAGTCCTGGATGCCATGGGAGGCGACTCCGGGCCTGAGGTGAACGTCGAGGGGGCCGTGGCCGCTGCCCGGGAGTTCGGCTGCTCGGTCATCCTGGTCGGGGCCGAGGCTGAGCTTCAGCGCCACCTGAGCCGCCACGACGTGCAAGGGCTTTCCCTGACCATCCAGCACGCACCGGAGGCCGTGGAGATGGGGGAGAGCCCGCTCGTCGCCCTGCGACGCAAGAAGCACTCCTCCATCCGGATCGGCCTGGACCTGGTGAAAAGAGGCGAGGCGCAGGCCTTCGTCAGCGCCGGGAACACCGGGGCAGTCATGACCACGGCCCTGGTGGTCCTGGGGCCGCTGCCCGGGGTGGAGCGGCCGGCCATTGCGGTGGTGGTGCCGACCCTCACGGGCCAGGCGGTCCTCCTGGACGTGGGCGCCAACGTGGACTGCAAGGCGCGGCATCTCGTCCAGTTCGCCATCATGGGTAACGTCTACGCCCGGGACGTCGTGGGCTTGACGCGGCCCCGGGTAGGCCTCCTCAGTATCGGGGAAGAGGAGTCCAAGGGCAACGAGCTGACCCGTGAGGTGTTCAAGGAGCTGGAGGACGAGCTCTCGCTGAACTTCATCGGCAACGTCGAGGGCCGGGACGTCTTCAGCGGCAACGCCGATGTGATCGTCTGCGACGGCTTCATCGGGAACGTGGCGCTCAAGATCTCCGAAGGACTGGTCGACACGCTCTTCCACCTGCTCCGAGAAGAGCTGCAGAAAGGCCTGCGCGCACGCGCGGGCTCCCTCCTCTTAGTGCCGGCCTTCCGGCGCTTCAAGCGCCGGATCGACGCGTCGGAGTACGGGGGGGCCCTCCTGGTTGGGGTGGGTGGGGTGTGCGTCATCAGCCATGGCCGCTCGACGGCCAAGGCCATCAAGAACGCCATCCGGACTGCCAACGGAAGCGTGGCCAACAAGGTGATCAGCCACATTCGAGAAGGGATCGCCTTCAGTTAAGGCGGGAGCGTCGGATGGGGACTGTGGGGGATATCGCAGGACCCCGGGAAGGGTAGGTGGTCTGATGCCGTGGGCCAAGATTGTCGGGACGGGATCCTACGTACCTGCCAAGGTGCTCTCCAACGCCGACCTGGAGAAGATGGTCGAGACCAGCGACGAGTGGGTCGTGACGCGGACGGGGATCTCGGAGCGGCGGATGGCCTCGGACGCGGAGGCCACCTCGGATCTGGCCGTTCCCGCCGCCCAGCAGGCGCTCACGGCCGCCAACCTGGACCCCCTGGACCTCGACATGATCCTGGTGGCCACCGCCACCCCGGATATGTTTTTCCCCTCCACGGCGTGCATCCTGCAGGATCGCCTGGGGGCCTCGCGGGCTGGCGCCATGGATCTGTCGGCTGCCTGTTCCGGCTTCATCTATGGGCTGGCGGTGGCCAATGGGCTCCTCCATCTCGGGACGATGAAGACGATCCTGCTGCTCGGGGCGGAGACGCTCACCAAGTTCGTGAACTGGACGGATCGGAACACCTGCGTGCTCTTCGGCGATGGGGCCGGGGCCGTGGTCCTGCGGGCCAGCGATGGGGAGCGGGGCATCCTCTCCACCCACCTCTTCGCCGACGGCTCCAAGGGCCGTCTGCTCATCATCCCGGGCGGCGGCTCGCGCCATCCGGTGTCGCAGGCAGTGCTGGACGAGGGGTTAGCCAAGATTCGCATCACCAACGGCAACGAGGTCTTCAAAGTGGCCGTGCGGGCCATGGAGGACGCCTGCCTCACGGCCCTCAAGCACAATGGGCTAGAGCCGGCGGACGTGGATCTGCTGGTGCCGCACCAGGCCAACCTCCGGATCATCAATGCCTTGGGGCAGCGGCTGGGCATCCCCGAATCGAAGGTCTGCGTGAATTTGCAGAAGTACGGCAACACCTCGGCGGCGTCCATCCCCCTGGCGCTCAACGACGCGGTGCAGGCGGGGCGCCTCAAGGCCGGGGACCTGGTGCTCCTGTGCGCCTTCGGCGGCGGGCTGACCTGGGGGTCGGCCCTGATTCGCTGGTGAGGTCGGGATGAGCGGGATCGCCTTCGTATTTCCGGGGCAGGGGTCCCAGGCGGTGGGCATGGGCCGCGACCTGGGCGAGCAGTCCCCCCGCTGGGCCGAGGCGCAGGCGGCCCTGGGCTTCGACCTCAAGCGCCTGTGCTTCGAGGGGCCGGAGGCGGACCTCACGCTGACCGCCAACACCCAGCCGGCCATCCTCACGACGAGCGTCATCGCCCTGGATGCCCTGACGGCGGCACACATCTGCTGCGATTTCGTGGCGGGCCACTCGCTGGGCGAATACTCCGCCCTGGTGGCGGCCGGCGCCCTGGCCTTCGCCGATGCGGCCCGCGCGGTCCACGCCCGCGGGCAGTTCATGCAGGAGGCGGTGCCGGCGGGCGAGGGCGCCATGGCGGCCATCATCGGCCTCGATCGCGCTCTGGTCTTTCAGGCCTGCGAAGAGGCGCAGAGCGTGGGGCCGGTGCAAGTGGCCAATCTCAACGCCCCCGGCCAGACGGTCATCGCCGGCGCCACGGCGGCGGTCCAGCGCGCGGCCGAGATCGCCAAGGCCAAGGGGGCGAAGCGGGCCGTCCTGCTCCCGGTGAGCGCTCCGTTCCATTCGGCCCTGCTCGCGCCTGCGGCCGAGCGGCTGGCGGGCGTGCTCCGCGGCATCCCGGTCCGGGACCTGCGGGTGCCCCTGGTGACGAACGTGGATGCGGAACCGCTCCGCGACGGGAGCCCGCGTGGTGGAGAGTCTGGTCCGGCAGGTGACGGCGCCCGTCCGCTGGGAAGAGGTGGTGGCCCGTCTCGTCAAGGAGGGGGCCGAGACATTCGTGGAGGTGGGCCCCGGCAAGGTGCTGTCGGGGCTGATCCGGCGGATCGCCCGCGAGGTCCGGGTCCTGAACGTGGAGGATCGGGCCTCGCTCGCCGCCGCGGTCGAGGTCCTGGGATGCGTCTGACCGGCAGGGTGGCTCTGGTCACCGGGGGCTCGCGGGGCATCGGCCTGGCCATCGTGCACGCCTTGGCGGACGCCGGTGCGGCCGTGGCGCTCTGCGCGCGGCACGCCGAGGCCGCGGCCGAAGCGGCCAAGGCCGTTGAATCCCGCGGGGGACAGGCCCTGGCGGTGCCGGCGGACGTGGGGAAGCCCGAGGACGCAGAGCGGCTCGTGACCGCGTGCCTGGAGCGGTTCGGGCGACTCGACATTCTGGTCAACAACGCCGGTGTCACCCGCGACAACTTGGTCCTGCGGATGAAGGACGAGGACTGGGACCAGGTCCTGGCCGTGAATCTGGCCGGGGCCTTCCGCTGCGCGCGGGCCGCGCTGCGCCCCATGCTGAAGCAGAAGCAAGGGGGCCGCATCATCAACATCAGCTCGGTCGTGGGCAGCATGGGCAACGTGGGGCAGGCCAACTACGCCGCCTCCAAGGCCGGGCTGGCCGGGCTGACCAAGGCCCTGGCACGGGAGGTTGCCTCCCGCGGCATCACGGTGAATGCCGTGGCGCCGGGGTTCATCGAGACGGAGATGACGGCGTCGCTGCCGGAATCGGCCAAGGCGGCCTACCTCGCCCAGATCCCCCTCGGGCGCTTCGGCGCGACGCAGGAGGTGGCGGCGACGGTGGTTTTCCTGGCCTCCGAGGGGGCGGCATACATCACCGGTCAGGTCATTCACGTCAATGGGGGCATGTGGTCCTCGTAACCAGCATCCATCGGGAGAAGGAGGACAGGATGAGCGCGGCCGTGGAAGAGCGCGTGAAGAAGATCATCATTGACCAGTTGGGCGTGGACGAGGCCGAGGTGACGCCCGAGGCCAAGTTCATTGATGATCTGGGGGCAGACTCCCTGGACACGGTGGAGCTGGTGATGGCCCTGGAGGAGGAGTTCGGCGTCGAGATCCCGGACGAGGACGCCGAGAAGATCACCACCGTCCAGCAAGCCATCAGCTACATCCAGGAGCACAAGAAGGATTGAGTCCGGGCGCGTCCCCCCAGGCGGTCCGTGACGGACGCCGGCGCGGGCGAGATGTATCGCGGCGACGCGAGGTGAGGAGTCCAAACTATGGCGCGGGTGGTTGTGACCGGATTGGGGGCGGTGGCCCCTAACGGCATCGGGGTTGAGAGCTTCTGGTCCAATCTCATCAATGGGGTGTCCGGCATCGCCCCCATTACGCGGTTTGACGCCAGCAAGCACGACGTCCGGATTGCCGGCGAAGTGAAGGGATTCGACCCCCTGCAGTGGATCGAGAAGAAAGACGTCCGCCGGATGGACCTCTTCATCCACTACGCCGTGGCTGCCGCCCAGATGGCCTACGACGACTCGGAGATGAAGGTTACGGACGAGAACCGGACCCGGGTCGGCGTGTTCGTGGGCACCGGCATGGGCGGGATCCCGGCCCTGGAGGAATCCCACAAGACCCTGCTCGAGCGCGGGCCGGGCCGGATCAGCGCCTTCTTCATCCCCTCCATCATCACCAACCTGGCCTCGGGGCAGATCTCCATGCGCTTTGGCATGAAGGGCCCCAACTCCTGCGTTTGCACGGCGTGCGCCACGGGGAATCACGCCATCGGCGATTCCTTCCGGCTGATCCAGCGCGGGGAGGCGGACGCCATGCTGGCGGGCGGAGCCGAGGCCGTGATCACCCCCCTCACCATCGGGGGCTTCAGTGCCATGAAGGCCCTTTCCACACGGAACGACGAGCCCACGCGGGCCAGCCGGCCCTTCGAAAAGGATCGCGACGGCTTCGTGATGGGGGAGGGGGCGGGCATCATGGTGCTGGAGTCCGTGGGGCACGCCCGCCGGCGAAACGCCCGGATCTACGCCGAACTGGTGGGCTACGGCATGTCCGCCGATGCGTACCACATCACGCTCCCGGCGCTGGATGGCGCCGTGCGCTCCATGCGCCTGGCGCTCCAGGACGCCAAGATGGAGCCCTCCGAGGTGAACTACATCAACGCCCATGGGACCTCCACGCCCGCGGGAGATCTGAACGAGACGCAGGCCATCAAGGAAGTCTTCGGCGAGCACGCTCGCGCCCTCCCCGTCAGCTCCACCAAGTCCATGACGGGCCACCTGCTGGGGGCGGCCGGCGGCATCGAGTCGGTGATCACGGTCCTGACCATCGCCCGCGGGATGCTGCCGCCCACCATCAACTACGACACGCCGGATCCCGAGTGTGACCTCGACTATGTCCCCAACACGGCGCGGCCGGCGGAGGTGCGCTACGCCCTGACCAACTCCTTCGGGTTCGGGGGCACCAACGCCACCCTCCTGTTCAAGCGCTATGAGGAGGAGGAGTAGGGGGGCACCTATCGGGACGGAGAGGAGGGTCGCTATGCCGCGCCCCACAATCTTTCAGCGCAAGTTTTACGTCCACCCCATCCAGCGTAAATACCTGGTGCTCTCCCTGGTCCCGCTGATCCTCTGCTGCTTCGCCGTCATCGCTTTGACCGCGCTCCCCAGCCATCTCCTGCTCTTCGGGGCGGCCTCGGAGTTCGAGCGGACGGTTCGGGCGGGCTGCCTCTCCGCCCTGGGGCGGACCTTCTGGCCCGCCGTTTTCATCACCATGCTGGTTGTGGCGGGGCTGAGCGTCCTGGCCTCCCACACCCTGGGGGGCCCCTTGTTCCGCTTGGAGCGCATCGGCAAGCGCCTCGCCGCGGGCGAGCTGCCGGAGTCGGTGCGGATCCGGCGGGGTGATGATCTGCAGGTGATGGCGGCCTCCCTGGACGAGGCCGTGAGGATGTTCCGGCAGGCACTGCTTCGCATCCAGGAGCACGGGGAACAGGCCCGAGAGCGGCTGTCACGGCTGGAGCAGGAGGTCGCCGACGGGCACGCTCCGGCCGCCATGCTGGCCCCCCATCTGCTCGCGATCGGGGCGCATCTGGCCCAGATCGAGGAGACGGTCCACGCCTTCCGTCTGGACCCCCCCGGAGAGAAGCAAGCCTGACCCGCGTGCACCTCCGCACACGTCAGTCGGATGGCTATGTTACCCGCTGAGGGCTGCACTGCCATGGGGCGGTGCGAGAAGCGTGAGACTGAAGGGGGCGTCGGGGCGGCCGCGCTGGAGCTCGGCCGTGAAGCCCTCGAGAAAGGCGCGGCGGATGTGCTCGGGGGGCTGCTGCGGGAACGCGTGGGCCGGGATGTCCAGGGCGATGCGGGTGCAGCGCAGGTTCAGAACTGTCTGGGCGGCCTGGTAGGAGAGCCGGTACAGAATGGTCATCGACAGGTCGCGCCGGGGCCCCAACCCGAACACCAGGATTCGGTCCGCCCTGAGCTTTCCGTCGGTCGAGAGCAGGGCCGTCACGCCCCGCTCCCCCGCGAACTTGCTTCGAGCCCGCAGCCGCGACAGCGCGCTCCCCAGGATCCAGTCCACCCACCCCAACCGTCCGCGCGGGGCCGGCTCGTCCTCCAGGTGAAACAGCACCAGGACATCGGCTGGGATCTCTTCGAGCCGCTCGGATGTCTCGTGGATCTCCATGTCAGGCAGGGGTCCGTTCAGGGGGATGGAGGATGTGGCGGATCTGGTCCAGGATGCCGTTCACGAAGGCGCCGGACTCCTCGCTCCCGTAGAGCTTGGCCAGCTCGATGGCCTCGTTGATGGCGACCCGCTCGGGAATGTCGTCCCGGTAGCGCAGCTCGAAGGTGGCCAAGCGGAGGATGGTCCGCTCCACCGGCGCAATCCGGGCAAGGCTCCAGTGGGTGGCGTTCTCGGTGATGAGGCAATCGATCGCGGCCACGTGTTCCAGGGCGCCCCGCACCAGGCTCTCGGTAAACTCCCGCACGTCAGGCGGGACCACACGATCCTCCCAAAAGTTCTTGAAGACCGGCGTGATCTCGCCCGGCCGGAACTCCAGTTCGTAGAGCAGCATGAGGGCCAGCTCACGCGCCTTGCGTCGTTTGCCCATCCACAAGCCTTCAGCATCAGCCGCTCATGGCGCATAGCCGGTACCATCAGCCACGAGCCATTGCGCGGATCGCTTATTTCAGTTCCCGGAACAGACTCGCCATCTCGATGGCGGCGCAGGCGGCGTCGAATCCCTTGTTGCCGCCCTTGGTGCCGGCGCGCTCGACGGCCTGCTCGATGGAATCCGTCGTGAGGACTCCGAAGGCTATGGGGACCCCGGTCTCCAGGGCTGCCTGGGCCACGCCTTTGGAGACCTCGGCCGCGATGTACTCGAAGTGGGGCGTGCCCCCCCGGATCACCGCGGCCAGGCAGATCAGGGCGTCGTAGTGGCCCGAGGTCGCCAGGCGCTTGGCCGTGATCGGCATCTCGAAGGCGCCCGGCACCTTGACCACGGTGATGCGGTCCTCCTCGGCGCCGTGCCGGCGGAGGGCATCCAGCGCCCCCTCCAGAAGGCGCGTGCCGATGAAGTCGTTGAAGCGGCTCACCACGATGCCGAAGGTGAACCCTTTGGCCGCTAGGGCCCCTTCTCGGATTTCTACCATGTCATCTCCTGCGCCCCCCGCCTGGGGCATCGTCTTTCGCCCGGACATCTCACGAAGGGGATATTGGGACTTGGTCATTCCTCCCGGTTGTTCGCCAACGACTTCGCGACTCATCGAGCTCAGCGCTTGGTCCGACTGCGCCCGACCGGGCTCCGCGGCTTCACCTTTGTGCTGTTTGCGCTCCGGCTGTTCCGCCGGTGGAGGTCGCGGTCGGGGGGGATCAGGTGGCCGAGCTTCTCGCGCTTGGTTTCGAGATAACCGAGATTGGCCGCGGTAGGCCGGGTGAGCAGGGGAACGCGCTCCGCCACCCGCAGGCCATATCCTTCCAGCCCCACGATCTTCCGCGGGTTGTTGGTCATCAGCCGGAGCCGCGACACACCCAGGTCCACCAGAATCTGGGCGCCCACCCCGTAGTCCCGGAGGTCGGGCTTGAAGCCCAACTTCTCGTTCGCCTCCACCGTGTCGAAGCCCTGGTCCTGCAGCTCGTACGCCCGGAGTTTGTTGGCCAGGCCGATCCCCCGGCCCTCCTGCCGGATGTAGAGCAGGACGCCCTTGCCTTCTTGGGCGATGCGGGCGAGGGCGCGGTCGAGCTGTGCCCCGCAGTCGCAGCGCAGCGACCCCAGGGCATCACCCGTCAGGCACTCGGAGTGGACGCGGACCAGGACGGGCTCGTCGGGGCCGATCTCGCCCTGGACCAGAGCCAGATGATGCTTCTGGTCCACCTGGCTGTGGTACAGGATGGCCTTGAAGGTTCCATGGCGCGTGGGGAGGACCGTGGTCGCCACCCGGCTCACAAACTTTTCCCGCTTCATCCGGTAATCGATGAGGTCCTTGATGGTGATGATCTTGAGCCTGTGGCGCTGGACGAAGCGGGACAGCTCCGGAACGCGGGCCATGGTCCCGTCGGGATTCATGATCTCGCAGATGACGCCGGCGGGGTACAAGCCGGCCAGTCGCGCCAGGTCCACGGCCGCCTCGGTCTGGCCCGCGCGCACGAGGACGCCGCCATCCTTGGCGCGCAGGGGGAACATGTGCCCGGGGCGCGTGAGATCCTCCGGCCGGGTGTTGGGATCCAGGATGGTTTTGATGGTGGTCGCCCGATCGTGGGCGGAGATCCCGGTGCTCACCTGGTGCTTTGCCTCCACGGAGACGGCGAAGGCCGTCTCGAAGGGCGAGGTGTTCTCGGGAACCATGGCCGGAAGCCGGAGCTGGTCCAGGCGCTCGCCGATGATGGGCAGGCAGATGAGGCCGCGGCCGTGAGTGGCCATGAAATTGATGGCCCGCGGCGTCACCTTCTCGGCGGCCATGGTGAGGTCGCCCTCATTCTCCCGGTCTTCGTCGTCCACGACGATGACGATCTTCCCGTCGCGGATATCCTGGACGGCCTCCTCGATGCGGGCGAACTTGACCGGGGCCCCGCGGCGGCCGGCGGTCGTGCGCGGCTGCCCGTCCTCCCCAGCGTTGGCAGCGGCGGGCCGGATGGAGGACTTCCTGATAGGTGTGGCGTTCATGCGAATCCGTGCTCCTGCAGCAGCGAGAGGGTCAGCCCGCCCCTGGAGGCGGGGGCCTGCCCCTCCCCGAGGTATCGGGCGACGTACTTCCCCAAAAGATCCGTCTCGAGGTTCACGGCGTTCCCGGGTCGCTTCGCCCCCAGAGTGGTGCCCTCGAGGGTGTAGGGGATGAGGGCCACGCCAAAGGTGTCCTCCGTCAGCTCCGCGATCGTCAGGCTGATCCCGTCCACCGCGATGGAGCCCTTCATGACCAAGAGGCGGCTGAGGCTCCGGGGAAATCGGACGCGGACGAACGCCCCGTCGCCTTGCGGCGTGGTGGCTGCAATCTCCCCCACGACGTCCACGTGGCCGGTGACCAGGTGCCCGCCCAGGCGATCCCCGAGACGCAGCGGACGCTCCAGGTTGACCCGAGCGCCGGGACGCAACGCCCCCAGGGTGGTGCGAGACAGGGTCTCGGCAGATAGGTCGCAGGTAAAGCCGTCCCGGGTGAGGGCCATCACCGTGAGGCAGGCGCCATCCACGGCAACGCTGTCCCCCAGGGAGAGTTCCAGTGCGGCCTGAATGGTGACGCGGGCCCCGGTTACCTCGCGGCGGGGGAGGGCCCGGACCGCCCCAATGGCTTCGATGATGCCCGTGAACATGACTGTTCGCCTGTTCGGCGGTTCGACAGTTCGGCCGAACCGTCGAACGGCCGGACTGCCGAACGCCCTTTCTGGAGCCTGCGCGGCGCGGCGCTCTACAGGCTTGCCGTTGGTTTGCGGATGTAGCCCTCCACCAGGATGTCGTCGCCGAGCGGCTCGACCCGCGTGTCATGCAGGCGGAACGCCTGCGTCAGGCTGGCGATGCCGTCACCCCCGACCGCCGTGGGCGCAGCCTTCCCCCCGATGAGGATGGGTGCCAGGAAGATGAGGGCCTTGTCCACGATCCCCTCCTGGAGCGCCGAGGCATTGATCTCGGCCCCACCCTCGATCATCACCGAGAGGAAGCCGAACTTCCCCAGGATGTCCATCAGGCGATCCAGGGCCACCCGCCGTGGGCTGCCCTCGACCACGAGCACCTGGACACCCTCTCGCTCCAGGGTCTCCAGCCGCGACCGGGGCGCCATCTCGGAGACCGCCACGAAGGTGGGGGCCGTGGAGCCGCGGTTCACCACCTTGGCCCGGAGGGGGAGACGGGCGAGATTGTCCACGATCACCCGGGCCGGGTCCCGCTGGTCTGCAGTCCCGAGGCGCGTGGTGAGGAGGGGATCATCCCGCAGGACGGTCCCGATCCCCACGAGCACGGCGTCCACCTCGTTGCGGAGCTGGTGGACGCGCCGGCGAGCCTGCTCGCCCGTGATCCAGCGCGACTCGCCCGTGCGGGTTGCGATCTTCCCGTCCAGGCTGGCGGCCGTCTTGAGAATGACGAAGGGGCGGCCCGTCCGAATGTGGGTGAAGAAGAACTCGTTCAGCCGCTCGGCCTCCTCGGCCAGGACGCCGACGTCCACGACGATCCCCGCGTCACGAAGCGCCGCGATGCCCTTGCCGTTCACGGCGGGGTTGGGATCCTGGCAGGCCGCCACGACGCGGCGGATGCCGGCCTGCATGATCCGGGTCACGCACGGCGGCGTGCGGCCCTGGTGGCAGCACGGTTCAAGGTTCACGTAGAGCGTGGCGTCCGCTGCATCCACGCTGGCTTCGTGGAGGGCCACCACCTCGGCGTGGTCGGAGCCCGCGAAGGCGTGGAAGCCTTCCCCTACGACCTCGCCGCCCTTCACGATCACCGCCCCGACCATAGGGTTGGGGCTGGTCCGTCCCCGGGCGCGCGCGGCGAGATCCAGAGCCCGCCGCATCCACATCCGATCCAGCTCGGACTGGTCCGCCATATCCTCGCAACCTCGCGTCATATAACGAGTTTCTCGGGAAGGCTAACACCTGGGACGGGAGGTGTCAAGGTGAAAGCCGGACACGAGGGGCCGTCACCCCTCAGCCCTTTGCCACCAGGTGGGTGGGGAACCCGGCTGGATGTGGCTGGCCGCTGTAACCTGATCGCTGATAGCGTCCTTCAGGAGAAAAGCGCCGCGGCGAACTCCTGCGGATTGAAGGGCTGGAGATCCTCCGGGGCCTCGCCCACGCCCACGTAGCGGACGGGGAGCGACAGGCCTTGGGCGATGGCCACCACCGCGCCCCCCTTCGCCGTCCCGTCGAGCTTCGTCACCACCAGGCCGGAGAGGGCCACGGCCTGGTGGAACTCCCGCGCCTGGGCGAAGGCGTTGAGGCCCGTCGTGGCATCCAGGACGAGCAGAGTCTCGTGCGGGGCACCGGGCACCTCGCGGGCGATGACCCGGTGGATCTTCTTCAGCTCCTCCATCAGGTTGTGCTTGGTGTGGAGGCGGCCAGCCGTGTCGATGAGGAGACGCGCGATCCGGCGCGAGGCGGCCGCCTTGCACGCATCGAAGACCACGGCGGCGGGATCGGCCCCGGGCCGGTGGGCGATCACCTCCACCCCGATCCGCTCTCCCCAGATCTGGAGCTGCTCGATGGCCGCGGCGCGGAAGGTGTCGCCGGCCGCCAAGAGCACGCGCTCCCCTCCATCCTGGTACCGCTTGGCCAGCTTGGCGATTGTGGTTGTCTTGCCGGACCCGTTCGTGCCGACGAAGAGCGTCACATGGGGGGGGCCGGTCGGGGCCGGGCGGGGCGGGGCGGGGATGCTGAGCAGGTCGGCGATCCGATTCGCCAGCAGCGACCGCATGGCCTCGGCGGTAATGGGGGCCTGGCGCAGACACAGATTCCGGGCCGGCTCCAGGACGGCCGCGGTTACCTGGGGGCCCAGGTCCGAAGCCAGAAGAGCCTCTTCCAGTTCGTCGAGCAGCCGCAGGTCGACGGGCGCCCCGCTGAAGAGGCCTTCCAGGTGCCCGCGCAGGCCGTCCCGCGTCTTGCGGAGCCCATCCTTCAGTCGGGTAAAAAACCCGGAGCGATCAGGCGGTGTCTCGTCGGGCATCAGAGGACTCGGGTCAAAGCGGCCGCGGCTCGGCGCGCCTCGAAAAGAACGTGACCCGGGGGCGCCGCCGGCCGTACGAGCAGCAAAAGGCAGCAGCCGTGCCGGAGGGGGATGAGCGCCAGCGTCCGCCGCTCGGCCTCGAGCAGGACGTCCCCTACTGGCCCCTGGTCGAGACGCTCCGCCACCTCCAGCGTCCGGCGCAGGAACCCCAGCAGCCGGTCCGCAGGTGCCTCGAGGCCGGAGGTGTCGCCGTGGCTCCGGGCGAGGGGGACGCCATTCGGATCGAGCAGAAGCGCTGCCACCGCCCCGGGCACCCGGCATACCAAGCTGGCCAGGACGGCGGAGAGCTCAGGCGAGGAACGGGGCATGACCGTCGGGGTACTCCGCAACACGCTCTGGATCCGGCAGGAGGCTACGCGGCGGCCTGCATGCGCACCGAGATCACCTTGGAGGCGCCTTCCTCCTCCATGGTGACCCCGTAGAGGATGTCGGCCGCCTCCATGGTCTGCTTGTTGTGGGTGATCACGATGAACTGCGAGGTCTGCGACATCTCCCTGAGGACGGTGACGAAGCGCTCTACGTTGTTGTCATCCAGCGGGGCGTCCACCTCGTCCAGGACGCAGAACGGGCTCGGCCGCACGGCGAACAGGGCCAGGAGCAGGGCGAGGGCCGCCAGGGCCCGCTCGCCGCCCGAGAGGAGTGAGAGCACCGTAGCCCGTTTGCCCGGAATCCGGACCAGCATCTCCACGCCTGGCTCCTCTTCGGCCGCGTCCTCCTCGGGCTGAACGAGGCGCAGCTCGGCGCTGCCCCCGCCCATGAGGCGACGCCAGAAGTGGTCGAACTGCGCGTTCACCGCCTGGAGCGTCGAGCCGAAGAGCGTCTGGATCGTCTTGTTGATCTCGGCGATGGCCCGGCGCAACGAGGCCACGGATTGGGTAAGGTCCGCCGCCTGCGTGGTGAGAAACTCATGACGCTGCACGAGGGCCTCGTACTCTTCCAGGGCGCCCAGGTTGGCCGGCCCCATCTCGGCCAGCTTGGCTTTCAGCTCCTCCAGCTCGGTCTGCGCCGCCTCGGGCAGGAGCGTCGTCTCCGCGAAGCGCTCGCGGAGGTCTGGCAGGCCCACGTTGTGATCTTGCAGGAGGCTCTGCTCCAGTGCCGTCATGGCCGCCTTCAACTCGCCGCGGCGGCCCTCGAGGGCGGCGATCTCTTGGCTGGCCTCCGTCTCGTCGCGCCGCTTGGTGCGGAACTCCTCCTCCAGTTGCCGGATGGTCTCCTGGGCGGCGGCGCGCACCTCTTGCAGCTCCATCAAGGCCGTGCGCCGCGTCTCCTCTTCCCGGTGAAGGGCGGTGAGCCCCTCGCGCAGCTCGTTCTGGCTGGCCTCGAGCCCCCTCCGCCGGACGGCCAGGTCCGCCGACTCCTGGGTGAGCCGGGCGGTCTCCTGCTCGGCGGCCTGGAGTTCCCGGCGCATCCGGGCCAGGTCGCGGTGGGTCTCATCCCGATGCGCCGCGTGGGAAGCGAGGGTCACGCGCTTCTCGGCGAGCTGGGCGGCCAGCACCTCGCGCCCCTCGCGGCAGGCCGTCACCGCGGCCTCCCGGTCGGCGATGGCCTGGCTCGACTCGGCGACCCTGGCCTCGCCTTCGGCGATGGCGGCCCGGAGGCCGGCCACCTCCGCGCCGATCCGAGCGAGGTCGGACTCGACGCCTTGCAGCTCCAGCCCGAACAGCTCGAGTTGCTGGCTGAGGCGCGCCTCTTCGGCCCGCCTGGCGGCCAGATCTTTTTCGATGGCCAGCAGATCCAGCTCGGCCTGGCGCTCTGCCATGGCCGAGGCCTCCACCGTGCGCTCCGATTTCTGGACATCCTCGGAGACGAGGCGGAGCGCCTCGCGCAGGCCGGCCAGCCCCACCTCGCTGATGGCCAGGGCCTCCTCCAGCTCGCGAATTTCGCGGCGCTGGGCGAGCAGGCCCTGGGGCGCGGGCGTGCCGCCGGTCATGGCGCCCCGATGGGTCACCACCTCGCCCGCGAGTGTGGCCAGCGTGAACGGCCCGGGGACCTCCCGAGCGATGGCCTGGGCGGCATCCAGATCGCTCACGATGACCGCGTCGGCCAGCAGGTTCACCACCCAGGGATCGCTGCCCTCGGGAGCGCGCACGAGGTCCAGCGCCAGGCCCTCGACCTGTCCCCGCAGCTCCTTGGGGAGATCGGCGATCTCGGCCGCGAGCTCCTGGCGCGTGGTGGCGCCCCAGGTTCCCTCCCCGGTCGGCACAGGGCCCATCAGCGTGGCCCGCCCCTGCCCCGACTGGAACAGGTAGGCGAGCGCCGCGCGGGCTTCGGCCCAGGTCCGGGCCCGCACGCCTTGCAGGTGGGTGCCCAGGATGGCCTCCAGCGCCTTCTCGTGACGCGGTGAGGCCTCCAGGATCTCGGCCAGGGGGCCGAGCATCCCGTTGAGTCGCCGGTCGCGGCCCGCCTGGAGCAGGAGGCGGCTTCCCTCGGTGAAGTCGGCGAACTGCGCGCGCAGCTCGTGCAGTGAGCCGAGCCGCCCGCGCTGACGCTCCACGTCCGCCGAGAGGCCCGCGATCTCGGCCTCGAGCCGGCGGCGGGACTCGCGGGCTCGCTCGGCCTCTCGCTGGGCGGCCTCGCGCTCGGCCCGAGCGCGCTCCCCGCGCTCCACGGCTTCCTGGCGGCGCGCCTCATCCGCAGAGGAGGACGCCTCGGCCCCCTCGCGCTGCCAGGCGGCTTCGGCCTGCTGGTGGCGGAGGCGGTCCGCCTGGACGGTCATCTGACGCTCCCGCTCCTGGAGCGTAGCCAGCTCGTTCCGCTTGAGGGCGAGCTGGCCGCCGTGATGCGCCGCCTGGTGGCGGAGGCGGTCCAGCTCGACCAGGGCGCCCTGGAGGGTGGCCTCGGCCTCGCGGAGAGTCTGGCCTTCCTCGTCCAACGCTGCCTGGAGGGCGCTGACCTCCTGCTCCTGCCGGGCGGCCTTGGCGGTGCCCGTCTCCAGCTCGGTGAGGAGCCGGCGCACCGTCTCGCCCAGGCCGGCCAGGGCGGTCTCGTTCTCGTGCTGGCGGCGGGCTGCGGCCTCCATCTGCTGGGCGACGTTCCGGAGCTCGGCCTCGTCGCGGTCGATGTGGCTGCGCAGGGCGTAGAGCGCCTCCTGCGCCGCGGCCACGGCCTGCTCCTGCTCCATGTCCTGGAGGCGCCGTCCCTCCAGAGTTGCCTCGGTGGACGCGATGGCCGCGCGTAGCCCCACGAGGGTCTCCTGCAGGGGCCGGAGGCGCGCGAGGAGGGCCTGGAGCTCTTGCCAAAGTGTCGAGTGCTCGTGAAACTTGAGGAAGAGCTTCAGCTCCGTCGCCCGCAGGTCGAGCTGCCGGTAGCGCTCGGCCTTGTTGGCCTGGCGCTTCAGCGAGTTGCGCTGGCGCTCCACTTCGGCGATCACGTCGCGGATGCGGAGCAGATTCTGCTCCGTGGCCTCCAGCTTGCTCACGGCCGCCCGCTTCTTCGTCTTGTATTTCATGATCCCCGCCGCCTCCTCGATGAGGACGCGGCGGTCGGCGGGCCGGGCGTTGACCACGCTGCCGATGCTGCCTTGCTCGATGAGGGCGTAGGGCTCACCGGCGAGGCCGGTGTCGATGAAGAGATCGGTGATGTCCCGCAGGCGGCAGGGGAGCTTGTTCAGGAGGTACTCGCTTTCGCCCGAGCGGTAGAGGCGGCGGATGACGTTGATCTCCTCGTACTCCGTGGGCGCGGGCCCGCCGTTTCGGGCGAAGGTGAGTGAAACCTCGGCCAACCCGATCGGCTTGCGGCGAGCATTGCCGGCGAAGATCAGGTCGTCCATCCGGTCGCCCCGGAGGAGCTTGGCACTCTGTTCGCCCAACGCCCAGCGGATTGCGTCGGAGATGTTGCTCTT
Organism: uncultured Methylomirabilota bacterium; assembly: GCA_963714585.1. Classification (GTDB taxonomy): domain Bacteria; phylum Methylomirabilota; class Methylomirabilia; order Methylomirabilales; family 2-02-FULL-66-22; genus 2-02-FULL-66-22. The sequence continues at coordinate 46,735 of CAVQPC010000087.1, forward strand.
CCCGCAACCATTAGGGCCAAGGATTGCCGTGATGCCTGGCTCGAATGTGAGTTCGACTTTGTCGGCGAAGGATTTGAAACCGAAGAGGGAGATTTTGGCAAGTTGCATTGAACGAATACCCGTCCTCCGAGTTGACAGTGGAGGCGGCAGTTGCCATTGGAGAGTTAATGCAAGCTACCACAGGGTTGGAGTCGGTGTCAAGCTGGAAGTACTACGCTTGGTGGCTTTCTGGGAATCCGCCCACGACATATTGTGTTTCCGGGTTCTGTGAGGCCGCTCGAGGCTCCCTGCTGAACTGGTCCAGGGCGAGCCTGGCCGCTTCCTGTTCCGCGGCCTGGCGGCTGCTCCCTTCCCCGTCCGCCCGGATATCGGTCGCACCGATCGTGGCCGTGACCCGGATGCGGAAGATCGGGTGGTGAGCGGGCCCGCGCCGCTCCAAGAGGCGATAGCTCGGGAGCTTCTCGCCGTGGGCCTGGAGCAGCATCTGGAGGGCGGACTTCGGGTCCACGGGGGGCGGGGTCGTGTCGGACTCCACCCCGGAGATCACCCGTTTGGCCAACGCGCGAACCGGCTCCAGGCCCCCGTCCTCCACCATGGCGCCGAGGACGGCCTCGAGCATCTCGGCCAGGACCCGCTCACCCGATCCGGGTGACGACGGAAGCCCGAGCCCTCTTGCGAGCCGCGCCAGCGCCGGGGTGCTGCAGCAAGAGGCGCGCAGGCGTGTCAGCTCCCCGGCGCTTCCGCGGGGCCAGGCGCTGAAGGCCTGGGCCGCCACGGCGTAGTTCCAGGCGGCATCGCCCAGGAACTCCAGTCGCTGCCGGGCCGCCGCCGCCTCGGGCGTGAGCGGAGGTACCAGCACAGCGAGCGCCAGGGCGAGGTGCGTCGGATCCTGGAACCGGTAGTGAAGCGCGGCCTGGAGGGAAGCGGAGGTGGCATCGAGCACCGATCCGGCGGGATCTTCCATGTGGGAGAGCCTAGCATGGGGTCCAGCAGGGGTCAATCGCGCCTCAGTGCGCCACAGGGGCCTCGGCCCTGGTGCGGGCGCGCCGCATGAGGAACACCAGGGGCGTGACGGCAATGAAGAGCATCCCCATCAGGCGGAACACTCCGAGGTAGCTCAGGAGGGCGGCCTGTTGTTGGACCAGATTGTAGAGGGTGGCGAGCGCCTGCCGGCTGGCCGTGACCAGGTCGGAGCCGCCAGTCTGGAAGAGCTGTTGTGCCTGGGTCAGGGCAAGTTGGCTGGGCCGGTTCATGGGCGTCACATGGGCGGCGAGCACGGTCTGGTGGACCTGCGACTGGCGGGCCACCCAGGTGGTGACGAAGGAGATGCCCATGCTGGAGCCGATGTTGCGCATGACGCTGTAGAGGCTGGTGGCGTAGCCCATCTCAGCCGTCGGGATCGGGTCCATGGTCAGCGTGGTGAGCGGGACGAACACGAAGGACATCCCCAGGCCCTGGTTGATCTGGTACCAGAAGATGTCCCAGGTCCCGGAGTTCAGATTCATGTGCGAGTAGCCGAAGAAGGCGAAGCTGGTCACGATGAATCCGAACACCACCATCTTTCGGCCGTCCCAGCCCTTTCCCAAGAGGTATCCCACCAAGGGCATGCAGAGCGCCGTGCCGATGCCGCGCGGGCTGGTCCAGATGCCGGCCGTGACGGCGGTCCACCCCAAGAGCGTCTGCATGAAGAGGGGGAGGAGCACGAGGCTGCCGTACAGGACGAACCCCAGGACCGTGACCAGCAGGATCCCGGTGGCGAATGTCCGGTCCGTGAAGAGCCGAAAGCGCACGAGGGGATCGGGGACGTACAGCTCCCAGATGACGAAGGCCGTCAGCATGACGGCCGCGGTGATGGCCAGGGTGATGATGAAATCCGACCCGAACCAGTCCGCCTCCTGTCCCTTGTCCAGCATGATCTGCAGCGCCCCGATCCCGATCGCCAGCATGCCGAGGCCCCAGATGTCCACGTGGGAGGACCGGCGATGGATATAGGCGGGGTCGTAGAGGAAGAGCGAGATCATGACCAGGCTGAAAATCCCGACGGGCAAATTGATGTAGAAGACCCAGCGCCAGGAGTAGTTGTCGGTCAGATACCCCCCCAACGTCGGCCCCAGGATCGGGGCGGCAATGATCCCCAGGGACCAGAAGGCCATGGCCTTGCCCCGCTCCTGCACGGGAAATTCCTCCAGGAGGATGGCCTGGGACAGGGGCTGCAGGCCGCCTCCCGTCGTGCCCTGCATCACGCGGAAGAAGATCAGGAGCGGGAGGCTGGGCGCCATCCCACAGAGGGCGCTCGAGACCGTGAACCCCGTCACCACCGTCATGAGGAGTCGCTTCCGACCGAAGTAGTTGGCCAGCCATCCCGAGATGGGCAGGACCACCGCGTTGGCGACGAGGTAGGACGTGAGCACCCACGTAGCCTCGTCCACCGTCGCGGACAAGCTGCCCGCGATGTGCGGCAGACTGACGTTTACCACCGTGGTGTCCAGCACCTCCATGACGGCGCTGGACATGACCGCGACGGCCACCGGCCACGGGTTCCGCGGTGGACCACTCACTGTAGGCGCATCCATGCTCTTCGCAGCTCCCCACTGCCCCCGGTCGGGCGCCCCGTGTCGGGCTCGCCCATCGGACCACTGGAAAGCATATCCGATTTAGGGCCAGCGGGCGAGAGTGCGGCTGCGCCGGTATAGCCCGGGAAGCATCAGTCGAACGGGGCGTCTGGCAGTTGGCACAATGGTTGGAAGCATCTTGAAGCGAAGGGTGTGCGAAATCAAGACATACCTGAAAACGGGTCGTCGAGAATGTCCCGAAGATGAAGGGGTCCAGAACTCGATGGGACTGTCGGAAATTTCTGGCCAGAGCACTGTCGGCTGGCCTGATGCTGGCCACGTTGCCTTCGGCGGCCTTCGCAGGCGATCCGCACGCGGTCCGGAATCGATGGGCAGGCGTAGGGATCGGAGCAGCCGTCGTCACGCTCGGAAGCCTGCTTTTGCTCCGTCCAGGAAGCACGGGAGTTCTGTCGCGCCGCGACCCGGTCGAGAACGCGGGACAAAATCCTTGACAGGGCGCGGCGCGATTCTTTAGACTGCGGTTGGCTTACAGGTGGCAATACTCTGGAGGGCGTATGGCAAGCGCCGAGATTCTGAAACTCACGGATGAGGGCTTCGAGAAGCAGGCGAAGGCGAGTCCGCTCCTGCTGGTGGACTTCTGGGCCGAGTGGTGCGGCCCGTGCCGGATGATCGCGCCCATCCTGGAAGAGCTCGCGAAAGAATACGAGGGTCGCCTCACCATCGGAAAGCTGAACGTGGATGAGAACCGCCAGACGGCGGCGCGGTTCGGCATCCGCAGCATCCCGACCCTCCTGTTATTCAAGAATGGGGCCCGGGTGGAGCAGATCGTCGGAGCGCATCCCAAGGCCAGCCTCAAGGCGAAAATCGATCAACTCTTGAACGGCACCTGAGTCAGAAAGCATGATTCGCACTCCGCACACCTGCCCCGGCCTGATTCCTTCCCATCGCTGGTGACCGTCAGCGTAGTCTCCTCGCCTATCTGTCGTTCCGGTGACCTTATAACACATCCCCGCAGGGCATCTCGCCTGATCGACGCCGCGGCGGGGAGGTTCGATTCGCGCGAGGCGATCATGCACACTCCGGACCTGGAGACCTTCCGGCAACTGGCCCAGCAGGGCAACCTCATCCCCGTCAGCCGCCAGATCCTGGCGGACATGGAGACACCCGTCTCGGCCTTCCGCAAGATCGACAGCGGGAATTACGCCTTCCTGCTAGAGAGCGTGGAGGGCGGCGAGCAGTGGGGCCGCTACAGCTTCCTGGGGAGCAACCCAAGCCTGGTCCTCCGCGCGGCCGGCGGGCACGTCGAGCTGCTGCGCGGCGAACGGCACGAGGTCCTCGCCGCCGACGGCGATCCCTTGGCCGCCCTGAAGCGCGTGCTGGGTGCGTACCAAATGGTGAGCGTCCCCGGGCTCCCGCGCTTCACCGGCGGCATGGTGGGGTACTTGGGTTACGACATCGTCCGCCACATCGAGCGACTCCCCAGCCTCGCCACAGACGACCTCGACCTTCCCGACGCCCTCTTCCTCCTGACCGATACCCTGCTGATCTTCGACAACGTCAGCCATCGCATCACCGTGGTCAGCAACGCCCACGTGGACGACAAGTCGCCCGCTGGGATCGAGCGGGCCTACCGCGAGTCGCAGCAGAAGATCGATGCCATCATTGCCGCCCTGCGGCGGCCGGTGGGGGCGTCGCTGGGCCGGGGGGTGAACGGGAGGCCGCTCACGTTCGGCTCCACGTTCTCCCGCGACGGCTTCTGCCAGGTCGTGGAGCGGGCCAAAGACTACATCCAGGCAGGCGACGTCATTCAGGTGGTGCTCTCCCAGCGCCTCAGCGTCCGCACCGGCGCCGATCCCTTCGATGTCTATCGCGCGCTGCGCGTGGTGAACCCCTCGCCCTACATGTACTACCTCCGCCTGGGCGACGTGAAGATTGTGGGCAGCTCTCCTGAGATGCTGGTGCGCCTGGAGGGGGAGCGGATCGATCTCCGCCCCATCGCGGGGACCCGTCCCCGGGGTACCACGGAGGAGGAAGACGCCAGGCTCTCGGAAGAACTGCTCGCGGATCCGAAGGAGCGGGCCGAGCACATCATGCTGGTGGACCTCGGCCGCAATGACGTGGGCAAGGTGGCCCAGGTGGGCAGCGTGGCGGTCCCGGCCCTCATGACGGTTGAACGGTACTCCCATGTGATCCACCTGGTCTCCCATGTCCGTGGACGGCTGGAGGAGGGGCGGGATGCCTTCGACGTCCTCCGGGCGTCCTTCCCCGCCGGCACGGTCACGGGTGCGCCCAAGGTCCGCGCCATGGAGATCATCGAGGAGCTGGAGCCCTCGCGGCGCGGCCCGTACGCAGGGGCGGTCGGCTACGTGAGCTTCTCGGGGAACCTGGACACCTGCATCACCATCCGCACCGTCGTCTTCTCCCACGGCGCGGCCACCATTCAGGTGGGGGCCGGCATCGTGGCTGACTCGGTGCCCGCGCAGGAGTACCAGGAGACCATGAACAAGGCGCGGGCGATGCTCCGGGCCATCGAGCTGGCTGAGGCGGGTCTGGAGTGAGACGAACGGCGTTCGGCGGTACGGCTGTTCGGCTGTTCGGCCAGACCGGAGAGGGTGACCAGCCGTCGGGCCGACCCGTCGAACCGTCGAACGAGGGTGACGCATGCTGCTCATGATCGACAACTACGACTCCTTCACCTACAACTTGGTCCAGTACCTCCGGGAGTTGGGGGCGGCGGTGGAGGTGCACCGCAACGACCGGATCGCCCTGGAGGAGGTCCGGGCGATGCGGCCGGAGCAGATCGTCCTCTCCCCGGGGCCCTGCACCCCGGCCGAGGCCGGGATCTGCTGCGAGCTGATCCGGACCTTCGGACCCCAGACCCCCGTCCTCGGCGTCTGCCTCGGACACCAATGCATCGGCGCCGCGTACGGCGGCCGGATTGTCCGGGCCGGCCGACTGATGCACGGGAAGACCTCTCCCATCCAGCACGATGGGCAGACCGTTTTCGCCGGACTCCCCAACCCCTTTGAGGCCACCCGCTACCATTCCCTCCTCATCCAGCGCGAGAGCCTGCCGGCGTGCCTGACCATCTCGGCCGAGACGGCGGAGGGCGAGATCATGGGGGTGCGGCACGCCCGTCATCCCGTCGAGGGCGTGCAGTTCCATCCCGAATCCATCCTGACGCAAGCCGGGAAGACACTGCTGCGGAACTTCCTGGCGCGGCCGGTTCCCGCAGCGGGGGGAGCGTGATGATCATCGAGGCGATTCGCAAGGTGGTGGAGGGCAAGGATCTCACCCGCGACGAGGCCTTCGCCGTCATGGACACCATCATGTCGGGCCAGGCCACCGATGCCCAGATCGCCAGCTTCCTCACCGCGCTCCGGATGAAGGGGGAGACGGTGGAGGAGCTGATCGGCTTCGCCCGCGTCATGCGGGAGAAGGTCTCGCCCGTGAGGACGCGCGGCCGGGTCCAGGCTTCCCTCTCGGATACGGGCCGGGAGATGCTGGTGGACACCTGCGGGACCGGAGGAGACGCCACCGGGACCTTCAATGTCTCCACGGCCACCGCCTTCGTGGTGGCCGGGGCCGGCATTCCCGTGGCCAAGCACGGCAACCGCTCCGTGAGCAGCCTCTGCGGGAGCGCCGACGTGGTCGAGGCGCTGGGGGTTCGCCTGGACCTGCCGCCCGAGCGGGTGGGCCGCTGCATCGATGAGGTGGGGATCGGGTTCTGTTACGCGCCGCTCTTGCACAAGGCCATGAAGTACGTCATGCTGGCGCGGCGGGAAATCCGCATCCGGACCGTCTTCAATATCCTGGGCCCTCTCACCAATCCGGCCAAAGCCTCGGCGCAGGTCATCGGGGTCTACGACGGGGGTCTGATCGAGGTGATGGCGCAGGTGTTGAAGGAGCTCGGGACCGTCCGTGCGTTCGTGGTGCACGGCGAGGACGGCCTGGATGAGATCTCCACCACCTGCGAGAGCCGGGTGGCGGAACTGCGCGACAGTTGGCTCCGGACCTACACCATCCGCCCCGAAGACTTCGGGTTCCCCCGGGCCAGCATGTCTGACCTTCAGGGTGGGAGCGCGGCCGACAACGCGGAGATCATCCGTCGGATCCTGAAAGGGGAGCGGGGACCCAAGCGGGACATCGTGGTCTTGAACGCGGGCGCGGCCGTGGTGGCGGGCGCCAAGGCCTCGGAGCTGGCCGAGGGCGCCGCGATGGCGCAGGAGTCGATCGACAGCGGGGCGGCCCTGGACAAACTGAACCGGCTGGTGGAGTTCTGCCAAAGCTGAAAGACAGAAAGCGTTGGACGGTTCGGCGGGTCGGCCGTTCAGCAGCGCTGGCGGGTCCCGAAGGGCCGAACGGTCGAACTGTCGAGCAGCCGAACGGTTTTGCCCATGAACATCCTGGAGCAGATCGTGGCCCGGACGCGAGCCGATGTGCAGGAGCGGCAAGCCCGTGTCCCGCTCGCCGAGCTGAAGGCACGCTGTCAGGGTGAACCGCCGCCTCGCGACTTCCCGGCTGCGCTGCGTCGACCGCCCGGCATCGACTCTCGGCGAAGCGGTGCCATCCGCGTGGTGGCCGAGGCGAAGAAGGCTTCGCCGTCGAAAGGAGTCATCCGGCCCGACTTCGCGCCGGTGGAGCTGGCGAGGTCCTACGCGGCGGCTGGGGCCAGCGCCATTTCGGTCCTCACGGATGCGCCCTTCTTCCAGGGGAGCCTCGCCCACTTGGCGGCCGTCCGTGAGGCGGTGGGCCTCCCGCTTCTCCGCAAGGACTTTCACGTGGAGCCCTATCAGCTCTGGGAGGCGCGGGCGTTTGGTGCGGACGCCGTCCTCCTCATCGCGGGGGCGCAGGGCCCCGACGCGCTTCAGGGCCTGCTCGACCTCAGCCGCGAGCTGGGGCTGGCGGCGCTGGTGGAGGTCCACAGTCGCGCGGAGCTGGAGACGGCCCTCGCCTGCGGGGCGGGACTGCTCGGCATCAACAACCGCGATCTCAAGAGCTTTCAGGTCTCCCTGGAGACCACGTTCGCGCTCCTGCCCGGGATCCCCGCTGAGGCCGTGCTCGTCAGCGAGAGCGGGATCAGCCGTCCGGAGGAGGTCGCGCGCCTCCGCGCCGCCGGCCTGGATGCCATCTTGGTGGGCGAGAGTTTGCTCCGCCAGGTGGATGTGGGGCAGGCCCTGCGGGACCTCGTGGGGGCGCCATGACACGGGTGAAGATCTGCGGGATCACCTCGGCGCAGGAGGCGGCTGCCGCCGCCGCGGCCGGGGCGGACGCCCTGGGCTTTGTCTTCGTCCCGGGCACCCCGCGCTACATCCGGGCCGAGGCCGCGGTGCAGATCGTGGCGGGACTCCCGCCGTTCCTGACAACCGTCGGGGTCTTCGTGAATCAGGCCCTGGACGAGGTGCTGGAGATCGCCGCCCGCTGCCGCCTGCAGGCCGTGCAACTGCACGGCGAGGAACCCGAGGAGTACGGCCGGCAGATCCCGATGCGGGTGATCAAGGCGATCCGCGTCCGCGATCGGGAGAGCCTCCGACCAATTGCCACCTATCCCGCCCACGCCTTCCTCCTGGATGCCTACGTCGAGGGAAAGGCCGGCGGGACGGGGACCGCTCTGCCGTGGGACCTCCTGTCAGCGATCAGGGCGCACGCCCCCATCATCCTCTCCGGCGGCCTCCGGCCAGACAACGTGGAGGCCGCCGTTCGGCTGGTCCGACCATACGCCGTGGACGTGAGTAGCGGCGTGGAGGTCCGTCCGGGGGAGAAGGATCCCCAGAAAGTGAGGGAGTTCGTTGCCGCCGTCCGTCGAGCCGATGCTGACTAGTCGCCCTGCCGACTGCCTGCCGGATCCCGCGGGCCACTTCGGCCCCTACGGCGGCCGCTACGTCCCCGAGACCTTGATGGCCGCCCTGGAGGCGCTGGCTCAGGGGTACGAGGCGGCGCGCCGCGACCCCGCCTTCCAGGAGGAGATCGCCACCACGCTGCGCCAGTACGTGGGGCGGCCCACGCCCCTGTACTGTGCCCGTCGCCTCAGCGAGCGCTTGCGGGGCCCGCGCATCTATCTCAAGCGGGAAGACCTGTGCCATACCGGCGCCCACAAGATCAACAACACGGTGGGGCAGATCTTCCTCGCCCGCCGGATGGGGAAGCGGCGCGTCATCGCCGAGACGGGTGCCGGGCAGCACGGCGTGGCCACTGCCACCGTGGCCGCCCTGCTGGGCCTCGCGTGCGAGATCTACATGGGCACGGAAGACATGCGGCGGCAGGCGCTGAACGTCGTCCGCATGCGCCTGCTGGGCGCCAAGGTCACCGGCGTGGATGCGGGGAGCCGGACACTCAAGGACGCCATCAACGAGGCCATGCGGGACTGGGTCACGAATGTGGACACCACGCACTACGTCCTCGGCTCGGTCCTCGGCGCCGATCCGTACCCCCGGATGGTGCGAGACTTCCAGGCGGTCATCGGGCGGGAGGTGCGCCAGCAGGTACTGGAGGCTGAGGGTCGGCTGCCGGACTGCCTGGTGGCCTGCGTGGGCGGCGGCAGCAACTCGCTGGGGCTCTTCCATGAATTCCTGGACGACCCGCAGATCCGGATGGTCGGCGTGGAGGCGGGGGGGCTGGGGATCGCCTCCGGCCGGCACGCTGCCCGCTTCGCCGAGCAGACGGTGGGCATCCTCCACGGGACGCGGAGCTACATCCTGCAGGACGGCGATGGGCAGATCCGCGTCACCCACTCGGTCTCGGCCGGCCTGGATTATTCCGGCGTGGGGCCGGAGCACAGCTACTACCACGACCGGAAACGCATCGAGTACGTGGCCGTCACCGATGCGGAGGCCCTGGACGGCTTCCGGCTCCTCTGCGAGACCGAGGGCATCATCCCCGCGTTGGAATCGGCCCACGCTGTGGCCCACCTGGCCCGGATCGCGCGCGAGTTCGTGCCGGAGCAGGTCGTGATCCTGAACCTCTCCGGCCGGGGGGATAAAGACGTGGAGGTGGTGGCTGCTCTCCTGGGACTCACGGGCGGAGGCGCGGCATGACCGAAAACCGGATCGATCGGACATTCGCCCAGCTTCGCCGCGAGGAACGGAAAGGGCTGATCCCCTTCCTGGCCGCAGGCGACCCGTCCCTGGACGCCACGGCAGCGCTGGTCCAGGAATTCGAGGCGCGCGGGGCGGATGTGGTGGAGCTGGGCATCCCCTTCTCCGATCCGCTCGCCGATGGTGTCGTGAATCAGCGCGCATACCAGCGCGCGCTGAAGGCCGGTGTGACCCTCCCGCGGATCCTCGACCTCGTGGCGGACATCCGCCGGCGCTCGCAGGTCCCGCTGGTGCTCATGAGCTACGTGAATCCCATCCACCGCTTCGGGCTGGAGCGCTTCCCCGCCGCCGCACGGGACGCCGGCGTGGATGGGCTCATCCTGTGCGACTGCCCCCCCGAAGAGATGGATGGGCTTCTCTCGGGGATGGAGCGGGCCGGCCTCGATCCCGTCCTGCTGGTGGCGCCAACCAGCCCGGAACAGAGAATTGCCTTGATTAGCGAGAAGGCTCGTGGCTATATTTACTATGTCTCCCTCCGAGGGGTGACGGGTCCCCGCGACCGGTTGCCCGAGGATTTGGCCGCGGGCCTCCAGCGGGTCCGAGGCCTCACCGACAAGCCGCTGGCGGTGGGTTTCGGCATTTCGACGCCAGCGCAGGCCCAGGCGGCGGCGCGCCTCGCGGACGCGGTGATCGTCGGGTCGGCGATCGTCGCCCGGATCGAGGCCGCGGCGGGACGCAGAGACATGGTGGCTTCTGCCGGGACGTTCCTCGGCGAGCTACGGGCGGCGTTGGGGTGATCGGGCTCACCCCGGCCAACAGACCGCGTTCGCTCTCTCGGGGATGACCCACGCTCGACACTCAGGCGGGGATGGCTGAGACGACGAGTCCCCGCCAGTGCACGTTTCTCGGCCGGTTCAGGTCGTTTCGCAGAAAGAATTCGGGCGTTTCCCGCTGCAGCGCGGCGGTTTCCGCGTCGGAGTGGGTGTTAGCGGGTGCCTACGGACGCCATGGCTTTGTGCGTCCCCAGGAATTGCAGGACACCCGAATGGTCCGACACAACCTCGCAGGGGGACGTGGCCGGCTGACGACTGGAGGCCGCCGGGGGCTGTCGTGTGCCGCACGGTTTTTTTCCGATCGGCCGCGTGGCGTCACCGTGATCGAACTGCTGATCCTCGTGGTGCTCCTGGTCATCCTGGCCGCCTTCGCCATTCCGGGCATGAGCCCGGTCGTCCTCAACCTGCGACTCCGGGGGGCGGCCTGGCAGGTCGGCGGCGACCTGCGCCTCGCGCGCCAGCGCGCGGTGACCATCCGGAAGCGGTTTCGCATCTGTATGACAGGCTGTGCCATCTCCGTGCCGGCGGGAGCCTACAGTCTCGAACGGGACGACGGAGCGCCGGGAACGCCGCAGTGGGTGAGTGAGACAGGAGCGCCCGTCCGGCTGCCTCCCGACGTCACGGTGACCGCCAACGCGACGCCCGTGTTCACGCAGAACGGCATGGCGAGCGGGTGCACGCTTACCGTCTCCAACGTGATGGGCAGCTACCAGGTGGTGGTGGGCTCTACCGGCCGCGTGCGCGTATGCCAGGGATCGTGCTGAGGCAAGGCCGAGGGCCGGAACAGACCGGACTCACGCTGGTCGAGTTCCTCTTTGCCTGCTCCATCATGGCATTCGTGGCCCTGGGGGTCGCCGGGATGTTCCCGTCGGCGCTCCGCTCGGTGGTGAGCGGCGGGCAGGTGACGAAGGCGACCGTCCTGGCGCAGGAACTGGTGAACATGATCCGCAACGAGCTATTCGACGACGTGTACCTCACCCCCGGTTCCGGCAACGGCTACAGGGGGTATTACACGTTCAACACGACCGGCAGTCTGCCTGCCACGTGTCCGACCGCGTCGTGCAACAACAAGAAGAAATGGAAGACCGATCTCTTGGCGGATGCGGCGCAGACCTCGGGACGCGGGCTCCCCGGGGGGTACGGCACCGTGGCGGTCACCTGCTTGAATGTCAGTGCCTCCTCGCCGTACACGCTCACGACCGGGACGTGCGGCACCGGCACGAATATCGTGCGGGTCTCGGTAACCGTCTACTGGGATCGGACCGGCTCACGCTCGGTGACCCTGGTGACATATGTCGCGCGGAGCGACTGAGCACCGCCGCCTCGGGCGAGGCCGGGGGGTGACGCTGCTGGAGACCCTCATCTCGACAGCGCTCTTCTCTCTCGTCATCATCGGGGTGTATCTGCTGTACACGACGATGCAGGGCACTCTGAATCGCGGCCAACTGAAGACCGACCTCCAGCAGAACGCCCGGGTCGCCATGGATCGGATGGTGCAAGAAATCCGCATGGCCGGCTACGATCCTACCGGGGCTATTCCGCTCGTGACCCTTCCACCCAAGGCTGGCATCCGGGCAGCAACCAGCGGGTGTCTGTCGTTTGTGGCTGATGTGGGGACCGGAACGACCAGTCAGCTCAGCTACGTCCTCGTCAACGAACTGGATGGGAGCAGCCTTCTGAATGGCGTGTGCCCTTCGCCGACCTGTCCCGATGGAAATTGTCCTCAGCCCACGTGCGCCCTGCACCGGAAGGCGGATGCCTGGAACGCGACGAGCCAGAACTTTTCCGGCGGGAGCGCCCAGCCCCAGGCCGAGGCGGTGTACCTCCTGACGTTTACCTACTACGACCCCTTCAATCAGGTCATCACCCCGACCTCCATCACCTCCACCCTGAGGTGTCCCCCACAGTCTGTCGCGACGGCCCAGACCATCACGCAATTGGATTATGGACAGTTGAAGCAGATTCGGCGCGTGGCCATCACCGTGCAGACGCGTGATTTGCGGCCCGGGGTCTCGCCGGAGTTTTACACGTTGACAAGTGATGTGCGATTACGGAACCGGTAGACAGCCTCGCGGCGCGGCCCTGGTTATCGTCATGCTGGTCATGGCGGTCCTGCTCCTGGCCGGCACGACCTTTCTGACGATCTCCTCGACGGAGAGCCAGATCGCGCTGAATGAGCGTGCCACGGTACAGGCTCTCATGCTTGCGGAGGCGGGGATCTCCAAGGCCCTCGCCCAATTGTACGCCGCTGTCCTCAGCGGTTCGAGCTACACGGGTGAGACGAGTGCCCTGGGTGGCGGGACCTTCACCGTGACGGTCGCGACTGCTGCGATCCAGACGTGCCCAGCCAACTCGGCCAAGGATCTCGTGGTGACGGCCACGGTGCCGGTGTCCGGGGGACAGGCGCGGGTTCAAGTCGCGGCCACGGCGGATCAGATCTCATATCCCTACCGGTGGGCAGCGTTCGCGGCCGTCCCCAACACGGTGGTCATGTCGCCCAACCAAACGATCTTCGGTGCGGATCGGACGGAATCAGAGCTCTGGCTGAGGGACTCCGTCACGACGGACAGCTTCGACTCCACCCTCGGTCCGTACGATACCACGACGAATAGCGGCAGCGGGGGGAACATCGGCGGCAACGGTGATCTGACTCTGGGTAATTCGGTTCAGGTCAGGGGAAGCGTCAGGGCCGGAGATGCTCTACACGCGGGGAGTGGGGACGTGATCAGTGGGGGGCAAGTGGCCTCCCTGTCCCCAGACCTCACCTCCCCAGGCGAGCCGCTCCCCTCGGTCACGCCAACGGTGTCGCTGACGACGAGTCTCACCTCGCCCGGCGCCACATTCACCCTGACATCGGGAAACCTGACCGTGACCAGCGGGACACTCAGCCTCCCGGCCTCGGGCAGCCCATACTATTTCAGCAGCATGACCTTCCAGAGCGACACCGTCCTCGCAACCAGTGGGGGTCCGGTGACGATCTACGCCCCGGGGGCGGTCACGGTGGGTGAGCGGGTGACCTTTGGGGCGCACCCCGGCACCCAACTCCGGATCATCCTGAAAAGTGATGGGTCGAACTCGGAGTATGCGAACTTCACGGCGGACCACGACTTCCACCTCTACGGTAGCCTTTACGGCAAGAACACGAACATCGATCTAGACGATCATGCGCAGGTCTATGGCTCGGTCATTGGAAGGACAGTCGTCGTTCAGGGGAATTCGGCGCTCCACTTCGATCAGGCCATGATGAGCCAGGAGGTCTGTCACAGCGGAACGTTCGCCATCCGTCGCGGATCCTGGCGGGAGGTGATTCCATAGCCTTTGGCGCCCATGGCGGTCCAGAGGTCTTGAGCGAACTCTCTCTGACATGCCCGGTGCAGTGCGATGCTCGACGACTCGGAATTCTCACTGTTCGGGGGGAGCAAAGCCGACCTGTTAAGTGCCGCGAAGACCTCGCCAACATCTATGGCAGTAGCGATCTGACGGTCAACACCGCGACGATCTATGGGGTCATCTACGTCACCGGGACCTTCGATAACCAAGGCAAGTGGAAAACGAGTCGGGGCTAGCCGCTGACCGCTGCCCGTCGCCTGCTGTTACACCGCCCGCGAGCGGATCCCGCATTGTCGAAGGGGGACTAGCCCCCATGGCCAATCGCGGATCCGTGCCCATTCGTTATTGAAATTCCCCCTCCCGCTCAGGAGTTCGGTCGCAACATTCTGGCATCCTCGGTGCACGTTCGTCTCCAGAATATGCGGTCATTCGGACCCAGGTGAAGACACTCTGCTGGACGACCACCGGCTTTATGGCTTGACTGTTGGCCTGTTGAGGCAAAAGCGGGGGTGATCTCAAGATGGTGGCCGCCGGAAGAGGAGGTCGTGAGGAGGCATGGGCCCTGCCAATCCTGTCTTGGCCTTCGGACGTTTTTGCAGGGAGACCGACTTCCGGGGATGTTCAGGCGGTTGGACAATGAGACGCGAAGAGCTGGATTGCTACGATCCCAGATGTCGAGCGGAGGATCGGAGAGGCTACAACCTGTAGCGGTGGGCAGAAATCCTGTTTGATAATTTTATTTTCCGCTTGACAAATCAATAAGTTGTAGTTATAGGCAGCGTGTGCACGTGAACCAGCGCACGTAACATCTTCATAAAAAAGGGCCCGATCATGTTTGGACTGGGACGGACACGCGATGCGGTTGGTCTAGATATCGGAGCCAGCTCCGTCAAGGCGGTCCTACTGAAACGAAGTCGCGGGGGCGCGGAGCTGGTGCGCCTGGGCATCGTGCCCCTGCATCCCGAGACCATCGTGGACGGCGTTATCATGGACTCCGGGACAGTGATCTCGGCCATCCAGCAGATCTTCGCCGAGAGCCAGATCAAAACCAAGGACGTGGTCGTGGCCGTCTCGGGGCACTCGGTGATCGTGAAAAAGATCAAGGTTGCGAAGATGACGCCCAAGGAACTGGAGGAGGCGATCACCTTCGAGGCCGAGCAGTACGTGCCCTACGCCATCGAAGACGTGAACCTGGATTTTCAGGTGCTAGAAGGGGCCAATCCCAACGCCACGGAGATGGACGTGCTCCTCGTGGCGGTCAAGAAGGACATCATCAACGACTACCTCTCCATCATCTCCACGGCCGGCCTGAACACCATCGTGGTCGACGTGGATGCTTTTGCCCTCGAAAACGCCTTCGAGATGACCTCCCAGACGGATCGGGAACAGGTGGTCGCGCTGGTCAACTTGGGCGCGGCAGTGATGAACATCAACATCCTCCAGGGGGGAATGTCGGAGTTCACCCGAGACTCGCCACTGGGCGGCAACCGATACACGGAATCCATCCAGAAGATGCTCGCCCTCTCGTATGAGCAGGCGGAGACCCTGAAGCTGGGGGGCCAGGTGGAGGGACGCAGCTTCGCCGACGCGCAGCCGGCTATCGACATGGTCAACGCGGAGGTCGCGGGAGAGGTCCGCCGCTCCTTCGATTTCTTCCGCTCCTCCTCGCACAGCGACATCATCCATCGCGTGGTGCTGAGCGGCGGCTGCGCGCGATTGCCCGGCCTGGTCGAGCACCTGACGGAGAATCTTGAGGTGCCCTTCGAGGTGGCCAACCCGCTGCGCACCATCAAGGCCGACCCAAAGAAGTTCGATCCGGAGTACCTGGAGGTGATCGCCCCGCAGCTCGCGGTCAGCGTGGGGCTAGCCCTCCGGCAGGCGGGAGACAAGTGATATGATTAAGATCAACCTCCTCCCCCGCGAAGAACAGAGGCGCCGGACGCCCGTCAACACCACCCTCCTGCTCATCGCCCTGGGCGGCGTCGTCCTCTTGGGTCTCATGGGCTACGGCTGGTACTGGCTCAATCAGGAGATCAGCGGAATCCGCGCCCAGATCGCCGAGAGTCAGATTCAGCTCAAGCACTACGAGCAGGAGGCCAAGCTGGTGGACAAGGTCCGGGAGGACAAGAAGCGCCTGGAGGACAAGATCAAGGTCATTGAGTCGCTGGTGGCGGCACAGGGTGGACCCGTCCGGCTGCTGGACGAGCTGAGCCGGGCCCTCCCCAACGAGGTCTGGCTCACGTCCCTGTCCCGGACCGGGAAGCGAGTGGACATCTCGGGCATTGCTTTCTCCAACTTCAACGTGGCCAACTTCATGACCAACCTGAGCAGGCAATCCAGCCTGCTGTCCAACGTGGACCTCGTCGTCTCGGAGAAGGTCACGGTCGAGCAGGTGCCGGTGGAGCGCTTCAGCATCACGATGGACGTGAAGGAAGGCAAGGGCTAGCAAGGAGGCTCCCATGGCCCTGGCGGGACTCAAAAGTTACTTTGCCAATATCCCCAAGCGACAGCTCTACATCCTCCTGGCGGTGATCGCGGCGGGCGTGGTGGCTGCGGACCTCTACTTTTTCATGATGCCCATGTGGGACGAGAAGGGACGGCTGGAGGTCGACCTGATAAAGATTCAGGCGGACCTGGCGCAGAAGCAGGCCGTCGCCGCCAACCGGCCGAAGCTGGAGGCCGAGATGAAGGAGCTGGAGAAGCAGCTCGAGACGGCCCTGGTCAAGCTGCCGGAGGAGAAGGACATCCCCCGCCTGCTCACGCAGGTCAACACCCTGGGACAGCAGAGCGGCCTGGAGTTCCAGCTCTTTCGCCCCGGAGCTCCGGTGCGCAAGGGCTTCTACGCCGAGGTGCCCATCGACATCCGGGTGGAGGGCCAATACCACGCCCTCGGACTCTTCCTGGACCGGGTGAGCAAGCTGGAGCGGATCGTGAACGTGTCGGATATCAAGGTGACGCCGCTGTCGGCCCAGCAACAGCAGGCGGGCCGCACGGTGGCCGCGGATCTGAAGGCGACGACCTTCACGTTCCTGGAAAAGGGAGGAACGACCGGTGGAGCAGCGACCAGTGCACCCGCGAAGAAGTAACCGGGGAGTCGTCGGTGCCCTCGGCTTGGTCGCGGCCCTGGCCCTGGGCGGCTGCTCGGGCGCAGGGACGCCCAGCGCGCCTCCTCCGGCGCGGCCCGCCCAGCCGCAAGCGGCGAAGCCGGCGGCGGTGGCCCCGGCGGCGGTGGCCCCGGCGCCCCCGCCTTACACCTACGAGGCCAAGGATCGCCGCGACCCCTTCCGTCCGCTCATCATGCCGCGGCCGGTGGTGACCGCGACGAAGCGCAAGACTGGCCCCAGCGTGGACGAGATCAAGCTGACGGGCATCATCTGGGACCCTCGCGGCGCCTACGCTCTTGTGGAGGCGCCCAACGGGGCCGGCTACGTGCTCCGGGTCAACGACACGATCGGTGAGGACGCCCGGGTGGCCAAGATCACTCCGGATGTCGTCACCATCGAAGTCAAGCCTGCGGTCGCCGGGCCCGGCGTCTCCATGCGTCGGGTCGAGCTCCGTCTGAGGAAGGAGGAATAGCGCATGGACAGGCGAACCTCACTCGCCGGTCTCCACTGGCCCCGCCTCCTCTTGTTCGCCAGCGCGGCGGCCGTCCTTTCGGCCTGTGCCGCGGAGAGGGCGGAGGTGCAGCCCGCTCAGCCTCCGGCTGTCGTGGCCGCACCGGCGCCGGCGGCGCCCGCCCCGGCCGCGGTGGCCCCGGCACCCGCGCCCGAGGTGCGCCCTGTGGAGGCGCCCGCACCGCCAGCCGCCGCCCGCGCCCGCGCCGCCGCGGGTAGCGGCGGCCATGCCGCCTCCAGCCCCACCGGCCCCGCACGGACCCGTGGAGGTCACGGGGGTGAACGTGCAGCCGGCAGGGACGGGCGGCCTCGTCATCCTCGTGAACGCCGACGGGCCGATACCCTCGTTCGAGTCCTTCACGCTGCCGGATCCGCCACGGCTCGTCGTGGATATCCCGAACGCGGTGCACGCGATCCCGCAGCCCATCGCCGCGCACCCGCCGCTGGTGACCGCCATTCGGTCCTCGCAGTACCGCGAGCAGCCGCTGAAGATCGTCCGGCTGGTGTTTGACCTGAAGAGCGTCCAGCCCTACCAGGTTGAGACCGTCGGGGAGCAGCTCAGGGTGGCCCTGGGAACCGCAGCGCCTGCTCCCGCGGCGGCCCAGGCGGGAGGGGTGCAAGCTCCTGCGCCCCCTGCGTCCGCCCCGGCTGGCGCCGCCGCGGGGCTGGGCACATCCGGCGGGAGGGTCACCCGGGTGGACCTGCAGAGCGTAAGGGGACGCCAGCGGATCGTGGTCGGCACCCGCGGGCGGGTGACCGTCAAAGTGACGGAGTCGGCCGCGCCACCGGCCCTCCTGGTGGACGTGATGGGTGCGGCGATCGACCCGGCAGCCGCCCGATCCTTGGATCTTCGCCAGGTGGCCTCGCCGGTGAGCCGCCTCCAGGCGACCCAGTACCGGACCGAGCCCGAGCAGGTGGTCCGGGTGCAGGCCGATCTCCGGAGTCCGATACGCTATGAGGTGCAGCAAAGCGCGTCGGCCATCGTGGTGGATCTCCTGACGCCGGTGCCCCGCGTGGCGGCGGCCGCGACCCCAGCAGCCCCGGCACCGATGCCTGCCCCAGGTCCAGCAGCCCCGGCCGCTGCGCCGGCTCCCGCTCCCAGCATGCCCGCGGCGGCGGCACCCGCGGCCCCCGGAGCCGGGCGTTTGTCCCTGGACTTCAAGGATGCGGACATCAACAACCTGCTGCGGATCATCGCAGAGGTGAGCGGAATGAACGTGGTCGCCGGGGGCGACGTCCAGGGGAAGGTGACGGTCCGCCTGGTCAACGTGGAGTGGCAGCAGGCCCTGGACGTGATCCTGAAGATCAACAACATGGGCTACGAGATGGACGGCAACGTCATCCGGGTTGCTCCCGAGGCCAAATTGGCAGCAGAACGAAAGGCGCGGGAGGATGCCCGCGTGGCGGCCGCGCGCGCCCGAGAGACGGAGCAGCGAGTCCAGGTGCAAGTGGAGCCCCTGGAGACCGAGGTCATCTCCGTGAATTACGCCAAGGCTGCGGATGCGGTGAAGAATCTTGACCGGCTGAAGACACCCGGTCGGACCGACACCAGCCTGGCGGTGGACGATCGCACCAACAAGCTCATCGTGAAGGAGACCCGGGGAACGCTGGATCGGATGAAGAAGCTACTGGCGGAGCTGGACAAGCCGACGCCGCAGGTCTTGATCGAGGCGCGCCTGGTTGAGGCCAGCCGCAACTTCTCCCAGAGTCTGGGCGTCGAGTACGGCTTTGTGAACAACTCCCTGGTGCAGGTCAGCAAGGGCGGTCTAACGCCGCTGAGCATTTTCAGCTCGCCGGTGGGCTCCGCCATTTCGATTCCAGGCACCACACCGCCTGTCCCCCTCTCCATCTCCTTCCCGGCCATCGGGGCCAACCCTATCGGGATCGGGTTCAGCCTGGGGGGCGGACCGGACAGCTCGCGGCTGCTTTCGGCGCGCCTCTCGGCGGCGGAGAGCGAAGGGCGGATCCGGACCCTCTCGGCCCCCAAGGTGGCCACGCTGGACAACCAGCAGGCGGAGATCCGCCAGGGCACGCAGGTCCCGTACACGACCGTGGACAGCTCGGGCCGGACGGTGATTGCCTTCCTGGATGCCTTCATCCGCCTGAACGTGACGCCGCACATCACCAACGATCGCCGGGTGTCCATGAAGGTGGAGGCGGAGCGGTCCTTCCCCGGGGACCAGGTGAATTTCAGCGGCGGCTTTGTCTTCCCCATCAACACGCGGAAGGCCTCGACCAACGTGCTGGTCTCGAACGGCGCGACGATCGTGATCGGCGGCCTGATGCAGACGAACGAGAGCGTATCGGAGCAGGGGATCCCGTGGCTCATGCAGGTCCCGATCTTGGGCGCGCTGTTCAAGAGCCATTCCGGGTCCAATGACCGGGCAGAACTGCTGATCTTCCTGACGCCGACGATCCTGGAGGAGCCCCGGGTGAGTTGATGCCCCGGTTCTTCCGAGACGGCCGACCGGAAAAACGCACCCGCTCAGGCGGGTGCGTTTTTCCTTTTTGAGAGGCGGGGCGGCGGGGTATGATGCAGCACCGCCCGTGAGGGTGCGCCCCGGCGGGCGACAAGGGGGCAGGAGAGCGCAAGGGGAGGCGGCATGCTTCGTTACGTGACGGCGGGGGAGTCCCACGGGCCAGCGCTGACGGCCATCCTGGAGGGAATGCCCTCCAACGTGCCGGTTCTGGCGGCGGACATCAACACGGATCTGCAGCGACGCATGGGAGGGTACGGCCGCGGGGGCCGGATGAAGATCGAGCGGGACGAGGTGCAGATCCTCGGCGGCATCCGCCATGGGAAGACCCTGGGGAGCCCCATCGCCCTCCTGGTGCAGAATCGTGACTGGGAGAACTGGAAGGCCACCATGGCAACCGAGCCCGTGGCGGAAGAAGGGGCGAATCTGCGGCCTCCCATGACGCGGCCCCGGCCGGGCCACGCCGATCTCACGGGCGGCCTGAAGTACGACCACAAGGATCTCCGCAACGTCCTGGAGCGAGCCTCCGCGCGGGAGACGGCAGCGCGCGTGGCGGTCGGAGCGGTGTGCAAGTGCCTGCTCCGCGCGTTCGGGGTCCGGGTCATCAGCCACGTCGTGGAGATGGGGAGCATTCGGGCCAAGACCGACGGCCTCACCCCGGACGAGATCGTGGCCCGCGCGGAGGGCACGCCGCTTCGCTGCGCGGACCCCGAGGCCACGCAGGCGATCATGGCGAGGATCGACGAGGCCCGTGCCCGGGGGACGTCCCTGGGCGGGGTCTTCGAGGTGCAGGTGGTGAACCCGCCCGTGGGCCTGGGGAGCTACGTCCAGTGGGACCAGCGGCTCGACGGCCGGCTGGCCCGCGCCCTCATGAGCGTCCAGGCCATCAAGGGCGTGGAGGTCGGATTGGGGTTCGAGGCGGCGCGCCGCTTCGGCTTCGAGGTGCTGGATGAGATCTTCTACGCCACGCCAGGGACGGCGCCGGCGGCCGGCTTCCATCGCCAGACGAATTTCGGGGGCGGCCTGGAGGGCGGCATGACCACCGGTCAGCCCATCGTCCTCCGCGCGGCCATGAAGCCCTTGTCCACGCAGTACACACCCCTGGCCTCGGTGGACGTGGTGACCAAGGAGGCCAGCAAGGCCGGCGTCGAGCGCTCGGACATCACGGCGGTGCCGGCTGCGGGCGTGGTCGGGGAGGCGGTCGTCGCCTTTGAGATCGCCCGGGTGCTCCGCGACAAGTTCGGCGGGGACAGCCTGGCGGAGATGCGGCGGAATCATGCCGCGTACCTCGAGTATCTCCGCACCGTATGAGCGGGGAGCTGTTCAGTGCCCGCCACGCCCTCCGCTCCGCGATGACGACCCGCCACCGGTCCGAGGCTGCCCCTGGTCACATGCGAGCCATCCGATCCTCGATCCTGAGGGCCTCCTCCGATGTCTGACGCGGCCGGGGTGATCTGCCACTGGGGCTATCTCGCCATCTTCCTGTTCGTTGTCCTGGGGAACATGGGGGTGCCGCTCCCGGAAGAGGCGGTCCTGGCACTCTCCGGCTACCTGGTGTGGCAGGGACAGCTCCGCCTCCCGGCGGTCCTGGCGGTGGGGATAGTGAGCGCCACGGCCGGCGACAGTCTGGGTTACTGGCTCGGCTGGCGGTTCGGGCGGACTGCCATCGAACGATACGGGCAGTGGGTGTTGGGGCGGCCCACGCGGATCGAGTGTCTGGAGGGCTTCGTGACGCGCTACGGCCCGCTGGGAGTCTTCGTGGCGCGCTTCCTCCCCGGGCTCCGTTTCATGGCCGGCCCCTTGGCCGGCGCGCTGGACCTCCGTTTCTCTCGGTTCCTGGTGGCCAACCTGTTCGGCGCCGCCACCTACGTCCCGGTGATGGTCGGTGTCGGCTACGCCGTGGGCCTGGGCTTCGGGAAGTATGTCGAGCGGCTCCGCCACCTCGTCGGAAGCGTCGAGCGAACGGTCCTCCTCGTTGCGCTCTGCCTCAGCGCTGCGGTGCTGACCTGGCGCGTGCTCCACGTCCTCTTCACGAGGCGGGCAGCCCCTGCTGATCCGAAAGGTCCGGACCCCCACGGCACCACGACACCACGGCTGGAATAATCGGCGGAAGGAGCGCCGGACCGAAAAGTCCTGCGGAAGCCTCTGCGCGCCGCCTGGCCCGGCCAAAGGTGTCGGGCCCTCGGATGGGAGCAGGCAGCGTCCGGTTGTCGGGGGGCAAGCCGGCCATTGCAACTGCTCAGGGATACAGCCCACGCAGGCGCTGGGCGTCGCCCACGCGCTTCACCGCCAGCATGAGGGCCGCGGAGCGCAGGTCGCAGTGCTGGACGACGGCCGTGCTCTGGACCCGCTGGAAGGCCTGGCTCATGATCTCCTGCAGGCGCTGGTTGATCTCGCGCTCCGACCAGAAGTAGAACTGCAGGTCCTGGACCCACTCAAAATAGGAGACGGTGACCCCTCCGGCGTTGGCCAGGATATCGGGGATCACCAGGACGCCCCGGTCCTGCAAGATGGCGTCCGCCTCGGGCGTGATGGGGTTGTTCGACCCCTCCGCCACGATGCGCGCATGGATCCGATTCGCGTTGGCCGCGGTGATCTGACCGCCCACGGCGGCGGGGACCAGGATGTCGCAGGGCAGTTCGAACAACTCCGCGTTGGTGATCCGATCCCCGATCAGGCACTCTTCCACCCGGCCGCCGTCGGCCGCATGGCCGACCAGCCGGTCCAGGTCCAAGCCGTCCGTCTGGAACCTCCCGCCGCGCGAGCCGGTCACGGCCACGATCCGGCACCCCTCCTTGCGGAGTTCCTGCGCCACGGTCCGCCCGACGTTGCCGAACCCCTGGATCGCGACGCGGGCTCCCTCCAAGTGGAGCCCCAGGAGCTTGGCCGCCTCCACGGCCACATAATACACCCCGCGGCCCGGCGCCTCCCGCCGGCCCAGGGATCCGCCGAGGAGCAGCGGCTTCCCCGTGACCACGCCCGGGACCGTGATGCCCTTCTGCATGCTGTACGTGTCCATGACCCAGGCCATGACCTGCTCGTCCGTTCCCATGTCCGGGGCGGGGATGTCCAGGTCGGGGCCGATGATGAGGAAAATCTCGCTGGTGTAGCGGCGGGTCATCCGCTCCAACTCCCCGTGCGACATGGTCCGCGGGTCGCACGGGATGCCGCCTTTGGACCCGCCGTAGGGGAGCCCCATCAAGGCGCACTTCCAGGTCATGAGCATGGCCAGGGCCGTGGTCTCCTCCAGGGTCACATCCGGATGGTAGCGGATCCCTCCCTTGGCCGGCCCGAGCGTGTTGTTGTGCTGCACGCGGTAGCCGGTGAAGACCTGCAGGCGGCCGCCGTCCATGAGCGTCGGCACGGAGACGATCAGGGCCCGATCGCACGCCGTGAGTCGCCGACGGGAGTTGTCGCTCAACCCCAGGCGCTCCGCCGCCGCGTTGAACTGCGCGAGGACGTGATCGAGAGCCGTCGCATCTGCCATCGTCAACCTCCGCGTTAGGTGGCGACTGGTTCGGGGGCCAGGCCGATGGGGTCCCGTCGGAGAGGAGGAGCCTGGCCCGCCCTCAGGGATCCCGCGAGCGGCTTCGGGTGCCTTCGGGCTGCGCCTGAGACGCCTCCGCGGACTGACGGGCCGCGTCATAGACTTCGCGGACGGGGACGCCCGCGGCTTCGGCTAATCTCCGGCAGTCCTCGAATTCCGGCGCCAGAATCGCAATCCGATCATCCCGCCATCCCCGCTTGATGCGCACGGGTCCATAGGCGGTGGAGACGGTGATGAAGTCTCGGGGGAGTTTCCAACGCGTGGCGGCCTGGGCCCGCACGCCGAAGGTGGTGGTGTGGGCGAGGATCACGGCCGCGCACGAATCGGCAGTGGCGGGATCGGTGAGCACGGTGAGCAATGTCGCGGGGCGCGACTTCTTCATGATGACCGGTGTCAGGAAGGCGTCCAGCGCCCCCGATTCGAGGAGGCGCTCCAGGAGCGGCTCGAAGAACTGGGGATTCATGTCGTCGATGGTGGTCTCCAGGACCGTGATCTGGTCGCGCTCGGCGGCGTCAGCGGTCTCCCCGAGCATCAGGCGGAGCAGGTTGGGCTGCTCGTGGAGGTCGCGCTGGCCGGCTCCGTAGGCCACGCGCTGCACCGTCATGGTCGGCATCGGGCCTGACGCGCTGGCCAGTGTCGTAAGAATCGCCGCCCCGGTGGGCGTTGTCAGCTCGGCGCGGGTTTCGCTGCCATACGCCGGGAAGCCGGCCAGGAGGGCGGCTGTCCCGGGAGCAGGGACCGGCATGGTCCCGTGCGCTCCCCGGATCATGCCGCCTCCCAAGTTGAACGGGGAAACGTGCACGCGCTCCAGGCCGAGCTGACGGATGCCCCACGCCGATCCGACGATGTCGGCAATGGCATCCAGTGCCCCGACCTCGTGGAAGTGCACCTGGTCGGGCCTCGTGCCGTGCGCCGCAGCCTCGGCCTCCGCGAGCCGCCGGAAGATCCGCTGGCTATCGGCCCGCACCGCCTCTGGGAGGTCGGCCTGCTCCAGGATCCTCTCGATGTCGGGCAGCCGCCGGTGGGGGTGTCCCCGCTCGTCGGTCTCGACGCGGACCAGGGTTCCCTGAAAGGCGCCACGTTTCACCGGCTCAGCGCCGAGCCGAATGCCCGGCACGCCAAGGCGGCCGATGGCGTCCTGGAGGCGGTCCAGCGGGAGGCCTGCATCCACCAGGGCGCCCAGGATCATATCGCCGCTCGCTCCGCTAAAGCAGTCGAAATAGCCAATCCGCATGACGTGTCCTGTCGGCCTCCGGCGTTACGCCGTTCAAGGTTCGAGGTGAAACGTTGAACCTCGAATCACGGACTGTGAACCTTGAACCGTGAACCTCGAAGGTCGTCTCTCAGCTCCTGGCCCGCCCCCCCGCTATCTGCCTGCGTCGCTGACGGGTCTCACCGTCGGCTTTCGACCGCTGTCGCTGCGGGCGGTCGCTGTCAATTTTCGCTCCGAGGACATTGATGCGATGCGCCAGGACGCCCGCGCCGAAGCCGTTGTCGATGTTCACGACGGCGATGCCGGCTGCGCATGAATTGAGCATGGTGAGGAGTGCGGCCAGGCCCTGGAAGCTCGCACCGTAGCCAATGCTGGTGGGGACGGCGATCACCGGTTTTGCGACCAAGCCGCCCACCACAGAAGGGAGGACCCCATCCATGCCCGCCACGACGATGAGGGCGTGCGCCGCCTCGAGCACCGGCTGCTGATCCAGGAGGCGGTGCAGTCCGGCGACCCCCACGTCGTAGAGCGTCTCCACGCGGCTCCCCAACACGTCCGCCGTCACCGCCGCCTCCTCGGCCACCGGGATGTCGGAGGTTCCCGCCGAGAGAACCAGGAGGCGGCCGACCGCCTGCGGGGCAGGGGAGGGCTTTACGACGATGGTGCGGCTCAGCGGATGGTACACCGCTCGAGGCTCACGGGTCTTGACGGCGTCATACGCGTCGGCGGCCGCGCGCGTGGCGAGCAGCATGCCGTGTCGCTCCAGGATCCGCTCCGCAATTGCCCCCACCTGCTCCGCCGTCTTCCCCTCGCACAGAATGACCTCGGGGAATCCCTGACGGAGCGCGCGATGATTGTCCATCCGCGCGAACCCGAGGTTCTCGTAGGGGAGATAGCGGAGCTGCTCCGCAGCCCGTTCCGCCGCCACCCGCCCGCTACGGACGTGCTTCAGCAGCTTCAGCAGTTCGTCCCGATTCATGACGACCCGTTCGTGAGAGGGTGTGCATACTTGCAATCTGGCGCAAAAGACACTACCACGAAAGCCAGCGTCGGCCAACGCCTTTCGAGGAGTGTGCGTGGGGGCGGAGAGCGTGAGCCATGCAACCTCTCGGGTGGTCGCCCAGCGGCCTCTCCTGCCGGAGCCGCCGCGATGAAGGACATCCCGCCCCGCTGTCCCAGGCCCCTACCGAGGATGTCCCACGGCGTGCAGGCTCCCGGCTTCCCGGATCAGGGCGTCGCTGGGTGTGAAGGGAGGCGGGGTCTCGATCCGGGGCTATTTTTCGTCCAAGATGGTCCGGACTTTTCGGGCGAGCGCTTCGGGCATGAAGGGCTTGCGGAGAAATGCCACCTGCTTTCCCGTGACGCCGTGTTGGATCACGGCCTCTTCCGTGTACCCCGACATGTAGAGGACCCGGAGGTCCGGGCGCTCTGTAGTGAGCGTGACGGCCAGCTCCGGCCCGCTCAGCTCCGGCATCACGACATCCGTGAGAAGGAGGTGAAGGGGGCCGGGGTGCGCCCGCCCCGTGGCGAGGGCGGCCGGCCCCGTGGCGGCCACGAGGACGGTGTACCCCAGGCCGCGGAGGATCTCCGTCACCACCCCTCGGACCCCGGCGTCGTCCTCGGCCAGGAGGAGCGTCTCGGCCCCTCGGGGGAGGCTGGGGGCAATGGCCCCGGGCAGCGCCGGGGGGAGTGGGGCGGCCACCGCGGGGAAGTCCACGCTGAGCGTGGTCCCCGCGCCCGGGGCGCTCGCGACACTGATGGTCCCCCCGCTCTGCTGGACGATGCCGTAGACCGTGGCGAGCCCGAGGCCCGTTCCCTGCCCCGGGTCCTTGGTGGTGAAGAAGGGCTCGAAGAGGTGGGCGAGGGTGGCGCTGTCCATCCCGACCCCCGTGTCGGCCACCTGGAGGCGAACGTAAGACCCCGGGGGCACCGGGGGGGTCCCGCCGGGACTCGCCCGCGTGATCGCCGCCGTCCGGAGGGTGAGGGTCCCCCCCTGGGGCATGGCGTCCCGGGCGTTCACGGCGAGGTTCAGCAGGATCTGCTCGAGCTGCCCCGGGTCGGCTTGGAGGGGCGGGAGCGGCTCGGCGAGGACCGTTACCACGTTGACGTCATCCCCGAGGAGCCGGCGGAGCATCTTCTCCACCCCCCGGACCACCCCGTTCAGGTCAAGGATCTTGGGCTGGAGGACCTGCTTGCGCGAGAAGACCAGAAGCTGCCGGGTGAGGGCCGCGGCCCGGTCGGCCGCCGCCTTGATCTCGGCCACGTCCAGTCGGAGAGGATCCTGCGGGTCGAGCCGCAGCAAGAGCAGCTCGGTGTATCCCAGGATGGCGGTCAGCAGGTTGTTGAAGTCGTGGGCCACCCCACCCGCCAGACGCCCGATGGCCTCCAGCTTCTGGGCCTGGCGGAGCTGGGCCTCGAGCTGCTTCCGCTGGGTGATGTCGGCGGCGATGGCCACGATGCCCGTGGCGGCCCCGGCGGCATCACGGAGCGGGGCGGTGGACAGGCTGATGTCGATGGGGGTGCCGTCCTTCCGCTGGCGCTTCAGCTCCACCTCCGTGAAGCCCTCGCCTGCGAGGACGCGGGCGCGGAGTGCCTCGTGCTCCGGGAGCTTGTCGGGCGGGATGATGGGATTCGGCCGGCCCACGGCCTCCGCCGCACTCCAGCCAAAGATGCGCTCGGCCGCGGGGTTCCACAGCGTGACGGTGCCGTCGGGCACGAGGGCATGGATCGCCAAGGGCGAGGCTTCGATCAGGGCCTGCAGGGTCTGGTTGCTGACCCGAAGCGCCTCGGTCGTCTGCTTCAGGGCAGTGATGTCCACCATCACCCCGCGCAGCCGTCTGGGTGGGCCCGCCGCATCCCGGACGATTCGCACGGTGTCTCGGAGCCAGACCACCCGGCCGTTCTGTGCCAGCATCCGGTACTCGTGCTCGAAGTCCCGGCCGGCCTGGATCGACGCCCTGGCCGTGGCGGAGGCGCGCTCCCGATCTTCCGGATGAAGGCGGTTGGCCCAAAACTCCGGCTCGGTCAGCCACTGCTCCACGGGGTAGCCCAGGATGCTCTCGGCCCGCTGGCTCACGAAGGTGGGCTGCCACGTGCGGAGGTCCGCCTCCCACACGATGGCGTCCAGCCCCTGGATCAGATCACGGAAGCGCTGCTCCGAGGCCTCGGTGGTGGCGTGCGCCACCTGCTCCGAGGCGTAGAGTCGAGCGTTCCGGATGGCGATGCTGGCGTAATGGGCCAGCCACACCAGGACCGCCTCGTGCCGGTCGGTGAAAGGGCGCGGCACCCGATTGCCGAGGTAGAGCACCCCCTCCACGGCGCGCTCGCTCCGGACGGGGACCGCGATCGCGGCCACGACCTTCTCGGCCTGCGCGAATGGCTCGAAGTCTTTGCGGTGCGCGGCGTCCTCGAGGTAGTTGTCCGTCCGCGCGGGACGCTCAGTTGTGAGGACCTGTCCTCCAAGGCCTATCCCGGCCTCGATGGAAAGGCTGCTCAGCGCCTCTGGATCGATCCCGATGCCATGGGAGAGGACGAGCCTGTCCGACCAGGCCTCCCGCATGGCGAGGACCGCAAGGTCGCTCCCGCAGATGTCCCGCGCCCCTTCCACGAAGCGCTGCAGGACGATGTCCAGATCCAGGGATCCCCCAATTGTCTGGACCAGCTCGGCCACCACCTCCGCGTCGCGCCGACGCTCCTCAGCGGTGGAGTGGAGTCGCGCATTCTCCCGCGCCAGGGTCGCCACCTGCGCCTCCAGGGTTGCCACCTGGGCCCGGAGGGCGGGGAGGTCGGAAGGGGAAGGGGCTGTGGATTCGGGATCCATGAGACCTGCCAGTGGTAGATGCCGGGCTCTCCTCCCAGTGCCCTGAGGGGATGGGATAGAAGATGCGACGGAGGGGGCGAGATGCTCCCCTTGCCTTGGGCCCGGCGGGGACCAGCGAGCCCCACCATCATACCGACCCGCTGGGTGCCGGTCAACACAGTCCGGCCGGCTGGTCAGATCCACAGGACCTCTCGTGGTGGCGCCCCGGCTGTCGGGCCGCCGTGCTCGCGTGAAATCAGCGTCATCCGGTTTCGCACAGGGCCGGAAGGATGGTCGGGCCGGTTTGTCTGGTGGGACGAAAAGTAATGTTGACGGATGGGACCAGCATGTCCTAAAGTGCCACGGTTCCCAGGGTTCGAGGCTGCCCGGTTGCTGCGGGATCAGAGCCGCGTGGTCTTGTTCCTTTCGGCCGAACGAGTCCGTGACGTGACTGGCAGGAGGTCCATGCGTATGAGCCGTGTTTGCGGGCGGGGGAGTGCTGTCCTCGTGGCGGTGGTCTGTGTCCTCAGCTTTCCCGTCACTGGCTGCGGGCTCTTCTCGCGTGGGGCGAAGAGCCCGGCACCGGCCGAGATCACCGCGCAGCCCACGCCGACCCCCGCCGCGCCAATCCCCGTCCCGCAACGAGGCGCCGATGGCCGGATTGCCGACGAAGAGCTCCTGAAACAGCTGGTGCAGGGCAAGACGACGAAAGACCAGGTGCGAGCCGTCTTCGGCATCCCCCAGGAGGTGGTCCGCTCTCCCGGCACGGAGATTTTCCTCTACTACCGAGACAAGACTTCAGGCTGGCTCTTCCGATCAACGGATCGTGTGGAGATGTTGAAGGTCAGCTTCGACGACAAGGGGATCCTCAAGGACTTCGAGTACCGCTATTCGGGAAAGTAGAGCGGCCGGACGCGTCCGTGGCGGCGACCTGCCGCGTCGTGCTGCGTGGTGTCATTCCCAGGCCGTTCCCCTCCAAGGCTGGCCACGCGGGCAGTTCACGAATGCCATCCCCAGACAGAGGAGATCGCCGACGAGTTGCGAGGGTGTCGGCCGGCTGAGGCGGTCCCTCCAGCGATCCGGCCTCCCAAAGCCCGAATCGTCACTCGCGGGAAGCCCAGAGATGACGGAAAGTCAGGCCGGCCAGGTTGGGACTTGATCGCGAGAGGGGTTCCTGGTAAATAGCTGTATGGGGGAGCGGAGGGACCTATGTCACAGGAACCTGAGGAGCCATTCGATGTCGTCTGCCCCTGCTGCCAGGCGACGCTCCACATCGATCCAGATCTCCGGACGATCCTGTCGCACGAGGCGCCACCGGAGGAGCGGTCCGTCAAGGATCTCACCGAGGCAGTGAAGGGCTTGAAGGCCGAGGCCGCCCAGCGGCAGGCCAAGTTCGAGGAGTCGCTGAAAGCCGAGAAGACCAAGAAGGATCTCCTGACTCGGAAGTTCCAGGAGGCGTTAAAGCGCACCAAGGATACACCAATCACCAAACCCATCCGCGATATCGATCTCGACTGAGGGCTGCCCCCGGGTTCCTTGCTGCTCGCGACTACCGGAGACGCCAGGGCGCACCATAGACCTCCCGAGAGGCGGCCCCGGCATGCTCCGTCTGGCGGGCGGACCGTCTGAGGCGGTCATCAGATGAGCATCTACGTCGGCATTGACATCGGGGCAATTAGCGTCAAGGCGGCCGTGGTGGCCGACCCCGAGGATCGTCTGCGGCTCGAGCGGCTGGCAGAGGCGAGCGAGTTCACCTGGCTTCCTGCCCCGCGTCCAGTCCTCCTCTCCACGTATCGACGGGCCCTGGGCGACCCCCGGGGCGCCGGCCTGGCCCTGATTGGCCACCTCCAAGAGCACCTGCCCGATCTCCCGCGCGGCCACGTGCACGCCACAGGCCGGGGCGCAAGCCTTCTGTACGAGGGGGGCGTGGGCCGGGTGAACGACGCCAAGGCCATCACCGCCGCCATGGGGCTCTTGCACCCCGACGTGGCCACGGTCTTCGAGATGGGCGGGGAGTCGTCCCGCTTCCTCCGACTGGGAGCGGCAGACGGAGCGGGGCGCCTCCGGCTTCAGGACTACGAGACCAATGGGGACTGCGCTGCAGGGACGGGCTCCTTCATCGATCAGCAGGCCACCCGCCTGCGCTACGCCGTCGAAGAAGTGGGGGCGATTGCCTGCGGGGCGACACGCGCCGCCCGGATCGCCGGCCGCTGCTCCGTCTTCGCCAAGTCCGACATGATCCACGCCCAGCAGAAAGGCGCGAGTCCGCCCCAGATCCTCCGCGGCCTCTGCGAGGCGGTGGTGCGTAACTTCAAGGGGGCCATCCTCAAGGGGAAGCCGGCCGTGCCTCCGGTGGCCTTCATCGGCGGCCTGGCGATGAATGCCGGCGTCCTCCAGGCCCTGCGGGAGCTCTTTAAGCTGAACGCCGCGCAGCTGTTTGTTCCCCCAGCCTACGCCTGGTGCGCGGCCATCGGGGCGGCTCTCCTGGCCGCCGAGCCTGGGCGGGAGACGCGGGCGGGGGCCGGACGCGTCCTGCCGGATCGTGCGCCCGCCGTGGCGCGAGTCGAGGGGGCGGCGCAGCCCTTGAGTTTGGAGCGGGTGCTCCTCCTGCGGGATCGCATGCGGTCCGGCCGGCCGCCCGCACGGGGGGAGCGGCGGGATGCCTATCTCGGGATCGATGTCGGTTCCGTCAGTACGAATCTGGTGGTCCTGGACGATACGGCGCAGGTCCTGCAGGACATCTACCTGCGGACCGAGGGGCGCCCCATCGAGGTGGTGACGGCCGGATTGCGCCGGATTGCCGAGACGCTCGGGGACGGGATCTGGATCCGCGGCGTGGGCACCACCGGCTCCGGGCGGGAGCTGATCGGCGAGCTGGTGGGGGCCGACACCATCACCGATGAGATCACGGCGCACACCACTGGGGCCCTCCACGTGAGCCGAACGCTCGCGGGCGAGCCCGTGGACACCATCTTCGAGATCGGCGGGCAGGACGCCAAGTTCATCGCCCTGGAGGATGGGGTCGTGGTGGATTTCGCCATGAACGAGGCCTGCGCGGCGGGCACGGGGTCGTTTCTGGAGGAGCAGGCGGAACGCCTGGGGATTGCTATCCAGGAGGAGTTTGCGCGCCTGGCCTTCGCCTCGCAGCAGCCCGTGCGGTTGGGTGAGCGGTGCACGGTGTTCATGGAGCAGGACGTGAACGCCTGGCAGCAGCGGGGCGCCGCCCGGGAGGACCTCGTGGCGGGCCTGGCCTACTCCGTGGCCCTGAACTACCTCCACCGGGTGGTGCGGGGGCGGCGGATCGGGGAGGTGATTTACTTCCAGGGGGGGACGGCGTACAACGACGCGGTGGCCGCGGCCTTTGCGGGCCTGCTGGGAAAGCGCATCGTGGTCCCGCCTTACAACGGCGTGATCGGGGCCATCGGAATGGCCCTCCTGGCCCGGGAGAAAGTCGGGGAGACAGGACGGGCCACCAGCTTCCGCGGGTTGGATCTGGGGACGGTGCAGTACGGCCTCCGCGAGTTCACGTGCAAGGCCTGCTCGAACTTCTGCGACATGCAGGAGTTCACGGTCGAGGGGGTGAAGACCTACTGGGGCGACAAGTGCAGCGACCGCTTCCGGACGCGGCGGCAGACTGAGCGGCATCCGGTCATTCCCGACCTGTTCGCCGTCCGCCGCGACCGGCTCCTCGAGGGGTACCGGGGGCCTTCGGGCTCGGGCCCCCGGGTGGGCATCCCCCGCGCCATGTTCTTCCACGACCGCTTCCCATTCTGGCGGCGCTTCCTGGAGGAGTTGGGCTGCGCCGTGGTCCTCTCGGACGAGACGAACCGGAAGATCACCCTGGACGGGGTCGACCTTACGGTGGCCGAGCCCTGCTACCCCATTCGCGTGACCCACGGGCACGTGCAGGACCTGCTGGAGAAGGGCGTGGACTGGTTTCTTCTGCCCAACGTTCTCAACGCCGAGCCCACGCCTGACGCCATAGAGTCCCAGCTGTGTCCATGGGCCCAGACCCTCCCCTTCGTGGTGCGGAGCGTGCCGCGCCTCCGGGGGGTGCGCGACCGGATCCTGGCGCCCACGCTGCACTTCCGCCTGGGGGAGGCCCAGGTCGCGGAAGAGCTGCTTCCCCTGGGGCGTGCTCTCGGCGCCGGGCGGACGCAGACGCTGCGGGCGGCGGCCCGGGCCTTCGCCACGCAGCGGGGCTTCCGCACCGCCCTGGAGTCGGCGGGGCGAGATGCGTTGCGGGAGCTCGAGGCCCGGGGCGAGCCGGGCGTGGTCCTGGTGGGACGCCCGTATAACCTCTACGACCGGGCGGCCAACCTGGATGTGGCGGGGAAGCTCCGCGACTACTACGGCATCAACGTCCTGCCCATGGACTGCCTGCCGCTGGAGGCCGAGGACATCCGGGACGTGAATGACCGCATGTACTGGCATTCGGGACGGCGCATCCTGGCCGCGGGGAAGCTCTTGGCCCGCTGGCCCACCCTCCATGCCATCTACATCACCAACTTCAAGTGCGGGCCGGACTCCTTCCTCAAGCACTTCCTGGGGCCGGCCTGCGGCAAGCCGTTCCTGAGCCTGCAGTTCGACGGCCACAGCAACGACGCCGGGATGCTCACGCGCTGCGAGGCCTACCTGGACAGCAAGGGGATGCTCCGATGGTGGCGAGCTGCCGCGTCGGCCTGAGCGGTCGGCGCCTGTACCTTTCCCGCATGACGGATTGCGGGACGGAGGCCCTGGCGGCGGCCTTCCGCTCGGCGAGGATCGAGACGGTGGTGCTCCCCCCGCCTGACGCGCGCTCGCTTCTGTTGGGTGCCCAGCAGCTCACGGGCGAGGAGTGCCTGCCGGCGAAGGTGACGCTGGGTGATTACCTGAAGGTGGCGGAGGCGCCCGGTTTTGATCCCGCCCGCATCGCCTTCATGATGCCCACCACGGAGGGCCCGTGTCGATTCGGCCAGTATGCGTCCTGCATCCGGGAGGTCTTCCGGCGACTCGGGTACCCGGAGGTCCTGGTCGTCTCGCCCACCAGCGGCGACGGCTACCAGGAGGAAGGATTCCTGGGGCGGGCCGTGACCCGGACGGCGTGGCGGGCCGTGGTGGTCTCGGACCTCCTGCGAAAGCTCCTGCTCAAGACGCGGCCATACGAAGGCACGGCCGGGGACGCCGATGCGGCCTACGCGACGTCGCTTCGCGAGCTGTGCCGCGCGCTGGAGGAGCGGTACCGGGGCCCCCGGGCGCAGCTCGCCGCCCTCGGCGCCGCGCTGGTCCAGATCCGCGCCCGCTTCCGCGCCCTGCCCGCGTGCTATGAGCGCGGGCGGTTCTTCATCGGCATCCAGGGCGAGATCTTCTGCCGGATGGAGGAGTTCAGCAACGAGGCGGTCATCCGGCGGCTGGAGGCATGTGGCGCGGAGGCCTGGCTCTCGGACATCTCGGAGTGGGTCTGGTACTGCAATGCCGAGCAGGAGTTCCTCCTGCGAACGGCCGACCGCCGGCTGTCGCTCACCCTGCTGGGGGCCAGGCTGCGCGATCGCATCCAGCGCGCGGACGAGGTGGCCCTGCGCGGGATCTTCGCCGAAGACTTCACAGGATACGAGGAGCCGGAGGACCTCGGCGAGATCCTGCGTGCGGGCGAGCCCTATCTTCCCCTGGCGGGGGCGTCGGGGGAGATGGTGCTCTCGGCCGGCAAGGTGGACTACTTTTTCCGCAAGGGCGTGGATGGGATCCTTGACGTGAGCCCGTTCTCCTGCATGAACGGTATCGTGTCCGAGGCGCTGTATCCCCGACAGAGCGAGGAGCACGCCGGCCTGCCCATCCGCAACTTCTATGTGGACGGGAAGGGGCGGGATGTCACCGAGGATCTGGAGATCTTCCTGGAGCTGGCCCGCGCCTACCAGGCACGCAAGCCCCATCCCCGCCGGTATCCGCCCACCTTCGCGTGATCGCCGGGAGACTTTCGTCTTGACACCTCGGCGAATTCTGATGATGCTTGGAGAGCACGTGCTCCTCATTTCTCCAGGCGCGGCTGGACTGGGAGCGCGATCCAGTCAACCCCACGGAGATCGGCTGAACGCGCCCGCCAGCCCGAAGGACGGAGCACCCGGGTCCGTTGGTTTGACCTGGACCAGACGGGCGTGATGCGAGCGGGAAAGGGCTGGGCGGGGCCGAGAGCCCCCCGCGCCTTCAAAGGTCTGTCGAAAAACCCCGCAGTCTAAGGATAGCCGTCATGGCCGATGCCCGTTCGCCGCTGGTGATCGAAGAGCCGCTGCTCACGCTGCGGCGGCCGATCCTCCTGACCGCCTTCGGCGGATGGAACGATGCTGCCGAGGCTGCCACCTCCGCGGCGCGCTTCCTGATCCAGCACTGGGCGGCGGAGCGGATCGCCACCATCCATCCAGAGGAGTTCTTCCATTTCGGCCTCACCCGACCCGAAGTCCACTTTCAAGAGGGGTCGCAGACCGTCCGGGAGGTCCGGTGGCCGACCACGGACTTTTTCCTCAGCCGCGATGGCAGCCTGCCGCGCGACGTGATCATTGGGATCGGGACTGAGCCGCACCTGAGATGGCAGACGTTCTGCGGGCACATCCTGGAGCTGGCCTCCCGGACCCAGGTCACCACAGTGGTCACTCTGGGAGCTCTGCTTGCCGACGTTCCCCACACCCGTCCCATCCGGGTGAGCGGTGTGGCGACCGACCTGGAGTTGGTCCGTCGCCTGCGGACGAGCCCCACGCGATACGAGGGGCCCACGGGTATCGTGGGTGTGCTGAATGACGCCTGTCGCCGCGCCGGACTCCCCGCGGTCAGCCTCTGGGCCAACGTCCCGCACTATATCTCCGAGGTGAGCAATCCCCACGCCATCCTGGCACTGGTCAGCCGGGTGTCCGAGCTTCTGGAGTGGCGGGCCGACGTCTCCGAGTTGGAGGAATCCGCCACCGAGTTCGACCGCCAGCTCGAGCGGATTCTGCAGCAGAAGCCGGACGTGGCGCGATACATCCAGGAACTGGAGCGCCGGGAGGCCTCGGCCGAGGAGACGGAAGGAGGAGCCTCTAGCGATCTCCCCAGCGCCAGCGAGCTGATTCACGAGGTGGAGAAGTTCCTCCGGGAGCACAAGGAGGATCGCGGTCAGGATTAGGGGTGCGTGGTGAGCGGAACAGCGAGGATCGAGGGGCGTCCATGACGATCGTGACCGTCGCCGATCAAGCGCGGTTTGCCGATGAAAAAATGCAGAAGGTTGGCTTGGTGGAGACCGGCCGGCTGTTCTTCGACCTGTACTGCCTCACGCCGGGCCAGGCACAGCGCGTGCACAGCCATCCGGATTCAGACAAGATCTACTATGTGCTGAGCGGCGAGGCGAGGGTGCGGGTCGCCGACGAGGAGCGCGAGGTCACCGCCGGCCAGGCGGTCCTGGCCCCCGCGGGCGCGCCCCACGGGGTGATCAACCCGACGGCAGAGCCGCTGACTCTTCTGGTCTTCATGGCGCCCAAGCCGGTGCACTAGCCCCGGCGGGTTGCGAGTACAACGTGGCCGACAACACTGCGGCTCGGCTGGTCCGCGTCCAGGAACGCATGGCCGCAGCGGCCTCGCGGGCAGGGAGGGACCCGGTGTCCGTACGACTGGTGGCGGTAAGCAAGCTGATGTCGGTGGAGGCGATCCGCGAGGCGCTGGAAGCGGGCGTCACGACGCTCGGGGAGAACCGCGTGCAGGAAGCGGCGACCAAGATCGCCGCACTGCCGGGAATGGCGGCCTGGCACCTGGTGGGGCATCTCCAGACGAATAAGGCGAAGCTTGCGGTCCAGCTCTTCGAGCTGATCCACTCGCTGGATTCCGAGAAACTCGCGCGCGAGCTGGACAGGCACGGGGGGCAGGCGGGCAAGGTCGTGCGGTGTCTCGTCGAGGTAAACCTGGGAGGCGAGGCGAGTAAAAGCGGGACGACGGAGGAGGGCCTCCGCCCCCTCCTTGAGGCGGCCGCGGCGCTCCCGCACCTCCGCATCGAAGGCTTGATGGCCATTCCGCCACCTCTACCCGATCCCGAAGAGGTAC
Source organism: uncultured Methylomirabilota bacterium (assembly GCA_963714585.1). GTDB lineage: Bacteria > Methylomirabilota > Methylomirabilia > Methylomirabilales > 2-02-FULL-66-22 > 2-02-FULL-66-22. The sequence goes on from CAVQPC010000087.1 coordinate 83,192, forward strand.
GGCCCTACTTCCGTCACCTGCGGATGCTCCGTGACAAACTCCAGGGTGAGAACTTCCCGCTGGCCGAGCTTTCCATGGGCATGACGCACGACTTCGAGGTCGCCATCGAGGAGGGGGCGACCTTGGTCCGCATCGGGACGGCCATCTTCGGTCCGCGGCCCGTCTGAGCACGCCGCCTTGGAGTCCGGAAAATAGTAGTGATAGTGGGGTGGGTCCAAGAGGGGAGGGTCGGGCCTTCCCAGCCCGGAAAAGGGGAGGCGCAGCCCCTGGCAAATTCACGCTGTCTGAATCTGAAGAGGTTGAGCATGCTGATCTTTCTCGATACCGCCGACGTGAAAGAGATCCGCGAACTGTCCAGCTTGGGCCTCGTGGATGGGGTCACGACGAATCCATCGTTGGTTGCCAAGGAGGGCCGATCCTTTCGGGAGATCGTGGAGGAGATTATCCAGATCGTGGACGGCCCGATCAGTCTGGAGGTGGTGAGCACCGATGCCCAGGGGATGCTCGCCGAGGCGCGGGAGCTTGCCAAGATCCACGCCAACGTTGTCGTCAAGATCCCCCTCATCGCCGAAGGGTTGAAGGCCGTGAGACAGCTCACGCTGGAGGGAATTCCGACGAACGTGACCCTCTGTTTCTCGCCGAGCCAAGCCCTGCTCGCGGCCAAGGCGGGGGCGTCCTACATCAGCCCGTTCGTCGGCCGCCTGGACGATATCGGCCACGTGGGGATGGACCTGGTGCGACAGATCGTGACGATCTACAAGAATTATGGCTATCCCACCAAGGTCCTGGCGGCCAGCCTGCGCAGCCCGCTCCACTTTGTGGACGCCGCCATGGCAGGTGCGCATGTCTGCACCATGCCGCCCGCGGTCTTGCGCCAACTCCTGAAGCACCCTCTGACGGACAGTGGGCTCGAACGCTTCCTGGCAGACTGGAAGAAGGTCCCGAAGTGATCACCGCCTAGCCGTCCCGGTCGCGCGATTATTCCACCCGTTCGCCCCGCGGAAGCATCCTGTCCGCGGGGCGAACTTTTTCAGGATCCGCGGGGGGCCTTGAGCACATCTGCGTCGGCCACAACTCCTTGGCCGGTGCTGGCATCCTTGGTGAAATAGAACAGGAGAGATTGCGGCAGTATCTGAAATTTCTTCTTGTGGAAGATTCTTGAAGATCAAGGATGATCTCTGCATTTGTAACTATTGGATTTTATTTGTCTTTTCCGCATGACTTTCGACCAGGGATTTTCTCACACTTCGTTCCGGCATTTTCCTCTTCAGCCTTTTAGAGATTAATGACTGAAACCCTCGTTTTTCACTTGACTCCTTTATAACGATATTTTATATCCTAATTGCGCCATTTTCCTCAACGCCAGATATTGTTCTTCAACACTGCGAGGCCCATGATCCTTCTCGGCGACACCACAGCACACGCTCTCTCGACACAATCCGCAGGGTGAGTGCGCCCACCGGCGCCCGCTCATGCTCAGTCTTTCGTGGGGCGATCCGATGCCGCAACGGCGGAAAGAGAAATCCGAATACGTCGTGCAGACAGTGGATCGGGCGCTGGACATCCTCGGATCCTTCAACTACCAGCAAGAGGAGCTGGGTGTTACCGAGCTCGCCCGCAAGCTGGGCCTCCACAAGAACAAAGTCTTTCGCCTCCTCGCCTCGCTGGAGTGCCGCGGCTACATCGAGCAGGATCAGCGGACCGCAAACTACCGCCTTGGCCTGAAGACCTTCGAGGTGGGGAGCGTCTTCCTGCACCACCTAGGGCTCCGCCGGCAGGCGCGGCCTATCCTAGAGGACCTCGGCGCCAAGTGTAACGAGACGGCGTACCTGGCCGTGATCGACGGCTCGGATGTGATCTACATCCTCATGCACGAGACGACCCACACCGTCCGAGTGATTCCCCGCCTGGGGCACCGCCTCCCGGCGCACTGCACCGCATCGGGGAAGATCCAGCTCGCCTTCGAGTCCGAGGACCACCTGCAGCAGCTCTTCGGAAGTCCGCCCCTCCGGAAGCTCACCGAGAAAACGATCACCGACTATACGGCGCTCCGCGAACACCTCGCTGAGGTGGCCCGCCAGGGCTTCGCCGTGGACAACGAGGAGCTGGAGGAGGGCGTCTGCTGCGTCGCGGCGCCGGTCCGGGATTACTCGCACAAGGTGGTGGCGGGCGTGGGCCTGTCGGGGCCGGTCTCCCGGTTCAGCGCGGACCGCATCCGAGACGAGCTGGTCCTACTGGTCAGAGAGGCCGGCGCGAAGATTTCGCAGCGACTGGGATATGAGGTCGTGCCGGAGGACATGACCTGACGTCGTTCCCGCGGGAGGGGGGGGAGCGGTCTTCAGCCTTGGTGTCGCGGCGGCTTGGAGGGAGGTGACAGAAGCAGACGACGACTGGATGTGACTGGGGCGTGGCGTCGATTGTGGCGCCGGGAGGAGGGGACACATGACCAAGAAAGCCGAAGAGATTCCGGTCCTACCATGGCCGGCGGTGCCGGCACCGACCTCCGATGAAGTCTACAAAGGGCTCAGCGAGGCGGCGCGCAGCTATCCCAACTGGCTCGAAGCGAACGTCCACTGGAAAGATGTCGGCAAGAAACCGGAGAAGCTCTCCCGGATCAGGGTCCTGGACTGCTCCCAAAAAATGATGATCGGCCACTGGTGCTCCTCGTTGTTCGGGGAGCACGGCGCGGAGGTGGTCATGGTGGAGCCGCCGGGGGGCGACCCGACCCGGGAGCTCAGTCCCTTCGGCCGCGAGCAGTACAAGTTCAAAGACAATGTGACCGGAGAGGCGGTCGGGGCGCACTGGCTCCACGAGGCGCGCAATAAACTCTCCGTCACGTTGGACCTGGAGACGGAGGAGGGGCGGGAGATCCTGCGGAAGCTGGTGATCCAGTCCGACGTCCTGATCGAGAACTCCCCACCCGGACAGTTCGACGCCTGGGGCATCGGCTACCGGCAGCTCTCACGGCTCAACCCGCGCCTGGTCTACTGCTGGGTGGGGCAGCTCGGCCAGTGGGGTCCGCTGAAGGACAAGCCCGGGATGTACGATCCGGTGGCGCAGAACGCCAGCGGCTTCACCCACGGCACCGGGTTCCCTGTGGCCTTCGGCGGGCGGCCCACCCGCTCCGGCATGTGGGTGTGCGACCACGTTGGGGGGACGACAGCGGCCATGGGGATCATGGCGGCCCTGAACTTTCGCGAGCGCGTCTCGGGCCGCGGCCAGTTTGTGGAGGCGACGGGGGCGGCCGGGCTCATCCGGATCATCGACTACAACTGGGCGTGGTACGGGATGGATGGAAGCATCCGGCCCCGCTACGGAAACTGGGACTTGGCCATCAATATCTATGCCGTGAACCCGTGCAAGGACGGGCAGATCATGGTGGGCGGCGGCCATGACCGGCTGTGGTACCGGATCTGGAAGACGGTGGGGAAGGATCGGCCGGAGCTGGAGCAGCACATCGTCGAGGATCCCGCCCTTCGGGCCGTGGTGGATCGGCTGCCGCACTACGCCCAGGTGGAGACCTACACGACGTTCGCCGAGTGGTTCAAGGATACCATCCGGCTGGATGCCGAGCAGAAGCTGCAGGCAGAGGAGGTGGCCTCCGGCGGTGTGTGCTTCACCGACGAGGTGGCGGAGTTCCCGCACTTCAAGTACCGGGGTCACGTGGGCGAGATCGACGACAACCTCTACGGGAAGGTGCTGCATGCCCCGCCGACCCAACTCGCCGAGAAGGCGCCGCCCCGGCTGAAGTGGATCGGCCGTCCCACCGGCCACGACAACGAGGATGTATACCGGCGGCTCTTGGGCTTCACGCGCGACGATCTGGACCGCCTGAAGAAGCAGGGCATCATCTAGCGCCTTGCGCATGGGAGGGGAAACGATGGCGGAAACCGTCCAGTCCTTCGAGGAGTACTGCCGGGAGGTCTTCGACCCGGCCAAAGTGTTTGCAAAGCCCGAGGCCTTCAAGGGGCACGTGTGCATGTCCATGACCCAGTACATCCTCGGGCCGTCCTGCGCCAACTACTTCGCCGAGCTGGGCTTCGAGACCATCAAGATCGAGCTGCCTCGGCGCGGCGAGCCTATGCGCCACACCACACCGTACAACGAGCCGTTCCTCTACCCGCTCTCGAAGTGGTTCCCGGACAAGGGAACGGGCCTGGGCTTCTTCGGGGCCAACCACAACGAGTATTTCCTCTCGGTGGACTTCCACAAGCCCGAGGGGCAGGAGATCGTGAAGCGGATCGCGGCCAAGGCGGACGTGGCTTGCGAGAACTACCGCCCGGGCACCTTCGACCGCTGGGGGATCGGGTACCGCCAGCTCAGCCAGATCAACCCCCGGCTGGTGTACATCTGGATGGGGGGGTTCGGCGGCTGGGGCCCCGGGCGCGTGCGCGCGTCGTACGATATCCTGGGCCAGGCCCAGGGCGGCACCTTCTCGGTCACCGGCTACCCGGGTCCCGGATACGGACATCCCACCACGGGGCTACCGTCCAAGCACACCATCTGGCTCGCCGACTACTGGGGAGGCATGATGGGCTGCTTCGCGGGCCTGGCGGCGCTCTACTGGCGTGAGAACGTCTCGGGGGTAGGGGAGTTCATCGAGTACAGCCAGGTCCACGGCGCGACGCGCCACCTGGAGAGCGCGCTCCCGCTCTACGGCCGCTACGGCATCGTCAAGCAACGCTGGGGCGGCTGGGACACGGAGCTCTGTGTCCACGGCAACATCAAGTGCGGGAAGTCCTCCTATCCCGACTCCAAGAATCCGCAGGAGCTGGAGGAGGGTTACATCCTCATCTCGGCGCCGGAGGACGACCAGTTTGCCGTCCTCTGCAAGACGGTAGGGATGGCCGACCTCGGGAGGAAGTACGCAAAGAAGGCCGAGCGGATCACGCCCGAGGCCCAAATCGAGATCTACGCGAAGCTGGAAGAGTGGGCCAAGGACAAGACCAAGGAGGAGGTCCACCGGATCATGGACGCGGCGGGCATCGTCAGCCAGTCGGTGTGGAGCAACAAGGAGGTGGCCCAGCAGGAGCACTTCTTCCAGCGCGGGGAACTCCACTGGATGGATGATCCGACCTACGGCGACCTCCTGAGCCAGGGGGTCCCCTACCACCTGTCCGAGACCCCGGCGCGGCACAAGTGGTCCCTCAAGCCGGTGGGGGCCGACAACGAGTACATCCTCCAGAAATACTGCGGTTACTCCTCGGGGGAGATCAAGGAGCTGGAGCGAAACGAGATCATCTGATCGCGGTACCTACCGCGCGGAGGGGGATGGGATGGCAGACTACAAGCATTGCTCGCTCCTCCTGGAGTGTCCCAAGTGCGAGGTCATCAACTACCTGGATCCATTCACCTTTTGGTTCTTCAAGGGGAAGGTGAAGTGCGCCGGGTGCGGGGCCATCTGGGAGCTGGAGATCGCAAGCGGTCAGCGCGTGGCGGGACCGACGGCAGGGCAGCCTCCGCATGACAAGCTGCCCGGCTACGCGCAGAGCAAAGACTACAAGACGAAGATCACCGGGGCCGGCAAGGTCAATCCCCCGGTGATGGCTCGGGCCGACTTTGCGGGCAAGCCGATTCCGATCTACAAGAGCGTCCGGGGGAAGCCGGTGAGCGGTGGTCCCCTGAAGGCCGAGGACCTGGTGGGGAGCCGCGCCCGCTTCATTCAGGAGGGACGGCACTACCAGAAGTGAGGAGTCCCGGAGGGCTACACGGCGCAAGGCTGCCAGGAAGGTGAGCAAGAAACCCGCCGTGCGGGCGTCTCGCCCCGCGGCGGCGAGGACGACATTGCGAGGGGGCGGCGGGAGTCGGGTGGCGACCCAGACGCGGACCGGCCGGCCCGCGGCTCCTGCCAAGGCCGCTCGCCCTCGTGAACCGGTTCCGAGGAGTTCGGCGAGAGAGGAGGGGAGTCGGATGGCGGAAACCACGCAGACCCTACGGTGTCCCATCCACGACAGCGCGGAATGCTTCCAGTTGGCAATGGATCCGGTGATCTCCCGGGCCTATGCCGGCTACTGTACCAAGGTGGACTGGCCCTTCACCCGGATCATCCCCTGGGTGGCCATGGACCCGGCGGCCGTGCAGGCGGCGCAGACTGCAGCCCGGGCCGGCCTGGCGCAGAAAGCGGCGCCGGAGGCGAAGACGGCGGCCAGAATGCGGGTGGAGTTCTTCTACTCCGGCAAGGTGACCCTGACGTCCCAGTTCTTCTGCGACATCCAGAAGGCCAGGGGCCTCTGTGAGAAGCTGAAAGCTGCGGGGGTCGCCGTAGAGGTTTACGACGTCGAGTCGAGCCCGCCTGGTTTCGCGAAGTACAACGCCGCGGTGACCGGCCCCAGCGCGGCGAAAAGGGCCGTGTTCGGCGCCAAGGGGGCGTTGGAGGAAGATTTCGGAAGGACGGTGCCGGCCCTCCTGGTGTACGCGAAGGAGACCGACCGTGCTCCGGAAGAGGTCTTCCCGCGGAGCGACAAAGATCTGGGTCGGCTGCTGGGGGTGGAGGAGGCGCTCGAACTGTTGCTCAAGAAGCTGTAGCCTCCAGAGGAGGAAGTGATGGGCCAGATGCCTGCGGACTCCTTGCCACCGGAAGCGCTGCGGCCGAAGCGGATCTACACGCTGCCCGAGTTCCAAGGGTACCCCCAGCGGTTCAACAGCACGGAGGAGTTGCTGGACAATCAGGTCGGCCGCGGACGCGGCGAGCGCATCGCGATTCACTTCGAGGACAAGAAGATCCCGTACAAAGCCGTTTTGGCCACGGCAAACCGGCTGGGGTGCGCCCTGAAGCGGCTGGGGATCGGGGAGGCGGACCGGGTGATGCTCCGCCTTCCCAACATTCCCCCCGCGGTCATGGCCAATTTCAGCATCATCAAGATCGGCGCGGTGAGCGTCCCGACGTCGCCCCTCTTCTCGCAGGCGGAGATCGCCCACGTGGCGAACCTGGCCGAAGCCCTGGCGGTCATCGTGGCGGGCGCGCTCCTGGAGGAACTGGAGAAGGCCAAGCCTAACCTCAAGACCGTCCAGCACGTCATCGTGGTGGGCGGCACACCGGAGCAGCAGGCCGCCTGGAAGGCCAAAGGGTACCTGCTGTGGCAGGAACTGATCGACACCGAGCGACCGGAGTGCGACCCGGTCCGTCGGGACCGGATGGATGTCTCCGTCCTGCTCTTTACCTCTGGGACGACCGGGCTACCCAAGGGGACGGTGCATTTCATGGAGGAGGCCCTCATCGTCCCCGACACCTTCGGGAGGCACTGCTGGCGGGTGGAGGAGCAGGACGTCATCGGGGGCTCTGCGCCCATCGCCATGGCGGCGGGCTATTCCACCGTGGCCGTCATCCCATACCGGTTTGGGGCGGCCGTTTCCCTCATCGCGCGGTTCACGCCCGAGGCGATGTTCGAGACGATCCAGAACCACCGGGTCACGGTGCTCTCCCTGCTCCCCACGGCTTACCGCAAGATGCTCCAGGTCCCGGATGCGGAGACGCGGTACGATCTGAGCTCGCTGCGCATCTGTACCGGCGGCGGCGAGTCGCTGACCGCCCAGACCTACTACGACTGGAAGAACAAGTTCGGGATGGAGATCTTCGAGGGGCTCGGCACCACGGAGATGATGTACGTGTTCATCTCGAGCGCCGTGACGCGGAAGGTGAAGCCCGGGGCCATCGGGACGGCGGTGCCCGGCTACGAGTTGAAGGTGATCAGTCAAGAGACGCACGAGGCCTGCAAACCCGGCGAGACCGGGATGCTCCTGGCACGAGGCCCGACGGGGACCGTCTACTGGCGAGATCTCGAGAAACAGAAAAGCTCGGTCATCGACGGCTGGGCCAAGGTCGGGGACATGGTTTCCATGGACGAGGACGGCTACATCTGGTTCCTGAGCCGCGAGGATGACCTCATCAAATCTTCCGGCTACCGCATCGGGCCCGAGGAGATCGAGGACGTCCTGGTGACCCACGCCGCGGTGGCCGATGCGGGTGTGATCGGTGTGGTGGACCCGGTCATGGGACAGCGCACCCGGGCCTATGTCGCGCTTCGGCCCGGCATCCAGGAATCGGACAAACTGAAGCAGGAGTTGATCGAGCACTGCCGGGGGAAGATCGCCATCTACAAGCTGCCCCGGGAGGTGGTCTTCGTTCGCGAGATGCCCCGCACCATTACGGGGAAGCTCTTGCGGCGCGTGCTGCGCGAGCAGGCGGTCCTCGTCTCCTAGGCGAAGATCCCGCTGGGGCGACGAGAAGGCCGCGGGACAGAATCGAGATATCGAGTGCCTGGCACCACGGCCCTTGGCGCATCCGCCAGGGGCCGTGGTGTTTGGGCTAGGCCCGGACATCGCATGGGCCGGAAAAGCCCAGGGCCTCGCCGATGGTCCGACGGATCGCCTCGAGCTGCGGGCCCCGCGCTTCCCGCAGGGACTCCTCCATGGCAAGGGCCACCTCCGTGACCCGGCGATTCAAGGCGAATACCCCGGGTGCGCCATCCCGCAGGGGGAGTTGAACGAGGCGCTGGACCACCTCGTGATAGCGGGGGGAGATCACCAGGAGTCGCTGGGCGTCGGCGTCAGCCAGGCTCGTGTAGTTTGGGCTGAGGAGGAACTTGGCCAGGTGGCGGGCAGCCTGGGCAATGTCCAGGGCGCGATTGTCCCGCTCCAGGAAGCGGAGACGCTCGGCGTGGGGAAAGAGGCTCCACACCTCTCCGGAGAGGGGTGGAAGGGCGAGGAACCTGCCCGTGCGGTATCGCAGGATGAAGTCGCACAGGCTGCGGCCGCGAAGGGCCAGGGCGAGGCGGGCCACGAGGGTCCGCAGCTCAGGAGCCGGGACCCGGGCGAGGTCCGGATGCCGCTTTTGGATCGGGCCCAGTATTTCGTGGGATTCGTGCAAGCTCAACTGGTCCGCCTGGAGTTGGAGGTGCGCCCGGAGTTCCTCCGCGCCGAGGCCCTCCAGTTCGCGCCGCGCCTCGGCCGGCAGGTCATCGGAGGGGATCCTGCCCTGCGCCGGGGGGAAGACCTCCCTGGGCAGCGGATCCATGGATGTGCCCAGGAGGTCGCGGATGGGAACGGCCAGGCCGGCGGCGCGGCCGATCTCGTGGCGGATCATCTTGAGGTGCGCGTCTCGAGAAGGCGCGGCGTCAAGTCGTCCCATGCCGAGGGCAGTCGCGTCCGCGAGGCGGTAGATCTCGTCAGCCGACAAGCCGCCCAGCGCCTGCTGCAGCCGGAGGTACACGGAAAATTCGATGGCAGCGCGGGGCAGTGACGGGTCGGCGGTCAGATCGGGCGTCAGGCACATGGCGACTCGAGCCAGCTCCCGAGCGGTGCGGGCAGGGTCCAGGGCACGGGGTGCCTCGGCGATCAGGGCCCATTTCTCCCGGCAGGAGATGTTCTGGAGATCGAAGTCGGTGAGGTCCGCCAGGCCTTCCGTCTCGCGGCCGCGGACAGCCTCGAGACCCAGGGTCGCCAGTCGGGTGCACTCGGGAACGAACCGGGTCAGGAATTCCCGCTGCTGCTCCGGCAGGAGCCCTTCATGATATCCCGCCAGAAGGGTCCGCCGCTGGAGCGGGGAGAGGGCGTCCGCCAGCAGGCGGACCGTCCAGCGCATCTCCTCGGGGCCCAGGTCTCCCAGGGCGTCCAGGAGCTGGCGCTCCCGGTCGTCCACCTGCCGCCGGCGCATCTGCCAGTGCCGATCGCGATCGGTCGAAGCGGGTCTGTTCGCGGACATCCGTGCCACCAGGGGAACTGGATCCCCGACCGGAACTCGTCCTACCCTTCCTCCACCCACTCGGCGATGTGGACGAACGTCTCGTCGAGCCTTCGAAAGCTTGCGTCGAATTCGTAGGCCACGATCCCGCGCTCTTCGGGATCGAAATAGCGGATGGCGTACTGGTCGCGCTCGAGGACGTGGGCGTCGATCGGTCGCACGTCTTCGAAGTCCAGGCCGAGGACATGGAGCAAGCTGAACAGATCATAGGAGGCGTCGTTCACCGCAAGGTCCATGCGCCCGGACCCCAGCGGCCCGAAGCGCTCCTCCATCCACGCCCGGTGGCGGGCTGGGGGTGCGTCACCGGGCGTGAGTTCCTGCTGAGGCACGCGGGGCACCTCCTGTCATGAGGCCGCGGTAGGCTCTGGCCGCAGATCAGAGGAAAGCGCGAGACTGGAAAATAGGACCGGGTTTCCTGCCGTTTGACTGGCCCACGCATCTGGATTTCGCCCGGCCGCTCCGGTAAGCATGATCGGTGGACATGGAGTGTGTGTCAACCGCAAAACTCTGCTTTTCATTGACGGCCCTGGCCCCGGCGCCTATACTAAGCCGCTTTCTTGCGAACGGAATTTGCGGAAAGCACTCCCGGTGAGTCGGTGATGGGAGGCGCCGGCACCGCTCCAGCGATCCTGCCGCCGGGTGCGTGGCCGGCATCCCCACAACGCGCTGCGCGAGCAGACGGTGTGTTCGCCCAGTCGGATCGCGACGATTTCTCCCCGACCCGGAGCGCATGTGGCCACCTTGCTGGTGCCCGCGGGAAGTCCAGAAGCCGTATCAGCCGCTCTGGAGGCGGGGGCGGATGCCGTCTACGTCGGCCTCAAGGGGTGGAGCCGCGGAGGCGACCGCGGCGAGCTGACCTGGGAGGAATTGGCGGCAGCTTACGGGGAGGCGCAGGCGGCCGGCCGGGAGCTTCACCTCGCGCTGAACATCATCCCGCGAGCCCCGGAACGGACTCGCCTCTTCGCTCTTGTCCCCGCCCTGCTCGAGCAGGGCATCCACACCCTCATCGTCAATGACCTCGGCATCCTCACGACCCTCCGCCGGCGCTTCCCCCAGCTCCATCTCACGGCAAGCGTGGGATGCGGCGCCCAGAGTGTGGCGGACGTGGCCTTCTATCGAGACGTGGGGGCCCACGCCGTCGTGCTCCCGGGAACAGTGGACCCGGCCGAGATCCGGGACATGGCCTCCATTCCGGGCATCATCGTCGAGGTGATGATTCACATGGTGGAGGAGTTCATCCTCCTCGGCAGGTGCTGGATGCCGAGTTATCTTCACTTGAAGCCGACACGGCTGCCCGACGCGATCGCTCCGGACGGGCAAGGGGGGAAGGCCGCCGATTCGGGCGAGCCGGGCTTTCGGCAAACCGGAAGCATGAAACGCGGAGGGGTGGGGGCCTGTTTCACCATCTGCCAGCAGCCGTGGGACCTTTACATGGGGGGCGAGCGGCGGGACCGCCGTTTCTTCCCCAGCCGGCAGATCAGCCGGATCGCGGAGGTATCCGCCTATGTGGAGGCCGGGGCGCATGTCCTGAAGCTCCAGGGGAGGAGCCTGCCACCTGCGGCCCTGGCGGCGTTGGTTCACCGGTACCGGACTGCGCTGGACGAGCCGGTTGCAGCCCTGGCGACGACGGAGTCGCTGCGCCTGCCGGACGCCTGGACGGTGGTCGGGCGGTAACGGATGGCGTTCAATGACCAATAACGGAATGACCAATGACCAATGAGCCATGAGCTATGAGCTGAATACCTCCATTGCCAATCTGCGGGATCTACGGGAATCGGATCTGTCCTCCTACGATGGCGTCTATCTCGGTGACATCTACTGCCGGCTGTATGAGCGGAATTTTCTGGAGCATCCGACGGACTTGCGTGAAGGCCTGCGCGTCCTGGCCGATCAGGGCAAGCGAGCCTACGTGACGACGTACGCCGCGCCGCGCAACGACTTCTTGCCCAAGATCCGGAAGACATTGGAGACGGCGGCGACGGCGGGCGCGCAGGCGGTCGAGGTGCATAACCTGGGTGTCCTGAAGATCGCCCATGACGAGTTTCCCGGTCTGCCGGTCCACGTGGGGGGCTTCGCGAACATCTATACCGATGCCGGGGTCGAGGTGCTGCGGGGCTTCGGGGCTGTCCGATTCGCGCCCAATTACGAGCTGAGCTTGGATGAGATTCTGGAGATCGTGACGGCCTGCAGGGTGCCGGCGGAGCTGCTGATCCACGGGAAGATGCCTCTGGGCGTCTCGGACTACTGCTTCCTGCTGGACTACGAGGAGCGCTGGGGGATGAAGTGCCCCGACCTCTGCCAGAAGGACCTCTTCCTCCGGCGCGGCGACTGGGCTATGAAATCCCTGGGGAAGGGGATCCTGAGCGGCAAGGATGTGTGCATGCTCGAGCATCTGCCGCGCCTGCTTCGCGACGGCCACCGGCTACTTCCGGATCGAGACCCTGTCGGAGAGTCCGGCCTACCGCCGCGAGGTGGCGGCGGTGTACCGCGAGGCGCTGGGAGCGGCGGAGGCCGGGGAGCTCGCGCCGCGCGAGGGCTGGTGGAGCGTGGTGCGCGGCCATGCGCGCATCGGATTGTGCAACGGCTTTTACTTCGGGAAGAGCGGGATGGAGTACGCCGGGATCCGCCCTGAGGGGGCGGGCGGCCTCCTCAGCGTGGGTCTCCCGGAGGAGTAGATCGGCAGGACAGGCGGGATCATTCCGTGAACGGGTCGGCGGGCAGGCAGGGCCGTCCACCCGGATGGCGTGAGGAGGGGAGTCATGGTGGAGCTGCTGGCGCCTGCGGGCAATCTGGCGATGGTCGAGGCGGTGGTGGCGCACGGGGCCAATGCCATCTACATGGGGCCGCGCGGCTGGAGCCGGAGACGGGACCGGTACGAGCTGGCCGATGAGGAAGTCCGGGAGGGGATCGGGATCGCCCATCGGGGCGGCGCCAACGCACGGGTCGCCATCAACACCAACATGCAGTCCCAGGAGATCCCCCCCATGCTCCGCAAGATGGAGCAGTACATCGCCTGGGGGTTGGATGGGGCGATCATGACCGATATCGGCGCCATCGCCGAGGTGCACCGGCACTTCCCCCAGCTCACGATTCACGCCAGCATCGGCGCCAACATCCTGAACAACGAGGATGTGCGCTTCTACCGGTCCATCGGCGTCTCCCAGGTGGTGGCGGACACGAAGCTCACGCTGAAGGAGTTGGCGTCCCGCAGGGAGCAGATCGCGGTCGGGGTCGAGATCCTGATCCACGCCAACAAGTGTTACACCTACCTGGGGAAGTGCTGGATGTCCCCATACCACCGGCTGGAGCGGAGCGTCGATGCCTTCGGCAAGGACCAGTTCAAGGGAAGCCCAAACCGCGGCGGCCTGGACTACCGGGTGTGCCTGGAGTCTTGGGAGCTGTACAGCGGCGAGTCCATGCTGGAGGAGCACGTGGCCCTCAAGAACGATGCCTTCTTTCTGCTGGAGGACATTCCCACACTCATCGACCTGGGCGTCCACTGTCTGAAGATCCAGGGGCGCGAGTACCCCGTCCCGCTGGTGGCGAGCATGGTCCAGTTCTACCGGGACCTCATCGATGCCTACTGCGCCCGCCCAAAGGGAGTCGCCTTCGACCTTGCACCCTGGCGGACGCGACTGGATGCCATCGAGGCGGCGCGGGATGCGACCCGGTCGGAAGGGACGCGGCTGCTGCTGATCGAGGCGCGCCAGCCCGTGCCGGCCGCGTGAGGCCCCCTCACCTGAGGCGCCTTTCCCCCAGCGGGGGAGAGGCGGGGGCAGCGAGCGGGCGCCAGCGATGGGTGCCATTTCGAGGGAGGCCCATGTCCGAGGCTTTCATGCATCCCACCTGTCGGAAGTGCGGGCAGAGGGCGAGAGGCTTCCAGCAGGTGGAGAGCTTCGACCGCCTCCGCCTGGCTGATGACCCCCATGACCCCAACTGCGGCCACGTCTATCTGGAGACGGTGTACATCCTCGGCTGTCTGACGTGTGGCTACCGCCAGGAACACCTCCACCAGCGGACGCCTTACCCGACCCTCCGCGAAGCCCAGCGCGAAATGGAAGCCCACCTGCTCGGCAAGGGTTGATCCGGGACGGGGCCCCGAGGGCGATCCCCGGGGCGCGGGAGCCCTTGCGGGCGACGGGTCCACGCGGTCCGGCGGGCATGTCCGGATACATATGTACGGATTTCCGTAGCACGGCTCGGACGAGGGGTTGCCGGAATGGACGGCGAAAGGCTGACCGGATATAGTGAAATGATTCGCAAGTGTGCCCCGCGGACCCACGCCATTACGGCTCCTGGGGCACAGGTGCGTTGCGTCGGAGGCGAGCAACGACCGCGTTCGACAATCTGCTCGGCATCCGCCGAGAGAACGGATATGATCGAAACGTTCACGTCCTACTGCGTGGCGAAGGCTGTGCCCCGTATCCCCGGGTGTGGTGAGGACCGCCCGAGGGTCGGGTTGCCCCACCCCACGCATCAGCCCGCCTCCGAGGCAAGACACCTATGACCTTTTCGGGCTTGCGACGCTTGCGGCCGCGCCGGACCGTGACGCTGGCCGTATTCGGCATCTTCGTCCTGGCAGCCTTGGCCTTCGGCATCCACCTCTGGCTCTACTCCCAGACTCACATTTCCACGGACGACGCCTTCATCACCGCCAACATCGCCCCGATCAGCGCCCAGATCTCGGGCATCGTGCAGCAGGTGCCGGTGAATGACAACCAGCAGGTGAAGGCGGGGGAGGTGCTGGTCCGCCTGGACCCCAGGAACTACGAGGCCGGGCTGGCCCAGGCGAAGGCCGCGGTAGAGACGGCGAAGGGCGATCTGCAGAACGCCATCCTGGGTGTCCCGTATATGGCCGACACGACCCGGAGCCAGGTCCAGCAGGCGGAGGCGACCCTGGCCGCCGCCCAGGATGGGCAGCAGGTGGCAACCCACGACCTCCAGGTCCGGGAGAGCGACCTGAAGGGACAGCAGGCGGCGGCCGCGGCCGCGGCCGCCGGGGTGCAGGCCGCCCAAGCGGACCTGGAGAAGGCGCGCCAGGATCGGGACCGCATGGCAGATCTGCTCAAGAAAGGGTACGTCGCCCAACAGGATTACGATCATGCCCAGGCCACCTACCTGTCGGCCGAGGCCTCGCTGGAGGCGGCGCGACAGCGCCTGGATCAGGCGAAGCAGGTGGCCCTGCAGAGTGCAGCAGCCGTGCGGAGCCAGCAGGCGACCTTGGCCCAGTCGGCCCGAAGGGTGCAAGAGGCGCGGGCCGCGCTGGCCAACGCCGAGAGCCAGACGCAGCAGGTGAAGCTCCGTGAGGCCCAGGTGGATGCCGCCCGTGGCCGATTGGCCCAGGCCGAGGCGAATCTTCAGCAGGCCGAGCTCAACCTCAGCTATACGACCATCCGTGCCCCGTTCGATGGCCGGGTGACGCAGAAATCTGCTGAACCCGGCCAGGTGGTTCAGCCGGGCCAGCCCCTGCTCTCCATCGTCGGGCTGGGCGACGTCTGGGTGCTCGCCAACTACAAGGAGACGGAACTCACCCACGTCAAGCCGGGCGATCCCGCGACGGTCACCGTGGATGCCTATCCGGGGGTCGTCTTCAAGGGGCACCTGAGACTCCATCCAGGCAGGTTCCGGCGCCACCTTCTCCCTCCTCCCGCCCGAGAACGCCACGGGCAACTATGTCAAGGTGGTGCAGCGCATCCCCGTGAAGATCGTCTTCGACCCGGGCGAGATCTCCAAGCGCCTCCTCGTCCCCGGCATGTCCGCCGTCCCCACCATCCACATCCGCTAAGTTGATCGGACGGGACCGCCGCGGGCGCTGATCGTTCTCGCAGCCCATCCTTCCGTTCCGCTTGACCGCGCCACAGCGATTTCACCCGAGACCCCGCAATTGCTCTCCACGGGTCCGTGGCCGGCGGCCGGAAGACGATGGGATTGTTCCTGGGCATCGCCTTCCAGCTCTTCGCCCGCCCGCAGGACCGACTTTCCCACGTGCTGGTTTCGCCTCCCGACCTGGAAGGGCATCCCGAGTTCTATTATCCACCGCCGGCCCCGACGGCTTACCAGACGAAGACTGGAAGAGTTCGCAGCCAGGACGGATGAGCGGGCGCGAGCCCTCTCGGGCTGGGGCGTGGATGCCCCCAAGCGCTTCCGCGAAATGCAGAGCCGGATCAACCGGAAGCTCCGGGATGCGTTGGGGCCCGGCCAATGGGCGAGGCGCTACCTCATCACCCCGGCGGGCCGGCGCGGCGAGACCATCTACTACCTGCCGGCCGAACCCGGCCTGATCCGCTTCGCGTAGCCGGCAACGTTGCCGGCTTGGCAAGATTGTCATCCTTGAGTTCCTCACGCCCACCCGCCTGCGCCAGGATGCGGACCTCGTCGTGCGGCCGGAGTTCACCACGCTGGCCACGGCCCTCCTGCGGCGGCTCTCGGTCCTGGCGGAGGCCCACTGCGGCGTCCGCCCGGAAGTCAACGCGCGGGAGATCCTGGCATCGGCGGGCCAGGTGAGGGTGGAGTCCTCCGACCTCCGCTGGCACGACTGGGAGCGTTACTCCGCCCGACAGGACGCGCCTATGGCATTGGGCGGGTTCGTGGGGCGCGTGACCTTCGCGGGGGAGCTGGCGCCGTGGTGGCCGGTCCTCAAGCTGGGCGAGGTCTTGCATGTCGGGAAGGGGACATCGTTCGGGCTCGGCAAGTACACCGCTCTGGGCGCAGAAGCAGGCGCTGACGCTGGCAGGGTGGATATCGCCATGGGCGGTCAAGCTGGGGAAATAGTGGATGGAGTAGCTACTCGTGATGCCAGAACCGGACCAAGTCAAAGGAAAGCTGGCGGTGATGCCTGATGGCAAGAAAGGCGATATGGGCGGACTGGACCAGATAGAGGATCACGTACTCGTCCAGGATGAATTCCCGCAGCTCCTCGCCGGCGCGGAGCAGGGCGCGCAGGCGCTTGAGATGCGCCCGGGCCTCCAGCGATCGAATGGGGCGGGCGAGAAGCGAACGGCCCGCGTGCGGGAACTGGCACAACGTGGGCGCCATTTCGTCGAGAACGCGGGCGAGGAGTCGGGCGAACGCAGCCGCGCCCTCTGGGCCGAGGAAGAGCCGGATGTCCTCTAGATTCTCGGAAAAGTTCTGGGTGAATAGCGGCGTCCGCCGCCTATCGGCCATGGCGGGTGCGGAGCTGGCGCGCGGTGAGGAGCCGGCCCGACCGCACATCCTGGACCCCGCGGACGGCCTCGGCGAGCAGGAGCAGGTGGATGCGCTCGCGCTCGAGCTGGTGGTAGTACTCCAGGCGTTCAGCCCCGATCAGGGCGGCGCAGCTCTCGCCGTTTTTGGTGATGAGCTTCTCGACCGGGCCGCTCTGGACCTCTGCGCAGAGCTCGGTGAGCTTGCTCCGCGCGCGGGTGAGAGGAACGATGTCTTTCGGCGTAATCGGCATGGGAGCCTCCCATTCAGTGACCGGACCAGCATACCGACTGGACAGAATTCTGTCAACTCTCCTGGATTGCCAAAGCCGCCAGGGTTGGCCAGGCCCCCCGGGCCGCCGCGCCTCCTGCTCGGGGCAGACGATGTCCTCCCTGTGGGTAGGGTACGGCGCTCGGGGCGGGCGGTGCCGCTTACGGATGTCAGGTTCGGCAGACCGGGGGAGAGGTCAGGCCCAGATTGGCTTCAGCGGGAGGCGCAGGGCCGGAAGGGCATCGGAGGCGAGGATGTCCCGCTCGGAAAAGGTTCGGGGAACCGTTTCGGTCGCGGGATCCAGAGAGTGGACCTCGACCGTCTTTGTCTCGGGGTCCACGAGCCACAATTCCCGAACACCGTGGCGGGCGTAGAGGTGCCGCTTCAGTGTCCGATCCCGCTCCCGGGTGCCAGGCGACAGGATCTCGATCACAAGGTCGGGGGCGCCGTGGACCCAATCCCGGACGATGGGGAGTCGTTCGTTCGAGATGAACAGGATGTCGGGTTGGGCGATGGAGTCCTCAGCCAGGATGACGTCGAGGGGCGCGTAGAAGACCTCTCCGAGCCCGTGCGTCTGGACGTGTTGTGCCAGGCTCAGGAAGAGGTTCCGTGAGATCTTCTGATGCCGAGCGGTGGGCGACGGCGTCACGTACAGGTCCCCATCCAGAATCTCGTACCGCTTCCCGTCGTCCGGCAGGAGGACATAGTCTTGATACGTCAGCTTGAGCTTGGTTCCCATCCTCGTTCGAACGCTCCCAGCGGCAATCGGCTCCTGGGGCGGACCCACCATCATGCTGTCCGGGAGGACTATACCCGGACCCCCGGAGCAAGTCAACTGGTGTATCCCGAGGGGAAGGCGCCTTTTGTTCCAAACGATCCCGCCTGCCGGTCGCAATCGGAATGGAGGATGCGAACCGATGTGGGCAAGGGCACGGGGCCCGGTTGGGGAAGTACCGGATCGTTCCGAACAGTGAGGGGAGGTGAGAGGATCGATGGATGAGCGCGAAATGGTTGTTCTGGGAGACTTGCTGCATGACATTGGCAAGTTCTACATGCGCACGGGCCGCCCGGCCGAGGGGTACGACCGCGGCCAGTGGCAGGGGGAGGCCGGACCGGCTGGGGCGCACGCGCGTTGGAGCGCGAGCTTCTTCTCTCAATATGTCCCGAGCCAGTGGCGCGGAGCCGGTTGGTTGGCCCTCACGCACCACGCGCCGAGGGCGGACGATACACTGGCCCACATCGTTCAAGAGGCGGATCACCTGGCGGCCGCCTTCGATCGGGAGAGGAGGCCGGCCAACGAGTTCGGGGACATCGCACATGATCGCCTGCAGGCCCTCTGCGAGCAGATCATGTTGCCTCCGCGGAGTGCCTTCACGCCACGGACTGGGCGACGTCTGGGTTCTCGCCAACCTCCTCCCGCCCCAGAACGCCACGGGCAACTATGTCAAGGTGGTGCAGCGCATTCCCGTGAAGATCGTCTTCGACAAGGGCGAGACCTCCAAGCGCCTCCTCGTCCCCGGCATGTCCGCCATCCCCACCATCCTCATCCGCTGAGCTGGCCATCACGCAGGCCGACAGGGGGGACGTGGCGGGTGCCCTCGACTACCGCAGGGACTTCCTTGCGATCCCCGAGGTCGCAGGGCGACCGCCGGCACCACGGGAGCAGATGCCTACAGAAGCTACGGTGGACCAGCGGCAAGGGGAAGCCGTCGGAGGGGCCGGCGGCGGATCGCGCCTGAGGCGTGTCCTTACCTGTCACAGGTGTGTGGCATACTGCTCGATGGTCTCTGGCTGGCAGGGGGCGTCGGGGGTGATCCGGAACGGGCGACTGGGTCCGAGTGCCAACGAATTGATACGCGTTGAGCAGCAGATCGCAGAGGGCAGTGTCTCGCGCAGATCCGGTGGGTCGCACCCTCCGGGGCTGACCCCTGATTGCTGAGCGCTGACGGCTGACCTCAACCTGTTCGGGCAGCGCGACAACTTGGTCAAGCGGCTTGCATGTAAGGCAGCCGTCTGATATAGGTCACAGCCAGCTTGCGCTTCCCCTGGGAGGGTGGAGCCGGCTCGGGATCGGCGCCCACGCTCTGTCCCGACCCCCCTGGCCCCTGACCCCCATTTTCCTTTGCGCGGTCGCATCTCGCGAGGGCAGAATGGCTCCGGGCTCGGCGGGCGTCTCATCGACTACGGCAAGCTTTTTGTCCCCGTGTCTCCCTGTCTCCCTACCCCCGTTTCCTGGCATCAATTCCGGACTCGATCAACGGTCCCCGTTCTCAGCGGAGGGAACGTTTGCACGGCCGAGCGCCGATTGCCTGACGGGGATCGGCGTTTTGAATTTGATGGGGACTGGGGCCTGGGCGAGAGATATCCTGGGTCGGTCTCTGGATTGGTTGAAAAAAATGAAGTTGTTTCAGAACCAACGTCCCCCATCACAACGTCCCCCATCAAAAAGTGCTGGCGGAGGAGAGGTCTTCCAATCAATTTACGCCGGTTCTCGTAGGCCGGTGGCGTGCCTCGCTACTCGCCGAGCCAGCTCGGGATGCGGCGGCCTCAGGGTCCCTCGAGGTCGGCCTCGCACCTCATCTCCCGGCCCAGCGACGCTTCAACTCCACCAGTCGCGGATCCTTCAATAGCGAAGGGTCGGCTATCCCGATCTGTTCAAGGATATGGTCTATGCCGTACGGCCATCTCGCGACGGCTTCAGGCAAGACCGCAAGCAGTAGGGCCAACATCTTTTCCGGGTACTTGTTGACGATCCTGTTCTTCACTTCCTCCAAACCGTGTAGGGAGAGATGTTCTTCCCCACTCTGAATGACCAGGGGAATGATGATGTTGACGATCGCGGGGAACTTCTTCTCGTCGGAAAATGCCAGGTTACACAATGCGGCTGTTGTCTTTACGCTCTTCGCCTTCTTGTGCTTGGGCCACACCTTGGTGAGAAAGGCCACCACTTTGCCCTGCCACCCTTCGCCGATCTCTCCGTCCTCGGACGCCCAACGTTCAAGTTGCCATAACGTGTGCGACCGGAACTCATCATCGGCCGCTACCAAGACCTCTCTCATCTCCGCATCCGTAATACATGGCTGCCCCGTAGTCTCATCCACACTCCCCCAGCCCGCGAGAAGCATTTCGGCCAAGACTCCGGCATGAGGGCGACTGACGGCCGTGTGGCGTCTTGCTAGCCGGAGCAACCGAGGTTTCAGCGTCAAATAGTTCGTTTGAGTCGGCATTCGGGCAGCCCAGAGGAACCCGGCCCAAACCGCGTCTTGGTCGTATCCGTCTTGATCCAGCACGGAGATCAGATTCTTCCGGGTCCATTCGGGATCGATTGCGAAGAACCAATCTAAGTTGAACGCAAACATCACGAGGGCATGTCGGCGCAGATCGCCATCCAAGGAAAGCAGCTCTTCCACCCGGCGGAGCCAGGGAGCAGGGAATCCCTTTCCGCGCTCAAGCTCCTTGCTTTGCGGGTCATTCATCACCGCCTGCGCCAGCTTCCCGACGGGGGCGTTCAGCGCTTCTGAGCTCCAGTCGGGTTCTTCCCCCTTGTTTCTCACGATGGAAGACTTGGCGGTGTCCGGACTGGACCCCACTACCGCGATGATCGTGCTCCATGCCTGGTCGAATTGTATCGGCCGTTTCTCGAGCAGGACAGGGCTCGCCTGAAGGAGGTACTCCGCGATTGGATGGATCAGTTCGGCGAGGGCGCTTGGCGGCAGTTGCGCAACCCGGGAAGCGATGACGCCGCTCAGCCTGGGTTTGTCCTGCTTCCGCGCTTCGGACTCTAGGAAAGTCCTCCAGGCCCATGTAGGATAGATCTTGCGCTTCGCGGAATGGACGAGGGCGCCCAACGCTCGGACCGGCCGCTGCGCCGCCAATCCCGCGAACGGACGTCTCTCAAGCAGCCCCTCCGTGGCGCGACCGCTCATCCTTGCCGCTTTGTCCAACACGGCCGCTAGCGGCACCTTCAGTAACGATGCATATTCCGTGTCCCGTCGCACCCACCCACCCCGGGGTTCCAGAGACGCGGCCCCACCCTTCGCATACTGCGGCTGCCACTCAGGCACGAGCTCCCGACGGGCCGCGCTCTCCGCATTGAGATCACATGCGAACTTGCAGCCGTGCGCATCCAACCAATGAATCCGACTCAACGTTGACCACGCCGCGCGCTTCGCATGTTCGGCGTCGTCTTCGTCTTCCCATCTTGGCGGCCCATCCAGCAACCTGCGCTCAAGCTGCACCCGGTCGGCCAACGGGAAATCCTCCCAGCGCTTTGCCATCACGAGCATGAGATCGCGCTGGTGGTGGCTATTCCAGAACACACGATCGTTTAGCCCGCAGAGCAGTTGGCTTGCCTCAGCCGCCGAGAGAATCCCTGGATGGCCACAGACCCAGATTCTCAGGCGGGCGAACACTTCGTTGTCGTCCACTCGCCACGCCAAGTATTCCTGCTTTGCGTCGTCTAGATTGATGGCAGCGAGCTTGGAGAAGACCCGGACGTAGTGCAGGACAGCCCATGAGATCCCGTGATTCCGAACCGACGACTCGCCCTCCAAGTCCAGGTCTGGCTCGATGGGGCACAGCAAGTGGAGACCGTACGCGCCGAGCTCCGTCTCGAGCGAGACGGCATGTTCGAGGTTCTTCCGCAGTTCCCGGACGCCAGTGCGGACATATTCGTCGGGGAGTGCGAGCTCTGGGTGTAGAACGGGATACTTCACATCCAGGTCGACGACATCTCGAACCCGGGCCGGGCCTCCAGGATCTGGTGGTCGAGACCTCCCTATGACAGGTCGGCTGGCAGTGAGGTAGGGCCGCAGGATGAGCACAAGCCGTCTGACCGCTGCGGGCGTCCAGCCCTCGCGATCAACCATCCGGGTGAGCGCATACAGGTCGGAGTCGAAATCGTTCTCTTGTCTCTCCCACGCCTCGAACAGATAGCGCCACGCCCGCTCGATCTCAGGCGACACCGTTGCTGCCGCGGCCCGCTCAAATTCAAGTCGGATCCGCTGTCGCAGATCTCGATGAATGCCGATTTGACCCGCCGCCCACCAGACCGCCGCGGGTTGATGCGAGACCCTGCTCAACCACACGCCAAGATATTCCAGGCGGGCGGGAAGCCTCGGAACGTGTGTCGCCCAGTGCCCCCGGAAACTTGCTGACCCATCAGCGCTCAAGCCCTGCAAATCGAGGCGGGTTGCCGCCAAACCGTCCCATACGCCGGGGGGAATCTCCCGCTTGACGTAGTGATCGTCCGGTTCGATCGGCCTCGGTACTGGGTCACTGTCCAATCCGTAAGCGCGGAACGGATCGAAATACGGTCCCCTGGTCTCGCCTGTCCAAAGGTAGCCTGGCCGCGAGTATCGGACGGACGGATCGAAGACGCACAGCCAATTCGCGGGGGGAGGTTCGGGCGACAGGGCAAACTTCTTCATCCCGTCCAAGGTGGATACCACGTGGACGATCTGCCCTCTCTCATGCGGAACCAGGGCCTCCGGCCCTCGTCGAGCACGCGCAATGGCATCCTCATACCACCCCTCTGGATCGCGTGCTCGAACCGCCCAAGCTGCCAAGGTCTCCCATAACGCCTTGTGATTGCTTGCTTCATCGTAGGCGATCGCCTGGACACCCTTGTGCAGCCATCTCGCCTCCGCGTCGCTCTGTGAGCCCGATTGAAATGCGTACAGTTCGGGCGGCGAGCTCGGACCGCGGTTCAGCGCCTCCAGGAGATACTGAACGGGAGGGTCGTCAGCCGTGTACCCGACAAACACCACAAAGTACCTGGCGAGAATCGCCCGGATGAATCGGGTGGCCCACCCGTCGGAGAGGTACGCGCGGCCAAATTCCGCGCTGGACAGGATGAAACCGTCCCCCTCGGCACCGCCGTAGTTTTCGTCGACGCGGCCGTGGAGGTGAATGATGCCCTCGAGCTCGTCGTGACGGTGAGGGTCTGGCAGGCGAGGTGGTTGCCGCCACGGAAGGGTATCGTCGCAGCACTCGAACAGCAGGTCGAAGTTGGTGGTAACGAGGCGAATCTTTCCATCCGGCCCCCTTGCCAGATCGAGCACTATCCGGTGGGCCGACAGGTCGGGCGGGGAGGTGGGCTTTAGCGCGGCGGCGACAGCGGCTTGAATGTCTCTGATAGAAAAGTCGCGTTCCAGCAATCCAAACAGTCGGTCGACGGAAATCAGCCCGACCACGCCGGTCTTGGACTCAACCTCTCGAGCTTCCGCCATGACCTTCCGAATAGGGCTGTCCGCGACCACCCCCAGTGCGTCGATGACCTTCTTCGCTAAGCCGAGGAAATCGCTGAGCCCTGCACGCGCGCGAGATACGCCTGCACCGCAGAAGAGGATAGCCCTGCCCTCGTCCCTCGCGACAAGAAGCTCGTCTGGTATCCATGGGCCGTCAGCTAGGAAGCGCATTTTCCCTGCCTCTGCTCGTTGGTGAAGCCAGGGAAGACTCCGGCCTCAATGTTGAGGAGTCCACTTGGCCGCCGCCGCATGAATGGCCTGAGTCACGCCGGCCCACTCAGAACTTACGCCAAGTTTGTACCCCCAAGCAAGACAGTGACTCGGCCGGTCTCGTCCGCCGCAACAAAGAACGCCAGTCCCTGCTGGACTGGCGTGAATGGGCACCCGGCACCGCCAGGGTCATCAGCAAGAGCCTCCGGCGACCGAGGGGACTGGGAATTGGGATGCTTGTACCACAGGTCGCCGACTTCGCGCAACGGTTTGAGCCATGGGGTATGCGTGAGTGCCGCGACTCATTCCGTATCCGATTTTGACGGGACTTCACTGTCATTTTTCAGAAGCATTCCCCCACCGGTTTTTCAGAACCTATCCCCCACCCCCGGCGCCGGAGGGGGCGACCGCTGTTCTACCGTGCGCGGCTCTGGTTCGCAACTCCTTTCGCTTTGCCAGGGGCCTGAGCCGCCCGGAGACTGGGGCCGTCCATCACGATCTGGTGGGCCCGGTGGGCGAAGCGGTCCAGAGCGCTGTTCGCCAGCGTATGTAGTTGGGGACGCTGCCACTTACGTCACCTTGCGGGATTTCCCAGGACCCGGTCTCACGCTGGGGTCTGCGCCGCCCAGCCGCCCAGGGACTCCCTCTTGAAGCGGTACCTGGAAGCATGCCGTGAACACTCTGGGCCTCAGAGGTGAAGGTGCAGCCCCCGGAGCGATGGAGCCGAGATAAGGGACATGGGGGAGGGGGCGACAAGGCGAGACGAGACACTCTAAATTGAGGAATGCCGAACGGGAGCGCGCCTGGCAAGCCTGGCGGAAGCGGCAAAGCTAACCCGCTTGGGCGTGAGATCACTTTCGGACAGGTTTACCCGAGAGATCCGGAGACACCAGCCTTGGAACAGGACAGCCGTAGACGCAGAGTCCATTTGCGCCGTTATTATCATCCACCCTCTGGTGGCTCCCTCTTCCCTGACGTGACGTCACCGGTTGGAGGTAGACGTCCATGCTACTGAAGGCGCCCGACGACAAGCGTCCACTAATCGCCGAACTGGAGCGACTTGCAGCCGGAGCGGCCCCGCAGCAAAGGCGCGAGATTGCGGAGGAGTTGCGGACTCTCCGCGCAGGTATCAAAGGGGAGCAGGAGGCCGCCTACCTCCTCGATTTCCACCTCAAGGCGTCCCGGAACACGGCCATCATTCACGACCTCCGCCTGGAGCACAACGGGCGCATAGCGCAGATCGATCACCTGCTCCTGCACCGAACGCTCAACATTTTCGTCCTGGAGACCAAGCACTTCCTCACCGGGATTAGAATCACCGAAGGCGGGGAGTTCCTCCGCTGGGACGCGTACGGGAGAGCGTATGAGGGCATGCCCTCCCCGTTGGCCCAGAACGAGCGGCATATCGCCGTCCTGAAGGACGCCTTCGCACGGATCGACATGCCGACGCGCTTCGGCGTGCGACTCACCCCGGTATTTCTCCCCTACGTCCTCGTTTCGTCCCGGGCCTGGATCGCGCGGCCGAAGCGGCTCGACACCAGCCATGTCCTCAAGGCTGACCTGTTCTCGGTCGAGGATGAGCTGAACAAGCGGGGTCTGCTCAAGGGGTTGGGCCACCTCAGCCGGATGGTGAAATCCGAAACCCTCCGGGCGATCGGCCGCCAGATCGTGGCCATGCACACCCCGGGGAACGTGGATTACGCCGCTCGCTTCGGCGTGGCCCCTCCAAAGGCAGTCGGCAGAGGCTTCGCAGCTTCGGAGAGCCCTCCGCCCATCGCGCGCAAATCGCCGAACCCGCCGTCCTCAACTCGGCGTCTTTCGCCTCAGACCTGCAGTCATTGTGGAAGCCAGACGCTCTCCATCAAGTACGAGCGATTCCGCTACTACTTCAAATGTGCCGACTGCGGTGGGAACACTCCCATCCCGGTCGGCTGCGGGAAGGATGGGCACCGGGAGCGAATCCGCAAGGATGGGCGCACCTTCTACCGGGAGTGCGCCGCATGCGGCACCCGGTCCGTCTTTTTTGTAAATCCATCCACGTAGGCCGCCTCTCTGAATAAGGTACCGGGAAATCGGTACCGGACAGTATGCCGTGGATACCCTGGAACTCGCCGGTGGAAGTCCGGCCTTGGGCGCAGGCTTCGTCGTGACCTCAGCCGAACGGCAGGGCGCCTGGGTAACCTGAGGGACGAGCGGAGATATTGCGGATTGCGGACTTCGGATTGCGGAAACGTATCTTTCGCCCCCGAATTTGACGCCGCCGTTGCAGTCGCGATACGCTTCCTATACGATGTGCTCCTGTTTTCCCCGATCCCCGGTTTCAATGCGATCGAGGGCCGAGCCACTGAAAGGAAGCAGGGTCGGTGAAGAAGCTGTACGTCTACGTGGATGCCTCGGTTATTGGTGGCTGCGAGGACACGGAATTCGCTGAGGCGAGTCTGGCGCTCTGGCGTCTCTTCGTCAAGGGCACTTTCGTGCCGGTCCTGTCGGAGCACACGCTACGGGAACTGCAAGGCGCACCAGAGCGCGTGCGGGCCCGGCTTCTGGAGATCCCTGAAGCCCATCAGATCGTCTTGCTGGATGCGGCAGAGGCGGACGCGCTGGCCGACGCCTACCTGGCACACGGGATCGTGGGCCCGGGCAGCCGGTCGGACGCCCTGCATGTGGCCCTCGCCACCGTCGCACGCGTTGATGTCCTCGTGAGCTGGAACTTCAGGCACGTCGTCAATCTCGGCCGTATCCGGCTTTTCAACGCGGTGAACTTGGAGCAGGGGTATGGGCCGATCGAGATTCGGTCGCCAAGGGAGGTGCTGGAGGATGATCAAGCGATTTGACGCGGTGGTGTGGATGCGCAGGCGCCGCGAGAAGATTGATGAGGAGGATCAGCGCCTGTCGTGGGAAGAGAAGCGGGAGAAGACGCGACGGCTCCTGGCGACCGACCCCTTGTGGCTTCGATTGAAAGAGCGAGCCGTGGAGGCG
The DNA here is from genome assembly GCA_963714585.1 of uncultured Methylomirabilota bacterium. Classification (GTDB taxonomy): domain Bacteria; phylum Methylomirabilota; class Methylomirabilia; order Methylomirabilales; family 2-02-FULL-66-22; genus 2-02-FULL-66-22. Next base: position 109,820 of record CAVQPC010000087.1, read on the forward strand.
ACCGCAGCGCCGCCGGGCGGGGTACGCGAGCCGCGCGGACAGTACCGCACGGACCGTCACGAGTGATTGGCGAGCCAGCACGGAATAGGTCTCCCATGGTATGCCGACTCCGTGGGACTCGTTAGCGGAAGCCGGAGCGCGGGAGCGGTGGCCGGGCTGAGCGCGCAATCCCACTTGCTCGCAACTGGTTGGTGAAAGTGTAAAGCGAGACGTTGCAACATTATTAACTCTGTGATGCTGTGATGGCGGACTCCCCCCTGATCGTGCGGGGTTGTAGCTGGGGGTCCGTTGGACGACCAGATGACGGATGTAATCGTTGCGTCCCGACACTCTTGGTGCCAGGCTCTCGCCTGCCATGCCGCGGCAGACCCGTGTCGATGCGATCCATGCGGAGCTCCTAGACCTCCAGATCAGATGGTGCCCCTTCCTGGATCTACAGCGGTTCCTGCGGGAGTTGGCCGCCTGGATTCCGACAGGCCCGGATCATCGCCTGAATCCGCTCACCCCGTACCGCCACGGGGTGTCAGGACGGGTCAGAATCGAGGATCTCCTGGAGCCCGGCGGACCAGGCCATCCGGACAATCGGTGATCGCTTCTACCCGGCCCTTGACGCAGAGAGCTCGAAGCAGGATAATGCTCCTAGTGTACACTAGGCACACAGGAAAGGAGCATAACCGATGACCCGTCTCAGTGCCCGGGAGGTTCGCCGGAATCTGTCCGACGCCCTCAATCGGGTGGCCTACAAGGGGGAGCGGATCGTGCTCGAGCGCCGCGGCAAGGAGGTGGCCGCGCTCGTCTCGATGGAGGATCTCGCCTTGTTCGAGCGCCTCGTGCGGGAAGCGGAGGACCGCCTGGATCTCGAGGCGGCCGAGCGGGCCCTCAAAGAGCCCGGCGAGGTCCCGTATGAGGTCGTGCGGGAACGCCTGGGGCTCAAGTGACCTTCCACCTGCTTCTCAAGCCCGCCGTCGAGAAAGAACTGGCCGCCCTCCCTCCCCAGATCCTCCGCCGCGTCGATGCGGCGATTCGAGCGCTCGCTGAGAATCCTCGTCCGCCTGGAGCCGAGGTGCTGCACGGCAGGAAGGGCATCCTCCGGATCCGCGTCGGAGACTATCGCGTACTGTACCGCGTTCTGAAGGATCGGCTCGTGATCCTGGTGGTCGGCGTCGGTCATCGGCGCGAGGTGTACCGGAACCTGTCATGAGGTGAGTGGGTGTGCTCCCATTCCTGATGGGGGCCGTCTTGGTACTGGCTGCAGTTCCAGTGTCGGTGCCGTAATAATAATGCGGGACGTTGCGTCCGGACGCTCCTGGCGCCAGGCTCGCGCCTGCCATGCCCCGGCAGGCCCGTCTCGATGCGCCGGACGCCCTCCACCAGGTCAGGGTGCGGGGGCTGGAGCGCCGGGTCTGCTTCCGGGATGACCAGGCATCCGGGACGTGGCGTCCGAGGATTCTTCTCGGTCTCGCCGGCTGCGAGCAGCCGCTCCCCCCGCCCCCGGGCCGGCGGCGCCCCGAACTGCCGTCTCCAGGCCATCGCCGTTGCGATCGGCAAGTGCCCCGCCGAGGAGCGGGACGCGGTCGTGGATCTGTTTCGGAAGCACCAGGAGGAGCTGCAGCTCAAGCCGAAGGAGATCCCGGCGAACACGGAGTCGGTGGCTCAGCGCGTGAAGCCGCCGGACCAGGCCGATGGAGGGTAAGCGCCCACGATCGTGGGACGTGCGCGTATTCGCGGGGCAGCACGGCCACGATCACGGCCACGACGACAGCTTTCCGGCACGACCGCAGTCCTTCAGATCCACCGGACCTCGACCAGGTCACCGATGGCGCGGAACTCGGGGTCGCCGGTGACGAGGACCGCCCGCTCGCGGATCGCCGTGGCCAGGGCGAAGGCGTCGGCGTAGGCAATCGGATAGCGGGCCTTGAGGCGCGCGGCCTCCAGGACCTGCGGGAAGGTGTTGCCGAGGACCTGGATGGGGAGGGTTTCGAGGATGCGCAGGCAGGCATCCGCCTGGGCGGGCGACCGGCCTTTGGCGGTGCGGTAATAGACCTCGCCGACATTGATCTCGTTCATGATCGCCGGACGATTGGTGGCCTCGGCGTTACGCAGCAGAGCGCGAACCGTTTCGAACCCGGGCTCCCTTGCGAGGTAGGCGAGCAGGGCGAAGGAGTCGAGCACGTTTGGCTTGGTCACGCTTCTGCTCCTCTCGATGCTCTTGTGTCAGGGCCTGGGTCAGCGCGGGGCCTTCGGCGAGAAGGCCGCAGGCAGCTTCGATCGGATCGTCGGGGACCGGCTGTAGGACCAGCGTGTTCTTGTCCCCCGCTGTGATCAGGACCTTGGCGCCGGGCGCGAGGCCAATCCGCTTCCGGAGTCCGGCGGGAACCAGAACTTGGCCTTTTGCGGTCGTGGTCACGATTGGCATAAGAGGTCCCCTTTCTTCTCTGAGGTTGTACTTTTTCGCGAGAAGTGTAACACCTCAGGCATCATGGGGTCAACCCGGCCGGAGAGCTTATACGGCAAGAAGCGTGTTCGTGCTCGTCGTGCTCGTGCAGTGTCCGGGGTCGTGCGTCTGAGGATCAGGAGCACGACTCGCGGCCACGGCTTTCGCCGAGATGCGGCGGACCTAGTCGCCGGTGCGGAGCAGGGCGGCGTAGGCGGCGTGGGTTGCGGGACGTTGTTGACTCATTGGACTTGCCGATCGAGAAAAGGTGCCGCACGGCATGCCGTGGATACTCTGGGACTCGCCGGTGGAAGTCCGGCCACGGGAAAGGGCCAGAGGTCGGAGGAGGGAACCAGTAGGCAGTCGGCAGAAGGCACGGGCGGGGGGAAGATCGGTTGCGGGTTGCGGAATGAAAGGACCAGAGATCAGAGGGCAGAGGTCAGCCGATTGGCCGCTCACCTTCCACCTTGTCCTTGACTCTCCGCGCGCGAGTCCCCGGCCAATGGGAGGAGGCCCCGAGCGGTGACAGTGGTGCGAACCGCAGCGACTGGCAGGCCGCAGGACGGGGTGTCGGCCTTGATCTCCGACATCCAGCGCTTCTCGGTGCACGACGGCCCCGGGATCCGGACGACGGTCTTTCTGAAAGGCTGCCCGCTCCGGTGCCCGTGGTGCCACAATCCCGAAGCGCAGAGCGGTCGCCCGGAGATCCTCTTCGACGAGGAGCGGTGCATCGGGTGCGAGGCGTGCGGGGCCGCCTGCCCGCGCGGCGCCATCGACTTCACCGCCCCCTCGAGAATCCGCCGCGAGCTCTGCGAGGGCTGCGGCCGCTGCGCCGAGGTGTGTCCCGGGCTGGCGCTCACGCTCTGCGGGCGCCACCTGTCGGTGGCGGAGGTGATGCAGGTCGTGGAGCGGGACCGGCCCTTCTACGAAGCCTCCGGGGGCGGCGTCACCCTCTCGGGCGGGGATCCGGTCTGGCAGCCGGACGCTTCCGCCGCGCTGCTGCAAGCGTGCCGCGGATGCGGGATCTCCACGGCGGTCGAGACGGCGGGGTGGTGTTCCCCCGAGGCGCTCCAGCGGGCGGTCCGGCACGCCGATCTCGTGCTGCTGGATGTCAAGACGGTGGACCCGGAGGCCCACCGGCGCTGCCTGGGTCGGCCCCTCGATCCCGTCCTCCAGAGCGCCCGCCTCCTCGCAAAGTCCGGGATCCGGCTCATCGTGCGGGTCCCCGTCGTCCCGGGGTTCAATGATGATGAGAGTTCCCTGGGTGCAGTGCTCGACTTTGCCGCTGGGCTGACAACGCGGGTGGCCTTCGTCCCCTTGCATCGCCTCGCGGAGGCCAAGTACCGGCGGCTGGGGCGACCCTACCCGGCGGCGAACACCCCGCTGCCCACGCCGGCCTTCATGCAGCAGCTCGCCGCTCGCGCTGCCGCGCACGGGCTGCACGTCACCTCGTGAGGGAACACATGCGAGAACGGGTGGCGAGGCTGAAGCAGCAGCTCTTCGCGCTGGACGACCGGACCGTGTTCTGGGAGCGGATGCTCGCCCTCCGCCGCGCGCACGAGCAGTACGGAGGTGAGCGACCCACGCGCCGCTACGCCTTGGCGCTGCGGGAGATCACGGACACGATGTCGGTGGTGATCGGCGAGGACGAGCTAATCGTCGGGGAGCCCCGGGAGGTGCTCCTCTCCACCGAAGAGGAGCAGCACTTCGCGACGCACGCCGCGGACTACTTCCAGCCGTACTGGTTCCACACCCGGGGACACGTGACGCTCGCCTGGGACCTGCTCCTCGAGCGCGGGTTGCTCGGCATCCAGGGCGAGGCGGAGGAGCGGATGGCCGCCTTGGACCCGGGCGAGGCGGAGGCCGCCGAGCGTCGCGAGTTCTGGGAGGCGATCACGATCTGCTGCCAGGCCGTGGTGGACCTCGCCGCCCGCTATGCCGACACCGCCGTGAAGATGGCCGAATCGGCGTCGTCGCCGCGCCGGGGCGAGCTGGAGCAGATCGCCGCCGCCTGCCGTCGGGTCCCGGCCCTGCCTGCCCGCTCGTTTTACGAGGCCGTCCAGTCCATCTGGTTCCTCGACTTCGTGCTCCACGCCGTCTGCGGGGCCCGGGACTACTCGGTGGGCCGCCTCGACCAGCAGCTGCTCCCGTTCTACCGGCGGGACGTGGCGGCCGGCACGCTCACCCGCGAGGCGGCCCTGGAGCTGCTGCAGTGTTTCTTCGTGAAGATGAACCGCTTCATCGGGCTCCACGACCACTACACGACACCGGTGAAGCGTTCGCCCTGCGTGGACAGCGTGCAGTACCTGGTGGTCGCCGGGCAGCACGCCGACGGCCGCGACGCCACCAACGAGCTGTCGTTCCTCTGCCTCCAGGCGGTGGACGAGCTGCGCCTCAAGGAGCCCACCCTCACCGTGCGCCACCATCCCGGAGTGGACCGCGGCTTCTGGCGCGGCGTGTGCGACGCGGTGCGGCGGGGGGCGAGCGTCGGGATTTACAACGACGAGGTGGTGATCGCCTCCCTCACGACCCTCGGCTTCCCCCTGGCGGAGGCCCGCGGCTACGTGCACTTCGGCTGCTGCAACCCGCAGATCCCGGGGTGCGAGCCGCAGCTCCGCGAGTACCAGCTCAGCCTGGTCAAGTGCCTCGAGTTGGCGCTCCATGACGGTCGCGACCCGTATCCGGGCGCCCCCGCCCCCTCCGAGGACGAGCTGCGCTACCGGAGTCCCGGCTATGCGGTGGACGAGACCCCCGCGGGGCCCCGGACCGGCGACCTCGCGGAACTGAAGACCTTTGCCGATCTCCTGGCCGCGGTGAAGGCGCAGATCGCGCACGACGTGGAACGCGCGGTGGCCCTCAAGCGGAGGTACTACGCCGAGGATTACCTGCCGCGCCGCCCGTTCTGCTTCGAGTCGGCGCTCATCCAGGACTGCCTTGCCCGAGGCCGGGACGCCAACCACGGGGGGGCGCGCTACGTGCATCACAACCTCTACGCCGGCGGGCTCGCCACGACCGCGGATGCCCTGGCGGCGCTGAAGCAGGCGGTCTACGAGGAGGGCTGGCTCACGCAGGCGGAGGTGCGCGAGGCGCTGGCCGGCAACTTCACCGGGCGGGAGGCGCTGCGGCAGCGCCTGCTGACCCGGTATCCCAAGTTCGGCAACGACGACGACGCGGTGGACAGGATCGCCGCGGAAATTGCGGAGTGCTTCTGCCGCGCGGTCCTCGCGCACCGTGATCCGCTGCTGGGCGCCTGCTGGCCGGGCATCTACACCTATCACCGCTTCAAGCGCATCGGCGCGGCGGCGGGCGCGACGCCGGACGGCCGGCTGGCGGGCACGCCGACCAGCGAGAACCAGGGGCCGCCCCCGGGCCGGGCCCGGCTCGGGCCGACCGCCACCCTGCGCTCGCTCGCCAAGCTCCCGCTGCGCCTGACGCCGAGCGGGGGCCAGACCCTGACGCTGCACCCGACGCTCTTCTCCAGCCCCGAGGGCGTGCAGCACCTGAGCGACCTCATCGAAACCTATTTCCGTCTGGGCGGCCAGCATCTGCAGGTGAACATCGTGAACCCGGAGACGCTCCGCGCCGCGCAGCGGGACGCCGAGCAGTTTCGCGACCTGGTGGTGCGGGTGACCGGCTACAGCGCTTACTTCGTGACCCTCGACCGTCAATCGCAGGACCTCTTGATCGCCGCCGCCACAGGCTGAACGTCGGCCTGCGGCGGCGCACCGGATGCCCGGGTGGCTGAGTGCATAATGAGTGCATAATCGGGGACGTTGCGTCCCGACGCTCCTGGTGCCAGGCTCTCGTCTGCCATGCCCCGGCAGGCCCGTGTCGATGCGCCGGATGCCCTCCACCAGGTCAGGGTGCGGGGGCTGGAGCGCCGGGTCATCTTCCGGGAGGACCAGGCATCCGGGACGTGGCGTCCGAAGATTCTTCTCGGTCTCGCCGCCTGCGAGCAGCCGCTCCCCCCGCCCCCGGGCCGGCGGCGCCCCGAACTGCCGTCTCCAGGCCATCGCCGTTGCGATCGGCACGTGCCCCGCCGAGGAGCGGGGCGGAGTCGTGGAGCTTTTCCGGAAACATCAGGAGGGACTCCAGATCAAGGCCAAGGATATCCGGTCCGCCATGGAGTGGCTGACCCAGCGATTGAAGCCACCGGACCTGGCCGGCGGAGCATGATCCTCGCCTGGCGTCCTATGGTCGGCGACTGAAGTACGGGCGAGCCAAGGCGGACCCTATGGAAGCTGCGGGGCGAGGCGGAGTGATGCGGCAGGTAGCTAGGGCCGCTCCGGGGCCCTCAATCTCCTTGCAGCAGGGCGGCGTACGCGGCAGGCGAGAGGATGGGGATGCCTCGGAAGCGATCGAGGGCAAGGAGGTCACGGTCCCCGGTCACCACATAATCGGCATGGCCCTCCACCGCGCACGCCAGGATATGATCATCCAGGGGATCGCGGGCCGTGCGCGGTATGGTCACGCGGCCCGGAACACGGATAGCCTGTGAATCGAGGAGCCTCAGGATGCCGGACACGGCGTCGGCAGTGAGGCCATACGTCCGCGCAATCTTAGGCCGGCTGAGGATGTCGGCCACCTCCCGCAGCAGGGAGGCGGAGACGATGAGGTCCACGTGGCGGTCCCGCCACGCGGTGAGGATCGTACCCGGCGGGCCAGTCGCGGTGATGAGGCCGCTAACGATGACGTTGGTGTCTAGGACGATCCTACGCACGCCGGCGGGCTTTGGCGCGGGAACGCGCCCGAACCGCCGCGCGGGCCGCCTCGACATCCGCCTGGACGCGGGCCGGGTCGGCGCTGCGGTTGCGAGCCCAAATCCGATCCAGCACCCGGAACGGCTCGGTGCGCGCCTGGGTGAACCGCTCGTACTCTTCCATACCGATCACGGCGGCCACCGGCTTGCCCTGTTTCTCGACGATGACGGTATCCTTGCCGAAGTGGACTTGGCCGAGGATCTCGGCGAAACGGTCGCGGGCTTCCTTGGCCGACAGTCGTCTTACCATGGGGCACCTCCCAGAGAAGGACCCTAAAATATGCCGGAATGTAACTTATGTCAAGAACGGGCATTTACGCATCTGCAGAATAAGCGGAGGGGGAGCACGCCGTGCGATAAAGAGCCGTGATCGTAATCGGGGACGTTGCGTCCGGACGCTCCTGGCGCCAGGCTCTCGTCTGCCATGCCCCGGCAGGCCCGTCTCGATGCGCCGGACGCCCTCCACCACGTCAGGGTGCGGGGGCGGGAGCGCCGGGTCATCTTCCTGGAGGACCAGTCGTCCGGGACGTGGCGTCCGAGGATTCTTCTCGGTCTCCCCGGCTGCGAGCGGCCGCTCCCCCCGCCCCCGGGCCGGCCGCGGCCCGAACTGTCGTCTTCAGGCTATCGCCGTTGCGATCGGCACGTGCCCCGCCGAGGAGCGGGGCGGACTCGTGGATCTCTTCCGAAGACACCAAGAGGCGCTCCAACTCAAGGCCAAGGACATCAGGCTCAGCATGGAGTCCCTTGCCCGGCAATTGAAACCGCTTCCCCGGGTCGGCGGGGCGTAGGTCTTTCCCTGGAAGCACGCGGTCGGCGACAAGGCCAAGCGGGAGCAGGAGCGGATCTTGCGGAACCTGCGCGGGGAAGAAGCGTGATCGTTTGCGGGCGAACACGGCCACGGCCGCGATCACAGTCACGGTTCTCGGTCGCGGTCGAACGGGGGACGTGAGAATCAGGTCAGGAAGCCGGCCAGTGGGAGCAGGAGCTTGCGGAGGGGATCGGACACGGGGGCGGATCTAGCGTCTCGCCTGTGGCGGCACGGCGGCGAGGAATTTCTCGGCCGCCTGCTGGAGATGGAAGCAGGCCCTATCATAGGGACCCTCACCTTCAAGGATGCGGCGGGCCGCCGAGAGGTCGCTCTCGGCCTTGAGGAACCAGCCACGGGCGTGACTGTTCTTATCGGCCATAGAGAATCCGTCCCTCCCGCAGGGCGGTCGTCACGAAAGCGTTGGGCACATCGGCCCACTGGGCGACCTCGGCGGGGGTGTACACCACCACGTCTTTGGCAGGGAAGAGGCCAAGGAGCGCATGCTCTACCAGGCCAACCCCTGGGACACCCTGGCGGTCAGCGCACGGCAGCGCGCCAGCCTGCTTTTCGCGCGCGGCCGCTACGAGGCGGCAGCGGAGGAATTTGAGGCGGTGGCCCCGCGAGTCTCACCCGCGGAGCAGGGCTTCTACCGGGCGCTCGGCTCCCTCGCGCGGGGGTACGCGGAGTGGGATCGGTTCGCCCACGAGAAGGCCCAGCGTCTCCTGTATCGCTCCCTTCAGGTGCTGGGGCCGTTCGCCTCAGAGCCAGCCGGGCGGGCTACAGGTTGGTGCGGAAGGCTTCGTTCGGGCCGGAGAGGGCCGCCTGGGCTGCGGCGGCCAGCTCGGCATCGTGGGCGTGGTCCAGGGCGAAGATGCGATAGTGCGCCACCTGAGCGGGGATGTAGCGGAAGAGGTCGGCGACCGCGCTCGGCGAGGCCTTTCCCGTCGCCGGATCGTAGATGAGAATCTTCTTCGTTTCCTCGGTCCAGGGATTGAGGGGCCGGGGATCCTGCCGGGCCATGTCCACGCGGAACTCCAGCGCCTGCAGGGGCTCGGGGAGGTGCTTCCGGATGGCCTCCTCCAGGTCCCTGGCGGACCAGAACTTCTTCCCCCGCGGCTCGTCCATCGTCTCCATGTGATCGTAGGCCATCTTCCACTTGACCTCGCGGGCGAGGATCCTGGCCCACTCCTCGGCCAGAGCGCGCTTCGGCGGGTCGGGGTCGCTGCGCCACTGCCGGACCCCTTCCAGGAGCGACCAGTCGCTCACCCCGAGGTAGCCGTCCAGATCGATGCTGGGATCGAAGGGGAAGAGCCGCTGGATGGTTTCCCGGAAGATCTCCTGCATGTGGAGGTCCATGGCGCGGTTGGTCCGGTGGAAGTAGACGTCGGCATACATGGTGAACCGGGCGTTGACGAAACGGCGCAGGGCGGAGGAGCCGGACTTGTGAAGGGCGAGTCCCTCCGGGGTCACGAAGGTGTAGTAGAGCAGTCGCTCGATGTCCACCATGTCCAGGGAGAAGCCGGTCATGTAGGCATCCCGCTGGATGTAGTCCATGTTGTCCGCCGTGTAGATCCCCGAGAAGACGGGCTGCAGGAAGCGGAGCCATGCGGGCATGGCATCGACGCCCGCCTCGGGCTTCCGCATGAGGAAGGCGATCTGCTCGGGCCGGACCTCCTCCCCGCGCTCGAACGGGGCATCGGGACTCCGGCGGATGCCCCGCACGAGGTCGGGGAGCTTCTCCTCGACGATGCGCTGCCCGAGGATCTCGTGCGTGATGCCGTAGCACGGCTCCAGGAAGTGCTGGTCGAAGAAGTGGCTGAAGGGCCCGTGGCCGATGTCATGGAGGAGGCCCGTGAGCCGCAGCAGCTGCTTCACGAAGGGCTGCGACGGGCACTGGCGCCCGAACACCTCCCGCAGCGTCGGGTAGAGGCGGTCGGCGAACCGGCCGGCCATATGCATGGTCCCCAGCGAGTGCTGGAAGCGGCTGTGCTCGCCGGACGGGAAGACCCAGAAGCTGGACTGAAGCTGATGTACACGGCGGAGCCGCTGCATCCAGGGCGTATCGATAAGGTCCTTCTCCGTCCGCTCCTCCGGAGATGTGTCGGTGGGCACGGTGAACTGGAGATAGCCGTAGATCGGATCCGCCAGCAGCGCGATCCCCTCGTACATGGGATGTCGGCGTTTCCTCATGGACATGCTGCCACTCGACAAGGATTCTGCACTGCGCCGCGGTCCGGACGGCCTCAGGAGGCCGCCAGCGGTCGCTTGAAGACGAGGAGGGCCCCCACGGTGCCGTAGGCCACGCCCTCCCGGTTGGGGGCAATGAGGGGGACGCCGGTGGCCAGCTCCCACCCCTCGGCTCCCCAGTTGTTCAGGAAGTCCAGGTTGCTGACCAGGCCGTCCTTGGTTTCCTTGAACATGACCATCTCTTCCCGATATTCCCACCTCACGGCCGCCCCTCCATGCAATGCGGGATGTGGAATGTCGAATGCGGAATGCTCCTGCTGTGGGCCGCGCGCAATTCCGCGTTCGCCAGTCTGTCTTCGTCGTTACGCGCGGCCCTCCCGTCCGGCAGGGTACGTGAGGTCGTCGGGGAGGCCCAGGGCCGAGGCGATCAGGGCGCGGATCTCCTGCAGGCGACCGGGACGAACCTCCCGGGGAAGGCCCTCCAGGTCCAGCATCATCCGGGTCACGGTCTGCAGCAGTCGGTCCAGCGCCGGTCGATGCGACTCGGGGGTGTGCTGCGCGATGAGCTGGTTGACCAGGCTGTGATAGCGCGCGGAGCGCAAGAGGTCCACATGGAAGCCGGCGTCGAAGAGCATGGCGTACTGGTAGCTGAAGAACAGCTTGGCCAGGCTCCGGGCCGCCTGGGCCACATCCATGGTCCGGTTGTCCCGCTCCAAGAGCGGCAGCCGCTCTGCCTGGGACAGCAGGTGCCAGATCTGGGCGCCGACTTTCCGATCGGCCACCATCCGGCCGGACCGGTAGCGCTCGGCGAAGTCGGTGATCCGCCGATCTCCCAGGAGGCCCAGGGAGCGCGCCGGCAGCTTCCCCAGCTCCTCCCGTGGGATCTCATCCAGCGAGCGGTACTGCCGCTGCAGAGGGACCAGATAGACCTCCCACTCGCGCAGGCTCATGAGGTCGGCCAGGACGAGGAAGGCGGTGGCCCGGTCTTCCCCCGACAGGTCCGCCAGGGCCGCCCCATCTGATGGGAATCCTTCTGCGGCATCGGCGGCGGTCGGCAATGGCAGCCGGACCATCTGCCCCGCGAAGAGCTGGTCCGCGGGGATCAGGATCCCCAGGGCGCGTCCCATGGCCTCCCGGATCTCTGTCAGGGCGGCCTCCACACGATCCGGAGCCTCCTCGGCGAGCTGATCGACGCGTTCGAACACGAGGCGCGTGAGGTCGGCGACAACGTGGTCGCTCTGGGCCTCCAAAGCCTCCCGCACCCGATGGTAGGCGGGGAACTCCACCGCGGCCTCGGACAGGCCGGCATCGTGGAACAGATCGCGCGACTTGCACATAAACAGCCTGGCGAGCTCATGGCGAGCCCGGTCGGGACGAAGGCTTTCGGGGTCGGCAGCCAGCAGGGTCCACTTCTCCGCAACGGACATCCCCTGCAGCTCCTCTTCGGTGAGATCGGCCAGGCGGGTGCCGGGCGCCTCCGCCTTGGCGCGTAGCTCGGCCAACGCCCGCTCCGTGTAGCGGGGGACGAAGCGGGCCACGAATGCCCGCAGTTCCTCATCGCTGCAGTGCTCGCTGTACCCGCTGAGGTGGGCGGTCCGTTCCTCCGGCGAGAGACAGTCTGCCAGGATCCGCACCGTCCAGCGCAGTTCCTCATCCTCCATCCGGCGCACTCGGGCCAGCAGGTCTTCCTGTCGCTGTTGGATGAATCGGCGTTGGGTCTCGAGTCTAGAGTGGCGATCCACGGCTTCCTCACACGCTCTGTGTTGCCATATGCCGAGCCAGCCAGGCTGGTAGCTTCACGTATAGCTCGGGGTTGGTCTTCAGGTCAATATGATTGAACCAGCAGGGCAAATACGCCAGGAGGCTCGCGGGGAGCTCCACAGCCTGATGTTGCTGTTCCGAGATCACCTGAACCTCCGACCCCGGAAGCCGCTCGGCCGCACTCTTTGCGGCTTCGATGAGCGAGGGGATGTCTCCCTCTGCGTGCAGGAGCAGCGTGGGTCGCCGGTGAGCCTCGGGGGCGGGGAGGCCCCGCAGGATATCGAGGATCTCTCCGGCGTCTCGGGCACGCACGCCCGTACTGCCGAAGTGCCGCAGCATGGCTCGTCCCTCCTCGGAGGGTTTCTGGGGCAGGGCTGGGGAGATGGCCGCCACGACGTCGGCGCTGGAGGCGAGGGCCAGGCGGCCGCCCAGGCTATGACCGACCGCCGCCACCCGGCCGTGGCGCCGAAGGTAGGCCAGGGCCGCCTCCAGGTCCAGGCCCATGGCCGGGCCCAGCGGGGCCGGGTGCTCTCCGTGGCCGCGGATGTCGAACACACAGGCGGCGAGGCCTGCCTCGGCGATACGGGCGGCCAAGCCGAGCATGTGCTCCTTGCAGCCGCCGTAGCCATGGACCACGGCGACCCCTCCTGCGACCAGGGGAGGCAGAAAGACGTACGCCGGGACGGGGTGGCCGTCACTGCTCCTGAGATCCGTCAGTCGATGAAACTCCATCTGACACCTCTGCTGGGTCACGATCGCGCCTGGTGCCGCCGTTGCAGGGTCCGCCCGCCATCGCCGTCGATCGGCCCCTCCCTATCGGTCAGAGCGCCACGCCCGCCGATTCCCCTCGAATGTGGGCGCAAAATATCAGAGCGCAGTGAGATGCGTCAACCGGTATCGACGGGGGCGGGCAACAGCCGATTGCAAGTTCGGGGGCCGCGTGCTAGGCTCTGCCGGCTCAACGGTCCGGAGGAGGCGACGCGTGAGAGGTTCCACGGTGGCAATGCTGGTGGGGGCGATGCTGCTCACGGCCGGCTGCGGGCTGCTGGCCGACAACCCCCTGCCGGGGAGTACGCCGGCCCAACTGAAACACATCACGTTCGAGATCGTGGCGAAGGACAATCGCTGTCAGCCGTCGGTGCTGGCCGCCGACCGCGACGGGCGGTCCATCCTCATCACGTTCCAAGTGACGAGCGTGGGGAAGTCCCATCGCTTCCTGATCCCGGACCTGGACGTGCGCACGACCATCCCGGCGGGGACGGCTGTGGCCATTCCCGTCGTTGCCGATCGGGGGGGGATCTTTAGCTACGCCTGCACATCATCGCCCTGGATCACTCCCCTGACGGCGAAGGGAAAGCTCGCCATCAAGTAGGCTCCGCGTCGCCGTGGGTAGTCCCGCACATGTCCCAGATGCCCGAAACCGCCTCTGCCCGTCGAGTCGGCGAGCCGCCTCAATGGATCCGGACGCCCGAGGCGCTCCGAGCGCTGGTGGCGCACTTTGCCGGGACGAGCGTCATGGCCCTGGACACGGAGTCGGACAGCCTGCATCATTTCCCCGAGAAGGTCTGCCTCATCCAGGTGGCGCATCCGGATGGGACGGTCTTCCTGGTGGATCCTCTCGCGCTGCGGGATCTCTCTCCGCTCGGTCCGCTCTGCGCCGATCCCGGCACCATCAAGGTGCTCCACGGGGCGTCCTACGACCTCTCCTCGTTGAAGCGCGATTTCGGGTTCGGCTTCGCTCACATCTTCGACACGATGCTATCCGGGCAGCTCATCGGGCTCTCCGAACTGGGCCTGGCAGCGCTCCTTCAGCGGTTCTTCGGCCTCGTTCCTGGCCGGTCCCGCCAGAAGGACGACTGGGCCAGGCGGCCCCTCAGCCCGGAGCAGGAGGCCTATGCGGCGGAGGACGTCCGCTACCTAGTCCCCCTCCGCGAGCGATTGAGGGCCGAGCTCCAGGCGTTGGGACGGGAGGCCTGGCTCGACGAGGAGTGCGAAGCCCTGACGCTCTTGCCGCCCGGGGAGCGAATCTTCGATCCCGAAGACTATCTGAGGATCAAGGGGGCGAAGGATCTGGACCGGCGCGGGCTCGCGGTGCTGCGGGAGCTGTTCGTCGGGCGGGAGGCGTGGGCCGGGGCGGCGGCGCGGCCTCCCTTCCGCATCGTGGGCAACGAGACCCTGATCCACCTGGTGTTCCAGCGCCCGCGCAGCCTGACGGAGTTGAGCACGATTCCCGGGTGTACGCCTGGCGTGATGCGGCGACACGGCGAGCCGCTCCTCGCCGCCATCGCGAGGGGCCTGGCGGTGCCCGAGGCGGAGCTCCCCAGCTACAGCCGGCCGAAAAGACCGCGGGCCTCGCCGGCCACGGCGCGGCGGATCGACGCCCTGCTGGTGTGGCGGGGCGCGGCCGCCCTGCGAGCCGGCTTGGATCCGGGACTTCTCTTGCCGCGTCGCCTCATCGAGCGGCTGGCGGAGTCGGTGCCTGGCGACCGTGAGGCATTGGACCGGATCGAGGGGCTGCGTCGCTGGCGGGTGGAGGCCTTTGGCACGGAGATCCTGGGGGCGCTGGCCGCAGCGCGGTGAGCGCGGTCGGGCGACCCGCCTGCACGCGGGGCGGAGAATGTCTTGCGGAGTCTCAGGGCAGTCGGCGGGATGACGGGGACGATCGAGAAGGCGGTGGCGGAGATCCGGAGCGGGAAGCGGCATCGCGTCTATCTCCTGCACGGGGATGAGTTTCTCGCGAGGACCGGCGCCAAGGCGCTCGTTGACGCGCTCGTCCCTGCCGCGCAGCAGGCGCTCTGCGTCGAGACGGTGGAAGAGGACGTGGATCTTGCAAGCCTGCCGGTTCGCCTCAACACACTGCCCCTCTTGGGCGGGGCCAAGGTCGTCCTCGCGTACGACACCAAGGCCTTCGTCTCCAAGCAAACCTCGGGCAGTGTCGCCAAGCGGAGCCTGGAGGCCTGGGAGGCGGGGGACCGGACGCGCGCGCTCCGTCTGTTCCTGCAGGTGGTGGCGGCAACCGGGAAGGCCCAAGACTTCCTCGAGCGCGCGGCCCGTGGCGCCCTCACGGATGCGGAGTGGGAGGAGGCCTTCTCTATCCCCCGTGACTCCGACGGGGAAGCCTGGCTCGGCGAGGTGGCGGCCCAGGCGGTGACCGAGGTGACGGCCATCCCCCAGACGGGCGGGGCCGCGCGCGTCTACGAGGACGTCCTCGATCGGGGCATCCCCTCGGGGGTCTCGCTGATTCTCACCGCCGAGGTGATCGACCAGCGCCGGGCGCTCTACAAGAAGATCAGCGAGGGCGGCTTCATCATCGACTGCGGGGTCCGCAACAAGCGGGTGGGGGACACCCAGATGAGCCCGGAGGCAGCGCGCGCCACGATCCGCGAGGTGGCGCAGGGGTTCGGAAAGGGCCTGGACGACGATGCGACCGGTGCCATCGTGGAACGGACGGGCTTCAGCGTGCGGACCCTCAGCTCGGAGGTGCAGAAGATCTGTCTGTATGCCGGCGATCGGCCGCGCATCACCCGCGCGGATGTGCTGGCCGTCCTGAGCAGCTCCCGCGAGGCCGGCATCTTCGACCTGACGAACGCGCTGGGGGAGCGGGACGCGGCGCGGGCCCTGCGGGCCCTGCGGGGCCTGCTGACGCAGCGGGAGCCGGCGGTCCGGATCCTCTTCACGCTCGCGAGCGAGGTGCGCAACCTCCTGCTCGCCCGTCTCGCCCTGGAGAGCCGGCTGGACGGGAAGTTCGACCCGAAGATGCCCTACCCGGCGTTCCACTCCCGCATCCTGCCGCGCCTCACACAGGGGGCAGAGGCAGAGGACGGGGCGGCGGCCCTGGCGCGCATGAACCCGTTCCGCGCCTTCAACCTGCTCAGGGGCGCGGCCCGCTTCTCGCTGGAGGAACTCTTGGAGGCCCTGGCGGGGATCCAGGAGACAGACCTCAGCCTCAAGACCTCGGGTCATCCCGAAGAGTGGCTCATGGAGGCACTGCTCATCCGGATCTGCGGAACCGCGAGATGACCCGGGGCCTGGCGGGCGGGAGCAGGCGGGATGGCGCGCGCCGGGGTCGGCGCCTGCCGGCGGGCGTTTCGCCTCCAGGCCCGATGGTCGCACCTGACATTTTCCTTGACAAAGGCCCGAGGGCATTAAAAAATCACCCACGCTTTTTCGCCCCTCGGTCGCCTTTTCCCATCCGAGAGCACGAGACGGTTCATGCCGCAGGCGCTACCCCTGCTCCCTCTCTTCGGGCCGCATCATGAGCTCCATCGCCTGGATCCGCAGGGGTGTCGCTCGTATCCGAGAGGCCGCAGGCTCCTTGCGGCCGGTCGGCGTCGCGTCGCGCGCCAAGGAGCCGCATTATGACAGCCGCTGATACGTCGCTCAAGCAGACGCCGCTTACTGCCGCCCATCGCCAGTTGGGCGCGAAGATGGTGCCCTTCGGCGGATGGGACATGCCGGTCCAATATCGAGGCATCTTGGAAGAGCACCGGGCGGTGCGGAGTGCCGCTGGCCTGTTCGACGTCTCCCACATGGGCGAGGTGGAGTTCCGCGGTCCGGGCGCCCTCGAGGCGGTGCAGGGCCTCACCAGCAACGATGCCACGCGGCTCCAACTGGGGCAGATCCAGTATTCGGCCCTCACGACGGATGCCGGCACCTTCGTGGACGACCTCACGGTCTACAAGCTCGCCCATGACCGGTACATGTTCACGCTGAATGCGGCCAATATTCCGAAGGACCTCGCCTGGATCCGGGCGCACGTGAAGGGGAATGTGGAGGTCCGCGACCTGAGCGACGAGACGGCGCTCCTGGCCATCCAGGGACCGCGGGCGGTGGAGATCCTCCAGCCACTGACCTCGCAGGCTCTCCGCGCGATCCGCTACTATTGGTTCGCGGAGGGTGAAGTGGCAGGGAAGGCGGCGATGATCTCCCGGACCGGGTACACGGGGGAGGATGGCTTCGAGGTGTATGTGAAGCCTGAGTATGCCGTCGCCCTCTGGGATGCCATGCTGGATGCCGGGAAGCCGCTGGGGCTGCTTCCCTGCGGGCTGGGCGCGCGTGACACGCTCCGCCTGGAGGCCAAGATGGCCCTGTACGGCAACGACATCGACGAGGCGCACACAGTCCTGGAGGCGGACCTCGGCTGGATCCTGAAGCTGGAGAAGGGCGAGTTCATCGGCCGGGCCGCCCTGGCCAAGCAGAAGGCGGACGGGATTCAGCGGAAGCTCGTGGGGTTCGAGATGGCTGCCAGGGGCATCGCCCGCTCCCACTATCCAATCGTGAAGGACGGGCGACCCATCGGGATGGTGACCAGCGGGGGACCGGCCCCCTGGCTCAACAAGAACATCGGCCTGGGCTACGTGGCGGTCGAGCACGCCGCCATCGGCACGGAGCTCGCGGTGCTGATCCGGGAGAACCCCGTGGCCGCCCGCATCGTGCCCACGCCCTTCTACAAGCGGCCGCGGTAAGGCTGTCCGCGGTCTCGAATGTCTGCGGGAAGCCTGCCGCAGGGAGGAGTTGCATGTATCCAGCCGACCTCAAGTACACGAAGGAGCACGAGTGGATCCGCGTGGAGGGAGACAGCGGGCGGGTCGGGATCACCCACCACGCCCAGAATGCCCTGGGAGACGTGGTCTTCGTGGAGCTTCCCAAGGTGGGCCGGAGACTGACGCAGATGGAGACCTTCGGGGTGGTGGAGTCCGTGAAGGCCGTCTCGGATCTCTTCTGTCCCGCGAGCGGCCAGGTGACGGAGGTCAACGGCGCGCTGGAAGGAAAGCCGGAGCTGGTGAACCAGGATTGCTACGGAGCCGGCTGGATGCTGGTGGTGAAGCTCGCCAATTCCAAGGAACTGGGCGGCCTCATGGACGCCAAGGCGTACGAGGCCTACCTGGCTGCAGAGGGGTAGCACTAATGCGAGCCACGAGCCACGAGCCGACAGGCGAGGGGGGAGGGCGGTGATGCGCTATATCCCGAACACCGAGCAGGATCGGCGGGCGATGCTGGAGGCCATCGGGGTGCCGTCGGTGGAGGCGCTCTTCGCCGATGTCCCGGCGGCGGTGCGCTTGACGCGTCCCCTCCGCATTCCCCCGGCGTTGGCGGAAGCCGAGCTGACCGCGCACCTCAAGCGCCTGGCGGCCCAGAACGCCGACGCCGATCGCTTCAGCGTGTTCCTGGGGGCGGGATGCTACAACCATTTCAGTCCCGCCATCATCAACCACCTGGTGCTCCGCGGGGAGTTCCTGACGGCCTACACACCCTACCAGCCGGAGATCTCCCAGGGGACCCTGCAGGCGCTCTACGAGTACCAGACGCTGATCTGTCTGCTCACGGGCATGGAGGTGAGCAACGCCTCCATGTACGAGGGGGCCTCCGCCACGGCCGAGGCGGTGCTCATGGCCCAGCGCCTCACGGGTCGCAGCGAGGTGGTGGTGGGGCGGGCGGTGCACCCCGAGTACCGGCAGGTGGCGCACACCTACACCGGCCAGCTTGGCCTCACCTTTCGCGAGGTGCCGTTCATCGAGGACGGGACCACCGACCTGGGGCAGGCCCGAGCCGCCCTCTCGGAGCGGACCGCCTGCCTGGTGGTGCAGTCCCCGAACTTCTTCGGGGCGGTCGAGGACCTGGCGCGTCTGGCGGAGGCGGCGCACGCCGTGGGGGCGTTGGTGGTGGTGACCGTCGCCGAGCCGATCTCGCTCGGCCTCTTGAAGTCGCCCGGCGAGTGCGGGGCAGACATCGTGGCCGGGGAAGGGCAGGGGCTCGGGACGGGGATGAACAACGGCGGGCCGGCGCTGGGCTTCTTCGCCACCCGCGAGCAGTTCGTCCGCCAGATGCCGGGGCGGCTGGTGGGGCAGACCGTGGACCGGGAGGGGCGCACGGGGTACGTGCTCACCCTGGCCACCCGCGAACAGCACATCCGGCGGGAGAAGGCGACCTCCAACATCTGCACCAGCGAGTCGCTGATCGCCCTCATGGCCACGATCTACCTGGTCAGCCTGGGGCCAAAGGGGCTGCGCGATGTGGCGCTCCTGAACCTGCGCAAGGCGGCCTACGCCAAGGAGCGCGTCGCGAAGGCCCGGGGCATCGACCTCCGCTTCCGCGGCCCGACCTTCAATGAGTTCGTCCTGCGGACGAAGAAGAAGCCGGCGCAGATCCTCCGACAGCTGCAGCGGCGCCAGATCGTCGGGGGCCTGGACCTGGGACGGTTCTACCCGGAGCTGGCGGACTGCCTCCTGGTCTGCGTGACCGAGCAGCACAGCCGCGAGCAGATCGATGCGCTGGCCAGTGCGCTGGGAGGGGTGCGATGAGCGGGCCGGAACAGACGGTGGGAACGCGGGGGCTGGTCTTCAACGAGCCGCTGATCTTCGAGCAGGGCTCGCCCGGGCGGGTCGGCTACTCGCTGCCCAAAAGCGACGTGCCCGAGAAGTCGGCCGAGCGCCTGATCCCTTCGCACCTCCTGCGGAGCGAGATCCCGGGTCTCCCCGAGGTGAGCGAGGTGGACGTGGTGCGGCACTTCACGCGCATGTCCCAGTGGAACTTCGGGATCGACCTGGGGTTCTATCCCCTGGGCTCGTGCACCATGAAGTACAACCCGCGCGTGAATGAGGACGTGGCGCGCCTCCCCGGCTTTGCCCGGCTGCACCCGTATGTGCCCGACGAGATGGCGCAGGGCGCGCTTCAGCTCATGTGGGAGCTGGAGCGGTACCTGGCGGATGTGAGCGGGATGGATCGCGTCACGCTCCAGCCATCGGCCGGCGCCCACGGCGAGCTGACCGGGGTCATGATGATCCGCGCCTACCACCAGACCAAGGGAAACCCGCGGAAGAAGATCCTCATCCCCGAGTCGGCCCACGGGACCAACCCGGCCAGCTCGGCGCTCTGCGGCTACCAGGTGGTGCCGGTGAAGTCGGGGGCGCAGGGCGTGGTGGAGCCGGCCGCGGTGGCCGAGGTGATGGACGAGGACGTCGCCGCCATCATGATCACGAACCCGAACACCCTGGGGATCTTCGAGGAGCACATCGTCGAGATCGCCAAGATCGTCCACGGAAAGGGCGGCCAGGTGTACTGCGACGGGGCCAATCTCAACGCGGTCATGGGCATCACGCGGCCGGGGGACTGGGGCTGTGGACGTCATCCAGATCAACCTGCACAAGACCTTCTCGCAGCCGCACGGCGGCGGCGGGCCGGGGGCCGGGCCCGTCGGATTGAAGCGCCACCTGGCTCCCTTCATGCCGGTGCCGACCGTGGAGAAGAAGGGCGAGGCATTCTGCCTGGAGTACGCGCGGCCCAAGTCCATCGGGAAGGTGCGGGCCTTCGCCTCCAGCTTCGGCGTGATGGTCCGGTCCTATGCCTACATCCGGAGCCTGGGGCCCACCGGATTGCGCCGGGCCGCCGAGACCGCGGTCCTGAACGCGAATTACATCCTGCGCCAGCTCAAGGGGGCGTACCACTTGCCCTACGACCGCCTGTGCAAGCACGAGTGCGTCTTCTCGGACGCGAACCAAGTCCCGCACGGCGTGAAGACGCTGGACATCGCCAAGCGGCTCATGGACTACGGGTTCCACCCGCCCACGATCTACTTCCCCCTGATCGTCCACGGCGCCCTGATGATCGAGCCCACCGAGACGGAGAGCAAGGAGACCCTGGACCAGTTCATCGCGGCGATGCAGGCAATCGCACGGGAGGCGGAGGAGACGCCGGACGTCGTCCGCGCCGCGCCGCAGAAGCCGCGCGTCAGCCGCATGGACGAAACCCGCGCCGCCCGCCAGCCCAACCTCCGCTGGCGGCCAAAGGCGAGCGGGACATAGGTCCCTGCCCATCGGTTCCTCTGCCCGATGCCGGGAGTGTGGCGGGTGAGAACGCGCCCTCTCCCGGCATCCTGTTTCTGCTCGCCCTCCGTTCGCCCCTGTGCGCATTCTGTGTTGACGCCTGCGGACTAGCAGGGTAGCGTGACGCGAAACCGGGAGGGAAACTGGATGCTTATCGGCGTTCCGAAGGAGATGTTCCCGAGAGTACGGCGCGTTGCCCTGGTGCCCGCTGTCCTGCCGAGCCTCACGAAAGCCGGCTGCGAAATCCTGGTGCAAACCGGAGCCGGCGAAGCTTCCTTCTTTCCCGACGCGGCCTACGTCGAGAAGGGGGCTCGCATTGCGACCTCGCGTGCCGAGGTGTTCGCCTCGGCGGATGTCGTCTTCCAAGTCCTGTGCCACGGCGCCAACGACACAACCGGCCGTGACGATCTCCCCCTGCTCCGGCGGGACCAAATCCTCATCGGGTTCTGCCGACCTCTGGGCTCACCCGAGACCGTCCAAGACATCGCCGCCACCGGGGTAACGGCCTTCGCTGTCGAGCTGATCCCGCGCATCACCCGCGCCCAGAACATGGATGCCCTCTCGTCGATGGCCACAGTGGCCGGCTACAAAGCCGTGCTGATGGCGGCCGGTACTCTGCCCCGGATGTTCCCGATGCTCATGACGGCCGCGGGTACCGTCAAACCGGCGCGGGTGCTGGTTGTGGGGACGGGAGTGGCCGGGCTCCAGGCCATCGCGACGGCCCGGCGATTGGGCGCCGTCGTGTCGGCCTATGACATCCGTCCGGCGACAAGGGATGAGGTCCGGAGCCTGGGCGCCCGGTTCGTCGAGCTTCCCCTGGAGGCTGCCGACGCCCAGGATGCGGGTGGCTACGCAAAGGCCCAGGATGAGTCGTTCTACCGGCGACAGGCGGAGCTGTTGGGCCGAGTGGTCGCCGAAAGTGATGTGGTGATCACGACGGCCCTGGTCCGGACCAGGAAGGCGCCGGTCCTCATCACCGCCGAGATGGTCAGGGGTATGGCGCCGGGCTCCGTGATCGTGGATCTCGCCGCCGAGCGAGGGGGGAACTGCGAGCTCACGCGCCCCTACGAGACCGTGGTGGAGCATGGGGTGAAAATCATCGGCGCGGTGAATCTGGCGGGCACCGTGCCCACCCATGCAAGCCAGATGTATGCGCGCAACATCTCCGCCTTCTTCCTGCATCTCCTGAAATCGGGCGTCCCCAAGGTGAACCTGGAGGACGAGATCACGCGGCAGACCCTTCTGACCCGAGGCGGCGAGGTGGTGCACCCGGGCGTGCGCGAGCTCCTGGGCCTGCCGCCGCTCGAGCGGGCCACCCAGCCAGCGCACACGTAAGCCTGCGATCGGCGAGAGAGAAGCGGAGAAGAGGAGGGCTCCGAATGCCATCCACCCTGGAGAGTTCCCTGTTCGTCTTTCTGCTTGCCACCTTCGTTGGCCTTGAGGTGATCCGGCGGGTGAGCCCATTGCTCCACACGCCGCTGATGTCGCTGACCAACGCCATCTCCGCCATTTCGCTGGTGGGCTCCATCGCCATCGCCGGAGCGGAGAAGAGCCAGCTCAGCACGGTCCTGGGGACGATTGCCGTCGTCTGCTCCATGGCCAACGTGGTCGGTGGCTTCATCATCACAGACCGCATACTCAAGATGTTCAAGAAGCGGGGGCCGGGCCAGTGATCGCGACCTATTTTACCCAGGTCACCTACGTCGTGGCGGCGGTGCTCTTCATCCTGTCGCTCAAGTGGATGAGTCATCCCACCACGGCCCGGCGGGGCGTGCGGATGGGGGAGCTGGGCATGGTGCTGGCGATCGCGGGGACCCTGGTGTTGCGGGAGATCGTCAGCTACCAGTGGATCCTCGTGGGATTTGCCGTGGGGACCCTCATCGGGTGGCCGTTGGGTGTGTACACGCCGATGACGCGCGTCCCGGAGCGGACCGCCCTGTCGCACGCCTTCGGGGCCATCGCCGCGGCGCTGGTGGGGACGTCGGAGTACTACCTGCACACGCTGGAGCTGCCCGCGTTCACGATGTCTGTCCTGAGCATCGAAGTGATCCTGGGGTTCCTGACGTTCACGGGCAGCCTGATGGCCGTCGGGAAGCTCCAGGACCTCTTGCCGGGCCGCCCGATCGTGTACAAGGGCCAGAACATTGTCAATCTGTCGCTGCTGGCGATCGCCGTCGGGATTGCCGTATTCCTCGTGGGACACCCCGCCCACACCGCACTCTTCCCGGTGATGGCGGCGCTCTCCTTGCTCTTCGGCGTCCTGCTCATCATCCCCATCGGCGGCGCCGACATGCCCACGGTCATCTCACTGCTCAACTCCTACGCGGGGCTGTCCGCCGCCGCCATGGGCTTCGTGCTCGAGAACAATCTTCTGATCGTGGCCGGCGCGCTGGATGGCTCTTCCGGCTTCATTCTCTCGATCATTATGTGCCGGGCCATGAACCGGTCCTTCACCAATGTCCTTTTCGGGGGATTCGGGCAGGTGCAGGTCTCCGCGAAAGCCGCGGAAAAGCGCAACGTCCGGAGCGCCGCGGCCTACGAGGCGGCCGGGATCCTGGAAGCCGCGTCCTCCGTGATCATCGTCCCCGGGTATGGCATGGCCGTGGCGCAGGCCCAGCACAAGGTCCGCGAGCTATACGACACGCTGACCCGGCGCGGCGTGGACGTCAAGTTCGCCATCCACCCCGTGGCGGGCCGCATGCCCGGTCACATGAACGTGCTCTTGGCGGAGGCGGACATTCCGTACGACCGGCTTGTGGAGATGGATGAGATCAATCCCGAGTTTCCGCGGGCCGACGTGGCACTGGTGATCGGCGCCAATGATGTCACCAACCCGGCGGCCCGCAACGACAAGAACAGCCCGATCTACGGCATGCCGATCCTGGAGGTGGACAAAGCCCAGACGGTCATGGTGATCAAGCGGAGCATGAGTCCGGGCTTTGCCGGCATTGACAACGACCTCTACTACATGGACAGGACCATGATGCTCTTCGGCGACGCCAAGGGATTCGTCGGGGAGCTGGTGAAAGAACTGGCCGGGTCCCAAGTTCGGGTGTGATCCCCGGCGGGAGCCAGGGGCCGGTCCGGTTGGCTGCAAGACGCACCTCTCTCCCGTGTGTGCCCTCACGTAGCCGTCTCTTGCCCATGCGGCCCTTGGGGTTCGCGGTGCCGATTCCCCTGGCCGTCGCCGTTGGCCTCGCCATCCTCATCACGCGCCTATCTGTTCCTGACCCGCACCGAGCTGGGCCGCGACGTCCGCGCCACCCGCCAGAACGCCTTCGGGGTCAGACATTTATAATTTGCTATCCAGGGATATAAAAATAGCACTGTCTGACCCCGAGCTGGGCTCTTCGGAAAGATGGCCGGGGAATCCGGGCGTGGCGTATGGCCAGCGGTGACTTGACCCGCTCCTGCGGGGCAGTTATTCTCCGGGCATTGTTTGCTGGCCCATCCATCCAACCCTTTCCCGAGGAGGGTGCCATGGAACCATCCGAGATCCTGAACATCGTCACCGATCTCATGGTCCGGTACAGCTTCCAGGTCCTGGCCGCTCTAGCCATCTTTTGCATCGGGCTGGTGTGCGCGCGGATGACGGGGCGCTTCATCGCCCGCTCCCTGCGCCGGACCTCCATCGAGGCCCACCTCCAGAACCTCCTGGTGCGGGCGGGGAAGGCCCTGGTCCTCGTCTTTACGGCCATCCTGGCCCTCGACAAGGTCGGCGTCCAGGTGACGGCCCTGGTCGCCGGCATCAGCGTGGCCGGCATCGCGGGCGGCTTCGCCCTCCAGGGCGTCCTGGGGAACCTGGCGGCTGGGGTCAGCATCCTGTTCTCCCGTTACTTCCGCATCGGGGACTACATCGAGATCGGCAGCGTGAAGGGGCAGGTGACGTCCATTGACCTCACCATGACGGTGCTCCGCACGCTGGAGGACGCCCGGGTGATCGTGCCCAACCGGAGGATCGTCGGCGAGGTCATTTATAATTACACGGGCGAACGGCGCGTCACGCTTCACGTCGAGGTGGGGTATGGCGAGAACCTGGACAGGGCCCTCCGAACCGTGCAGGAGGTCCTGGCGGCGAACCCGCGCGTCCTCAAGGAGCCAGCGCCGGAAGTGGGCATCGTTCACCTGGCCGAGTCCGGGATCCAGGTTGCCCTCCGACCGTGGTGCAAGGCGGAAGATTACTGGCGGGTGCAGTACGAGGTGTACCGCGCGGTCCTGGAGCGCTTCCATCAGGAGAAGATCGGGATCCCCTACCCGACGCGGGAGGTCCGACTGGTGCAGAGCGTCGCCTCGGTGTGAGGTGCGGGATGGCTGAACCGCGCGGTGCGGCTGGCCGGCTCGGCCCGTCACCTCGAACGACAGTGAGAACTGCTGATCTCGGACGTTGGCTCCCGGACTGTCCTCCAGCGGTTGTCCGGAAGAGCACGCCTTTTTTGAGATGGCGGCACATTTTCGGCTTTTTTCCTTTCCGTCCTGCGCCTTCCTCCCTATAGTCATGCCGGCGTTTCCGGTACCCCAACAACCCCGCGCGCCGAGCGCGCGCGAACTGGGAGGACATCAATGGCCCTTACGATCAACGACGAGTGCAGCAGTTGTGGTGCGTGCGAGACGGAATGCCCGAACCAGGCTATTAGCGAGGGCGAGTCCACATACGTGATCAACGCCGACCTGTGCACCGAGTGCGCCGGGTTCTTTGCTGAGCCGCAGTGCGTGAGCGTCTGTCCGACCGGGAGCATCATCCCGGACGAGAGCCACCAGGAAGATCAGGACGCCTTGCTGCGGAAGTTCAAGAGCCTGCACCCGGACAAGGAGCCGGTCCTGAGCTAGTCGGGACCAACCGCGTTTGCACCTTGACGGGGCCAGCATGCTGCGGCATGGGTGGCCCCGTTGTTTTTTTCTTGCCGGGTTATCCGGAGGAGGCGCAGGAGTGCGTGGGACACTGGTGAATGTGGCAGCGGTGCTCCTCGGGAGCGGGATCGGCCTCGCCGCGGGGGACCGACTGCCGGAGCGCCTCCAGCGGATCATCACCGCTGGCCTGGGCCTCTCCACTCTCCTCATCGGCATGCAGATGGCGCTCAAGGTTCAGAACATGCTGGTGGTGATCGCCAGCATGGTCGTGGGTGGAGCGGTGGGAGAACTGCTGGGCATCGAGGCGGGACTGGAGCGGGTGGGGGAATGGCTGAAGGGCTGGGCTCGAGGGGGGTCCGCCGCCTTCGTCACCGGCTACGTCACCGCCAGCCTGGTGTTCTGCGTCGGACCAATGACCATCGTCGGCTCTATCCAGGAGGGGATCAGCGGCAACCCGGACATCCTCTACACCAAGGCGCTGCTGGACGGGGCCGCCTCCATCGCCTTCGCCTCCAGCCTCGGGGTCGGCGTCGGCTTCGCGGCGATCACGGTGCTGGTGCTCCAGGGCAGCCTCACGATTCTCGGCCGGCAGTTGGCCTTCCTGTTGCGTCCGGAAATCGTGAACGAGTTGACGGCCACAGGGGGCCTGCTGATCCTGGCGATCGGCCTGCTACTGCTGGAGGTGAAGCGTCTCCGCGTGGCGAACTTCCTGCCGGCGCTGCTTCTCGCGGTCTTGCTCACCGCCGCGCGCCTCTCCCTTGGGTGGTGAGGCATGCGGAAACTCCCCCTCGCCTTGATGGTTCTTAGTCACACCGTCGTGGATATCGCGCAGAACATCCTGCCCGTTGTGCTGCCACTCCTTCAGGATCAGTTCAGCCTCGACTACTCTGAAGTGGGCGTGGCAGCGGCCCTCCTGAGCATCTCCTCGTCCATGATTCAGCCCGTCTTCGGATGGATCTCGGACCGCTGGCCCACTCGCTGGTTCCTGCCGGCAGGCATCCTCTGGACGGGATTCTTCATGGGGCTGGTGGGGATCGTGCCGACCTACTGGACCCTGCTCCTCGTCATCACCTGCACGGGGATCGGAACCGCGGCGTTCCACCCCGCGGCCTCCATGGTGGTGGCGCAGGCGTCGCAGGCGCAGCGCGGCTTCGGAATGTCTTTCTTCTCCGCGGGGGGCAACCTCGGCTCCGCCATCGGGCCGATCATCGCCGCCGGGCTGCTGGGCTGGTTCCAGCTGAGGGGAACCTTGGCCATGGTGATCCCCTGCCTGCTCACTGCGGCCGCGGTCCACGCCTGGCGGCACGAATTGGTGACTCCCGTGGTGTGCAGCGTGCCGAAGGCAAAGCCGGAAAGCGCCCCGGTCCCCTGGAAGAGGCTCTCCGTCCTCTGCCTGCTGATCACCCTCCGCTCCTGGGCCTCCTCCGGACTCGTCATTTTCCTTCCGCTGCTCCTCCACGAGGAGGGAGTGTCGCTGCCCGTGACCGCGCGGGTGCTCTTCGTGTTCCTGTTCTGTGGCGCGCTGGGCGGACTCTTGGGGGGGCACCTCTCCGACCGCGTGGGGCGCATGCAGATCATTGCCACTTCCCTGCTGCTGTTCCCTTTTCTGATGGCGCTGGCGCTTCTGACAGGCGGACCGCTCGGCTGGATCATGCTGGCGCTCGCGGGCATGGCGCTGCTGGCCTCGTACTCGGTCACCGTCGTTTTCGCACAGGAGATGCTCCCCGGGAAACTCGGGGTCGCATCGGGACTCACCTTCGGCCTGTCCTTCGGCGCGGGCGGAGTAGGGGTGGCGCTGTCGGGCATCATGGCCGATCTCTTCGGGCTGTTGCCCAGCGTGTGGATGCTGCTCGTCCTGCCGGGCATCGCGGGGCTCCTCGCCCTCAGCCTCGCTTCGAGTCGCAGCCGGATCACAGACGGTGGCCACTAACTCCTGCACCAAGGGGCGTCACGCGTAAGCCGGAGGGCCTGAGGAGCGTGCCCGCAGCTTTCGATCGCAGCCGCCGTTTCGGAGTTGGGCTCTTCGAAGGTGGGACGACTCCAGCGGAGTCGGCAGGTATATCCGTGTAGAAAGATTGTGAATATTTTTTGACAAAAGTGTTGACAAGCGAAGAACACTTGATGTATAAAGCTCAACGAATGGTGAGCATGAATGTTGACAAGGGTTTTCTCTTCCAAGACGCGCGTAGACATTCTACGCCTGTTTTTCACGCATCCCGAGAATCGGTATTATGTTCGACAAATCGCTCGGGAGTTGCGCCGCGACATCTCCGGGATCAAGCGCGAACTGGACAACCTCGAGAAGGCCGGCCTGCTGGTGAGCGAAAAGGTCGGCAACCTCCGCTACTACGCCGTCAACAAATCCTCCGCCATATATTCCGAGATCAAGGGCATTATCCGCAAGACCGTTGGGGCCCAGGCGACCCTCTCTGCCTCCCTGGTGAATCTCAGCGGCCTGCGGCAGGCCTGGCTCTACTCGACCAACTCACACCCACCAGGGGAGGGGCTCGGAGCGATCCTCCTCCTCATCGTCGGTGGGGTGGACCTGACCGAATTGAACGAAACCATCACCCGGCTGGAAGCGGAACTGGGACGCGAGATTAACTACACTGTGTTCGACGAAGGGGAGTTTCAGCGGCGACGGGCAGAGGCGGATCCGTTTTTGACCGAGCTCTTGGGCGGCCGGAACGTCCTGCTCATCGGGCGAGACGATGGCGTATGAGGACCTGCGAGAGAAGGGGCTCGTCGAGGATGTCAAGCCGAACTTCTCGGCCGTCAGCGCTCTCATCGCCCGAGCCATGAAGGACCTGACAACGGCACGTGCCAACGCCAGCATTGACCGGGAATGGGCCTACGCCATCGCGTACCAAGGGATGCTCCGGGCGGCGCGGGCCATGATTGCCGCCGAAGGGTTGCGGCCTCGCGGCCGTGATCAACAGCGGACAGTGGTGATGCTGGCAGGAGCGGTTCTCGGTGAGGAGGTGCGGTCGCTGGTGAATACCTTCGATCGAATGCGCCGCAGATGGCAGACGATTCTGGAGGAGCCGGGACAGCCCATCTCTCGCTATGAAGTCGAGGGTGCCATCAAGAATGCACAAGACTTCATCGAGCGGACGGTGGAGTACACCAGAACGAAGAATCCCCAGCTGCCCCTTCTCTAGTCTCTAGGACTCAGGCCGGGGAGTTCTTCAGGAAAGGAGGTGATTCGAGTGGCGACGAAGAAGCCCGCCAAGAAGGCTGCGAAGAAGAAGAAGTAACAACCGCCCGAGTTCAGGATGCTGACCCAGACTGACTCACCAGGAGGAGGTGATTCGAGTGGCGACGAAGAAGCCCGCCAAGAAGGCTGCGAAGAAGAAGAAGTAACAATGGCAATAACGCTGGGGGCGGCACCCCCCAGCGGCACTCATAAGTCTATTCATAGCGTATAGGTTCGTCAAGGTTAGATTGATTAAATTTTTTCACAATTATAATCAATGTTTTATGGGATAAACATAAAGAACTTACAGAATGATTTTTGCGGCAACAAACAGGGTCTGAGCGGCACTTTCCGCATTGTGAATGACCCTCGACGCGTGGTATCTTCCTTCCGATACGATTTTCGGCCTGCATGCTCATTCCCCTCGTGCCCATGGGATCTCCCGTGGGCCTTTCCTTTTCGCGTCGGACCGGAAGTGATTCCGTGATACGGTGACCTTTCTTTTCCGTTGGGCTTCGTTACACTGGTTCTCACTTCAACGAGCGGTGAGCCTCGTGCCCGTCGAGTTGACCGACCCCAGCCTTCGCGTAGGCGGAGGGAAGCGCCATGAGTGACCGGTATCGGAATTTCATCGGCGGAAAGTGGGTGGACGCCGCGCCGGGGACGACCTTCGAGGATCTGAACCCCGCCAACAAAGGCGACGTCCTGGGGAACTTCCCGCGCTCGGATCACCGGGACGTCGATCGCGGGGTCGAAGCCGCCCGAGTTCACGCCTCGGACTGGCGGCGGGTTCCCGCCCTCCGACGTGCCGAGCTCCTTTTCCGCGCGGGGGGGGCTTTGGCGCAGCGCGAAGAGGAGATCGCCGCACTCGTCACCCGGGAGACGGGGAAGGTCCTCGGCGAATCGCGGGCCGAGGTGCAGGAAGCGGTCCGCATGCTCTACGACATCGCGGCCCGCAGTGAGGGTTTCGGCGCCGGCGCAGCACCGCCGGGGAAGCCGAGCCGAATTGCGACGGTTGTGCGGGTCCCGGTGGGCACGGTGGCCGTCATCACTCCGTGGAACTTTCCCGTGGCAATGCCTGCGGCCAAGCTCGCCCTGGCCCTGGTCGCGGGGAACGCCGTGGTCTTCAAACCGGCCAAGGATGCACCGCTCTGCGGGACCCGCCTCGTGGAGCTCTTCCAGGAGGCAGGCGTGCCGCCTGGGGTGATCAATCTGGTCCACGGCTTCGGCGAGGAGGCGGGGGCCCCGCTGGTCCGGCATCCGGACGTGGCGCTCGTGTCCTTCACCGGCTCGGGGGAGGTCGGCCGCGAGGTCGCCATTGCGTGCGCCGCGGATCACCGGGGCCTGATCTTGGAGCGGGGCGAGATCGGGGCGGCCCTCGTGAGCGAGGATGCCGATCTGGACCTGGCGGTCGAAGGCAGTGTCTGGGGTGCCCTGCGTCTGTCAGGGCAGCGGAGCGCGGCGACGGCGCGCCTGTTCGTCCACAAGAAGGCCCTGAAGGAGTTCACCGATCGCCTGCTCAGTCGGATCCAAGCCCTGCGGCTCGGCGATGGTCTCCTTCCCGTCACGGATCTCGGCCCCCTCGTCAATGAGGCGCAGCTCAAGCGGGTGCACAGCCAGACGAAGGTGGGCGTGAAGGAAGGGGCGAAGGTCCTTTGCGGAGGCGAGATCTCCCGCGAGGGGGACTGCAAGCGTGGGTTCTTCTATCCGCCGACGGTCTTCGCCGATGCCACGCCGAAGATGCGCATCGTCAAGGAAGAGGTCTTCGGTCCCACGCTGGCGCTCGTGAGCGTGGCCTCCCTGGAGGAGGGGATCGGCACGCTGAACACCCTGCGCCCGTGCGCCTGCGCGCTGCTCTACACGCGGGATCCGGGTCGGGCGCTGCGTGCTGCAGAGGCGCTGCACGCCGGGTCGGTGTCAATCAACACCGCGGCGGACGCCCTGCGGTTCTCCGGGGCGGTGGGATGTCCCGGCGTGGGCCAGCCTGGCGGTTGGTCCGAGGTCCTCCATGCCGTCACGACCTGGAAGGCCATCGCCCTGGACTACGGCGGGGCGGGAACGGTGCCGCCGGCCGCCGAGCGGTGAGGCGCACGCACCGGAATCGGATATCGAAACGCACCTCCCTCAGACGGAATTCACCACGTGGAGCTTCTCCCCCTTCAGGAAGGCTTCGAGGGTCGCGTAGGCGATCCGCAGCATGTTTTGCCCGGCCTCTTTCGAATTATATGCGATATGCGGGGTGGCCAGCACGTTGGGGAGCGACGCGAAGAGGTAGTTCATGGGCGCCGGTTCTGCCTCGTGGACGTCGAGGGCCGCCCCTGCGATGCGGCCCTGCTGGAGCATCTCCGCCAGGGCCTGATTGTCGACGACCTTTGCCCGGGACGTGTTGATGAAAAATGCGCTCGGTTTCATCTTCTCCAGGAGCGTGCGGGAGACGAGGTGCTCCGTCTGGGCGTTGGAATTGAGGTGGACGGTCACGATGTCTGCGGAGGGAAAGAGCGCCTCCAGGGCAACGAGTCTCAGCCCGTGCGTTGCCCTCTCGGGGGTGGTGTTCCGCGTCCATCCGATCAGGTTCATCCCGATGCCGGCTCCGAGCCGCGCCACGTCGGCCCCAATGGGGCCGAGCCCGACAATGCCGAGAGTTTTCCCTTTGAGGTCCACGCCCCGGAATTTTGCGGACAGCCATTCGCCGTGCTTGAGACTGTAATACGAAAAGGCGATGTGCCGGGCAAGGGCGAGGATGAGGCCCAACGTGTACTCCGCCACGGAGGTCGCGCCATACCCCGGCGTGTACGACACCGTCACGCCATGGTTCGTGGCCGCCGCCACGTCAATACAGTTGGCATAGCCGATGCCGAGGAAACAGACGAACTTGAGCTTCGGGCAGGCCTGGATGACTTCCGCATCCATAACCGAATAGTCGAGGAAGACCACGTCCGCGTCGCGGAGCCGCTGGATGAGGTCGGCCTTGCTCTGCGGCGGCTTCTCGTAAAAATCCACCGTCCCGATCTTTTTCAGCGGCAGCAGCTCTTCGGGTCCTTGCACGCATCCGGTTCCTTCAGGAAACACGATGTGCATCTGGCTCCTCCCATGGCATGGGTGAGGCGGGGATGATAGGATGCCGGGTGGTATGCCACCCAGGGGTTGGCGACCGGCACATTCCCAGGGACGCCGTGGGAATGACCGGAGGATGGCCTAGCGAGCCAGGCCTCGTCAAGCCCAAACTGGATCCATTCTGCACTCGCAGGCAAGCTGGAAGAGGCGGAAATTTTGCATACGCACGACGTCGCCCAAATGGAGTAGTATCCGATCGGCTGTTTCCAGAACGGCGTCAAGGCCCAGGACAACCCGGGCGAGGTGATGGCGGGCACGTGGCCCACGCGGACGCATCCTGCGCGAGCGGCGAGGGCCTGGGCACGGGGAGCCGCCTGCCGTTCTGAAGACAGCCGTCAGCCATCAGCCATTCGCCGCCGGCGGGAGGCTGAGCGCTGAGCATTGATTGCCGAGTGAGGGCGGGCGCCATGAGCAGCTTCAAGGGCGTGGACTTCTACGGAGTCGAGGCGCTCCTCAGCGACGAAGAGCGCATGGCGCGGGATGCGGCCCGCGCCTTTACGGACGGGCAGATCCTGCCCACCATCACGGCGCACTTCCGGGAGGGGACCTTCCCGGCGGGTCTCATCCGCCAGATGGGCCATCTGGGATTCCTCGGGGCCACCCTGCAGGGATATGGCTGCGCCGGCATCGGGCCCGTGGCGTATGGCCTCATCCTGCAGGAGTTGGAGCGGGGAGACTCAGCGGTGCGGAGCTTCGCCTCGGTCCAGGGCTCCCTGGTCATGTACGCGATCCACGCCTTTGGGTCCGAGGCGCAGAAGGCGGGCTGGCTCCCGGTCTTGGCCGCGGGGGAGGCCGTGGGCTGCTTCGGCTTGACCGAGCCGGACGCCGGGTCAGACCCGGGGCACATGGCCACCCAGGCGGTGCCGGTGGGAGGCGCCTACATCCTGAACGGCACCAAGCTCTGGATCACCAACGGGACCATCGCGGACATCGCCGTCGTGTGGGCCAAGCTGGACGGGGTCATCCGCGGGTTTCTGGTGGAGCGGGGGACACCCGGCTTCACCGCCCGTGACATTCACGGGAAGTTCTCCATGCGGGCCTCCGTCACGTCCGAATTGGCCTTCCAGGACTGCCGCATCCCCGCGGCGAACCTCTTGGCCGGCAGCGACGGCTTGCGGTCGCCCCTCTCCTGTTTGAACCAGGCTCGCTACGGGATCGCCTGGGGGGGCGTGGGGGCCGCCATAGCCTGCTATCAGGCGGCCTTGGATTACAGCCGGCAGCGCATCCAGTTCGGCCGGCCCATTGCCAGTTTCCAACTCGTCCAGGAGAAGCTGGTGGGAATGCTCAGCGAGATCACCAAGGCCCAACTTCTCTGCCTGCAACTCGGCCGGCTCAAAGAGGCCGGGCGCCTTCGGCACCCCCAGGTGTCCCTGGCGAAACGGAACAACGTGGCCGCGGCCCTGGAGATCGCCCGGCAGGCGCGGGACATCCTGGGCGCGAACGGGATCGTGGACGAGTACCCGGTGATGCGCCACCTGCTGAACCTGGAGTCGGTCTTCACCTATGAGGGGACCCACGACATCCACACGCTCATCGTCGGCCGGGAGATCACAGGGATCTCTGCGCTGGAGTGAGGGCGGCCGTGACGCGCCTGGCGGAGAGGGGGAGATTCGCTTTACATCCCGCGCACCAGTGTGTTATAGGAAGACCGTCATGTGGCGTCGGCTGTGGTGGATCGGTGTGTTGGTGGGATCGCTCGTCCTCGCCCTGTTCCTCCTCCGGCCCACGCCGTCTCCGTCGCGGGCGGCGCCCGCCGCTCCAGCGACGAACGTGCCCGACGTGGCACTCCAGGATTTCCACCTGATCGAGACGCGGAGTGGAACCACCTTATGGGAAGTGCGAGCGGATCGCGCGGAAGTTCACGAGCGAGAGGGGTACGCCATCCTCTCCCGGGTCACGCATCCGGTCCAGGTGACGCTCTACTCGAGCCAGGGGCAGCTTGCCTGCACGGCCAACCGGGCATTCGTCAACCTCAAAACGAAGGATGTGCGGCTCGAAGGGGCGGTCACGGCTCGCTCGGATCACGGGGCCGAGTTGAAGACGGAAATGGTCCGCTGGATCGCTGCCACCCGGCAACTCCGGACGGATCAACCGGTCATGGTGAGCCGCGGCGCCCTCGTGACCCGAGGCCGCGGGCTGGAGGCAGAGACGGCGCTGGAGCGGGTGCAGATCCTCCAAAACATCAGCTCGCAGGTGTGGCCGGCAGGAGGATCGCCGACCGGGACGGGCGGGAGGTCCCGCCCATGAAGCGCCGTGGCTGGCTGCTCCTCGTGGGTCTTCTCCTGACCCTCTGGCCCGGCTATCTCCGGGCGGCGGAGGTGCAGCAGACGCCCATCACTATCTCCTCCGACAGCCTGGAGATCAACCGGAAAGCGCGAGTGGCGGTGTACGAGGGCAATGTGGTCGCCAGCGACAAGGGACGCGGCCTCACGATCTCGGCAGGCCAGATCGAGTTCTTCTTCGACGACAAGATGGAAGAGGTGGAGCGGGCGGTGGCCACGGGGAACGTGCGACTGTCCTACGGCCAGCGTCGGGGCACGGCCGATCAGGCGGAGTACTTTCCGGGGGAGGCCCGCGCCGTCCTCCTCGGTCATCCGCGCGTGTGGCAGAACAACGATGTGGTCAC
This sequence comes from uncultured Methylomirabilota bacterium, assembly GCA_963714585.1. GTDB lineage: Bacteria > Methylomirabilota > Methylomirabilia > Methylomirabilales > 2-02-FULL-66-22 > 2-02-FULL-66-22. Next base: position 144,375 of record CAVQPC010000087.1, read on the forward strand.
GGGCTGCCGGATCACCCTGTGGCTGCGCGAGGATCGCAGCCAGGTGGATGGGTGTGAAGGGGAGCGGGTGAACGCCGTCCTGTATCCGAAGCGGGGGCAGGGGCCGGCAGAACCACCGCGCAGCACGGCCCCCCGGAAGTGATCGGGATCTCGCAGTGACGATCGAACTCATGGAGCGGTGCTTACAGGCGGAGAAGCTGGTCAAAAGCTTCAAGAAACGCGTGGTCGTCTCGGACCTCAGCCTCTCGCTCAACGCCGGCGAGGTGGTGGGGTTGCTGGGCCCCAACGGTGCGGGCAAGACGACCGCGTTCTACATGGTCCTGGGGCTGTGGCGCCCGGACTCCGGGCGGGTCATCCTCAACGGCGAAGACGTGAGCGACCTTCCCGTCCATCAGCGGGCCCGCCGGGGGATGGGCTTCCTGCCGCAGGAGCCCTCCATCTTTCGCAAGCTGACCGTCGAGGACAATATTCTGGCCATCCTGGAGGCCGTGGGCGTCCCCGCGGCGGAGCGGGCGGACCGCTGTGCGGCGCTGCTGCGGGAGCTGAACATCGCCCACCTGGCCCGCAGCCGGGCGTACACCCTCTCGGGAGGGGAGCGCCGCCGGGCGGAGATCACGCGGGCCCTGGCGACCGGTCCCTCCTTCATGCTCCTGGACGAGCCCTTCGCGGGAATCGATCCCATCGCCGTCTACGACATCCAGGGCATCATCGGCCAGCTCAAGGATCGGGGCATCGGCGTCCTCATCACCGACCACAACGTCCGCGAGACCTTGCAGATCGTCGATCGAGCCTATATTATTCACGAGGGACAAATCCTGCTGTCCGGAACCGCCGTGGAGCTGGCCGCGGACGATCGGGCGCGCGAGATTTACCTGGGGCAGCACTTCTCGCTTTGACGGAGACTACGGCAGGCCACCTCCGCAGGAGCAGGGAGGTGAACGACCTGCCGGGCACTTCGAGGGTAGGGGTCTATGGCGTTCGATACCAAGCTCCGGATGCTCCAGACCCAGCGTATGATCATGACGCCCATGCTGCAGCAGGCGATCGGCCTGCTGCAGCTGTCGCGGCTGGAGCTGCTCCAGGAGTTGCGCCAAGAGCTGGAGCAGAACCCCGTCCTGGAGGAGGTGCAGGAGGGCGTGGAGGAGCCCGAGACGCGCCTCGACCAGGAGACCCCTGAGGCGGAGCGCAGCGAGGGAGAGGACGGTGAGGCCAACGGGGATAACGCGGTCGCCGACTTCGATTGGGACACCTACCTGCAGGACGCCTCGGATTTTCGCCTCCCGATCGCCCGCGAAGAGGTCGAGCACTTCGACGCCGAGGCCCTGCTCACCCGACCCCGCTCCCTGATCGACCACTTGCTGTTCCATCTGCACCTCAGCACCTCGGAACCCGAACTGCTACGGTTGGGGACGGCGGTCATCGGCAACCTGGACGAGTCGGGCTACCTGAAGGAGCCCATGGAAGGGCTGGCAGCCGCCGCGGGCGTAGAGGTGGCCACGATGGAGGAGGCCCTCCGTCTCGTCCAGAGCCTTGAGCCCACGGGGGTCGGGGCGCGGGACCTCAAGGAGTGCCTGCTGCTCCAACTCGAGCAGCGACAGAACCCGCATCCCTTGGCCCGCGACTTGATCACGGCCCACCTGCCGGAGCTGGAGGGGCGCCACTGGGAGAAGGTGGCGGACAAGCTGGGGGTCACCGTCAAGGACGTGCAGGAGGCGGTGGAGTACATCGCCACGCTGGAGCCCAAGCCCGGCCGCACGTTCGGGACGGAGGACCCGCGGTACATCACGCCGGATGTCTACATCGTCAAAGTGGACAACCGCTTTCTGGTGCTCTTGAACGACGAGGGCCTGCCGCGCCTCCGGGTGAGCCCGTATTACCGGGCGATCCTGGCCGACAAGGCGAGCACCAGCCGCGAGGTGCGGGAGTATGTGGAGGGGCGGATGCGCTCCGCCCTTTGGCTGATCCGCAGCATCGAGCAGCGCCAGCGGACGCTCTTCAAGGTGGCGGATAGCCTGGTGAAGTTCCAGCGCGAGTTCCTGGAGAAGGGGATCACGGCCCTGCGCCCGCTCACGCTCAAGGAGGTGGCCGAGGATATCGGGATGCACGAGTCCACGGTCAGCCGCGTCACCACCAACAAGTACATCCACACCCCCCAGGGGCTCTTCGAGCTGAAGTACTTCTTCCACCGCGGTGTCCCTGGCACCGACGGCGAATCCGTCTCCTCCCTGAAGGTGAAGGACCTCATCCACAAGCTGCTCTCTGTCGAGGACAGCGGGAAGCCCCTTTCCGATCAAAAGATCGTGGAGATCTTGCGACGGGAGCACGCCATCGAGATCGCTCGGCGGACCGTGGCCAAATATCGGAGCCAACTGCGGATCCCCTCCTCCAGTCGGCGGAAGCGCTATTGACTCTCCCCGCGGTCCTCCAGGCCGCGGGCCCCTGCGTCCCGGCGGGGGACGACGCATCCTGGATCGTCACGAGGGGGCGGTGCGACCGGTGCCCCCCTGCAGTCTGCGGAAGGAGTGCGAACCATGCAACTCACGGTCACGGGACGGAACCTGGAGGTCACCGACGCCCTGCGGGCCTACGCGGAGGAGAAGCTCCGGCGCCTCACGAAGTACCTGGAGAACATCGTGACGGTGCACGTCGTCCTCTCCGTGGAGAAGCATCGCCAGATCGCCGAGGTCACCCTGCGCGTGCGGGACCTCACCGTCCGGGCGGAAGAGAGCACCGATGACCTCTACTCCTCCATCGACCTGGTGATGGAGAAGTTGGAGCGCCAGATCCTGCGCTACAAGGAGCGCATCGTGGACCACATGGCGCGCACCGTGGGCCGTGCGGAGCGCGCGGCGACCAATCCGGGCGGCGAGGTGCCGCGGGTGGTGAAAACCAAGCGCTTTGCTGTGAAGCCGGCGGAAGTGGATGAGGCCATCCTCCAGATGGACCTCCTGGGCCACGCCTTCTACGTCTTCCGCAACGCCAGCACGGATGAGGTGAACGTGGTGTACCGTCGCCGCGACGGCAACTACGGCCTCATCGAGCCGGAGGCGTAGGCATGAACGAGGCCGAGGCGCCGTGCGGGACGACCCTGCACGGGGTCCTGCTGGACGTCTACGGAATCGGGGTGCTCCTGCTGGGGGAGAGCGGGACCGGCAAGAGCGAGTGCGCCCTGGACCTCGTCACGCGCGGGCACCGGCTTGTGGCCGACGACGTCATCCAGGTCACGAAGGATGGCGGCCAGATCGTCATCGGCCAGGGCCCCGAGCGGATCCGCCACCACATGGAGGTCCGGGGTTTAGGAATCCTGAGCATCCGGGACCTCTTCGGGGTTGCTGCCATCCGCTACCGGAAGCGGATCGAACTGGTGATCCGTCTAGAAGCCTGGCGTCCCGACCAGGAGTACGATCGCTTGGGCCTGGAGCAGCAGACCTATGCCATCTTGGAGGTGGACGTCCCCATGCTGCGTATCCCGGTGTCGGCCGGGCGGAACGTCGCCATCCTGGTGGAGGTCGCGGCGCGGAACCACCTTCTCAAGCTTCTGGGGGTCCACGTGGCCCGCCGCTTCACCGCGGGACTCACCCCGGGCGGCGACGAGGAGGCCCGGTTCGATCTGCCCAGCTTCAGCCAAGAGGACAGGGAGTAGCGGCGGGCGGCGCGCATGGTGGAGCGAGAGCGGGGACGCGGCAGGTGGGTGACGGGGATCGATTTCATCATCCTGACCGGGATGTCGGGGGCCGGCAAGAGTGCGGCCATTCGGTGCCTGGAGGACCTGGGGTTCTTCTGCATCGACAACCTCCCGGCGACGTTGATTCCCAAAATGGCGGAGCTGTGCGTGCACTCCGAAAAGCGGATCGAGCGGGTGGCCCTGGTGATCGACGCCCGCGAGGGCCGGTTCCTGGACGCCCTCTTCGACATCCTGGTGGATCTCCAGCGGGAGGGCCATCAGGTCCGCATGGTGTTCCTGGACGCGAGTGACGAAGTCCTGGTGCGCCGCTTCAGCGAGAGTCGGCGGCCGCATCCGTTGGCCCCGGGCGGGTCGGCCTTGGAGGGGATCCGGGCCGAACGCGAGCGGCTAGGCTTGCTCAAGGCGAAGGCGGACCTGGTGATCGACACCTCCAGCTTCACCGTGCACGAGTTCCGGAAGCTGCTGGCCACCTCATTCCTGGACCTGCCCGCCCCGTCCCGGACCAGCCTCTCCTTGGTCTCCTTCGGTTACAGGCACGGGCTGCCGGTGGACGCCGACTTGGTCTTCGATGCCCGCTGCCTGCCCAATCCCCACTTCGTGGAGGCGCTGCAGCCCCTGACGGGACTCGCGCCGCAGGTGGTGGAGTACGTGCTGGGCTTCGCCCAGGCGCGGGACTTCGTGGAGCGGATCGCGTCTTTCCTCACGGCGACATTTCCTCTCTACGTGCAGGAGGGGAAGGCGTACTTGACCATCGCGATTGGCTGCACCGGCGGGCGCCACCGCTCCGTGGTGCTCGTGGAGGAGCTCGCGAGGCGGCTGCGGGGCGCCGGCCACGAGGTCTCGGTGCGGCACCGTGACGTGGAGCGGGAGCCATGATCGGCATCGTCATCGTGACCCATGGGGACCTGGGGGCCGAGTTGTTGCGGACGGCGCAGGAGATCGTGGGGAAGCTCCCCCACGTGGAGTCCGTGTCCATTCAAGCCAGCGAGCAGATCGAGAAGGCCCGGAAGAAAATCGAGGCGGTCTTGCACCGGGTCAACGAAGGCGGGGGCGTCCTGATCCTGACCGATCTTTTTGGGGGGACCCCGTCCAACCTTGTCCTCTCCTACCTGGAGGAGGGGAAGCTAGAGGTGGTGACGGGGGTCAACCTCCCCATGCTGATGAAGCTCCCCGCCCTGCGCGAGGAGCGGAACATCCGCGCCCTGGCTGACAAGCTGGCCAAGTACGGGCAGCGGAACATCCTGGTGGCCAGCGAGTTTCTGGCCAAGCAGGGGAAGTCGCCGGCGACCGGGGAGTAGCCCCGGCACGGGCGCCCGCGCATGTCCCCCCGGCGGAGCAGCGGCTCATGGGCGGTTTTCGATTCATCCTGGGGATCCATGCGCACCAGCCCGTGGGGAATTTTCCGGAAGTCTTCGCCGATGTGTATCGCCGCTCCTACGGACCATTCCTGGACGTCCTGAACGACTTCCCGTCCGTTCCCTTCACGTTCCACGCCTCGGGCGTCCTCCTGGACTGGATGGAGGCGACGCACCCGGAGTTCCTGGACCGCCTCGGGACGTGCCTGCTGCGGGGCCAGGTCGAGTTCCTGACCGGGGGCTACTACGAGCCCCTCCTGGCCGTGGTCCCCGACGCGGACAAGGTCGGCCAGATCCAGCACATGACGGCGTATTTGAAGCACCGCTTCGGCGTCATCCCCCGGGGGATGTGGCTGGCCGAGCGCGTGTGGGAGCCCCACCTGGCCAAGCCTATCGCCGAAGCGGGGGTTGAGTTCGTCATCCTGGACGACCACCACTTCCGGGCTGCGGGCCTCCCCGACGCGGCCCTTACGGGGCGATTCCTCACGGAGGAGCAGGGGGTCCCCCTGGCCCTCTTCCCCATCAGCCAACGCCTCCGCTACCTCATCCCGTTCCGTGAGCCGGAGGAGACCATCGCCTACCTCCGCGAGCGGGTCGGCCTGGACCCGCAGGGCCTGGCCGTGATGGCGGACGACGCCGAGAAGTTCGGCGGCTGGCCCGGCACCCACGACTGGGTCTTCACGCGCGGCTGGCTCCGGCGGTTCCTGCAGAGCTTGGAGGCGCAGGCCGACTGGCTGGAGCTGACGACCTTCGAGCGGACCCTCGCTGATCCTCCGCGGGGACGGATCTACCTGCCCACGGCCTCCTATGCCGAGATGATGGAGTGGGCCCTGCCCCCCGACGCCGCCAGCGCCTTCGAGACGGCACGGGTGGAGGCCGAAGGTTCCCCCCATGCGGAGCAGTTCCGGCCCTTCCTCCGCGGGGGGTTCTGGCGGAACTTCCTCGCCAGGTATCCCGAGGCCAACACGCTGCACAAGAAGATGCTCCGCGTGAGCCGGCGGGTCCACGCGCTGCCCGCTCGCGGGCGGAAGCGGGCCGAGGCGCTCCAGGCCCTCTGGCGGGGGCAGTGTAACGATGCCTACTGGCACGGGGTCTTCGGTGGACTGTATCTCCCCCATCTCCGGCACGCCGCCTTTCACCATCTCATCCGAGCGGAGCAGGCGGCCGGGACGGCGGAGGGGCGAGCCAGGGTGCTCGTCGAAACCACGGATTGGGATGCGGACGGCTGGGAGGAGGTCCTCTTGGAGAGCCCCCACCTCGCCCTGGTCGTGGAGCCAGCGCGCGGGGGGATGGTCGTAGAGCTGGATGCTCGGGCCAAGGCCTTCAATCTGGGGAACACCCTCACGCGGCGCCCCGAGGCCTACCACAAGAAGCTGACGGCCGCCGTCCATCACGACGGGGGTGACGCGGCTACGATCCACGAGGAGCGCGGCGCAAAGGAAAAGGGGCTGGCCGACCTCGTGGCCTACGACGCCTACCGGCGAGGAAGCTTCGTGGACCACTGGTTGCCCGGCGACGCCAGCCTGGCCGACTGGTCCCGATCAGGGGCCATGGGAGGATTGGCGACCACCCCGTACGCCGTGGTGGCGGGGCGCCACGGGAGGACGCCCGTCCTCGACCTGGTGGCCACGCGAGGACAGGCGGGCGCCTCGCTCACGGTGCAGAAGCGGTTCGAGCTGGCCCCCAATGTGCCGCGGCTCCGGGTCGCCTACCGCCTTACGACGGAGGGGATCAACGGGGCGCGGTTCGGCGTGGAGCTGAACCTGGCCTTCTACATGGGGCCGCCACCGGACCGAACCGTAGAGGTCAATGGAGTCCCGCCCGCCGATCCCTCCCTTTTGGCCGTGGCCGAGGCACGCGACGTCCGGGAGGTCCGGGTCGCGGATCACTGGCTCGGCCTGGCGGCCCGGCTTGCCCTCGATCCGCCTGCGACGCTCTGGCGGTTCCCCCTGCAGACCATTTCCCAGTCGGAGGCGGGGTACGAGCGGGTGCCCCAGCAAATTGTGCTCTTGCCGCACTGGTCGCTGGGCGGACCGGGGGGCGTGAGCCAGGTGGCGCTCACGCTCCGCGTTGAGAGCTGGAAGGCGAGCGGCGAATGAAGGCGGCGGCGCTCACGCGGCAGGTCATGATTCCGAACCGGCTGGGCCTGCACGCCCGGGCCTCGGCGCAGTTCGTCCAGACCGCCTCCAAGTTCCGGTCTGAGATCACGGTGGAAGTCGGCAGCCAGAAGGTGAACGCCAAGAGCATCATGGGGCTTCTGATGCTGGCAGCGGCCCAGGGATCGGTCATCACCCTGCGCGCCGTGGGGGAGGACGCTGGCGCGGCCCTGGACGCCCTGGCAGACTTGGTGGCGCGGCGCTTCGGAGAACGCGAGTAGCCGGCAGTCGGTGGGGGCGGGGGAGACACGGTGGCGCGCATGGCGGCGAACCTGACGCCGCCTCGGTGCATCCACACGGACCGGCGGGCGCAGGGGGCTGGGCCGGACACGTAGCGCGGAGGGCAGGGCCGGGCGGTGGTGGGGAGCAGCGCCCGGCCCCTACAACATCCCAGTCGGGGAGGGGGAGGAGTGGGCGGCCTCGTGCGCCCAGAAGGAGGCGGGAGGATGCACAGGCAACGCGGGGTGGGGCGGTGTGCGGGCAGATGGAGGCGCAGCAGCGGAGGATGGACGAGGGAGCTAGGATCTGGCCTCATCCTCCTGGTCGCGATCGGCGTGATGGGTGGCAGCGCCTAAGGAGACGCGCGTGAGGTCGTCTGCGTGGCGCCTGCTCGCCGACCCGGCGGCCGACGGGGCCTGGAACATGGCGGTGGACGAGGCCATCGCCGATGCCGTGGGCGAGGGCCGGGTCCCGCCGACTCTCCGCCTCTACCGGTGGGATCGTCCCCACGTGTCGCTGGGATATCTCCAGACGGCCCCCGGGGGGGTGGACCTCGCGGCCTGTCGGTGGCTGGAGATCCCCATCATCCGGCGCCCCAGCGGTGGGCGCGCGGTCCTCCACGCGCAGGAGTTGACCTATAGCGTGGCCGTTCCGCTGGACGGATCCTGGCGCGACCTGCCAGTGGCGCACGCCTTCCGCGTTCTCTGCCAGGGATTGATCGCCGGCCTCCGCCACCTGGGGCTCCTAGCCGAACTAGGGAAGGCAGCCTCCGGGGCCGGCAACGATCGGACGAAGGCCTGCTTTCTGCTGCGCGGGCTTCCCGCGGTGCTGGTGAAGGGGCGGAAGCTGATCGGCTCCGCCCAGCGCCGCTACGACCGCTCTCTGCTCCAGCACGGTTCGCTCCTCCTGGACTTCGACCCCACGCTGCACAAGGCGGTTTTTCCCGGCTGGCCGCGGAAAGATCCCGCCTCGGGGATCACCTGCCTCCGGGCGCTGCTCGGCGGCCCCCCACCGATCCAGGAGCTCTGTGCCGCCTTGGCCGCCGGTTGGTCTGAGGCGTTCCAGGCGCCCTGCGTCCCGGGCGTGCTCGGGCCGAACGAACGAGCCCACGCGGGAGAACTCCGCGGCTCACGCTACACCCAGGACGCGTGGACCTTTCGTCGATGAGGCGCACGGACAATGTGCCGCTCCGTTGGTACGGGCACGGCGCCCCATGTCCGCACGCATGAGGACAGGGCCAAACGCGCTTGACACCCCCGGAGGCGTCTGATACTGTAAGCCGCGATTTTTTCCCGCAAAACAGGACTTCGGATCGATGGGCTTCGACAAACGCAAAGCCTTGCAGAGCGCCCTCTCGTATACCCAGCAAGGCAAGTGGGATAGGGCGATTGCGGAGTACCAGTCAATCGTCAAGGCCGATCCCCGCGACCTCACCGTTTGCAACAACTTGGGTGACCTCTTTGCCCGAGTCGGCCGAACGGCCGAGGCCATCGAGCAGTACCTGAAGCTGGGGGAACTGTACCGAGCTGACGGACTCTCGGTCAAGGCGATCGCGGTGTATAAGAAGATCGCCAAGCTGGACCCCAGCCGCACGGCGGCCCACCTCGCCTGCGCCGACCTGTACCAGGAGCAGGGGCTGGTCGGCGAGGCCAAGATTCAGCTCGCCACAGTGGCCGAGCACTACAGCCGTGCCGGCGAGACGCCGAAGCTCATCGGCGTCTATCAGCGCCTGGCCCAACTGGACCCGAGCAACTACGTCCTGGTGGCCAAGGTGGCCGACCTCCTGGCCCGGGAGGGCATGCGGGAGGAGGCCGCGGCGGAGTACGGGCACGCAGCCGAGGCTGCGCGGGCAGTGGGGCAGATCGCGGAGAGCAAGCGCCTGCTCGAAAAGGCGCGAGAGACGCTGCCCGATTCGGCCGGGACGAACCTCAGCTTGGGCGAGCTACATCTGAAGGGCGGGCTCTACGCCGAGGCGGTGGACGCCCTGACCAAGGCGACGGCTGTGGAGCCGGGGAATCCCCAGGCCTGGCGATTCCTGGGCCAAGCCTATGCCGCGCTCGATCAGTTCGAGGATGCCATTGCAGCCCTGCAGCAGGCAGTGAGCCTAGGCCTCCCCGAGCCGAGCGTCGCGCGCCCGTTGTTCACGGTCCTGATCAAGGCCGGGCGGACGGACGAGGCGATCACGTTCTGCCAGAAGGCGGCCGCGGCGGCGGGCGATGCCGATGCGGCCGTGGTCCTCTACAAGGACCTCCTGTCCGCGTTCCCCCACCTGGCCCCCCTGCACGGCCTCCTGGCCGGTCTTCTGCACTCGCTGGGCCGCGAGGAGGAAGCGCGATCCGCCATGTGGGGGGAGGCCACGGCGCACGAGGCGTCGGGGGAGACCGGGCCAGCCATCGACGTCTATCGGAGGCTCCTGAAGAGCGACCCTTTGGATGCCGAGGCCCGAGAGCGGTTGGAGGTCCTGGAGGCGGCCCTCCAGCCGCCCACGCCCGTGGGAGGCCGGGCGCTGCCACCAGACCTGGGGCCGGCGCCTTCTATGACCGCCGCGACCCCGGAGTTCCCACCGGAATTGGCGGAAGAGGCGCCCCCGGGCTTGGAGGCGGACTCCGGAATGCCGCTGGAGATGCCGGTCGAGGCCACCAGCGAGGGGGAACCCCGGCCGCTCTTGGGGTTTTCCACAGAGACGGGCCCGCGGCCGGGATCAGCGGCGGACCTCCTCCCCAGCCTGGAGATCGAGTCGCCGCTCGAGGGCGCAGGGGATCCGGGTGCAACACCGGCAGGGGCAACAGCCGAGCCAGCCGTCGAGAGCGACGCCACAATCGAGATGCCGCCGCTGACTGCGGAGACGGCCGAGCTGCCCCTCGAGCCGTTGGCGCCCGTGGAGGTGCCGGCGCCGCCCGGGACTGGCCTCGTGTTCGCCCCGGTGGGGGACGGCGCCTCGATCGACTTCCTGGGTGAGGGGGATGCCGGCCTGGGGGGGTTGGTCACCGAGGCGGAGGACACCGACAAAGTCGCCGAGCAGCTCGCCGAGGCGGAGGTGTATCTGAAATACGGGCTGGCTGAGAAGGCGCGTGAGCGCCTCCAGGAGGTGGTCCGCCTGACCCCGGACAACCTGGCGGCCCACCGCAAGCTCAAGGCCATCTACCTGGACCGTGAGCAGGTGGCCGAGGGGTGCGGTGAGATTCTGACGATCGCCCGGCTGCTCTCGACGCGGCAGCGGGGCGAGGCGGCCCTCCGGGAGCTGCAGGAGGGGCTCGAGCTGGCACCGGGCCACCCCGAGTTGGTGGCGGCATTGAGGGCCTTGCAGCGGGGGGAGGCCCTCGCCACCGCAAAGGCCCTGGCGGCGCCCGCTCCCCCTGCCGGGTTCATCCAGTCGCCCGCGCCCCCATCCGATGCCGCTGACCTGGACGTTCCCGCGGCGCTGGCGCTGGCTGATGTGGACGGATCCGGCACCCACGAGGCCACCGGGCCGGCCATTCCTTCAGCGGAGGAGGCCAACGAGCTTCAGGTGGAGCCCCTGAGCTTGGAAAGCGTAGAAGCGCCGGCAGCGTCGCAGAGCGGCGCGGGCCTGGGGGAAGCCCCGGTCTCGCTGGACGAAGCGGAGCTGCCGCCGGAACTGCGGGCACTGCTCGAGGGGGCCGACGAGGAGCCGGCCCTGCTGACGGACGCCAGCTCCCCGGACCTCGACCAAGCCATGACCGATGACCTGGCCGAAGCCGAGTTTTATCTCTCTCAAGGCATGTCAGAAGAGGCCCGCTCTGTCCTGCGCCGAATGGAGGAGCGGGATGCGGAGCATCCCGCCCTGGTGGAGTTGCGGGCCAAGCTCGAGGAGACGAGTGCTGCCGCCGGTTCTGAGGCGGCGGACCAGGAGGAGATCCCGGCCGAGCCGCTCCGGCTGGGTGGGACACCGTCCGCCGTCGAGGCCCCGGAGGCTCCGGCGGAGACCGCGGAGGCGGCTGGGCCAGCCGGCGCGGCGGAGTGGCTGCCCCAGGATCCGTATGCGCAACCTGCGCAGGACCGCGGGAGTTCGCGTGGGGAGGTGGCGCCGCAGTTTACGGTGCGGGACGACGCGAAGGTGCCCGGACCCGAGGGATTCGTCAATCTGGGCGCCGAGCTGGCGCAGGAGTTGAGGCTGGCGGAGGGGGGCGGGGCACCTGCGAGCGGCCCCCTGATAGACGGCCTGCTCGAAGAATTTCAGAAGGGCGTCCGCGAGCATCTGGACGAGAAGGACTACGAGACCCATTATAACTTGGGGATCGCCTACAAGGAGATGGAGCTGTACGAGGAGGCGGTCCAGGAGTTCCGGCTGGCGGCCCATGACCCGACGCGGGCGATTGCCTGTGCCGATCTGTTGGGCCTCTGCTTTCTCGCCATTGGCCAGGCGGATCAGGCCATCGCCGAGTTCTGCACGGGCCTCGACGTGAGCGGGCATCCGCGCGAGGCGTACCACACGCTCCGATACGATCTGGGTGTGGCCTACGAGACCAAGGGGAATCTGGCCCGTGCTCTGGAGCAATACGAGCTGCTCCTCAAGGAGGACGCCCGGTTCCGGGACGTGCGCATGCGCGTCCAGACGCTCCAGGATCGTCTGCAGCGGCGCCGGGTGCCTCCGGTGACGCCCAGCCCGACCGGGGCGGCGCCGGCGCCTCGGCGGGCGAGCGACAACAAGAAGATCTCCTTCATCTGATGCCTGCCAGGGTGAGCCGCCGATGAGCTACGAGCAGTTCTACCACCTGCGCGAGCAGCCGTTCTCCAACACCCCGGATGCGCGGTTCTTCTTCGAGGTGGACCAGCACGCGGAGGTCCTGGCCAGGCTCATGCATGCCGCCAGCACCATGAAGGGGCTGGCGGTGGTGATCGGGGATGTGGGGACCGGGAAGACCACGCTGGCGCGCCGCATGCTCGACCAGCTCGACGACCAGCAGTACGAGTCGGCGCTCCTGGTGATCATCCACTCCACCATCTCGTCTGAGTGGCTGCTGCGCCGGATCGCGTCCCAGATCGGGGTCGAGTCCGTGGCCGAGCAGAAGGTGGCCATCTTGACGCAGATCTACCAGCGACTGGTGGAGCTGCACCAGCTTGGCCGACGGGCGGTCGTCCTGATCGACGAGGCCAACATGCTCCAGCAGCAGGAGTTGATGGAGGAGCTGCGCGGCTTCCTGAACCTGGAGGTGCCCGGGAGCAAGCTCATTACCTTCATCCTCTTCGGGCTGCCGAATCTGGAGGCCACCCTGGCACTGGACGCGCCGCTCGTGCAGCGGGTCGCGGTGAAGTGCCGCCTGACCTCGCTCAAACCGGAGACCAGCAAGGCCTACATCCGCCACCGCTTGAAGGTGGCCGGGGCCACGCGGGACATCTTCTCGGATGACGTCCTGGACCAGATCGTCAAGGACTCTCAGGGGATCCCCCGCTTGATCAATACGATCTGCGACAACGCCCTGCTGGAGGGGTATCTCAGGAAGCGGGAGCGGATCGACGTCCAGATCGTGAAGGACGTGGTGCAAGACTTGGGTCCGGCGGCCTAGGCGAGCCGCGAGGGTGGCGTGAATCTTCCGAATGCCCTGAGCCTGGTCCGGATCTTCCTGGTGCCGGTCCTGGTGGTGTTCCTGATCGTGGTGCCGCGGCCGTACAACCTCACGGCCGCGGCGGTGTTTCTGGCGGCTGTCCTCACCGACTGGCTGGACGGCCGGCTCGCCCGAAGCATGCGCCAGGTCACCACCCTGGGGAAGCTCCTGGACCCGGTGGCCGACAAGCTGCTCATCTCGGCAAGCCTCATCTCCCTGGTGCAGGTGGGCCGGGTCGATGCCTGGATGGTGGTCCTGGTCGTGGGCCGGGACCTGGCCATCACCGGGCTGCGGGCGATCGCGGCCTCCCAGAGCGTCGTCATCCAGGCCAGCGATTTCGGCAAGGCTACCATGGTCGCGGAGGTGATCGCGGTGGCCCTCCTGATCTTGAACTGGCCCGCCGCGGCGCTCTCCCTGGGCCGGGCTGCGCTGGGTGTGGCCATCCTGCTCTCCCTGACCTCCGGCGTGATCTACTTCCGGAAGTTCTGGCGGTCCATCGACCTGATGAAGTGAGGCGGAGCGGACCGCGGGACCAGGTGGGGCCGGGAGGGCGCGTGTGCGTCCCGGCGAGGGTTGAGGCGGTGAGTCGTGATGGGTGAGGTGATCCTGGTGGCCGTGGCCTACCTCTTGGGGGCGGTCCCCTTCGGGATGCTGGTGGCACGCACCCTGGGCGGGGTGGACCTCCGGCGAGTGGGGAGCGGGAACATCGGGGCCACCAACGTGCTGCGGGCCGTCGGGAAGGGTGCGGCGGTCCTGACCCTCTCCGGGGACATGGGAAAGGGTGCGGCGGTGGTGGCCATCGGGCGAGCCGCAGGCGCCGCGCCGCCCGTCCTGGCGCTTATGGGGCTGGCGGCGGTCCTGGGTCATGTCTTTCCCGTCAGCCTGGGATTCCGGGGGGGCAAGGGGGTTGCCACGACGCTGGGTGTGGTGCTCGTCGCCATGCCGGCGGTGGGCGGGCTCCTGCTCCTGATCTGGCTTTGCGTGGCGGGCCTCACGCGCTATTCCTCGCTGTCGGCCCTGGTGGCCGCGCTGGCGCTGCCGGCGCTGGCGTGGGTCCTGGACGGCCGCCCGGCGATGATTGGCCTGGGCGGGGGCGCAACTTTGCGGCTTGTGTTTTGCCAGCTCGAAAGCTTTGTCGATCAGCGGTTTGTATTCGATGATGCGCTTGACCTCGATGCCGCAGGAGGCCGTGAGGATGACTTTGGGTTTGGCATCGTCGATGCGCAACGCCAGTTCCGGCGGCGCGAAGCCGCCGAAAACGACGGAGTGGATCGCACCCAGACGCGCCACCGCCAGCATGCTGATGACCGCTTCCGGAATCATCGGCATGTAGATGATGACGCGGTCGCCTTTCACTACGCCCAGGTCGGCCAGCATCCCGGCGGTGCGTGCCACCGCGTCGGTCAGCTCGGCGTAGGTGTACTGCGCCTTGGTGTTGGTGACGGGAGAGTCGTAGATGAGCGCAAGCTGGTTGCCGCGCCCGTTCTTCACATGATGGTCCAGCGCCATGTAGGCCGTGTTCATCTCCCCGTCGGCGAACCAGTAGCCGATGCCGTCGGCATCGTGCGTCAGGATCTTCTGCGGAAATTTGAACCAGTCCAGGTCCTCGGCCTGCTTGCGCCAGAAGCCCTCCGGATCCTTCATCGAACGGTCGTATTCTGCCTGGTAGCTCATCTCCACCCTCCCTTTATCGTCATTCCGGGGCGGAGGCCGGAATCCAGTAAAAAATAACCTGCGTAGCAGACCAAACAAATTTGTTGTCCCGCTTTCGCGGGAGCCTGTTTGTTTCATCTGGATTCCGGCCTCCGCCGGAATGGCACGCCGTTCTTAGTTGATCGTCAACATTTCCATGAAGGTATTGACCGGCGTCGCTTCCAGTTTTGCCTTGTCGAGACACAGCGCCATGATCTGCTGGCAGCGATGCTCGGGGAAGCGTGTACGCAGGTTGCTCAGGAACTTCTGTTCCAGCACCGGGATGCCTTCGGCGCGACGACGGCGGTGGCCGATAGGATATTCCACTTCGATCTTCTCGGTACTGGTGCCGTCCTTGAAGAACACCTGGAGCGCGTTGGCGATGGAACGCTTGTCGGCTTCCAGATATTCGCGGCTGTAACGCGGCTCTTCCACGATCTCGATCTTGCCGCGCAGTTCATCGATGATCGGGTTGG